>JAZDFZ010000024.1:0-25989 GCA_043807425.1 Actinomycetota bacterium
CGCTACTGCAAAGGCGCCTCTCCGCCCGGCGACTGACATGTGGACTCCTTTCGAATGATGAGTGGCGTCGGACGTTTTCATTGCGTTATACCCTTTTCGAAATCAACGTATTCCAGCGGCACTGCAAACGTCCGACCCCACAATTCGTCCATGGGTTGATCGACCACTCCGTTCTGTTCAACGGGTCACTGCCCACCCCAGGCGAAAAGGCAGGGGAGTGTCCCCCGCACGCGGCCCGCCGAGGCGGCGCGAGCGAACCATCGGGCCGACTCTATTATCTCTTCGGCTTTCATTACGTTTTTCAACACGTAAAACGCCCCGAGCTCTCCCGGCAGGTCGTACATGTACTCCTCGGCCAGCTCTTCCTCGTCGCGGCCGGCGAACGAGAGCGCGTAGTGGACCGTCAGGGACTCGACGCGCGAGAACTCGCTGTCGAGCTCATTCCTTAAGACGTTTCTGGTGAGGTAGGAGTTACGCCTTGCTTCCCTCAACGCGTGCTCCATGCTCATGAACCGGCCCGCATCCAGGTCCGTGGCGAACGACCAGGTAGTCTCGCCCGGCAGCGGCTCGAACAGGGAGAACCTCCCGGCGGGCGCCAGCACCCTGCTTATCTCCGAGATCGCGGCGTGGAGGTCCGCCGAGTAGGAGAGCGCGGATCGGCAGATGACCGCGCCGAAGGACCCCGCCTCGAACGGAAGCGACTCCATGCGGTCGTGGCGCACGGACACGTTCTCGAGGCCCAGGGCCTCGCCTCTGAGCCTCAGCGTCTGAAGGCACCCCTCGTCGGCGTCCAGTGCGACTACCCCGCCCCCACGGCCCACCTGCCGGGCTGCCCTGAAGGTGAGAAGGCCCGTGCCGGCCCCCAGGTCCAGGACGGTGTCCCCCCGGCGCAGGAAGGCGTGGTCGACGACGCGGTCGGCGATTCCCTCCAGGATCGATGGCCCGCGCTCGGAGGCGGCCGCGCGCTCGACGCGCGCGATCCAGCCGGCCCAGCCGTGCTCAGCCCCGCGGTTCAACTCACCAGGCTCGCAACCAGCATCCCGCTGGCGGTGCCCTGCTCGGTGCCGACCCCGCGGGCCCCGGCGTCGCAGCCGACGGCCCAGAGCCCCTCGACCGGCATCTTCGGGTGCGGCTTGTCGGCCCCGGTCTGCCCGGGTATCTGGGCGAGGCCGATGCACTCGCCTGTACCCTTACGGGTGATGTGGTTGGTGTCCTTGTTGGTGATGCGGCTCCGGGCCACCACCTTGTCGCGGACATCCGGGAAGAAGCTGAAGAACTTCTCTTCCGCGATGTCCAGCATCTTCTGGCTGCGCTCCTCCTGGTCCACCTCGTTGGAGGTCGGGACGCCTACAAGTATCAGCTGGTGCCCGGGGGGCGCCAGGGTCGGGTCCCAGTCGGTGGGTATGGGGCAGAACAGGAACGGGTCGGCCGGCAGGCCGCCCGGCTCGTCGCAGTACTCGAATATCCGCTCGGGCTCGACCTGGGGAATGGGGAAGAACGATGGAGCCTTGAGGTCCAGCCCCCGGCCCTTGATGAAGAGCTTGCTCGCCATCCAGGAGTAGGAGAGCTCGAGGCCTTCCACGTAGTCGACGTACTCTCCAGAGAAGTTCTCGGGGCCTGCCAGACCAACGGTCTGCTTCAGCCCGGCGTTGGAGATGACGACCTCGGCGGGGTACTCCACCCCGTCGGACCCCAGCACTCCGGTCGCGCGTCCGCCGTCCACGAGTATCTGCTTCGCGGCGACGCCCATCACGAGCCGGCCGCCGTCACGCCTGAAGGCCCGCATGAACGAGCGCGGGACGCCGATGGCACCGCCGCGCGGCACTCCGAGGGTCCCGTTGCGGAATATCTCGGAGAACACGCTGATGAACTCGCCGGCGCTGGACCTGGTCGAGGGCACGACCAGCAGCAGCATGGACAGGCAGTTCATCGCGCGGTGGATGATCACGTCATCGGTGAACAGGTGCAGGAACTCCGATGTCGTGACGCGGTCGTACTTCTCGATGAACCAGGGGAGCGCCTTGCGGATGCCGTGCAGCTCGTGCATCAGCCCGCGGAGCCCGAAGTTGGAGACCGAGCGCTTCAGGGTGTTGAGCGCGTCGAACTCCTGCCTGCCGGTTATGTTCGCCATCACCACCTCTTTGATGGCGGCGGGGCTGTGCAGCTTCTGGTACAGGTACCAGATGCCCTTCTCGTTGAGCCACATGCTCTCGCTGGGATCCCTGGACAGCCACGGCTGAGGCACCCCCAGTTCGCGGGCGACCTGCCCGTGCGGCCCGCTGACCCCGGTGGCGAACATGTGGATGCCGGTGTCCACCTTGAAGCCGTTCTCCTCGCGTGTGGAGCACTTGCCGCCCAGAAACTCGTTCTGCTCCAGCAGGGTCACCTCCAGGCCCCTGCTCTGCAGCAGCGCCGCGCAGGAACTGCCGCCGGGCCCCGACCCTATCACGACGACCCTCTTCATCCAGACCTCCGCCAGTCATTGCCGCGCGGACTTACGTCCGCGCTTCTCGTTCTCGACGGCTTGTCTTGTGCAAAAGGGTCAGGCACTTTTGCACAAGGTGTATTTTCAAGCACCCTGCAGGGCTCTCTGGCAGTTGTGCCAGCCCGGCATCGCCTCCGCGACCGTCTTCGTGACGAGCGGATAGTCGAAGGCGTGCCTCAGCGCCACCTTCAGCTGCGGCAGCAGCAGCGGCAGGGGCACCAGGTTGGTCGCCTTCTTGACCAGGTACGCTCCCGCGAAGGAGCGGGTCGCGAGCCTGAACTCCTCACACGCCCGCGCCTTGTCGCTCACGGCCATGGCCGCGATCTTCCCGGAGACAAGCGCCCCCAGCATGCCGAAGAACATGTATGACTCCATGTAGCCCGCTAGCGTCCCCGCCAGTATCTTGTCCCCCGCGAACAGGCGCGGGTTCCTGATTGACGCGGCGGGCACGGGAAAGGTGAAGTGCTCCCACGCCTTGTACTCGTACCCCTCAGCGATGAACACCGCCTCCTCGAACGCCTCCAGCGTCTGCTTCCCGATGGGCCTGCGCTGGAACACGTGGGCGAACAGTATGCCGTTCAGTGAGGTGGTGTACGCGTAGTCGCTGGTGAACCTGTCGTGGTAGATGGTGACGTGGCTGCTCGACTCGTCGGCGATGGTCTGCCTGGAGACGAAATGGAACGAGGTCAGGTACGGGACGCGTGTCGCGTCGAAGCCCTCGAAGTACAGCCCGGTGGCGATGATGCTGTCGGGGGGGAGCTTCGCCACGTCGTCGTTGGACCATATCGCGTGGCCGAACTCGAACTTCACACCCTCGTCGACCGCGATGCTATAAAGAAGGCTGTCCAGCGAGGTCGAGCGTGGCCCGCGCTCGATGAGCCTCGACCGTATGGCCTCCGAGTCGGTCGGGATCACCTCGCCCGAGACCACGGCGCGGCCCTCGAAGTGATGAAGCGCAGGGCTTATGTCTATGCCGATGAACGCCTCAAGCGCCGCCGGGTCCACGGGGGTCCCCTCCGGCGACGGGTGGTACAGCGGCGAACCCCCGACCCTCGATTCCCTCTCCAGGACCAGCACGTCCCGGCCTTCCCTGGCCAGGTTTATCGCCGCCACCAGCCCTGAAAGGCCCGCTCCCACAACGATGCTCTCAGCCATGCGCCACCCCTGAATATAGAGTGGCGTCGGACGTTTTAATTGCGGTATGTCCTTGTCGAAATCGACGTATTCCAACGGCACTGCAAACGTCCGACCCCACGGTTCGTCCATGGGTTGATCGCCCAACATTGCTGATAGTATAACTGTACTCTTTGGTCAATTGACATTCCTATCTGAAAGAAATAATAATTATCAGCGTCACGGTCGCTGACGGGGTGGTGCTTCCCGCTGGCTCCAGCCGGAGGGGACGGATCCCCGTTCGCGCGGTACCGACCACAAGCGTTGCTTCAGAAAGGAGACGCGCCAATGCCCTACTTTTCGGATATCCAGCCTTTCATCGACTGCCTCGACGAGCTCTTCGACAAGCTGTCGGCCGACCCCGAGATCAAGGCGAAGGCTCTGGCGTCGAAGCTGATTGTCCACTTCATCTACAACGATCCCGACGGGGAGGTCTGGATCGACTGCAGCGGTGACGAGATGAAGCTGACGGCCGGGGCGCAGGACCTCACCGCGGACGCCACCCTCACCATGGCTACGGACACCGCCCACAAGTTCTGGCTCGGCAAGCTCAACCTCATCAAGGCGCTGACCTCCGGCGAGATAGAGTCCGAGGGGTCGGTGCCCCGCATGCTCAAGCTCCTGCCGGTCATCAAGCCGGCTTTCAAGATTTACCCGGAGATACTGACCGAGAAGGGTCTCGAGTCGATAATCGACGTCAGCTGACGGGCCGGGCCCTGTAGCGCAGGCCATGTCCCCCGGGCGCACCGGGGGCGCCGGCGCCGGGTCGCAAGGCCACACAACCAGGAGGGACTGATGAACGGGAGCGCAGCCAGCGAGCTCAAGAGACTGCTGGGAGAGGGTAACGTCAAGACCGGTTCCCGGGCCCTCTCCTCTTACTTCAGGGAGCCGGTGTCGGACGGGGGGCTGACGGTGGTGACGCCGGCCGACGAGTGGCAGCTCGCCGACACGGCCCACTTCTGCTACGAGAACGACATCCCCATCTTCTCGGTCCGGCGCAGGTACCAGGGCGGCGACCTGGCGGGCAGGAAGGGCGTACTCGTCGACCTGGTCAAGCTCAACCAGATAAAGAAGATAGACACACGCAACCTTACCGCGCACGTGTTCGGAGGGGTGACCTTCGACCAGCTTGCCAGGGAGCTCGCCAAGGAGAACCAGCGGGTGCTGTACCCGGTGGCGGGGACATCCGACTCCGTCCTTCGCTCGTACATCGACCGCGACATCCTCATGGGCTCGGGGGGCTACCGGCACATCCAGTACTCGGTCTTCTACGCGATGCTGGGGACAGGCGAGAAGTGGGTCTCGGGCTCGCAGCAGATGACCGACGAGGGCCACGCCGACTTCCGCGAGGACCAGGGCCCGCAGTTCTCGCCGTTCTTCGGGGCCTCCGAGGACATCTTCGGTATCCCCTACTACGGCCTGGTCTACACCTACCCCAACAGGGAGGCCCGCAGCCTGCTCGCCTTCGGCTTCGACGAGCTGGAGCCGGCCAGGGACCTCTTATACAAGACCAGCCGCGCGGAGTGGTGCTTCGAGGCGTTCGCCGCCAACGACCGCTACCTGTCGGTCCTGCTGGCGGGGGGCGACGCGGGCAATGTGGCCGGCCTCAAGAAGAAGCTCAACCCCTGGACCGTGGTCATCACCATGGAGCACCACAAGGAACTGGTCGAGCTGTGGGAGCGCTACAACAAGGAGGCGGCCAGGGAGCGCGGCGGCAAACTGCTCAAGGGCGCCGTCCCCGAGGGACTGGAGGCCGCCCTGCAGAAGCCCTGGAACGTTCCGGACCGCGACTTCTTCAAGGGGTGCTGCGACAACGTCTTCGCCTACCAGTACTTCAAGAACGTTCCCTCCACGTTCGCCCTCATCGACGAGCAGGTGAAGGCGGCCGGTCTCAAGGAGGAGGCGGGCAAGATCGTGGTCCCCACCTACTTCGGGGGAGCCGCCTACTGCGAGGCCGACCTCTACTGGGACCCCTCCGACGAGAAGCAGGCGGCAGCCGCCGAGAAGGCCCGCCTGGGTGCTTTCGAGGCGCTGCTGGACGACAAGGCGTTCGTGGACAAGCCCGTCGGCAAGGTGGCCGAGATGCTCTACTCGCGCACCGACCCCTCCTACGTGCAGATGATAAAGCTGTTCAAGAAGACCATGGACCCCAAGGGGCTTCTCAACCCCGACCAGCTACTGGAAGGAGTCTAAGTGATGAAGCGCAGAATGACGGCTCCGCGCGAGGTGCTGGCCGAGCTTCGAGAGGACTTCTCGCTGTGCGGCAAGTGCAAGCTCTGCCAGGCGGTGATGGCCCAGCAGTGCGAGGACCCGCGCTTCTGGAGGAACTGCCCCTCTGGTACGCGTTTCCGCTACGAGGGTTACTACGCGGGCGGCAAGCTGGAGATGGCCCGCTGCCTGGACCTGGCCGAGATCGAGCCGGACGAGATGATGAAGCACGCGCTGTACGCGTGCATGCTCTGCGGCTCCTGCCAGGACCGCTGCTACCCCGTAAAGCAGCTCCACCCCATGTGGGTCTTCGAGCTCCTCCGGGAGCAGGCCGTCCAGGACGGCTGGTGGCCGCAGGGGTGGTTCGCCGAGACCTATGACAACCTGGAGAAGACCGACAACGTCTACGGCGTGGCCGCGGCCAAGAGGGTCGCCTGGGCGAAGGACCTGAAGCTCAAGGACGCGCTCTCCGAGAAGGTCGAGTACATCCTCTTCGTGGGTGACGAGTACTCGGCGTTCGGCTCTCTGGCGCCCCGCATGAAGGCGGTGGCCGACGTGCTCGTCGCGGGCGGCGTCGACTTCGGGATCCTGGGCAGGCAGGAGGTCTCCAGCGGAGCGCTGCTGCTGCAGCTGGGCGACCGCGACTACTTCGAGACCTACGCCCTGGCCAACATCGAGCTCTTCGAGAAGGCCGGGGTCAAGGAGATAATCACCGCGGACCCCCACGCCTGCACCGTATTCAAGGAGGAGTACACCAAGCTGGCCGACATCGAGGCCTACCACGTCTCGCAGATCTTCAACACGCTGATCCACAGGGAAGCGCTCAAGCCTTCAAAGCAGGTCAAGATCAAGGCGGTGTACCACGACCCGTGCAGGCTTGGCCGCAGGATGGGCGTGTTCGACGAGCCGCGCGACGTGCTCGACCACATCCCCGGCCTGGAGCTGATCGAGTTCGAGCGGGCGCGCAAGAACGCGCTCTGCTGCGGGGGCGGCGGGGGCGCCTACCTCTGGGAGTCGGAGTACGCCCGCTGGGTCACCGACGAGAGGCTCTTCGAGGCCGAGCACGTGGGAGCCGGGGCGATCGTGACCGCCTGCCCGTTGTGTGTGAGGCTCTTCGAGGACGCGTTGAAGGCGAAGAAGTCGAAGATGAAGGTTTACGACCTCGCCGAGGTCATAGCGCTGGCGCTTTAGGAGGCGTTTCATGGCAGAGAGCAGGATCCGAGAGGAGATCAGGGCCCGCAGGGTGGTCCACCGGCCCCTGGTGATGGAGAAGGACCCGGTGCACAACCGGGAGGAGAACCTCGGCAAAGCGCTGGCGGCGCTCAGAGAGGCACTCGGGGACGAGTGGGCGACGGACGCCCCGTCCGTCCTCTGCGGTTACGCGCGGGACCAGTCCTTCGTGCCCGCCTGCTACCCTCACATCGTGGCGCTGCCGGCGTCGACCGAGGACGTGCAGGCGGTGTACCGCGTAGCCAACGAGTACCTCATAGACGTCATGCCGTTCGGCACCGGCCTGACCACGGCCGGCCTGGCCCTGCCCCCCTACGGCGGGATCATCTGCGACCTGAGGCGCATGGACGAGATATTGGACATCGACGGTGACAACCTGTACGCCACCATCCAGCCGGGCGTCAACTACCTGCTGCTGCAGGCGGCCGCCCAGCGCGAGGGGATGAGGCTGTTGAACCCGTCAACGTCCGCGACGGCGGGCGTGATCAGCAACCACGCGTTCTGCAACATAAACACCATGGCCTCGAAGTACGGGTTCGGTATGGACAACATCATCGACGTGAAGATGGTTCTTCCGACCGGCGATATCCTCAAGACAGGGCCGGCCTCCTACGACGCGGTGAAGGGTCACGTGCCGGGGCCCGGGCCGGACATCTCCACCATGTTCCGCTACGCCTTCGGTACGCTTGGCGTGGTGACGGAGATGACCGTACGCCTCTACCCCGAGGCGCCTTACCACCAGCAGATCTTCCCCGCGCTGGAGGAGGACGACCTGCGCATAATGGCGGACGCGCTGTACATGATCTCGCAGGACAACCTCTCACTTGAGCTTGCCCACCTCATGAACTCGTTCTACGGCATATTCATCGGGGACGATAACCGCGAGGCCGCCAAGGTCGCCGAGCTGATGCCGCGACACAACCTGCTGACCATCTTCGGTGGCGAGACCGAGGAGGAGGCCGACATCAAGGCCCAGGTCACCCAGAAGATGCTGGAGGAGAACTTCCCCGCCTTCGACTACCTTCCCAAAGAGGCCCTCATGGACATGACCGAGGAAAACGAGTTCGTGGACATGGAGAAGTGGGTCAAGTACTTCAACGTAACGGTGCGGGTGCAGCGTGTGCGGGGCTCGTTCATGATCGGGGCGCTCATCGACAAGCTGGACAACATGGTCGGCATAGAGAAGGACATGCGCGAGGCGTGCACCAACCAGGTCGGGACCACCGACGACGCGCTGCCGCCCGACGACGCGTCCACCTACCTGCAGCCTTACCACATGGGGCGCGCCGCCTACATGGAGTACGACGTCTACACCAACCAGTGCGACAAGGACGACCTGCTGCGCATCTTCTTCGGGTACTGGAGGGCCACCGGCGTGGCCATGTCCCAGGGGATGATAATCGCGGCGGGCGGAGGGGCGCTGGTCAAGGGCATGCCGCTGATGGACCTGGCGCTTCCCGCGGCCCAGCCCAACCTGGCCCTGCTGATCGACGCCTTCACCAGGGTCAAGATGGCGATGGACCCCAACAACATCTCCAACAGGCGCTGGGAGTACGACACCGGACAGATGAAGAAGTTCTTCTTCTAGGAGTCGGGGATGATGCGGCTTATCGGGTTCGCGTGGGACCACAGGAGCGCGATGGCGCTGCTGGCGATGCTCGTCGCCGCGGCGCTGGCCGGCATGGCCATTGGAGCCGGCGTTGACGAGGCGACCAGGCGGCACCGTCTGAAGCAGTTGCGCGAGGTGGCCCGGATGCCGGGGCGTTTGATGACATGAAAGAAGACCTCGAACCTGAAAGAACACCTCAAACCACTTTTTTCACACTGAATGAAAGAAAACCTCAAACCATTTCTTTCAACCGGTCGAAATCAGCGATGCTGAAAGTTTTGGTCTGAGGTCTTTTTTCACCAAGGGGGGATGGAGATGGCAGCGTACGGCGCGAAAGAGGTAATCGTCGTCGGGGCCGGGCTTTCCGGGCTGACCGCCGCGCTCAACCTCGCCCGGGGGGGCAAGGACGTGACCGTCCTCGACAAGTTCGACCGGGTCGGGGGCATGCCGCAGGCCCACCCCGCGGTGGACGTCACGCCGCTGGAGCCGGGCCCGCTCGGCCGGTTCATCGGGGTCGAGCTGGGTGAGCCGGAGGTGACCCCCTGCGAGCAGTGGAACATGTACCCCTACGACTACAAGGTCCCCATGGACGTGCGCTCGGTCAACCTCCACTGCGTCCAGAGGGGCTCTCACAAGACAGCCCTGGACATGCTGCTCTACAACGCCTGCCTGGACGCAGGCGTGACCTTCGAGTTCAACCACCCGCTGGTCGGCCAGAGCGACTTCGCTGCGCTCCCCCCCGACACCGTCATCGCGACCGGGCTCTACTTCGAGGCGTTCGAGGCGTTCCACATCCCCTACCAGAAGGTGTTCGGCTACCTGGGGCGGGGCAAGTGCGACCCCGGGGCGACCTGCGCCGTCTGGTTCAACGACGCGGTCCTGGACTACGCGTACTTCGGCGCGTCCGGCGGCATGGTCTTCGTGCTCTACTTCGCCCGCGAGCCGGTGAAGGACAGCGAGTTCGACAGGTTCGTCGACGAGCAGCTATGGGGACAGGAGCACATGCGGTGCGCGTCGTGGGACTACCACGAGGGCCTGGTGCCGACCGCCGAGTACAGCAACCCGCGGATGTTCGTGGGCGACAAGATACTGGCCGGGACACTGTCGGGCATGATGGACCCCTTCGCGCTGTTCGGGGTGCACGGCTCGCTGGTCTCCGGCAGGATCGCGGCTATGGCGCACTTCGACAAGTCCGCCGCCTTCGACCTGTTCAAGCGCTACACGCGGTACTTCAACCGCAACCTGTTCGCGCGCCGCGTCTTCGACGGGACGCCGGTGGGCTTCAAGAAGAGGGTCATGGGCCCCCAGCTCCAGTTCGTCCAGCAGCACGCCGAGCAGTTCAAGCCCGCCATGAACAACTTCTTCCGGGCCCTGCCCGGCTACCAGAACCTGCCCTGAAGCCCTACAGCGGAGGTGTGAGGATGTCCCAGGTAACGATCGTCGGGGCCGGGCTGTCCGGCCTCACCGCCGCCGTCAACCTTGCCCGCAGGGGCCACGAGGTCACCATCTTCGAGCGCGAGGAGCGCATTGGGGGCATGCCCGAGTTCCGCCCCGATCCCGCGGGGAGCCCTTTCGACATACCGACGCTCCAGAGGTACACCGGAATCGACATCGGGCCGGCCGCCAGGCTGCTCGACCAGGCTCGCATCTACGCCTGGGGCAGGCGCTACGACCTTCCCCTGAAGGCGTCCATCGGGATGTACATGGTGGAGCGCGGCTCGCGCTCTACCTCCATCGACAGCCTGCTGCAGAAGGAGGCCGAGAGCCAGGGGGTCAAGATAGAGTTCGGCCACCCCCTGATAACGCAGGGTGACTACGCGCGCCTCCCGGCCGAGACGATCGTCGCCACCGGGCTCAAGATAGAGCCGTACGAGGCCCTGGGCATCCCCTACGCGCCGCTGTACGGCTACTTCGCCAAGGGCACCGTCGACCACGACCTGACCACCGTGGCCCTCTGGATGGACGACTTCACCAGGGACTACGCGTTCAACTGCACCATCAACGGCGCCGGTTTCGCGCTCCTCTTCCAGCGCGATGTCCCCCTCACCCGTCATGGCCGGGAGAAGTTCGTCAGCATGCTCTCTGAGCTCGAAGGGATGGAGTTCACCGGCTGGACCGACCTGCTGGGCGGGGCCTGCCCGGTGGGAAGCCTGCGCAACCCGCGCCTGTTTCTGGGCAACAAGATACTCTCTGGTACCGTTGCCGGGGTCATCGATCCGTTCCTCTTCTTCGGCATGCTGGGCGCGCTGGTCAGCGGGCGGATCTCCGCCATGGCCATCGAGGACAAGGCCGAGGCCTACGACGCATTCAGGCGCACCGTGATGACGTTCTACCCGTCGTACGTCGCCAAGCGGATATGGAACATGTTGCCCGACATCATCAAGAGGCCGGCGGTGCGCGGGTTCATGTCCACGGTACCTTACCTCGAGGAGTTCGAGATGCGGCGGTTCTCACAAAACATCCCCGGCTGGCGGACGGCGGCGAGGGGCTAGAGCGTGTACGACGTAGTCGTCATCGGGTCCGGCGTGGGCGGCCTCACGGTCGCCGACCTGCTCTCCCAGCGAGGCAGGAGCGTGCTGGTGCTGGAGCAGAGCGGGAGGCTGGGCGGCTGCTGCGCCACCTACGACCTGAACGGCCACAAGTTCGACGTGGGCGCCATCTTCGTCCTGTACAAGGAGATATACCACCGCTTTTTCGAGATGATGGGGCTTTCCGTCGAGGACTACCTGGAGATGGACCTGCTCGACCCCGTCTACGACATGCGCTTCAAGGACGGGATGAGCGTCCTGCTCCCGATGGACCCGGTGGAGTCCGCCGACGTCATCGCGCGGTTCGCGCCCGTGGACCGGGAGGGCTGGCTGCGGTTCTGCGCGGACATGAAGACGATCTGGGACAGCGCTCGCGTGCTGGTGCGCGAGCCGTTTCCGCCCCTGGAGAGGTTCGGCACGCCGTCCCACATGTTGAAAGCCCTTGCCAGCCGGCGGCTGCTGTCCGCGCTGCCACTCATACTCAGCGTGGCGCTTACCAACCAGGACGCGGTCAACCGCCGCTACATGACGACCGAGAAGGCGCTGACCATAGTGAGCTTCGAGAACCTGTTCGCCGGGATCCCGGCGAACCGCATCAGCGGGATATTCGCGGTGTTGAGCTACCTGGCCCACGAAGGCTACTGGTACCCCAGGGGCGGCATGGGCGCGATCCCCGCGGCGCTGGCCCGCATAGCCGGGGAGAACGGGGCGGAGATACGCCTGAACACCATGGTGAGCCGCATCGTGATCGAGAACGGACGCGCGGTGGGGGTGGAGCTGGAGGACGGGCAGCGGATCGAGGCCCGTGTGGTGCTTTCCAACGCCAGCGCGCTGCCGACCTACCTGGACCTGGTCGGCCGGGCGAACATCCCCGCGCGTTTCGCCTCGGCGATCGAGCGGTACACCCTGTCGATACCGGCGCCGATGGTCTACTTCGGGCTGAAGCGCAAGCCCGAGCAGATACGGTGCCACTTCACGGTCATGGTGCCCCCGCCCAACCAGCTCAACGACTACTGGGACGAGTACTACGCCGAGGGGCTGATGCCCCCCATCACCGACCTGCCGCACGGGCTGATATGCCCGAGCATCACGGACCCGGCATGCGCGCCGGAGGGCAAGTTCAGCCTGGGGCTGCTATCGGCCGGGCCGTATCACCTCAAGTACGGGACCTGGGACGACCTTAAGCCGGGCTTCATGGAAGAGGTGGTCTCCTACCTCGACCGCTCGGTGATACCGGGAGTACGCGGCCTCATCGAGGAGCAGGACATGCGGACCCCGCTGGACTTCGAGCGCGAGCTGCTGCTGCCGGAGGGCTCCATCTACGGGCTGGAGATGAGCCTGCCCAACCTCGGCCCGTTCCGCCCCTCCTGGCGCTCACCCGTCATCGAGAACCTCTACCTGGCAGGCGCCAGCACCAACCCCGGCGGGGGCGTGCCGCTGGTGATGCTGTCGGGGATAAACGCCTCGGCCTGCATCGTCCGCGACAAAGGCTGGTAAGCGGGGTCAGACGCGTATCGTTGCGTTAGCTGAGGCCGAATCACGATTGGAGATAATGCAACTAGACGGGTCTGACCCCCCCGCTCAATTCGCAATACCGTAAGACAAGACCCTTTTACTACATGTGGTTGATATCAAACCATCCGGATCTGACGTCTCTTTATCAACCGTAGAGACGTGTGCAGATTGAGCGAGCTGGTTCACCCGCTCCGTATCAAAGCAAAATAGCGTTCTTCTCAAGCACTTGTGGGCTATTCCGAGTACCCCCCTATGGTGTCGGTTCCCGCCCCGCGAGAGTTCCAGTACATCGCGCGTTCGCACATTATGGGCAGTTCGGATTCATCGGCTACGACCATGATTGCCGCCCGTCCGTTGATGCCGGAGTGCTCCACCATGTTGAACGTGCTCCTCGAGTTGGAGGGCACCTTCTCCGTTTTGGTCACGTTACCCTGCCCGGTGGGGGTCAGGTAGCTTATCTGCACGGTGACCTCTTCGCCGTTCGGATTCTGGACGAGCGTCCAGGTCTCCTTCCCGTTCGACGTCTCCCCGTCGGGCAGGTAGAAGGCAGCGTGCGGGCTCGCCATACCGACGGAGTCGTGGCACGCCTCGCCGGTCCCGTTGTCCCAGTACATCGCCCGCTCAGCGATTATTGGCTGGCTTCCAGTCACCCTGGTGGAAAGGTCCTTGTTGGGGTGCGCGTCGTTCACCCGTATTGTCTTCCGCGAGCTCGCGGGCATCGTGAACGGCGCGTCTGTCACAGGCCCCTCGCTAGTCATGTAGGTGAGGCTCACCTCGGTTTCACTCTCGTTCGGGTTCTGTACCAGCATATAGGTGGTGAACCCCCATGCGGTGGTGCCCTCGGCGAGGTAGTAATCTAGCGCAGGCGCAGTGGTGCCTATTGAATCATGCCCTTCCCTGCGGTTGTTCCTGTACATCGCCCGCTCGGGGATCACCGGGATGTCCGAGTCTACCTTGATGGAGGCGTCGCGCCTGCCGATGTCGGCCTCCATGTTGTAGGTAGCCCTGGAGCTGGCCGGTATCTTCTTCTCGAACTGCTCCGAAGGGGCGCCCTCGATCATGTAGGTGATAGTAGCGGTAGCCTCGGCGCCGTTCGGGTTCTGGATGAGCAGCCAGCACTCGAACCCCCACTGGCTTGAGCCTTCCGGCAGATACCACTTATCGTTGGGGGAGGTGACCCCGACCGAGTTGTGGGCCTCAGGAGAGGCGGCCCCCTGACCGGTCCAGCTCATGGTCCTGTCCACCGCTATCGTCTCATCTTCCTGGCAGGTGACCTGCGTTGAGAAGTCGCGGTCCCCGAGCGTGTCGCGGGGGTTCACTGTTGCCTGGGAAAGCGCCGGCAGCGGGACAACCCCCCCGTCCACAGGCCCGGTGTCCGTCATGTAAGTAACCTGTGCGTTAACCGCATCCTCGTTAGGGTTCTCTATTGAGATGTAGCAGTCGTACCCCCAGGCTGTGGAGCCTTCGGCGAGGTACCAGTCCGGGTAGGTGGTCACAGGTGTTTGCGTCACATTAAAGGCGCTCGACTTGGTCGCGCTCTGTCCGTCGACGTTACTGACGAGCACGTTCCACACACCCACGGCGGCTCCCGCCAGGTTGAACCTGCACGTTATCTCAGTCGACGAGACAACGGCCACGCTGGAGGCGGTGATAGTCGCATGGCCGCTCCTGGTGAGCTTGACGCCCGCCCCTGCCCGGAAGCCGGTCCCCTTCAGGCTCGTGATGTTCACGGTTGTGCCCTCCTCCCCGCTGCCGGGGGTGATAG
This sequence comes from Actinomycetota bacterium, assembly GCA_043807425.1. Taxonomy (GTDB): domain Bacteria; phylum Actinomycetota; class Geothermincolia; order Fen-727; family Anoxymicrobiaceae; genus JAHJCO01. The sequence continues at coordinate 14,514 of JAZDFZ010000024.1, forward strand.
AGGAGATGGTGGGGGGTGGGTAGCCGAACTGTGCGAAGCACCACCGCAGTCCGCCGCCGATCTCGCCGAAGTACCCGCCGACGAAAAGGGCATCGCCTGCCGCCTCGAGAGAAAGTACCGGACCCTCGGGAGCAGGGTTCCAGGTGTTTGCGTCCCCTGTGGCAGCGCTTAATCCCGCCAGGCTATTCCTCGCCTGCCCCCCGATGTTGGTGAAGTCCCCACCGGCGTAGATGGTTGAGCCCGAGACCTCTACGGCCTCCACCATGCCACCGGTCGGGTTAGGGTTCCATGCGGTGGCGTTGCCCGTCGTGGTGCTGAGCGCCGCCAGGCTACTCCTCGCCTGCCCCCCGATGCCGGTGAAATACCCCCCGGCGTAGACTGTAGAGCCCGAGACCTCCAGGTCCTTGACCGCGGCGTCGGCATTCGGGTTCCACGAGGTCGCGTTTCCCGTGGCCGCATCGAGCGCAGCTATCCTGTTTCTCGCCTGACCACCGACGCCGGTGAAATACCCCCCGGTATAGATGGTAGCTCCCGAGATCGCCAGGGCACGGACAGAGCCGCCTGTCGGATTCGGGTTCCACGAGGTCGCGTTTCCCGTGGCGGTATCGAGCGCCGCCAGGCCATTCCTCGCCTGCCCCCCGATGTTGGTGAACACGCCTCCCACGTAGACGGTTGAACCGGAGACGGCGATAGTAGCAACCCAGTTATCCGCGTTAGGGTTCCACGATGTCGCTTCGCCGGTGGCTGCATCGATCGCCGCTATGTTGTTCCTCGTCTGCCCCCCCATGCTGGTGAACGGACCTCCTACATAGATCGTTGAGCCAGATGCCGCTATTGCTTGGACCTCTGCCAGCCCTTCACCCGGGTCCCAGGAAGTGGCCTCCCCCGTAGTTGGGTTTACGGCCGCGATGCCGACCCTTTCTTTCGCCCCGATGCTGCCGAAGTCCCCCCCGGCAAACACGGTGCTGCCGGATATGGACAGCGTATAAACATTTGAACTGGCGCCCGGGTTCCATGCGGTGGCATTGCCGGTGGTGGCGTCTATAGCCGCCAGGTGGAGCCTCTTCGCGCCCCCGATGTGCTCGTCGAACCAACCCCCCATGTATACGGTGGAGCCCGAGATATTTAGAGAAATGACCCAACTGTCCGCATCAGGATTCCATGTCGTGGGGGTCCCGTCCCCGCCGGTCGGCATGGCGGCGACATGGTTCCGTGTGACGGTGCCGCCCTTGAAGGTTGTGAATGCGCCCCCCGCGTACACGGTTGAGCCGGAGATGGCAAGTGCGCGGACATTGCTCGACGCATCCGGGTCCCAGGTCCCGTCGGGCGTGCCGTCCCCGGCGGTCGGGATGGCCGCTACGTAGTCCCGGGGGACCGTGCCGCCCTTGAAGGTGGTGAATTCGCCCCCCGCGTACACGGTTGAGTCGGAGACGGCCAGGGTATGGACCGTGCCGTTGGCATCCGGGTCCCAGGTCCCGTCGGGCGTGCCGTCCCCGGCGGTCGGGATGGCCGCTATGTAGTCCCGGGGGACCGTGCCGCCCTTGAAGGTGGTGAATTCGCCCCCCGCGTACACGGTTGAGCCGGAGATGGCCAGGGTATGGACCGTGCCGTTGGCATCCGGGTTCCAGTCGGTGTCAACGGAACCGTCCGCCTCGATGTGGGCAAGGCGGTTGCGGGTGAACCCGCCGGCGAAGTCGAAACTGCCACCGATGAACCAGCCTCCCGAGCCGTCCGGCACAGACGCGCATACCGACTCCCCGATCTTGGGGTAGTTGGCGACAGGGCTTCCGGAGGACATGCTTATGGGGACCCCGCTACCTGTACTGGGTCCAACAGAGCGGAATTCCCCCCCGATATATGTGACTCCCCCTGTATTGAGAATGGCGTAGACCTCTCCCGCCGCCTCCCATGTCTGCTCCACAGGCGTATCAGACAGGGCCATCGCCTGCTGCGGGAATACGACGGTTGTGAGGCTAGTCCCAGGCAGTGCAAGCGAGAAAACAAGGATTGAGGCAGCAAATATCTTGAGTGCCGGGAAGCGGGCCCTTCCGTCCATGATTGATCCCCTTACTCGTCTCGGCAGGCTAAGTTTCCGCCACACGGTCTGCCTTCCCGAGACAGTTGTCATGCCGCTCGGAGTGATGTTACCACAGATTGCTCCTTTCCGACGTGGTTGACGGTCGTCCGGAGCTTACCCTTCGACCGTCGTTGTCATCTCGCCTCCAAACCTTCAGGTTTCCCGTCGTCGGGGGACAGTTGCCCCTTGTTTTCGTCATCGATTCCGCGAGCAGCGTTCACAAGCATAATGCTGGCGCTCTCGCGCATGCCTTCCCCGGCCTGTGAATTCTCGACAGTATTGACCGGAACAGCTTCTCCGGAACCGCGACCTCGGCCATCTGGAGTACGGTCATCCGGGAGTGGGAGACTATCTTCGCCCCAATCTTTATGAGCTTCAACTTGCATGATTCCCTCAGACCATTTCTTGCATTGCGAGTAGAATGCACAAAGTGGTTTGAGGTGATCTTGCGTTTTTAGAAGGAACGGTATGATGACAATCGACATGATGCACGAGATAGAGGCGCTGGCCGCCTTCGAGGACCGCGGGCCGACCAAGGAGGGCGAGCGCAGGGCCGCGGAGTACCTGGAGAAGCGCTACCGGGATATGGGCCTTCAGACCACCGTCGAGCGGTACCGTGTGAGCCCGCACTACTACTGGGTCTACTTCACCCACACGCTCATCGCCCTGCTCGCAGGTGTCGTCACCATGTGGACGCGCCCGGCGTGGATCCCCTGGACCATGGCGGGCGTGGCGGCCCTGATGGCGCTCTCTTTCTGGGGCGATCTCACCACCAAGTTCCATATCGTCCGCAACGTCATCCCCCGCTACCCCTCACAGAACGTCATCGGCTACATCCCGAACGAGGGCGCGAGGAAGCACGTCTTCGTCTCAGCCCACTACGACGCCGCCAAGGTCGGCACCACCGTCTTCAACGAAGAGCTGGACGAGAAGGTGGCCAGGTTCTACAAGGAGAAGTTCGACGCGACCCCCAACGTGATGATGCCCATGCTGCTCTGCATGATCGGTATCTGCGTGGTGGCGGTTGTCAGGGCCGTCTGGCCGTCGGGCGCCGCCATGTGGGCCATCACCTGGGTCATCCAGGGCATCAGCAGCATCGGGCTCATCGCCGCCACGCTCGGCTTCCTCGACATCGGCACCGGGCACTACGTGGTCGGCGCCATCGACAACCTGACCGGCATCGCCGCCTGCATGTCCATCGCCTCCGACGTGCTGCGCGAGCCCCTGGAGAACTGCGACCTGACGGTGCTCTCCGTGGGCTGCGAGGAGGCGATCATGATGGGCATGGTCCAGTACTTCAAGGCGCACGGCCGCGAGCTGAGCAGGGACGACTGCTACTTCATCAACCTGGAGTCTGTCGGCAACGGGACCATCCTCTACGGCGTGAGGGAGGGGTTCGTGCGCGCCCGCCCCTACTCCGAGGAGCTGGTCGGCATCGCGAGGTCCCTTAAACACGACGGCACCTTCCCCGAGATCGGCACCTATACTGTGCGGCTGGGCACTGATGCCATGGTGCCCCTGGTGCGCGGCTTCAAGGCGATCAGCATCTTCGCGATGAACGAGAACAACTTCTGCCCCTACTACCACACGGACCGGGACGTCCCCGAGAACGTGGACATCAGCGTGACGGAGCGCGGGCGCGACCTCGCGCTGGCCATGGTCAGGTCGCTGGACAGACGATGAGAATCGCCGGGCGGAACTAGCCTTCTCGCTTCAGGAACTCCTTCGCCAGCTCGCGGTAAGCCTGGGTCACCGGGTGTGACTTCGCGTACTGGACCATCGGCTTGCGGTGCACCGGGCCCTCGGCGACCTTCACGCTCTTCTTGATGATGGTGTCGTAGACCTTGCCCCCGTAGCGGGTGTGCAGCTCGGCGAGCACGTCGGCGGCCAGCCGGGTGTTGGAGTCGTAGGCAGCGGGGACTATGCCGGTTATCTCAAGGTCGAAGTTGTACGCGTAACGGATGTCGTCGATTATCTCCAGCAGGGTGTTCAAGCCGGCCAGGGAGTACGGGTAGCACTGGATGGGGATGATGATGCCGTCCGAGGTCGACAGGGAGTTTACGGTCAGGAGGTTGAACGCCGGCGGGCAGTCGATGAAGACGTAGTCGTAGTTGTCCTTGACCTCGTAGAGCTTGTCGTGCAGGATGCGGTGCCGCTCCGGCCGCCGGTCTATGTTGATGTCCACCTTTGAGAGGCTCAGCGTGGCCGGGGCTATGTCCACGTTGGGGATGCACGAGCGGTGGATTGTCTCCCGGAACGACACCTCGGGGTACAGCAGAACGTCCCCGGTGCTCTTGTCCTCGGGCCCCAGGTCCAGTCCCACCCCCAGGGTGAGATTGCTCTGGTAGTCCATGTCCACCAGCAGGATGGAGGTGCCGGTCTCGGCCAGGGCCCCGGCCAGGTTGATGCAGGTGGTGGTCTTTCCCACCCCGCCCTTCTGGTTTGCGAACGATATGACCTGGTGCTTCACAACTACTCCACTGACTAGAGCCGGGGTCAGGCGGGATTCAAGTCATTTGCGCGATCCCGCACCTGAATATGATGTGACTATGATGGGGGTCAGGCGGCATTCAAGTCAAACGACATGAATAGACTCCCGCCTGACCCCTGCTCCAGTCAAATTGCCTTGCTTGCGCCAGTTGGATATGATTCTTGGCATCACAGCCCACGAAACCCGTGTCACAAGGTCACATGGTATCTTTCGAGCCAATCCTGAAAGATAAATACGAGGTCATCGTCATCGGCGCCGGTATCGGCGGCCTCTGCGCGGCGGCGTTGCTGGCCCGCGAGGGGCTCGAGGTTCTGGTCATAGAGCAATCCGTGCAGCCGGGCGGCTGCTACACCTCGTTCCGCATCGACGACTTCACCTTCGACGCGGCGGCCTCCATCCTCCACGGCTTCGGCAAGGTGGGTTTCCACGCCATCCGGACCGTCTTCGACTCGGGGAGCCAGCAGGTCGAGCTGATCCCGCGCGACATCGTCTACCGGCTCTTCCTGGGCGACCAGCGCATCGACTTCCACCGCGACAGGCACAGCTTCACCGCCGAGCTCGGGGCTCTCTACCCGCAGCAGGCGGGCAGCATCTTCTCGTTCATGCGCGAGCTCGACCACATCTACCAGGGGGTCCTCGAATGCGGGGGGCCCCTCCGCCCCCGCAACGACGAATCGCCGGGGCAGCGCCTCGGCCTCTTCGCGCGGCACCCCTTCAGCGTCATGCGGCTGTCCCGGTTCCAGAAGATCAGCGCGGCACAGGTCCTCGCGCGCCACGTGGACGACCCGTCCGTGAGGTCGTTCTTCGAGGCCGACCTCATCTACAACACCGGGTATCCCATGGACCAGCTCTCCGCGCCGCACGCCGCGCTCACCATAATCGACCGGCACGTCGGCGGCACCCACCACGCGATTGGCTCCTCCCAGCAGATCCCCGACCGCCTGGAGAAGATGATCGTCGAGAAGGGCGGGCGGGTCCTCTACAGGATGCCGGTGGAGCGCGTCCTGGTGGAGGACGGGCAGGCGTTCGGGGTGGTTCTCCCCGGTGACCGCGTGGTCCTGACGGAGGCCGTGGTGGCCGATATAGGGGTCCGCGACCTCTACGAGCGACTCGTGGGGCGGTCCGTGCTCAGGCCGGAGACCACGCAGTGGCTGGACCTGCTCGAGCCCTCGCCCGGGGTGATGGCCATATACCTGGGGATCCCCGAGACGGGCATCCCAGAGGACTTCCACCCCAGCACCGTGCTGGTGGACGATCCACAGCGCGAGCCATCGCGCTTCATCTCCATAAGCGTCCCCTCGCTCTCAGACCCGTACCTGTCACCCGAGGGGTACCACACCCTGAGCATCCACGCGGTGACCGACGCGAATACCTGGCCTTCGGCCGGCGGCCCGGAGTACGGATCCGAGGAGTACGAGGACCTGAAGCTCAGCGAGGGCGGGCACGTGCTGGAGCGGGTCGAGGAGTACTTCCCGGGCCTGACCCAGGACTTCGTGGTCATGAGGGTCGCCACGCCTGCAACGTTCGAGAGGTACCTGCTCAGGGAGAACGGCCAGCTCGCGGGTCCGCGTGTCAGGGGGATGACTGTCCCCGCCGCTCTGCCCGGGTCCGTGACCGAGATAAGGGGCTTGTTCCTGGCGGGGGACTCCACGATGTTCGGCCGGGGGGCGTCCCTGGTCGCGGCCTCGGGAATAAACTGCGCCTTCGCGGTCATGCGCTGCCTGGGGGTGCGGGCCTATCACCTGGTGGAGCCCCGGGAGAGCTTCGTGATGGAGACAGTCCCCGTGCGGCCGGAGATAATCGGGCAAGAGGTAGTGGACTCCGTCTCGGCGGTCCAGGAATCGCACAGATGCCTGCGCTGCGTGGACTCACCGTGCATGGAGGGCTGCCCGGGCGGGATAGACATCCGTAACTTCATCAAGAGGATGTCCTCGGCCGACTTCGCCGGGGCGGCCGCGATGATCAGGGAGAACAACCCGCTCGGCGAGGTGTGCGGCCTGGTCTGCCCGGCCGAGTTGCTCTGCGAGGCCTCCTGCCGTCGAGGCGAACTCGACACCCCCATCCGCATCGGCCAGCTCGAGGCTTTCACCTGCGGCGTGGTACCCGGTCCGGAGGGGTGGCCGCAGAGCTACCGTGGTCCCCGGAAGGCCCGCGTGGCCGTCATAGGCTCGGGGCCTTCGGGTATATCCTGCGCGTACTATTTGTCCCTTCTCGGCTACAACGTCGAGGTGTTCGAGCAGGGCTTCGAGGCCGGGGGGCTGCCCTCCCAGGCCATCCCCTCGAGCCGGCTCGACCCGCAGGTCGTCGAGCGCGAGCTGGAGGGAGCCCTGGCGGCCGGCATCGAGTTCAGGGGCAACACCACGCTCGGAGAGGACATCAACTTCGAGTCCCTGATGCGCGAGGGGTTCGGCGCCATATTCCTGGGGACGGGACTGGGGGCGGTCCGCCGTCCCGAGATCAGGGGCGCCGACCTCCCCGGGGTCATTGACGCCGTATCGTTCCTCGAGGCGGCGCGCAGGAGGGTCAAGCGGGAGATGTCCAGGAGGGTCGCGGTGGTCGGCGACGGTCAGCTTGCGGTTGACACCGCCGTGCTGGCCCGGGACCTGGGTGCCGACGAGGTCTTCCTCGTGACCACCTTCAACGAGCGGGACATGCCCGTGGCGCCGTCACGCCTGGCGGCGGCCAGGGAGCGCGGCGTCGAGATGCTGACCGGCCGCCGGGTCGCCGAGATAATCGGCCACGGGAGGGTGGACGCCATACGTACCGTGCCTACGCTGGGCGCGGCCACGACGGTCGAGGGGCCCCACCCCGGCGCGCTGGGCGTGGGGACGGTGATACTGGCCGGGGAGCGCGTCCCCTCCCCGACGCTTGCCGGGTACCTGGCGGGGCAGTTGAAGCTGGACGAGCAGGGCCGGATCCTCGTCGGCCGGGACACGATGTCGACCTCCCGCAAAGGTGTCTTCGCCGGGGGCGATGCGACGGGCGGCCCGGAGCTGATAATCGAGGCCTGCGCGCGGGGGCGGACCGCCGCCCTCGCCATCGACCTCTACCTCTCTGAGAAGTCCGCCGAGCGCCGCTACGAGGTGATGTCCGAGAGGTCTGAGAGGTCCGTGACGTCGGAGCCCTCCGCGGAGAGCTCCTGATCCAGCAGCCTCACCACGGAGAGGGCCACCTCGCCGGTCCTCCGCAGCGCTTCCCGGTTGATCTTCTCGATGTCGTCGGTCGAGCGGTGCACGTGGGTCGCGGCCGAGACGAAACCCGTGGCCTCGAACCCGTGCTTGGACCAGGGCATGTGGTCCGCGGCCGCGCCCACCGGCAGGTAAATCCCCCGTATCTCGAAGCCCATCTTCTCCGAGGAAGCGCGGGCCAGGTCGTTGATATGCTCGGATGTCCACCGGGGCGGCACCTCGAAGCCGGTGTTCAGGAAAAGCCGGCCCCCGGGGGAGAACGGCATGTCGAAGTTGAGCATGTAGAAGGGGCGCTCCTTCAGCTCCTCCTCGTGGTCCAGGAGGTACCTGATGGAGCCGACCAGTCCGACCTCCTCGCACCCGAACGACGCTACGACCACGTCGAAGTTCTCCAGGGGATGGCTCAGCAGGACCCGTGCGACCTCGAGTATGACGCCCTCTCCAGACGCGTTGTCCAGGGCCCCGGGCGAGCTGTTGCCGGTGAAGTTGAAGACCAGCAGGACCAGGAACAACGCGGGGACGAGGCTCACCCAGAAGCCGGCACTGCTTCCCAGCACGTCGCTCCCCGCCGCGGCCATGATGCCGACCACCAGCAGGGTCAGGCCCAGCAGGATGGCGCCGAAAAAGCCGAGCATGAACAGCGCGGCGCGGACAACCACGGGCATCAACTGGCTCTTCGAATCGTAGTGCGCGGACAGCAGGATGGTGCCCTTCGACCTGCTCGAAGGGACGTGTCCCACAAGGTTCGCGGAGAGGTAGCGGCCGCCGGACGCGGCGAACCTCTCGAAGGCACCCGACCAGCGGAATGACCCGTAGATGGCCAGGAGGAGCATGCCGCCCGGCAACGCGGTCCACGCCGTCCCCCACAGGTAGGTCACGGAGCCAATGACGCTCAAGGCGGCCAGCCCCAGGCAGATCATTGGCAGGAAGACAGTCAGCGGCCAGGTGGAGTAGGTGAACCCCTGGCGCTCGAGCGGCAGCCCCATCTCCTCGCCGGCCCCGGCCAGGTATTCCTGGGCCTCCATCTCGCCCGGAGTCCCCGGAAGCCTGCGCAGGCGCGCCAGCATCTCGATGTGGTGAAAAGCGCGCCCGGCGTCGAAGTGCTCGTGCATTCAGCCCCCTTTTACTCAACCGGGATTATACATGGGAAATAACCTCAACCATCTTTTCTCACGTGGGAAAAGACCTCTGAGGTTATTTCCCACCTGTATAATGTGCGCATGAAAACGGCGCTCGACAGGTCCCATGCGGTCCGCGCGATGCTGGTACTCGTCCTGCTGGCGGTGCTCTCCTCCGGATGCGGCGGCGGCCAGGAACGCAGGAGTTCGGGCACCTCCGACTACGCCTGCAGGGAGGCGCTGAACCAGGCGCTCGCGTCCGATGGCGCCCTTGACTCCAGGGCCCGGACGCTCATGGCGGACGTCGTCGCGGGACGCATCGGCCTCCAGCCGTGCCTGGATGAGCTGGTCGTACAGAGCAGGGACCTCGTCGGCCTGATATCGACCGTGGCGGACGCCCCCGAGCCCTCGGACCCCGACCTGAAGAAAGCCTGCGCCGAAACTGAGCAGTTCCTGCGCGACAGGGTCTTCCAGGTGGAGTCGGCGCTGGGCGCCACGACCCCGGCCGAGCTCCAGCCGCTGTACGACTCAAAGGCGGCCGACCTGTCCTCGGCACGGGACCGGGTGCGGAACCTCATCAAGCAGTACGAACAATAACCCCCAGTGAGGCCGGTTCTCCCCACCCTATTTGATATACTTAGGCGTCTTTGCCGCGGCGCCGTGCCGCGGCGGACCGTCAATTGACGACAACGTCCGCATCGATACAAGGAAGGAAGGGAGGACATGGAAGTACTAGACAGGGAACGGCGGGTATACGTCCTGGGCGGCGGCATCTCCAAGTTCGCGGCCGAGCGCGTGGACGGCAACATGCGCGACTGGCTGAACGAGGCTGTACTGGAAGGCCTGGAGGACTCCGGTACCAGGATAGAGGACATCGAGCACAGCACCACCAGCTACTTCAGCGACCACTTCGACAAGCAGTTGAAGGCGGGTGCCATCTTCCACGACAACATAGGGATGTGCCCCAAGCCCAACGTGCGCGTCGAGGGCGGCGGCGGGACCGGCGGGCTGGCGATACGCAACGCCTACGCCTACATCAAGGCCGGCCTGTGCGACTCGATGATCATCTTCGGCGGCGAGAACATGGGGCGGCAGGTCCCCTCCGACGTCGCGCAGCAGTTCATCGCGCTGGCGTCCGACACCGACTGGGAGGTCCAGGTCGCCGGGTTCTACATCGCCTACTACGCGATCATGATGGTCACCCACATGGAGAAGTACGGCACGAAGGAAGAGCAGTTCGCGACCATCAGCGTCAAGAACCACCGCAACGCCATGTACAACCCCAAGGCCCACTACCCGATGGAGATCACCGTCGAGGACGTGATGAAGTCCAAGATGATCACCTACCCCTACAAGCTGCTGGACAACTGCCTCCTCTCCGACGGCGGCGCCTGCATGGTCTTCGCCACCGAGGAGTGGGCGAAGAAGCACAGCACCGCCTGGGGGAAGAAGCCCACCATCGAGGTCACCGGCACCGGCTGCGGGACCGACTTCATGCGGATGGCCGACCGGCCGTTCCCGTTCCCGGGCATCACCCACTTCCGGGGCAAGAGGACCGGCGCGGAGATGGCCTACAAGATGGCCGGCGTGAAGAACCCCCGCGAGGACTTCGACTGCTTCGAGGTTCACGACGCGTACTCGGGGGTCGAGCTGGTGTCCTATGAGGACCTCGGGTTCTGCAAGGAGGGCGAGAGCGGCAAGCTGGCCGAGAAGGGCGTCTTCGACCTCGGAGGCGACCTGCCCACCAACACCTCGGGCGGGCTCATCGGCTTCGGGCACCCGGTCGGCGCGACAGGCATCGCCCAGGGCGTCGAGGTGCTGCGACAGCTCCGCCAGGAGGCCCACCCCAAGCGCCAGGTGGAGCTCAACGCCAAACGCGGCGGGATGGACTCCCACGGCGGTACAGGCACCTTCTGCGCGATCAACGTTTTCGAGAGGAGGGACTAGGCATGGGACTCGAACTCGTAAAGAACCTCATGGAGGTCTACACGGCCGAGGACCCGATGGCGTTCGACCACCCGGAGGGAGACCCCTGGGCGGACTTCCGCGAGATAATGCGCATCGAGTGGAAGATGGACTTCACCTACAAGCACGTGCTGGGCAAGTACTCCAAGTTCTTCATAGAGCTCGCCAACCAGAAGTTCGTGACCACGGCATGTCCCGGCTGCGGCAAGGTCTGGGCGATCCCCAGGCCGCTGTGCGCGGACTGCCTTACGATCACGGAGTGGAAGGAGCTTCCCGGCACCGGCACGCTGGAGAGCTACTCGGTGTCCAACTTCGTACCCGCCTTCATGAAGGTCGAGATACCGTATGTCCTGGCGATGGTGAAGCTGGACGGCGCCGACACGCTGTTCGCGCACCAACTGCGGAACTACGGCGATTCGACCGATGTAATAAAGACCGGCATGCCGGTGAAGGTAGCATACGCGACCGAGCCGGTGGACCACCCGATGCTCCTGATGCACTTCGAGCCGGCGTAAGAGACCGAAGCTTGAGCCCGGGCTCTCAGCCCGGGGTTACGACAGAAGCGGGCCCGAAAGGGCCCGCGTTCTGTGAGTGTCCCTCTCCCCTGGGGGGCGGGGGTCGGGTGAGGGGGTTCTAG
>JAZDFZ010000025.1:0-84647 GCA_043807425.1 Actinomycetota bacterium
GGGTCAGGGATGCCGTCCGATCGGGGCTTGTCTGGGGGTGATAACTGAACACTGAGTCTGTCGGAAACATCCGGCGTCGCTGACGCTCCGGGGGTGTTCAGACAACGTGAGAATCAGTGATCAGTTACGTGAGAATGCGCATTTGGCTACTGTTAAGGGCGATTGAGCCGGAGTCGATTCCAGTTCTTGCTATAATGACCTTGCTCATGTAGGAGGTAAAAGATGTCCGACATTCAGGCGGGTTCGCGGGTTTCGATAGTCTCCGACATCGTCATCGACGGCGTCCTGACCTTCGCCGGTGGCGAGCAGGTGACCGTGGAATACGTCTCCCCGAACGCCGCGGACCCGAGATACAGATTTGTGGTCCTATCAATCAGGACAGGAAATCGATACCAGCTTCGCGACGAGGACCTCGCGGAGCTTCCCGCGGGCCCGATTCCTTCTGCTCCCCCGCCGGCGGCGGTCCAGGCGGGAGTAGCGGCGCCCGTGCCGGCACCTCCCGGAGCCGCCGGAGCCCCCGCGCCCCGGCGGACCAGGGCAGAGGCGCGTGCGAAGACCGGCCGGCCGCCGAAAGCGGGGAAGGCCGAGAAGGCCAAGGCGGGCGGCGGTCTCAAGGCGCTGACGGTGATCCTGGTCATCCTCCTGGTGGCAGCCCTGGGCGGGGCGGGGTACCTGTATTACAGGTGGGACGATACGAAGAAGAAGGACCAGTTGCGGATAGAGAAACAACAGCAGGAAATCGAAACATGGAAACAGAAATACAGACTCGCTCTGGAGAGCTCTGCGCCTACAAGCACGCAGCCGGTGCCCTCGACGAACGATCAACAGGCGCTCGCCGCGCTCGCTGGTTCCCAGTACCCGGGGCGCGTGGTGGGACAGATCAAAGTCGTGGGGGACTGGGCGCGGGTAAGCCTCACCGGCACGTCGAACCCTCCGGTCGAGGGAGAGCAGGTCTACTACCGCAAGGTCAATGGAGCCTGGACCTACGTGGCGGCAGGAACGGGTCTCACGCAGGCCGACATCCCGGAAGCGCCGCCGGAGCTGTTCCAGTAGGCCTACCAGTATAGGCTCACCGCAGGTTTGAATAACATTAGTTATCAATATATGACAATATTATGTATTCACCCCAGTAATTACGCAGTCGAGCTAAGCATTCGTCAAGAGACTGTGGTTTCTGATTAAAAGATAACAGTATTGAAAGCCAATGTTAGTTATCGTGATTCAAACCTGCGGGATACTGCCTTCTGTCACCGGCCCCGGCCTTTCCTGTGTGACTGCTTCTTCTTGATGTTCACCGGTTCGACGGAGGACGAGGTGATGGATGCGCGACACTGACGCCTCGAGCTCCGTTTCGACGGCTTCCTACCGGAATGCAAAGACCAGAACCCCAGGAAACTGCCCGGCTTCTTTGGTCTGTCGTAGCCGCTGCTTCCATATGTAGTGAGCCAACCCCAGTACGAGAAGATAGCGGGCTCGCCGGAGATCTGGCACTGCATCGAGTTCGCGGCGTGGATGAGGGGCAGCAGGTTATCCTCCTCGCGGTCTTCACTTACGTACCAGGGAACGTACTCCGGCTCGACTCTCGCGAACTTCCTGGCCCGAAAAGGCTCGCTGTGGAACGCCAGCGCATACGGCAGGAACCCGATCAGTTCTTCATCGGGGCTATCGTGATCGAGCTCGTCCAGGTACTTCCCGAAGGACAGCAATCGGACATAGACCTCCTTCCCGCGCCCGGTCAGGCGCGGCACGCGGTGCGCGAACACACCGACCTCGATGATGCCTATGGCCAGTGCGGCGACCAGGATCCAGACTGCGGGCTTGTCGTAGAGGATGTCCAGGATAACCAGACCGAGCATCACTGCACCTGATACGCTCGCGAAGTAGGGGAAGGATACCTCCCGGAGAGCCGACTTGTCCGAAAAGACCTTCCTTTTCTCCACCTCTTCAGTGATCCTTTCGTACAACTTCGGAAGGAAAGCGGGAAGCTTCTTGAAGAGCGACACCTCGCTCACTTCCTTCGTCCTGCCCGGGAACATCTCCCTCAGAAGATCGTGTTCGTACCTGTTTAGTCCCTTGAGCGATTGTCCGGTCGAATCGAACTCGAACGTATTGAGCAGCCCGTGCCCCATCTCCTCCACCATCAGGAAACCGCGGTTCGCCAGGTCGATAATGGTCGCGGTGATGTATTGCCTCTTCACCTTCTGGAAGAGCACGAAACCCGCGAGCGCCGGCGGCCACGCGTCCAGGAAGTCCTCGTCGGGTCTCGCCGGCTCGACCCGGCGGACTATCGACTTCTCCATGATGAACATCACGACCGGGACCGCGAGAACATAGACACTCGCCGTCACCAGGCAGAACCCCAGGAGTTTAGACAAGTCGCCCCCGTTTGTCGTCAAATGGTTAGTATATGGTCTCTCGGATGCCACCACCAGACAACCGATGGGAGGACGCGAATGAACGGTACCATCAGGAAGGCCGAGCCCCGCGACGCGGTCGAGATGGCGAAGCTGTACTCCCACTCAACCGAGGCTTCGCCCCGTCGGGTCAGCGCGCTCTTCGGAGGCTGAACTCGAAGCAGGCCCCGTCGTCGTTGCAGGCCCTGACCCCGCTGCCATAGGCGTCAACGATCTTCCTGACGATGGCGAGTCCGATCCCCGTCCTGCCGTCCGCGCCCTTTACGAACGGCACGAAGATCTCTTGAAGCAGATCCTCCGGGATGCCGGGGCCGTTGTCCCTGACGAGGTACGTGTTCTCTCCGTTACTCGACACCATTCGCACTTCGATTCGGGGCCCTCCGTACGCGATTGCGTTCATGATGAGGTTTGAGAATACCTGATAGATCTCCAGGTCTGTCGCCCGGACACGGCCCAGGTCATCATCCACCTCGAGCCGGATGTCCTTGCTCTCGATCTCCTCCCGGTTGTCTCTCAAGACCTCCGCGACCTGCACGGACACATCAACGTCCTCGAGCTGTTTCGGCTGGTCGGCTTCCGCGAAGGTCAGCAGCTCATCTACCAGGTCGTTACCGCGAAGCGCGCTCCTGAGTGCTATGTCCGACAGTTCCCTGGCCGTCTCGAGCGAGTCGGCTGTCGGCCGTTTCAGCATCTCCTTGATAGCGTGGAGAGAGGTCGCCACACTCGCGATCGGGCCTTTGAGGTCGTGAGAAACAGTGTGCGCATATACGGCCAGCTCCGCGTTGGACCTCTTGAGATCCTCGGAAAGCTCCTTGTATCGCGCTTCGGATTCCTGCAGGCTGGTCACGGTCCGCCAGAGGAAGTAGTACGCCAACCCTATGACAAACGCCGTCAGGACCGTGGAGGATGCGAAATTGAACGCGAACGACGTCCATGTGTCGTCTTCCGCTATGAGGTAATAGAGGTTGAGACCCAGGACGTATGCCTCTACCGTCAGGAAGATCCCCAGCAGCAGCCATCGATAGAACCGCAGTTGCTTGTTGTCCTTCAAGAGCACCACCTGAAGCCGGCCTTGATAGTTTCAAGAATGTTGTCCCCTGGTAAGCCCAGCCGGTCTCTATCCTACTATCGTTTGCCGAACCCGGCCACCTAAGCCCGGGCTTGCCGCGATATCCACCGAAAACCGGGTGAAACATTGCCGTTTCGGTGTATAAATAGGTGGGTGGGTATTTACGGCGGGTTTCTCCCGTCCAAATTCGTTGTGCTCCCGGCGCGGGTCCATTCACCAGGCCGGCCCGGGCCGTGTCCCCCACTCAAGGACCGATATCGAAAGACCTTGGGAGGCCGTATCGATGGGTTCAATAAGCATGATGTTCCGTCGAGGCAGAAAGGCGATAGCCGCCGCCGTTTTCGGGGTGCTGCTCGCGGCGTTGTTCGTCTCCCTGGGGGCGGTCGTTCCCATGGGCCGGTCGGAGGCCAGGGCCGCCGACAACGTGAACCACGGGGACCTCTCGAGCATCCAGGAGAAGGTGTGGTACCTGGCGGAGGGGTACACGGGCGGGGGGTTCGACACCTGGGTGCTGGTGCAGAACCCGTCCGATGAAGCGGCCTCGGTCACCATGGAGTTCCAGCTTCCCGGGGGGACCTACGCCCAGCCCTTCAGCCTCACGGTGCCCGCCAACACCCGGCAGAGCGTCCACCTGGACGAGCTTGCCGGCCTCGCGGATACAGAGGTCTCGACGCGCGTGACCTCCGACAGGGGTGTCTTCGTGGAGAGATCGGTCTACTTCGACTACGCGGGCATCCGCGGCGGCACAAGCACCGTGGGCTGCGTCTGCCCTGACTTCAACTGGCTCTTCGCCGAGGGCTACACGGGGAGCGCCTTCGACACCTATGTCCTGGTGCAGAACCCCGGTGACAGGGTGGCTCAAGTCACCATGGATTTCCAGCTTCCCCCGGGCGCGACAGCCGAGCCTCATACCTTCGAGGTCCCACCCGGCACCCGCCGGACGATCAAGCTCGACGACCTGCCCGGCCTGGGCTCCACCGACGTGTCCACCAAGGTATCCTCCACCCAGCCCGTGGTCGCCGAGAGGGCGATGTACTTCGACTACTACGGGAACGACGGGGGGCACTGCTCGCTGGGCGCCACCAGCACCGACCAGCAGTTCTACATCCCGGAGGGGTATACCGGGGGCAGCTTCGACACCTACCTCCTGGTCCAGAACCCGGGAGACGAGCAGGCGGAGGTTGTTGTCGAGTTCCAACTCCCGGACGGCCTCTTTGGGGACCGCGTCACCTTCAACCTGCCGGCCGGGACCCGCCAGACCCTGAAGGTGGACGACGTTGCCAACCTCGCCTCGACGGACGTTTCCACTATCGTCTACACCGACGTCCCCGCCGTGGTCGAGAGGGCCATGTACTTCGACAGCGAGGGACACGACGGCGGTTCGTGCTCGCAGGCCTCCGACTCGGTCAGCGACACCTGGCACGTGCCCGAAGGCTGCACGCGCGAGGGGTTCGACACCTGGATCCTGCTGCAGAACCCCACCGATGAAACCGTGCACGCCACGCTGGAGTTCCAGCTGGCGCCGGGGTACTCCTACCCGCCGTACGGGCTGGATGTGCCGGCCAGGGGGCGAAGGACGGTCCACCTGAACGAGCTGGAGGGATTCCCCCGGGTCGACGTATCCACCACCGTGCGCTCCGACCTCCCGCTGGTAGTCGAGTCATCCATGTACTTCGACTACGAGGGCCGGAGGGGGGGACACACCTCCCTCGGCCACATCCCCAACATGCTGATGCCCGAAGGGGTCATCCTCGACGAGGTCACCGCGTCGCACGTGACCTCCGCGCCGGACGGCAAGGTGGTGTTCGCGGGGACCACCGGGCTGCTCCAGACCATCGAGGCGGGCAGGGTCATCTGCTCAGGCGCGAGCCAGGGGGCGCCGAACGGCTTCCTCAGGAAGGTCACCGAGGTACAGCGGGTCGGGGGCGTGACCACCCTGATCACCGAGCAGGCCTCGGTGGTCGAGCTGATCCGCTACGGGAACTTCTACGGGACCAGCGAGACACCGGTGCCTGCGGGCGGGGTGAACGTCAACGTCCCGTTCGACATCGACCTGCTGGGAAAGGGCGAGCTGAAGGGGGACGTCGATCTCACCATAGGCCTGGACATCTCCATCCATATCAAGTGGAAGTGGAAGGTGATCCCCGTCGGTTTCACCTTCAGCATAGCGGCGAGCGTCGGAGAGAAGGTCAGCCTCGAGCTCAAGGCGAACGCCGACTTCAGCCTCACCCAGGAGGTCAAGATAAAGACCTTCTACCTGGACCCGATAGACGCGGGTCCGCTGGTCTTCTTCCCGAAGGTGAACATCTTTATCGGCTTTGACGGCTCTGTCGCCGCGGGGACGGACTTATTGTGCAGCGAGACCTTGTCGGCATCGGTGGGCTTCGGCTACGACGGGTGGTACACAATCCACGACTTCGACGCGGGCGCCACCGCGGACGCCAGTATCCCCTACAAGCCCATGGACAACAAGACCTACGTGAAGGAAGAGATCGAGTGCCTGCTCTACGACGTGGTAGGGCCCTACATCGACGTGCTGGAGTACATAAGGCTGCACTCGGACCCGAACGAGGACCCCTGGTGGAACCTCTACCTGGGCGTTCAGAGCGACGGTGGGGTGGACATCAACCTGATAGTCTGGCACCTCAAGTGGCACGGGGAGATATACGACCACGAATGGCTGATAAAATCCGCGCCCGCTAAGCCGGCTATCACCTCGATATCTCCTGATCCGAGCTTCACGGGTTCACAGGTCACCATCAGCGGTGCCCACTTCGGGGGCTCGAAGGCCGGAAGCTGGTACGCAGACTTCGGGGGCGTGCACGCGCAGGACTACGCGCAGTGGACGGACGGCACTATAGTCTGCACGGTCCCGGCCGGGCTGTCGGGCATCGTGCCGGTGACCGTCTGGAACGACGGAGGGCTCTCTCCTCCGCATAACTTCCACGTGCAGCCGCACATAACCGGCCTGAGCCCGGGCAGCGGCACGGTCGGCACGCAGGTGACCGTGGACGGCAGCGCCTTCGGCGCCTCGCGGGGCGGCTCCTACGTCTCGTTCGGGGGCACCCGCGTGACCCAGTACGACTCCTGGACCGACGGGCGCATCGTGTGCAGGGTCCCGGCCGGCGCCTGGGGCAAGGCGCAGGTGACCGTTGATACCGCCGGGGGGACCTCAAACAGCGTCGAGTTCGACGTGGCGCCGCACATAGACTCGGTGGACCCGACCTCGGGCATCGTCGGTACGCAGGTGACCATCGACGGGAGCGCCTTCGGCGGCAGCCGGGGGACGTCCCTGGTCAGCTTCGGTGGCACGACCGTGACGGAGTACATCTCATGGTCGGATACGGAAGTCGTCTGCAAGGTCCCGCTGGGCGCATCCGGTCAGGTCCAGGTAACCGTCACCACGGAGGGTGGCACGTCCAACGGCGTGACCTTCAAAGTGGTTCCCCGGATCGACGTCGTGTCACCGACCGCGGGGATGGTCGGTACCGAGGTCACGATATCAGGCAGCGCCTTCGGCGGTTCGCAGGGCGGCTCGTACGTCTCGTTCGGCGATACCAGGGCCAGCTCTTACGTGGTGTGGTCGGATACGCAGGTGGTCTGCCACGTGCCGCTCGGAGCCTCGGGCAAGACCCAGGTGACGGTCACGACCCCGGGTGGGACATCGAACGGCGCGGACTTCAGCGTCGTCCCGTACCTGAGCGAGATCGATCCGATTTCCGGCATCGTCGGAACCCAGGTCACGCTCTCCGGTACCGCCTTTGGCGACGCCAGGGGTTCCTCATACGTCTCCTTCGGGGGTACAAAGGCTACGAGTTACCAGTCGTGGTCGGATACCGTGGTCGTCTGCAAGGTCCCTCTGGGGGCCTCGGGCAACGTCCAGGTCAGCCTCACCACCGGCGGGGGGACCTCGAACGCCTTCGGGTTCGCGGTCGTACCCGACATCAAGGACCTCGATCCCGCGGAGGGAATCGTCGGGACGCAGGTGACCGTAAACGGCAGCGCCTTCGGCGGTAGCCGGGGCGCCTCCGTGGTGAGCTTCGGTGGCACGGCCGTGGCGGAGTACGTCTCCTGGTCCGATACCCAGGTCGTCTGCAAGGTCCCGCAGGGGGTATCCGGGCAGGTCCAGGTGACCCTGACCACGGAGGGCGGCACCTCCAGCGGGGTCACCTTCGACGTGGTGCCCGATATCGACTCCATCGATCCGACCTCGGGCATCGTCGGTACGCAGGTGACCGCCAACGGCACCGCGTTCGGCGCGACCCAGGACGGCTCCATCGTCCGGTTCGACGGCGTCCAGGTCACCGATTATGTATCGTGGTCCGACACCCGGGTGGTGTGCCAGGTCCCGCTGGGGGCCTCGGGAATCGCCTCGGTGACCATCACCACGGCGGGAGGCACCTCGAACGGGGTTGATTTCAGCGTCATCCCGCATGTCGACTCCATCGAGCCGGCCGCGGCCCCGGTGGGCACGCAGGTCACCCTCGACGGCAGCGCGTTCGGAGCATCACAGGGCGACTCCTACGTCTCCTTCGGCGACACGAAGGTGGCGGATTATCAGTCCTGGTCCGACACGCGGATCGTCTGCACGGTCCCCGACTCCGTGTTCGGGATAGTGTCAGTGTCGGTGACGACCGAAGGCGGCATGTCCAACCAGACACCGTTCGACGTGAACCCGCATATAGCGAACCTGAACCCGAAGAACGGGGGCATGCTCACCGCGATAACCATCACCGGTAGCGCCTTCGGTCCCCAGAAGAGCGGCTCGGCCGTGCTTTTCGGGACGACCGAGGCCGCGGGATACACGCAGTGGACCAATAACACGATACGCTGCGTCGTTCCCGAGGGCCCCACCGCCGGTACGGTATCGGTGGTGACCGACGGCGGCCAGAGCAACGGGATGGAGTTCACGGTGTTGACCCCGGACTGGTATCTCGCCGAGGGCACGACCGCCTGGGGCTTCGATTCGTACCTGTCCATCGAGAACCCGAACGACGACAAGGTCGACGTGACGGTGACCTACATGCTGCCGCAGGGAGAGGCCCCGACCCAGGAGTTGACCCTGCCGGCGCACAGCCAGACCACGGTCAATCCCGAGGATTACCTCGAGTTCGAGACCGACTTCTCGACGCGGGTGGTATGCACCGAGGGCAAGATGATCGCCGTGGACAGGACCATGCAGTGGACCGGCACGGGCGCGCCTTCCCCTGACGGGCACTGCTCCATAGGAGTCGTTGCGCCCGCGAAGACGTGGTTCCTTCCCGAAGGCTCCTCGAACTGGGGGTTCGAGACCTGGCTGCTGATACAGAACCCCAACGACCGCGAGGCGGTCTGCGAGGTGACCTACATGCCGGAGGGCGGCGAGACGCGCACGTTCTTCAAGAAGATACCGGCATTTTCCAGGCGCAGCTACAGCATGGCCGAGGACATGGGCGCCGTGGACGCCTCCATCAGGGTGAACTGCGAGCTGCCGGTCATCCCGGAGAGGTCTATGTACCGGAATTCCCGCAGGGAAGGCCACTGCTCCATCGGTACCACCCTTCCGGCCCACGGCTACTATCTGGCCATGGCGGGCAGGGGCCTGTCCCACGACTGCTACCTCGCGGAGGGAAGCACCGACTGGGGATTCACCACCTACCTGCTGGTGCAGAACCCCAACAACGACCCGGCCTCGGTGGACGTAACCTACATGCTGTCGGACGGAGCCATGCCCCAGGAGGTCTTCGTGATGCCCCCGAGGTCGCGAAAGACCATCAAAGTGAACGACGTGCTCCCGAACCGGGACTTCGCCATACACGTTCACGGCAGTATCCCGGTGGCCGCGGAGAGATCCATGTATTGGGGCGGCGGGACCGCGCTCGGCGAGGCCACCCACGACACCATAGGCATGACCGATATCCACAACACCTTCTTCTTCCCCGACGGTGAGGTGTCGGACGGCAGGGAGACCTTCACCTGCCTGATGAACCCGAACCAGTCACCGGTGGTGGTCGAGGTCTCCTACCTGGGCTCGGACGGCAAGGTGCTCGCCAGCTTCCTCGACACGCTCATGCCGCTCACCAGGCAGACCTACGACATGGCCGACCGCGTGGTGGTCGGCAGGGCCTCGGTGCTGGTGAGAGTGACCACCCCGGGCATGCGCATAATGGCGGAGCGCGCCATGTACTGGAACAACCGCGGGGCCGGCACCTGTACGATCGGAGGCTTCGAGGACCGGGAGCCCTGAGGCGGGCGCCTCACGTTATGGCACGAAAGTGATAGGCCTGCGAGGCCTCGCATGCGGCCGCCAGTTCCTCGAAGAGCTCCGTCGGTCCGGCCTTCGAGCCGGGTTCGTTGAACCGCTGCAGAGATTCCCAGACCTTGCGCCCGAGGTCGGCGTTGAGCTTCACGAGCGGCGGAAGGTCCCCGGGCCTGTGGCCCTGCTCCCGGCAGCGCCCGATCGCTTTCTCGACCTCGCCCGGCAACCGGGCCGCTTCTCTGACTGGTACGAAGTCCGCTGAGAGCCCCGATATCATGGCGTTGTCGTTGCCGTACAGCTTCGTCCGGTGGTCCCGCTTGTAGAGGATGACAGGCTTGCCGGCGGTGAAGGCCACGGCGGCAAGGAAGGCGCCCCCGTCGTCGGGCACACGCCCGTTCATGTTGAAGACGAGGCAGTCGCACCTTCGCACGACCTGGTATACCTCCAGTGCGAACGCGGCGCTCTCAAGCACTGAGCGATACCTGCGCTCCAGCGCGGGGTCGTCCCCGGGGAGGGTATGTGGCGCGAGGACGGAGCCGATACCGTGACGCGACCTGAGGTAGACCTCGAACCCGCCGCCCTCGAGCAGTGCCGCCAGGCCGGCCATGCCCTCCAGCTCCTCGGGGCTGCAGTCCGGTCCGGCGAGGTGGACCTTCAGACGCCGCTCCAACTCAGACACCTCTCCGCCTGGCTTCATCGACGATGTACGCACCGCTGCTGGTGCCAAGGCGGTCGGCCCCGGCGTCGACCATCTCCATCGCCGTGGCGAGATCCCTGATGCCGCCGGACGCCTTGACCCGCGCCTGGCCCGACACGGCTTCCTTCATCAACTTCACGTCGTGAGCCGTGGCACTGCCGGAGCCGAAGCCCGTGGACGTCTTCACGAAGTCCGCGCCCGCCGCGACCGCGAGCCCGCAGGCCTCGACCTTCTCGCCGTCGCTCAACAGGCTGCACTCCAGGATGACCTTGACCAGGGCCCTGCCGTCACACTGCTCTACCACGGCCCTTATGTCGTCCTGCACCCCGCGCGGATCCCCGCTTTTGAGCGCCCCCACGTTCATGACCAGGTCCACCTCTTCGGTGCCGACATCCAGGGCGTAGCGCGCCTCGCACGCCTTCGCTTCCGTGGCGGCCGCGCCCAGGGGGAACCCGACGACAACGCAGGTCTTTACGCCGCTTCCCGCGAGCAGGCGGCCTACCGTCTGCGCGTAGCACGAGTTGACGCACACGGCGGCGAACCCGTAGGAGAGGGCCTCCTCGCAGAGGCTGACGATCTCGTCCCGGGTGGCTTCGGGTCGGAGCAGGGTCGAATCGATCAGGTCCTTTATCTCCATGCTCCTCACGTCCCCGACCGGTCCATGGCCCGGTCGATCTCTTCACGAGTGGGCATGGCGGGGGCGGTCCCGATCCTGGTCACCGAGAGAGCGGCCGCCGTGTTCGCGAAATCGACGGCCTCGAAGAACGCCTTCCCCTCGGCGATGGCGGTCGCCAGGGCCCCGCTGAAAGCGTCGCCTGCCCCGGTCGCATCGACTGCCGCCACCTCCACACTGGGGATGAAGCGCTCCTCCGCGCCGGTGACGGCGAACACGCCCCTGGAACCCATGGTGATGACGACGCTCTTCGTCCCCTTGCCCATGAGGACACGGGCCGCCTCACCCGCATCCTCGGGGGTCGAGACGTTGACACCCGAGAGGATGGACGCCTCGACCTCGTTGGGGGTCAGGATATCGACCAGCCCCAGGAGCGCGTCCGGCACCTCGCACGCCGGTGCGGGGTTCAAGATTATCCGGACACCGTTGCCCGAGGCGATTCCCAGCGCCCTCTCCACGGCGTCCAGGTTGGTCTCCAACTGGGTGAGGAACACGGGGTTGGTCGCTATCGCCCCGCGCGCTTTGTCGATGTCGGCCTCCGTGATGTTGGAACAGGCCCCCAGCGAGACCAGTATCTTGTTGTCGCCGGTGTTCTCGTCGACCATTATCAGCGCCGCGCCGGTCGCCAGCTCGTCGTCCCGCAGGATGTACCGCGTGTCCATGCCCTCCCGCTGGAAGCTCTCCAGTGCTATCCGCCCGAAGTCGTCACGGCCTATCTTCGTGATCATGTCCACCTCGGCGCCGGCCTTGTGGGCGGCCACGCCCTGGTTCGAGCCCTTTCCCCCTGGCCCGATGAGGAAGCCGTCACCCTTGACGGTCTCGCCCGTCCGCGGGAGATGAGGGGCCCTGGCCATGAGGTCGACCACGAAGCTGCCCATCACCGTCACTCGTGCTGCTGTCATCCTTTGCTCCCCCGCTCGCGGTCCGCGGCCGTCACCATGGCTGAAGACTGTTCACGCGGACATCATATTCTTCGGTTTCAGGAAAGATACCATCCGGAGCACCCCGTGGACCCTCCTGCCGAACCTCGCCACCCGGCGCAGGTGCGGTGGCGCGCAGTCGGCTCCGAACGGGTTCTCTCCCAGGGGGCGCGGGCGCTCCCCCAGGCTCTCCAGCGCGGCTGGGATGCCCTCTACGCTGTCGACCGTCTCGAATGTGGCCGAAGCCCCCATCAGGACCGGGCTCGCGTTGCGGCCCGGCATTGCGCGCGTGTCGTTCCTGTAGATGACGACCGGCTTCCCGGCGGCGAAGGCCACGCCCGTCTCGACGACGCCTCCCTCGTCCGGGACGCTTCCGTTCATGTTGAACACGAAGTAATCGCAGGCAAGGATCTGAAAGACGTCGAGCGCGAAGGTGGCCTTGCTCATGAATCGCACTACCGGCCGGAAGATCAGCAGGTTGGCCAGCGGCTGGTTCACCGCGTTCAATGCGAACGCCTCGACCCCATCCCGGTGCGGAAGGTACGTCGAGTAGCCGGCGCCCTCGAGGGCTCCGGCGATCTCCTCCATGGCCGTCACTTCCTCCGGGCAGAAGAGGGCCCCGGAGCAATAAACCCTTTTCATGTCCTCCTCTTGGTCGGCTTGCGGGCGATCGTCTTGGACACTCCCCCGGGTCTACCACGTATCGGCGACCAGAACCTGGCCCTGCGCCCGTAGACATCCCCGAGTCCGTCGTCCTCCGGGCCCAGCAGAAGCCGTTTCCTTATCTCGCGCTTCCAGAACCGCCAGCTTCTCACGGCCTCATTCTACATCGAGTGCCGGGCTGCCCCGTCAAGGCGCCTCAGGAAGGCTTTTCAGGTACGCGTCCACGCCCGCCGCAACGCCTTCGGCGACCCTTTCGCGGAAGTCGGGGTCCTTGATCAGGGCGGCTTCATCGGGGTCGGTCAGGAAGACCGCCTCGAGCAGGGCGGACGGCATCGTGACGTTGGATACGACGTATAGGCGCGAGCCCCGGGTGCCCCGGTCGGGCCGCTCGATGCTGCGCACGACCTCCTTCTGGACGTACAGGGCGAGGAGCCTTCCATCGGAGGAATCCCGGAAGTGATAGGTGGTCGTTCCCTGGACGTCGGGCGGGCGGGCGTTGTTGTGGATGCTGACGAACACCGAGGCCCCCGAGCCGTTTGCGATGGCGCAGCGCTCAGCCAGCGATGGGTTTGTGTCCGAGTCGCGGGTCATCACGACGCGGTAGCCCTTCTCCTCCAGCAGGCGCCGGGCTCGAAGGGCGATGTCCAGGTTCACGTCCTTCTCCCCTACGCCGTTCTCCAGCGCGCCGGTGTCCCTGGCGCCGTGACCGGGGTCAATACAGACCACCTCGCCGGTCCCAGGGGATCCCGGGGTGCCGCGGGTAGCGATCCACGCCACGACGCCGGCCGTCACAAGCACGAACGCGGACGCCGCCGAGGCGACCGCGATCCAGAATCCACGTGGGAGCCGGCCCGGCGCAGAGGCAGTCGCTGGCGCCATCATGTCTATCTCCGCATCGCTCAGCTGAAAGCGGAGGTTCAGCCTGGGGGAGTACGTCACGTACCGGAACCGGGGCCGCTCGGCGTTGGGGACGACTCGCTCTACTACGACGGATTCGCCCCTGGCGAAGGCGAGGCGCTCTCCCACCATCACGTCTTTCGTGATTATGCAGGGGTGTCCGGGGGTTATCTGTTCATCCATCAGAGTCTTCGACTACTTCTGACTGCTCGTGGAAAGCTACTCCCCCTCACCCCGACCCTCTCCCCCCGGGGGAGAGGGAGGAATCGGCTCCTTGGCTATCTCCAGGGCCTTCCTCTCCAGCCAGGCCGAGTACTTCTCCCAGGAGGACCAGTCCTCCTCCGTGCCGCGCCATAGCTCGAAGTGGCACTTCTCGGCGCCGGCGGGGATGGTCTCCGTGAAGCGCACCTGCCACTCCTCCAGCCAGCCCGACTCCCTGGCGGCGTCGAGCATGCCCTGCACGAAGTACCTCTGCACCCGGCAGTCGAACGCCGAGTACTCGTCCTGGTGGGGGCACCATATTATGTCGAAGCTGACCTTGTCCTCGGAGTCTATGACCGGGTCCTCCAGCGAGGCGTAGGCGACGCGGTTGACCACGGTGGCGAAGAAGCTGACCAGCTCGGCGTCGGAGAGCCCCTCCGGCCTCTCGTTCCCTTCGGCTATCTGGCGCCCGACGTCGTAGCCGACCTTCCTGATGGCCTCCCCCACCACCCGCTGCCCGAGCGCGCCGAACTCCTTCTCGCAGGCCTTGAGTATCTCGATGACGGCCATCGCCTGCATGGTCCCCCACTGCCACAGCACCGCGGGGTCGAACCGGTCATCGGAGAGGACCGACTCCCTGAGGCGCTTCAGCCCGTCCCCGTACGGCTGGTTGAACTCGAACCGCTTCCAGGACTCCTCGGGGCGGTCCTCCCAGTGCTTCATGATTCCTCCCTCGTATCCGGGACTGAAGTCCCGGCCCAAGCTGTTCGGTTCCGGGCCTGAGAGGCCCGGCTCAAGGTCGCTGTCCGGGGTCAAGCATTCAGAGGTTCCGGCTATGGCCTTATCTTCACCAGGAACATGTTCATCTTCTCGTTCCCGTCCTTGGGGTAGACCGCTATCACGTCGACGGGCCACCCGGCCGGGACCTCCTCGTAACCGTTTATCACCGCGTAGGTGGGGTAGGCGCACGCCGCCTCCTGGTACAGCGGCGGGAACTCGGAGTCCTCGGGGATACCCGGCAGGAACCTTATCTCCTCGTTGTCGAACACGTACATGGAGAGCGCGGCCTCGCCGCACCCGTACCCGATCCTGCCCATGGCGATGGTCCCCTTCTCGCTCTGCGACTCCAGGAACCGTACCGTCTCGTCTATGCCCCAGCCGGCCGCCCACCCGGTGATGAACTGCGGCGTCTCCTCGTAGGGGAGCCAGGCCCGCTCCGGCTTCACGACCATGAAGCCGTCCTCCACCCCGACCGGCACCAGGACCAGCAGAAGGACCGCGACCAGGCCGGCAACTGCGACCAGCTTTCCGCGTCCCCTGCGAGGGCCGGGCTCGAACGCCCACCCGGTCAGCGACCTGACCAGGTAAGCGCCGCCCAGCAGCAGCGGGGGTATGACCACGATGAAGTATCGGGGGAAGTGGTACCCGGCCACGAAGCACGTCGCCCCGCCTATGATGAGTGCCCAGGCCACCAGGAAGTAGGCGGGCCGCCAGCGCCGGATGAGCCCCATCAGCAGGCCCGCTATGCACGCCAGGAACAGGGTCGGTACGAGGTAGACGAACAGTATGCGGAACAGCGCGGCGGAGTTCGCCGGGAACACCTTCATGGGGGCATCGATCACCTGGTAGAGGTCGTAGGTCCATCGTGTGCCGAGCTGATCGATGAGGACGAAGTTGGGCGATAGCTGCAGGACGTTGTACATCCCCCATCCGATGACGAACGAGCCCACCACCCCCACCGCCCATCGCGCCAGGGGACGGCTCTTCGACCTGCCCTTCTCGCGCGGCCCGCGCACCAGGTACGCGAAGGGGATGACCAGGTAGAGCAGCTGGCCGCTCGGCTTGGTGAGCATCGCGAGACCGATGGAGACGCCGGTGCCGATGAGCCACCAGTGGTTCACCGCCCGCACCGCCTTGAGGGCGAAGAACACCGCGAAGATGAAGAAGGTCAGCAGGAGGCCCTCGGCCACTGCCATCCTGTCGTACCAGAGGGCGAACGGGCAGAGCACGTAGAGCAGCCCGGCCCAGGCGCCCAGCTCCAGGTCTTTGAGCTCCCGGCCGACGAGGACCATGCCCAGCGTGCTGAACGCTCCCGCGATGACGGAGGTGATCCTGCCCGCAATCAGGGGATCGGCGAAGACCTTGAGCAGGGGGACCATGGCCCACGCGTGCAGTGGAGGCTTCCCGTCCGTCAGCGAGATCAGGTAGTTACCCTTGTAGAGCGCCAGCTGGGACCATCGGATGTAGATGCTCTCGTCGCAGAACACGGGGAGGCTCTTGAGAGAGACCGATCGTGTCACGAGGTAGAGGGTGAACACCGCGCCGAGCAGTATCCATACGTAGTTCCGTCTCAGAAACGATGGGCTGTCGGTCATGCGCTTCAGTACTCTCTCAGCCGGTCGGCGGGGCCCTGGCCTGGACCTGCCCCGATTATAACCTTTGAGGGGGTCAGCATTGGCTGACATACCTCATGCCGGGCGGGTGGCGTGTCACAGCCCGGGAGTATGTTAGTCTGGTAGCCGGCACAAGGTTATCTTTCTGGAATGGAGTGATGCGTGATGACAAACGGCTCTCCCCCACCGGAGGGGCGGCCTCCTCCACCGCCGCCGCCGGCCAACCTGCCTCCGGGCAGGCCGCCCATGCATCAGCCGCCGGGACGGCCGCCCCAGGGGCAGCCTCCCGTGCAGGGCCAGCCTCAGGTGCCGGTGCAGCAGCCTCCCACATATCAGCAGCCTGGGCAGCAGGCCCCGCCCGCCGGCCCGGGACAGCCCGTTCAACCCGGATACCCCCAGTACGCCTACCCGCCGCCCCCGCAGGCGCCGCAGAAGTCGAGCGGCGTGTTGAAGGGGTGTCTCATCGCCTTCGGCATCGTCACGCTGGTCTCCATAATAGTGGTCGTCGTCCTGGTCGCCGTGGTGGGGGTCGGGGTCCACAAGGTGGTCAAGGAGATCACCAACAGGGAGACGGTCAGCGTCGGGATCGGGCAGGTTGGCAAGACGGGTCAGCTCGACGTGAAGGTGGTCGGCTGGTCGCCATCCCAGGGTGACGACGTGTTCAAACCGGCGCAGGGCAACCAGTTCGTCGTGGTCGACCTGTCAATCGCAAACAGCGGGACGACCTCCAAGCTGGTCAGCACCGTGACCGAGATGTCCATAAGAACCCCCGACGGGTACCAGTACGACATGGCCGTGTACTTCCCCGAACCGAGATTCCCCGAGGGCGACATTTTGCCCGGCCAGACCGCCAGGGGGAACGTGTCATTCGAGGTGCCGTCGAACGCGACCGGCATGTCATTCGTCTACAAGCCGCTGATAATAGGCGACGTGGTGAGCGTCAAGCTCAACTGAGAAGATGACCGTTCGCGGGTATTGAATAAACACATGGCCGCCGATACGATTACTGGTTGAGCGAGCAGGTGCGGGATTCTCGAGGTGGGAGTCGGGGATATGGAAAACGGCGAAGAGCGGCAGAGCGACATTCCCCCCGGTGCGGCGATGATACTCGAGTGCACGTCCGACACGGGGGTCACCCTTGAGGTCAAGCACGGCCAGGTGATAGGCAGGGAGGCCGACATCGACGTGAGCGGCCTCTCCGACACTCAGTACATGTCACGCAAGCACGCCCGGTTCCACCACAGGCGCGGAAGGTGGCACCTGGAGAACCTCAGCAGCAAGAGCTTCACCTACGTGAACGGAAAGCAGGTCTCCCCCGGCGATACGATCGAGCTGAAGCCCGGAGACAGGCTTACCTTCGGGACGACGCGCTGCACCTACAAGGAGTAGAACTCAAATGATTGGGCGCGGACTTTAGTCCGCGGACACTAAGAAGACCGGGACTGAAGTCCCGGCCCAATCGGGAAGTCCCGGCCCAATCGGGAAGTCCCGGCCCAATCGCAGTGACTAGTCACTCGACGAGGATTATCCTGGCGTCGTCCGTTATCTCCACCAGCGTGTTGCTGGTCTCGGGGACACCGCGGTCGTCCAGCCAGCAGCCCGAGTTGACCGCAAGCGTCCCGGAGAGGGGCAGTCGCAGCATCCCGGCCCGGTGGGTGTGCCCGTAGACGAAGTAGGCCGGCATCTCCTCGCAGAAGTGCTTGAGCAGGGCCTCTATCTCGACCGCGTTCTCCTCGATAGTGGAGCCCCGGTAGTTGGAGGTGCGGTCGTCGGGCGAGACCCCCCAGTACTTGCCGGTGTTGTTCAACCAGCGGTAGATGCGGTAGCGGTTCTCCACGACCCCGGGTATATAGGTGCTGAGCATCGCCATCTCGTAGTACGGAGAGATAAAGCGTTCCATGTCGTCCAGGTCGAGACTGCCGGTTCTGTTGAGTATGAAGGTACTGATGCGGGAGTGCTTCGGCTTCCACAGGGACCGCTCGAACATGCCCAGCAGGTGCCCGTGGGTTAGCAGCGCCGGCCTGCCGCGTACAAGGACCTGGTAAATGGGGTAGGTCATGAATAGCGGCACCTGGGCGTCCCTGGGGATGAGTGGCGCGATCGCCGGGCAGTCGCGGGTCATGGGCATGACCAGCTCGGGCATCTCCAGGCTGCCTTCACGGAGGTTTCGCGCGACCTTCTCCTCGAAATACATGCGGAAGATGTGGTGATCGTGGTTTCCGGGCAGGTACACCATCCTCCGGACGTTCGGCAGCGTGAACAGCGCGTCCAGGAGCGGCCCTCCCCTCTTCAGCGCCTCGTCGAACCTCGCGTTCCAGAAGTCGAACAGATCGCCCAGGATGACAAGGTCGTCGATGGGGCCCAGCTCGGTTATCGCTTCCACCAGCGGCTGGACGCGCTCGGGCTGGGCCAGAAGGTCGTGTGGCTCGCCGAGGTGTACGTCGCTGATGATCACGACGCGGTCGGCGACCGCCCCGGGCTCCGGCGGCTTGAGGAATGCGCGCGCGCCGGGGATGCGTGAGGCGATAAGCTCTCCGCGGCGCCTCGCCTTCTGAGCGACGCGCCTGGACGCCTCCACTGCCTTGTACTCCGATATCTTCTTGCGGTTATCGGCCATGTTCGTCCCTAATCGCAATGACTTGAGCCCGGCCTCTCAGGCCGGGGTCGTGCCTGCGGGGCTGAGAGCCCCGCCTCAAGCGTTTCTTGATGATAGCGGGGTTGACAACTCCCGCTCAAGAAAGAATTCGCCATCGGAGAGAATAACCCGGCTAGAGTATCGCGGCCAGGGCCGCGTTTATAGCACCTGAAGCAGGGCAGTCGGGCAGATCGAGGAACGAGAGCTCCTCCTCGTCGAAGCGGCGTATCGTAGGGTCCTCGGGCACCCAGCCGACCACTTCCAGGTCCGTAGCGGCGCGCACCTGCTCGACCTGACCCTCGTCGGTGACACGGTTGACCAGCAGCCCGAAACGGGCGCCGGGAGCCATGGTGGCACCAACGGCGCTGATGGTCTCCGCCGTTCGGACGGCCTTCATCGAGGTATCAGCGACCAGGAGCACGTAGTCCACCGAGCCCAGGACCTTGCGGTTCACCTGCTCTATTCCCGCCTCCGCGTCCACAACTGTCTCGTCGAAGCGAACGGCGAGCCCCTTTATGGCGTCCTTGAGGATAACGTTCACCTTGCAGTAGCAGCCGGCGTCCTCGGGGCGCCCGATCGAGAGCAGCGCCAGGTTGCCGCGCTCGGTGAGGGCCTCGGCCAGGAGGTAGTCGATGGAGACGGCCAGGTCGCGCTCGTCCCGGGCCCCCTCCTTGACCTCGTGGATGAGCTCCTTGCGCACATCGTTGAGAGTCCTGCCTGGCTTCATGCCCAGGGCCATGGCAAGCCCGCCGGCGGGGTCGGCATCGACTATGAGAGAACGGCGCGAGCCGTCACGCGCCAGCGCCCGTGCGGCCACGGCCGCGATCGTGGTTTTGCCGACGCCTCCCTTGCCCGAAACCGCCAGTATCATTCTTCACCCCCACCCCGACCCTCCCCCCTCGAGGGGGAGGGAGGAATCGTACCTGCGAGACGGTCGCGTATCTTCTTCAGGTCCATCACCGAGTCGCAGACCTCCTTGTACTCGCAGGTCTCGCAGTCGAAGTTGGCCTCCTGGTACATCTTCATCATCGCCTCGATGACCCTCTGCGCTCCCCGGGCAGGCTCGGCGAGCCGCTCCACGTCATCACGTCCCGAGGTGACGAAGAGGACCTCGGCGCACGACACCGGCTCCACGGTCTTGAGCTCCTCGATCAGCGCGGCCCCGAGGTCCGCGAGCGAGAAACCCCCGTCACGCGCCTCGGTGCTGACCCTGCACCATACGGTCTGGCGGGACGGCAGGGTGCGCACGGAGAAACCGTCCAGGTGGGTATCGTACACCGCGTCCCTGATGTCGCGGAAGGAGTCGTACTCGTTGTCGAACTCGCCCCCCACCAGGACGACCTGCCCGAAAGGTATGCTGCCCCCGCCGGCCTCAGCGACGTCAGGCCCGACCAGGGATACGCGGCCTTCCGAGATCTCGGAGGGCTCGCCCCAGGCCAGGATGGACAGCGAGGCGCCGCTGGGGTTGCCCAGCTCGAGGCCGGTATCCTCCTGCAGGACCAGGCTGTACGCGCGCGGCCAGGGGACCTCCCGGCGCCCCAGCGTGCGCAGCCGACCTTCCCCGCTCAACTCATCAACGAACCCTCGTATCTGCTTTATCTGCTCGTCGAATAGGCCCATGCAACGGTTAGTCCATTCCCGCGAGGAGGGCGGCGCCGAGCGCCGCGGCCAGCCTCGGGTCGTGGGGGAACTCGTAGCAGGTGCCACCCATCTTGCCCTTGATGCGGTCGTTCACCGCCGCGATGCTCGCCACGCCCCCGGTCAGGGTGTACCTGTCCCCGTCGGAGAAACGTCGCGCCTGCGCGGCCACTATGCTCGAGACAGCGTCGCACAGCCCGGCCACTATGTCGGCGGGCTGCTCGCCCGCGTTCACGTGCGTTATGACCTCGCTCTCGGCGAACACCCCGCACTGGCTGCTGATGGGCACCGGGCTCTGCGCCCCCGACGCCGCCTCGTCGATACGGTCCAGCTCGATGCCGACAGCGTTGCTCATGACCTCGAGGAACCGCCCTGAGCCCGAGGCGCACTTGTCGTTGCGCATGAAGTTGATCACGTCGCCGTCCTCGTCGATGAGGATGGAGGTGATGCTCTGCCCGCCGCAGTCCACCACCATGTTTATCTCCGGCAGGTAGTAGGCCCCGGCCGCCGCCACGCAGGTCACCACGTCCTCCAGGAAGGTCATGCCGCTCAGGAGCTCGGACCCACTCCCGGTCCCCGCGGTCCGCTCGATCTGCTCGCGTGACACGCCCGCGTCCGCCAGTGTCGTCTCCACCAGGGCGCCGATCTCTTCTGCCACATTCCCGGTGGTCTCCATGATGCCGCTCGCCAGCACCACGTCGTCGTCCAGGACCACCACCTTGGAGAGCAGGTTGCCCACGTCTACACCCATAGTCTTCACGAGGCATCACCCGTCCTGCGGGCCAGCACAGCGGCCCCGTAGGCGCCGATCAGTTGCGGGTCGATGTGGGGCGCGATCATCCTCACGTTCAGCATCTTCTCCAGCTCGGACCTCACCGCCACGTTCTTGGCGACCCCGCCGGTCATCATGACATCTTTCTCCATCCCCACGCGGCGTACCAGCGCCATGACCCGGTCGGCCATGGACTTGGTGATGCCGCTCGCCAGGTCCGCCCGGTTGACGCCCTTCTGGATGTAGTGCAGGACCTCGGTCTCCGCGAAGATGCTGCACCGCGACGACAGCTCGATTCGGCTGTGGGCCTCTATTGCCAGCGGTCCAAGGTCCTCGAAGGAGATGCCCAGCGTCCTGCTCATGACCTCCAGAAAGCGCCCCGTCCCCGCCGCGCACTTGTCGTTCATCACGAAGTTGACCAGGTCGCCGTTCTCGTCCACCCTTATCACCTTGGCGTCCTGGCCCCCGATGTCGATGATGGTCCTCACCTGCGGCGCCAGGGAGAACGCCCCCACCCCGTGGCAGGAGATCTCGCTCATGTTCTGCTGGGCCAGGCCCTCGGCCTCCACCCGGTCGCGCCCGTAACCGGTGCTCACACAGTAGGTGATGTCGCCCCAGCCGAGCTTCCTCTCGTCGAGCAGCTCACCCATCACGGTCCGGGCCGAGTCCAGCGGGTTCGACTTCACCCGGATGCTGCGGGCGTCGAACTTCACCCCGATCGCCTTGAGCATCGGCGTGTGCCCGTCCTCGATGAGCACCGCCTGCGCGGTCAGCGAGCCGACGTCTATCCCCGCAAAACGCCTCGTGTCACTCATCATCCGCTCCTCGCCGCGCCCCGCGGCCCTTCACCCTTCTCCTCTTGATAACCACGTTCTTCATGAACTCGTCAATGTCGCCCTGCAACCGGGACATGGGGGTCATGCCCGACAGCCAGGCGTCGCCCTGCAGGCACAACGTGGGCGCCCCTATGCGGTCCATGAGCTCCTTCTGGACTATGGAGATTACGCTCCAGGTCTGCTTGCAGGCGTGGTGCCCGCAGTAGATCCCGCAGTTGGCGTTCATCTCGCGGCACATGTGCACCGCGTCGTCTATCCAGGCCACGGACATGGAGTCGGCCCCCATCTGCCTGGTCATCGGGAACCGCCGCGCCGCCTCGCAGATGCCGTCCAGCATCGTCTCCCTGCTGTCGGTCGGTATGGGGTCCGGGAAGAAGAGATCCAGCACGTCGAACAGGTAGGAGTAACCCTGCTCCTCCATCCAGTTGAAGAGCCCGTTGTAATCTATGTAGTAGCCGACGTACAGCCATCCCACGCGCGCCAGCTCTCTTGGAGCGGGGTACTCCCCCGCCTCGAGCCTGCGCCGGGACTCCTCGACCATCACCTCCATACAGCGGACCGCCTCCGGCCTTCCCCACATGGTGAAGCGGCACCCGTAGACGAAAAAGCTGAAAAGGTTGGGCACCGGACAGGGCACGTTCTTCTTCAGCTCCCATAGCTGGTAGTGAAGCTCGGCCGCGCGGTTGCAGTTCTCCACCACGTCCCGGAGGCGCTCCTCGCTTATTTCCTCGCCGATGTACTCCTCGAGGTTGCTCACCAGCCGGTAGAAGTTCTTACGGAACTGCTCGCGGCCGCGCTCGGTGTCGTCGACCGGCTTCTCCAGGATGAACTGGGGTATCCCCAGGTAGTGCGCGACGAACTCGTGGATCTTGGAGTTGGCGTCGCAGGCCCCCGCCGTCGAGCTCACTATCGCGTCCGCCTCGAAGTCCTGGCCGGTGAGCATGCTCCCCAGCTCGATGGTGCTGCTGCTGCAGAGGTGGTCGGGTATTCCGAGGCCCATGGCGTAGTCCCAGTAGCGATGGCCCTTGCCCTCGATGGCGCCGGCGCCGAGCGAGGTCAGAACCTCGCTGGTGAGCGGGACCGCGTTCTCGAAGGCGTGTATCAGCTCGGGCACGAAGTTGAACGGCACCAGGATGACCTTCCTGCCGGTCTCCCTGGCCTCCCTGGCCTCGGCCATCCACTCACCTATCATCTTCAGGTAGGCGATGCTGGCGCGGCGGACCCTCGGGTTGAGGAACCCCTCCAGGGTCTCGGCCACGTCGGGCGGCATCAGGGCGATGACGCCCTCGCTCTCCTCGTCGGAGAGGTCGTCCGGGATACTCCGCACCATGTCGAGCATCGCGATGACCCGCTCGAAGAGGCCCTCCCGTGACGTCCTGGGTGCGCCTGCCAGTATCGTCATAGCATTGCCCCCTCACCCCGACCCTCTCCCCCCAGGGGAGAGGGGGAATCTGGGCGACCCTCTCCCCCGAGGGGAGAGGGGGAATCGGAGGTCTTTTCCTCCAGCCGCCTGCGGATCTTTCTCTTGCCGGTCCGCTTCTCGGAGACGACGTTCTTGATGAACTCGTCTATCTGCTCCTGGATGACACCGATGGGGGTGGTGCGCTTCAGCCACGAGTCCCCCTGCAGGACCAGCATCGGCACGCCCGCCCGCTTCATCAGCTCCTCGCGCATTATGGAGGCCACGCTCCAGGTCTGCTTGCAGGAGTGGTGCCCGGAGTAGATGGCTACGTTCGCTCCCAGGTCCTTCGCGGAGTACAGCGCGTCCTCCAGCCAGCACATGGACATCGATTCGCCCCCGACCTGGTGGGTCATGGGCATGTTCCAGGCTTCCTCGGCCAGCCCACTCACCATGCTGTCGTAGCTGCTGGTGTCGATGGTGATGGGGAACAGCAGGTCGAGGCCGTCCCCCAGGTAGGAGTATCCCTGCTCCTCCATCCAGTTGAAGAGCGCCGCCAGGTCGAAGTAGTAGGAGGTATAGGTCAGCAGGCAGCGGGCGATCTCGCGGTCCGCAGGGTACGCGCCCTCCTTCAGGCGCCTCTTGGAGACGTCCACATAGGCCCTGATGGCGTCGATAGCGGCGTCCGTCCCCCACATCGAGAAACGCGTCCCGTAGGTGTACAGGCTGAACAGGTTGGGGACCGGGTCGGGCACGTTCTTGTGGAGGTCCCACAGCTCCGCCAGCAGCTCGTTGCAGACGTTCACTTTCTCGCAGGTGCGCCGCAACTTCTCCTCGGTGAGCTCCTCGTCCAGGAACTCCTCCATCCTGTGGATGAGGCCCAGGTAGTTCCTCCGGTACTGCTCTTTTCCTCGCTCAGAGTCGTCGACCGGCTTCTCCAGGATGAACTGTGGGATGCCGTGATACAGCGAGATGAGCTCGTGGGTCTTGGCGTTTATGTCGCAGGAACCGGTCGCGGCGTTGATTATCGCCTGCGGCTGGAAGTCGTCGCTGCCCAGCATCGAGCCGATCTCGATGGCGTTCGACGAGCAGATGTGGTCCGGCAGGCCGATCCCCAGCGCCATGTCGTAGTAGCGCTCGCCCTGCCCTTCCAGGGCGACGACCGCCAGCGAAGAGAGGACCTCGCTTGTTATGGGGAACCCCTTGTCGAAGGCGTGGACCAGTTCGGGCGGAAAGCAGAACGGCACCAGGAACGTCTTCCGGCCCTCGTCAGGCGAGCGCTTCGCCTCGTCCAGCCAGGTGGAAAGGCACTTCATAAAGGCGAGGCTCCCCTCGCGGGCCCGGGGTATGAGCATCGCGGTCAGGGACTTGCGAGAGTCGCCCGGGAGCACGCCCATCAGACCCTCGACCTCCTCGTCGCTCATCTCGTCCGGGAGCATGTCGATGACCCGGAACAGGCTCGAGACCCTGTCGAAGAGCCCTTCCTTGGCGTCACCGGGAAGGCCCGGGGCCGCCCGGCCCTCGGGCTTGAGTATCTCGGTGAGAGTCGCGACGGAGCCGCTCATGACCTGTCTCCTATCCTCTCGAGGAACGCCTGGACCCTGGTCCGGATGCGCCCGATGTCCGCCTTCGAGCCGTACTCCTTCTCGAGCTGGAGGACCGGGATGCCCTCCTTCTCGAGCGAAAGGCGGAGCTGGACGTTGTCCACCCCGTGGACGTCGCAAAACTTGTTGTGCATGACCATCACGCCGTCGGCGCCGGCGCGCTTCACCTCGTCGATGACGAAGTCCCGTCTCCTGGGGAAGTCCTCGTACATGCGCGGGCAGAGCATCTCCTTGAGGTAGAGCTCGGCCAGCGCCTCGATGGGCTCCAGGTCAGTCCGTATTGGCTTCCAGAACGCGCGGGCCCCGTAGCACAGCGAGTCGGTGACCACCAGGCCGCCCACGTCCTCTATCTCACCGATGAGCTCCAGCTCGTCGGTGGCGGCGCCGCACAGCATGAGGCGGGCCCGGTAGCCGGTGACCCCGGTGCCCGAGCGCTCCTCTATCACGCGGTCGATCAGAGCGAGGTAATCGTCCGCGGGCATCGCGGAGGCCAGCAGGAACAGCGAGAGCGCCTCGGTCCCCGTGAACGACGGGGCGTCGCCCTCCCTCATGGCGTACACCTCGCGCAGCTTCGATCGGACGGCCTCCTGCCGCTCGATGGCCTTCTTAAGCTTCGGCTTGGTGACCTTGGTCCCGAAGCCGGCCTCCAGGGCCCTGGCGAAGAGCCTGAGCTCCTCCGTGTAGTACTCCATCGCCTCGGGCGTGGTCTGGTGCGGCACCTTCACGTAGTGGAAGAACGCCACCGGCTTGACGTACTGCCAGTTCTCGAACATCCCCCGCAGGTGGTCGCAGCCGTTGGTCTCGATCAGCCCGTCCAGGAAGTCGAAGGTCCCGTCCAGGCCCAGCTGCAGGCACGAGCGGCAGAAGCTGCAGTTGAAGCGCGCCAGGTGGGCGTCGGCTATCTCGGTGTTGGGGTTGCCCAGGGCCCGGATGCGGTATGGCAGCAGGCCCGCCGCGTCGATTATCTCCGGAGGGGTCGTCACGCAGCTGTATCCGACGACCTTGCCGCCGCCTTCCTTCCACCGCTTCACGTACTCGTTCTCGACCGCCTCCGATATCCTGACGGCCTCTTCCAGCGCGCTGGTGGTAACAGTCATGTCAAGCTCCTCCAGTGATCTTTCTACCCACGAATGCGACGAACGCCTTTATCGTCTTCCAGAGGTTGCGCGCGAAGATGCGCGTCATCGCCTGGACCATCCCGGTGCTGGCGAACGCCGCCTCTATCAACCCGTCGGAGACGTTCCGGACCGCGATCTCCATCTGCCCCGAGTCTATCGAGGATACGAGGCGGCCGAGGTAGTCACCCACCGCGCCGGGGCGGCCCGCGGCCGACGCGTTGAACGCGGCCAGCGACTCGTTTATGCGGCGCGCCACCTGCTCGGGCTCACACGCCCGGCGGATACCCGGGTGCGCGAGGGCGGCGGCCTTCCAGTCGGCGCCGACCTCCCTGAGGAGCGTCTCCGCGCTCTCGGTGTCAACGGCGGCCAGCCCCTTGACGTAGACCTCGCGGTTGAGGCCGGGGTTGGCGGCCCTGAACTTCAGGTCCCAGGTGACATACAGGTCGATCATGCGGCCTATCTCCCCTGCCAGCTCGTGCCTGGCGACCTCACCCAGCTTACCCAGCCTTCCCTCGTCCAGCATGGTGAAGTCGGAGAGCATATTGCTCATGGTGCGGGCGAAGATGTTCATCATCTCGACGCTGCCCCGTGTGAGCTGCACCAGGACCTCGTCGTCCCGTATTGCCAGCTCGGTCAGGACGCCCGCTATGACCTCCAGGTCCTCGGCCAGGGCGATGGAGGCGTCAGTAGTCGCCTTCACGTCCAGGTTTTCCATCACCCTGTTCATGAAGTCGTTGAACACGGCGCGCGACTTCGGCTCGTCGCGGCCCAGTATCAGGTTGCCGGCGTGGAGGTCGTTGATCTGCCCGGCGGTCATGGTCAGTATCTTCCCGATCGATTCGGCGTCCAGAGCGCTGATGGTATTGAAGAGCGCGGAGGCCAGTATCTCCGGCGGCAGCGCCATCTGGTCGAGCGCGTCGGCCAGTACCGCCAGCAGGCCGTTGACCAGGGGCGGGATGGTTCCGAGGAGGTTGGCCATGATGACCGGGTTGGTCAGCGCTATCCCCGAGGCGTGCTTGAGCAGCTCCGCCCAGGCCCCGATGAGCTCGCTTGCCGCGACACGGACCTTGCCGAAGTCGATGTCCGTCAGGGCGTCGTCCAGCGCCGGGAACATCTGCTTCGCGACGTCGGGGTTCTCCTTGAACGACTCCATGACCGCCAGCGAGTAGCTGTTGACGGCCTCGGCAAGCGCCTTGCCGTCAAGGCCGGCGGCCCAGGGCTCGAGCATCGGTCGCTTTTCTTCTCCACTTGCCGCCAACTGGCATCACCCCTTGTTGATCATCTCCGACAGCCTGCGTACCAGCCGTCCGGTCAGGGAAAATACGGTAAGCGCGAGGGAGCGCGCCACGGCCGTCCCGGCCCGCAGCAGCTCCAGGCCGTCCACCTGCTCGGCCACGTCGCGCAGGAAGTATGGATCGGAGGTGGCGGCGCGGTTCACCCACCGTGCCCCCGTGTTGATGAGCCGTGCCAGCGCGCCCGCCGCCGAGTCGCGGGCACCCACCTTCTCCAGGAGCGGGCCGTAGACACGGGGCAACTCGGCGACCTTCTCCATGTCTATCCGCTCGGCCACCTGCCCGCCGAAGGCCGCTATAAGGTGCGGGGGAAGCCCGTCGAAGACCCGACCCGCCTCGAGGGCCGCCTCCAGCAGGTAGTTGATTACTTCCGGTAGGGTCCCCGAGAGGCTGAGCGAGAGGTTTACGTCCTCGAGGAGGGCCGTCCGCACCAGCTCCCGCGCGGCTTCGGGATCAAGCCCCGTAGTGTTCGTCTTTATGATCTCCAGGAACGCGGGCGTGCGGATGACCTCGCGCAGCACCCGTGCCCCGGATCCCGCCCGGGGGACGGCCTTCGGCTCGCGCGTCTCCTCCATCACAGCACCTCCTCGCCTTCACCACCCGCTCCGGCGATGTCCAGCGCCTCCCTGCACGCCCTGGCCAGCGGGCCGACTACGCTCTTCATGAACTCCGGGTTCTCCGCGGCGAAGGAGGTTATGCCGCCCGCCAGCCCCCGGGCCAGGTCGGCGACGTTCATCCCTTCGACCGAGGAAAGCCCGCCGGCGAATCGTCCCACGAAGGCGCTGGCCGCGTCGGCCAGTGAATCCCCCGCCGCTGCACCGGTCTTTGTGGCAAGGACGGCGATACCGCCCAGGGTCGACCCCAGCCGTTCGGCGTCCAGGCCGGCCAGCGCCTGTGCGGCGAACTGCCCGAGCAGCGCGGGAGGGAACCCCGCCAGCTGCCGAACCAGCTCGTCGATGGCCACGATGCCCGCGTTGAGAAGGTCGGGCGCGGCCGCCATCAGGCCCAGGGAGAACTCCGGATCGGTCCAGAGCAGGGTCCTGACCAGCATCGCCGCGTTCTCAGGGTCGAGCTCGCCCAGCAGTATCCTCACCGTCTGCTTGAACTTCGGGGTGCGAAGCAGCTCGGCCAGGATCCTGCTGGTCCCTTCGATCGGCCCGTTTCGTGGAGCTGTCTCTTCGATCATGGCCTCACCTTTCACCCTGCCCTCTCCCCCGGTGGAGGGGGACAAACAGCGACGGTCACCCCCACCCCGACCCTCCCCCCTCGAGGGGGAGGGAGTCAGAGTGTCTCGCACTCGTAGAACCAGCGGGCGACCTCCATCTGGCCCAGTTGCTTGCCGCCCAGCCACAGCTGGACGATCTTCAGGTCGCGCCAGTGCTTCTCGATGTCTTGCGCGCGGTCGCTGCCGCGTGGCCCCATGATGTCCAATGCCTTGCCCGAGATCTCCACCGCCTTGTCGCAGGCGAAGCACTTGTAGGCGCGGCACTTGGCCACGATCTCGTCGGACCAGTTGTCCCCGTAGAGGTCAGGCCGGTCGAGCATGCGTGCCGACTGGTACCCGACAATGCGGGTTATCTCTATGTCGCGGGCGATGTCGGCGAGCACGCCTGCGACGTCGTCGTTCTCCTTGAGCGGCTTCCCCCTGAACGTGGTCTCCTCGCAGAACTCTTTGAGCAGCTCGAAGATGTTCAGCATGGCCCCGCTGGCGAACGCCACTGACAGCACGTTCCCCCAGGAGACCATCTCCTTGAAGTACAGGAAGTCCAGCCCGGGCCCGTGCGCGCGGTACCACACCGGGACCCTGACGTTGTCGAACCAGATGTCGGAGTTCTTGTCCGCCGCCATCCCCGCCTTCTGGTACGGCTTCCCCTGGGTCACGCCCGGGAGGTCCGTCGGGCAGAATATGAAGGCGAAGTCGTCGGGGTCGGTCGAGCCCAGCTTCGTGGTGCAGACCACGCCGAACAGCTTCGCCGCCCCGCCGCTGTTGGTCGGCCAGAGCTTGTGCCCGCTGATGACCCATTCGTCGCCGTCCAGTATGGCGGTGGTCTGGATGGTGCTGCCCTTGAGGAGGTCTAGGTTCTCTATGTCGCTGCCGCCCTGCGGTTCGGTCATGGCGTTCGCCGCGAAGACGGGCTCCTCTGTCTCGCAGAACATGGGCGCGAACTCGGCGCAGAGCCTGCGGTTCACGTGCGGTTCCTTGCATATCATGAGCAGGGGCCAGTGCATCACCGCGAAGGCGACGCCCATGGCCGAGTCCGCCCGGCTGATCTCCTCACAGACCCTGAAGCCGCCCACCCCGCCGTAGTCGGAGTGCCCCATCCCGAAGCCCCCCATGTCCTCGGGGAAGAAGAAGCGCTGGAACCCCAGTTCGCCCATCAGGCTCTTGAACGCCGGCTCGATGGTCTCGTGTTCCTCCCAGTCCTCGTCGAAGCCGCGCCTGAGGGGCATGACCTCCCGCTCGGCCCAGGCGCGGGTAATCTCCCCGAGGTACCCGTCCAGCGGAGAGAGGTACTCCAGTGGCCTGGTGAAATCGTCTATGCTGCGCATGTCCCCCTCCCTTCAGTACCCCATTCCATGAATACGCTTGCATTCGAACGCCGATCCATCCGCACCTGCTGCGTTCCGCTCCCTCCGAGTACTACAGGAGTACGCGTCGGTCGCGCGCCTTGCACGAGCGGCGCCTCGACGTTCTCGGTGCGACACCGTACTCATGAAATGGGGCACTACAGTGCCTTCAGCCCGTAGTAGTGCCGCGCCATGTTAACGCTCGCGCAGGTCTCCGGGACCACGTACGTCTCGATGGTCTTCACGTCTCGCCAGTAACGCTCTAGGTTCCACTCCGTCGCGTACCCGGCGGACGCCATGAGCTCCATCGCGTTATCGATCCCCTGCATCGCTCCCCGCGAAGCCTGCTTGAAGACCGACGTCGCGGTGGCGAAGATGGGTGGTGAGCCCGCCGGGCCGTAGAGGTCGGGGCGCGCGAGCATCCGCGCCAGGCTGTAGACCAGAATCCGGATGGCCCCGCACCGGCCGGCGATCTCACCCATCAGGGCGGCGGTGAGCGGGTTCTCCTTGAACACCTGACCTTTGCCCTTGATCACCCGGGTGTCGCCCCACTCCTTGAGTATCTCGTAGGACGCCAGGAGCGATCCGGCGCACACGGCCGCGCACGCCATGTAGTACCAGGACAGCAGGCCCAGTGTCCTCTCCTCTCCCTGGAACACCAGCGTTCCGCTCGCGCCGTCGAGGTCGAGGTCGGCGTTGATGCTGGGGGCCAGGCCGGTCTTCAGGAACGGCTCGGAGGCCTTCAGCTCCTTCGACGCCGCCGGAACGATCACCAGTGCGGGCGCGCCGTCCAGCCCGCAGACGACCCCGAACAGGGTGCCGTTGGCTCCGCAGCATTGGGGCCGGACCGAGGTGCCGCTCACGGCGACCAGGGTTCCGGGCTTCATCGAATTGTCTTTGGCCGTGTTACGTACGGTTGCCGGGTACTCCATGCCGAGGAAGGCCCCCTGGTCCTTCCCGGACCCGTACCCGGGGAGAACGAGCCCGGCGAGGTTGAGCCCATCCGAGCAGAACAGCGGCGCGATCTCCTCCAGTACGGCGGCTTCGACGTTCGGCTCTATCGCGAACGATGACTGCAGCGCCAGCGTGTTGGCGCAGACGAAGCCTATGCCGGTATCGGCGTAGCCGGCCAGCTCCAGGCAGACCGCGGCCGTCACCGCCGCGTCGGGGGTGGACATCCCGCCGCCACCGGACCCGTCCGGCATCAGCATCGACCCCAGCCCGAGGTCCACCATCAGCTTGCGCATCGCGGGCTCGAGCAGGGCGTCGTAATCCTCCCGGTGCTCCAGCCGCCCGGCCTTGACCTCCGCCTCCGCCCACTGCGAGACGGTCTGGGCCATCTGCTCGTCGGTCTCCTGCACCCACTCGACGGGAACAGGGAACAGTTCCTGGTACTTCATGGCATCACCCCACGGATTCCTCTCGGTCCGGTCCTCGACGAAACCGCCCTCGTGACGGACCGTTCATCCCGCTACCCCCTCACCAGCAGGCCGTTCAACTGCAGGTCCACGAACCCGGCGGACACTCCCTCGATGTCGTTCTTCCAAAGCCCCGCGCTCAGGTTGCGCCCCAGGTGTATGAGGCCTCCGACCACGAACTCGGCGGCCCGTCGCGCGCTCAGGTCGCGCACGATCCCTATGCCCTCACCGAACACGATAAGCCTCTCGAACTGGTCCGTCACTCGCTCCTGGAAGTCTATAAACAGCGCGGTCATCTCGTCGTCCACGCCGACAAGCTCGTGCAGGAAGACCTTGGTCATGCTGCGGTTCTTCGCTATGTAGTGAAAGACGTCGGTCATGATGGCTGCAAGGCGACGCTCCAGCTCCGCCTCGTCGGGCGGCGGCAGGTCCGGCGCGGTGAATCGCGCGATGGCGTCATCTATGCCGGGCGCGAGTATGGCGAGGATGTCCTCCATTATTCCGCTCACAGCGGCGGTGAAGACGTCGCGCTTGCTGGAGAAGTAGGAGTAGAAGGTGGACCGGGCGGCCCCGGCCTCGCCGAGGATGTCCTCGACCGTCGCCTTGTGATAACCGACCTTCGCGAATACCTTCGCTCCGGCATTCACAATCTGGTCGCGCTTGCCGTTCGAGCCCATAGGAAAGCCCCATCCCTGGAGGTACCTTACCGAACATACATGTATGTTCGATGTCGACTAATATACAACCGCCATCGACGTGCGTCAAGATTCCCACCGATATTTTTCTTGACCGTATTCCTGTCCACCGCTCGCGGGTTCACACGACTGTCAGCGTTGCGATACGCTTTTTTGCAGGTAAAATGGCTGGGGCGGCGATGGTGGATTCCGAGCATAACCCGGATTCGGGCTCAACTTCCGAGAACAGACTCGTCACGAGCGAGCAGCGCGTCCGCAACATAGCGGATGCCGTCTCCGAGGCCGTCCTCATGATAAACCAGTCAGGGATCATCACCTTCTGGAACCCCGCGGCCGAGAGGATGTTCGGCTACTCCCAGGAAGAGGCACTCGACTCCAACATCCTGCAACTGCTGGCCAGGCCCACGGACGCGCATGGGTTCAAGGTCGGTCTCGAGGAGATGGTGGAAGCCGGTATCGCCCCTCGAGCCGACCAGATCGAGCGACTCGTCGGCGTGCGCAAGGGCGGAAGCGAGATGATGGTCGACGTGTCGACCTCGGGCCTTTGTGACGAGGACGGCTGGAACCTGATCCTGGTAATAAGGGATGTGACCGAGCAGCATTCACGCGAGGAGGAGATACGCAGGGTGAACCAGGAGCTGGAGGCCTACGCGCATACGATCTCCCACGACCTGAGGGGCCCCCTCTCTACGCTGCTCACCTCGCTGGACCTGCTCGAACTGGCCCTCGACGACGCGGAGTCGAGAGCCACCCGCCGGGAGGTCATGCGGATGATCCGCCGGAGCGTGAACCGGATGTACGAGAAAGTGACCGGGCTCCTGTCGCTCGCCGTGGCCGGCCGATTCCCGTCCGAGGTCGAGACGGTGATATTGCGCTCGGTGGTGGCCGAGATCCTCGAGGACCTGGCGGGCCAGATCGACGAGCGGTCGGTGGAGG
Source organism: Actinomycetota bacterium (assembly GCA_043807425.1). GTDB lineage: Bacteria > Actinomycetota > Geothermincolia > Fen-727 > Anoxymicrobiaceae > JAHJCO01. The sequence continues at coordinate 33,077 of JAZDFZ010000025.1, forward strand.
TCCGTGTCGACAAAGACCTGGGGTCGCTGGTGGGGAACCGCACCCAGGTGGCCCAGGTGTTTTCCAACCTGATAACAAACGCGATCGCCCACAACGGCCACGAGAACCCGGTTGTGGAGGTAGTCCTCGTCGGCCGCGAGGATGGAATGCTCCGGTTCCAGGTCAGGGACAACGGCCCCGGTATCCCCGAGGATTGCATGGAGCGGTTGTTCGAGCCGTTCTACACGGTCGGCGATACGGGCAGCACCGGGCTGGGGCTGTCGCTGGTGCGCAAGATAGTGACCTCCTACGGGGGCGAGATCGACGTCTGCAACGACGGTGGAGCCTGCTTCGAGTTCACCCTGGGGGACATAACCACGGCTCAGCAGGCTTAGAGCACCTTCTCCCCGTGCGCCCGTATCTTCTCCATGTCGACCTCGATCCCCAGCCCCGGCGCCTCGGGCAGCCTCACGAAACCCTCGTCGTCGATGTCGAACGGGCGCGAGAGCATCGCGTCACGCCCCTCGGGCGTCCAGCCGGGCGGGTCGTAGGGGAACTCGCAGAATGTGCAGTTGGGTATGGCACCCATCAACTGGAGGTTCGCCGCGAAACCGATACCGTTGGTCCAGGTGTGCGGGTTGACGATGAGGCCCGCGGCCTCGGCCATGCCCGCCACCTTCTTGCCGTTCAGGATGCCGCAGGCCAGGGTGACGTCCGGCTGCAGGACGTCGTAGCAGCGGCGGTTGATGAGCTCGCGGAAGTCGTAGATGTCGTTGTTCAGCTCGCCTCCCGAGATGCCCACGCTGGTGGAGGCGGTCAGGGTGGACAGGCCGTCGTAGTCGTACATTCCCAGGGGCTCCTCCAGCCACAGCACCCCCAGCTCCTCCAGGACCTTGACCTCTGTCATCGCCCGCTTGAGGTCCCATGTCGGGTAGTCGCCGAACCCGTGGATGGGCCAGGCCTGGTTGGCGTCCACCATGATGTCCATGTCCGGCCCCACGGCCTCGCGCACGGCGGTCACCACGGCCAGGTCGTCCTTCATGTCCATGCTGCGGATACGGAGCTTGATCGCCTTGAAGCCCTTCTCCTTTATCGCGAGGGCGTCCTCGACGCGGCGGGCGGGCTCGCGTAGCTCCCCGGTGGAAGCGTAGGCGAGGACCCGGTCGCGAAAGGCTCCCAGCAGCCTGTATACGGGCTGGCCGGTCGCCTTGCCGATGAGGTCCCAGAGCGCGATCTCCATGAACCAGGCGCGGATGCCCACCGCCTTCGCGGAGCGGAAGACCTTGGTGAAGTGCTCTACCTGGAACGGGTCGCGCTCGACCAGGAACACCTTGAGCAGCTCCGGCACTCCCCGCAGCTCTCCCAGGAACGCCGGGGCCGCCGCGAAGCCGTCAAGTCCCTCGTCGGTGAGTAGCCTCACCAGCAGGAACGAGTTGTTCATGGAGGGTATACCGGGTATCCAGGTCGGGTAGAAAGGCTCGGCCAGCGGGATGTGACAGACGTACGCTTCGGCATCCGTGATCTTCATCGCGCCCCCCTGTTCGAATCCTAAGCGGGATACCTGGAAAAACTTGGGGTGAACGAGGGGATTCGAACCCCCGACCTCCGGGGCCACAACCCGGCGCTCTAACCAACTGAGCTACGTCCACCGCGGATCGCTTCGATGATGTTAACGAACCTGGCTCCCATCTGTGGCTCAGGGAGCACGATAAAAGATAGAACTTCCGGGCCTCTAATTCAAATCCGGGTGCCGGCGCTGAGGGTCAGTGGCTGGGCTCCAGGAAACGCAGCGACCAGCCGATGGGAGTGTGGTACGGTTCCCCGCCGGCCACCGCGACCTCGACTGCCTCGACTGCCTCGTCCGAGAAAGCGTTCAGCATCCTGTCGCCAGCCTGCTCCGAGGCGGCGCGAGGCTCGCCGATATAGGTCGGGGGCTCCTTCATCGTGACCCAGGAGAGCATCACCCCCAGGTACCTCACGTCAGCCGCCAGTTTTCCCGCACCCAGCGCCTGGAGCACCCGGCCGACATTCCCCAGCAGCAGGTTCGGCCAGCGCCGCCGGCCTATGGCCGTGCGCTGCAGCCCGGTCCATTCACCCCGCACCTGCCCCGGGCTGGCCTTCAGCATCAGGGAGGTCTCGTTCAGCCCGGCGTGGCAGTCGTCCGTGTCGCCGCACGCTCCGGGGCCCGCGCCCAGGCGGTCCATCAGTACAGGATCGTTCTCGACCATCCTGCGGTAGAAGGAGAGGAACGGCGCACAGACGGACACCCCTCGCTTGTAGGCCTTGCGGACGGCCTTCGCCGTGGCTATCTGGTGCCGGGGGCCGCCGTGGTTGTCGGTGACGAGGAGGTATCGGAAGCCCCTGTCGGCCAGAAAACCGGCGGCGGCGCTCACGACGTAGAAGACGGCGCGGCTGTCGACCTCCACCGAGCGTGGGATCGTGTCGCTGCCCAGGCTGTATGACGGGAACAGCACGAAGTCGAAATCTGGCAGGCGCTCGGACAGCTTCGCCAGCGCGCGGTCTCGTATCTCCTCCGCTACGGTGACATCCGTCCCCAGGGGAAGGTGCGGCCCGTGGACTTCCAGCGGGCTCAGCGCCATCACGAACAACGTACGCGCGCGGTCGAGCGCGTCGATCTCCGGGCTCGTCATCTCGGCAATCTTCATCACCTTGCCGCTCATGGGAACAAGTATATCAGTCGGGGTATCCTTGTCCGCATCGGCGTCAGACCCCGATGCGAGACCCCGATGCGAATCCTGGTAAATAGACTCCTGCCTGGCACGGTCTTAGTCAGCCTCCTGCCAGGTCCCGCAGGTTTGAATAACATAAGCAACACTAGTTGACAGTCGAATACAGTAACCACAAGAATCGATCCATAAGCGATCTTTGAGTCGGAGCCCCTGTTACTAAAGTTACTAATAATATCTATATACTATTATTGTTACATATTGTGATTCAAATCTGCGGGACGTGCGGGCTATCCCTCGGCGCGGGCGACGTGGGCCAGGACGTCCAGCACGCTGTCGGGATTGAGCGAGATCGAATCGATGCCCTCTCGACTACATCGGTGCCAGGCGGGATTCAATTCATGCTGTCGGTAAGGCTCGCCCGGCGGCAAAGGGTGGCAGAGCTCAAGTCCAGTTGCGTCAGTACCGAGCGCGGTGGAACTCCACCACCCCGAAGTAATCGTCGATCTCGTGGACCGTCCCGGCGGAGTCCGTCGCGGTGCCCCGGAAGGTCCCGAAAGGCTGGTGGAAGTCGGACATGATGATGCCGACGTTGACCTTGCCGCATCTCTCGCCGAGCGGCTGGAATTCGAGCCGGAAGCTGTCCGGCGCGTCGATGTGCCAGGGGTCCAGGACGTTGCTCTCGTCGAAGGTGAACCCGGGCATTCCCAGGAACGACATCCGGCCGTCCACCCAGAGCACGTTGTCGTGGAACTCGTCGGTGCGGATGTTGATCCCCCGGCTGGTGTTCAGCGCCACCAGACGTCCGTCGGGATCGTGCCCGCCGAAGGTCGCCCAGTGCCAGAACGAGGTGTAGGGGAAGAACGTCTTCTGCACGTCGATGATGGCGATGCCCTCGGACTCGCCGAACTCGTGGGTCTTGCCACTGACGGTGACCTTCCCGGCGGCGGGGCACGCAACCTTGTGCGTGTAGGCGGGCCGGTCGCCCCTCAGGATCGAGATGAGCTCGAGCGGCTGGACGCGGTCGAGGTCCTCGATGACCTCGACCTCCGCCTTTATCGCGGGCCGGTCCCCCTTGGCCGCGATATCCACCGTGGCCGTATGCCTCTTCTCATCGAGCCGGTTCTCAATGCGGATGTCGTAGCCGGAGAACCGGAAGCCGCACTCGCCGCGCCAGATGTCGCGGGCCACCTTCGCTACGTGAGGCGGCGCCAGCCTGTCGTGCTCCACCATGGCCCCCGTCTCGCGGTCGAGAAAGTAGCAGAACGAGTTGGCGAGGAACTTGGCGTTGACGATGGCGAACCCGAAGTAGATGTCAGGAGCGATGAACCCGAAGTGCTGCCACTCCTTGAGCCTGAACCGGGAGTAGAAGCCGGGCATGGTCCTGCCCGCCGTGGTGATGTGCGCCTCCGAGATGTTCACGTCCCTGAACGGGGTTCGGAACGCCCCGAACTCATTGATGCGTCCGTCCTCGACCATTCGGTCGGGGGTCTCTTTGAGTTCCATCAATGTCACCCCCATGTAAGTCTGGCGCCCCCGGCAGGACTCGAACCTGCGACCCGCTGCTTAGAAGGCAGCCGCTCTATCCAGCTGAGCTACGGGGGCTCTTCTCACGCATATCATTATATGGCACCGTCTACAACCCGGTCCTCCCCCAGTGATATGATTGGGGCGGCCCGGATAAGTTATCGAACCGTCGTCTATCGGAGGTCGGATGGCCCGCATGAGCCGCTGGAGCAGCCAGGACCGCCTGTGCATAGTGTGCGGGCACAGCCTGGGCCCCTGGGGCCGCGTCTGCGATAAATGCGGCTCCATCCAGCGCCCCTCGAAGGGCGACGGGCTCGCCATACCCATCGAGGCAGCCGGCCTCTGTGAGGTGTGCGGCGTTGATCTGCCCGAGGACTACGAGGGCACTATCTGCGAGGCCTGCCTGGCCGAGTCAGCCCCCCGCCCGGTGATCTGGATCGAGGACCTTCCGACCTACCAAAGGGCGAAACGCGTGAGCGCCGGTGTGAGCCTGGTGTCGGGGGCGGCCCTGGTCTCCAGCATCGTTCTCGTCTTCGTCGTCGGTGCGGCGGCCTGGGTCATCATCATGATGGTGGCCTCCGCGGCCGGCGCCGGGGCGGGTGGTGCCGCATACGCGGTCTACGCCAGGAAACCCACGGGCGAAATACAGCACCTCGAGGGCGTAAAGCCCGAGAGCCCTCTGCAACAGATAGGTAAGAAGGGCTGATCCCCTTGCTGCGTCAACCGTAGCAAGTGTAGCAAAAGGGTCAGGCCCTTTTGCTACATTACCGCAAGCCGGGTTACTTCCTGGAGGGGGAGGTGCCGTCGGAGCGGCGCAGGATCTTGCCCGGTCGGGAGTCCAGGTCCACCTTGCCCCCCTCGACGACAACCTTCCCGTTGATGATGACCATGTCCAGGCCCTCCGGGTGCCTCTCCGGGTCGCGGAAGACGGCCTCGGTACGGAACTCCTCGGGCCGCAGCACCAGCAGGTCGGCGAAGAAGCCCTCCAGGACACGACCCCGCTTCGGAATCTCGAACCACTCGGCCGGCAGTGAGGTGCAGCGGGCGATGGCGCTCGGCATGTCCAGCAGGCGCTTCTCGTTCACGTAGCGCCCGATGAACTTCGGGTAGCAGCCGTAGAAGAGGTATGAGGGCTTGCCGATCCCCATCAGTATGGTGTCCGTTGTGACCATGGTGCGCGCATCGGTCAGCGCCGGGTAGGTGTACTTTTCGGTGAAGTAGTCGTCCGGCTCCGCCATCGACTCGAACACCAGGACCTCGCCGTCCTCCTCTATCAGCAGGTCGCACATCACGTCGAAGGGGTGCTTGCCCTGCTCCTCGGCGATCTCGGTGAAGCGGCGCCCCTCCAGCGGCCTGTTCTCCTCGCTGTGCACGGCCATAACCGTCACCGCGTCCCACCCCATCTGGCGCATCACGTTGAGAGACCAGTCGTTGCGCCCCCGGTGCGGCCAGGTCGGTTTGCCGCTCTCGATGTCGTGGAGTATCTCCCTGCGGGTCGCCGGGTCCGTTATGCGCCCCAGGACGGTGTCCCGGTCGCCGGCCAGGCACCAGGAGGGGAAGAAAGCCAGAAGGTGGGTGAACCCCGCGGTGGTCGGCATGACGTCCATGCCGATGCGGGCACCCGCGGCGCGCTTTTTGTCCAGGTGTCTGAGGATGCGGTTCATCTCGCCGTACATGAGGAAGTTGGGGATGGTCTTGTGCGCGAACTCCGGGTGGCCCGCCAGCCACTTGATCACCTTCAGGGCCTGGTTCTGCAGGGGCCCCAGCCAGGGAAGGGAGAAGATGTGCGAGACCTGGCTGCGGATGCTGTTCTTCGTCGAGACCTCGGCGACCTCGTCGATGGCCCTGTCCAGCGTGCTCTGCGTGTAGGAGCGCAGGTGACTGGTGAAGATGCCGTCGTACTTAGCCAGGGTCCGGCCCAGGGCAACCAGCTCGGCGGTGTCGGACTGGTTTCCCGGGAAGTACTGCAGGCCCGTGGACAGCCCCAGGGCGCCGGCCTCCATCGATTCGGCCAGCGACCGGCTCATCATCTCGACCTGTTCCGGGGAGGCGAGCCCGGTCTCCAGCCCGCAGGCGGAGATCCTCATCATCCCGTGCGGGGCCAGCAGAGCGGTGTTGAGCAGCACACCGTCGGACTCGATGTGGTCCATGAACTCACCCATGGTGGACCAGCGCACGTCCTTCTCGAAGTCCATCTGGGTGAACACCTCGAGGTACATCCGCAGCCCGTCGTTGTGCTCGGTGGTAATGGGAGCGAGGGACATGCCGCAGTTGCCGCCCACGAACGTTGTGATCCCCTGGCGCACCAGCGGTGAGAGCACCTCGGCGTGGTCCCGCCGGAAGTAGGCCAGGTCCGCGTGCGAGTGGATGTCGATGAAGCCGGGGCACACGGCCCGGCCCGTCACGTCGATCCTTCGCGCGGCCTCGAGGCCGGCGAGGTCCCCTATCTTCTCGATGGCTTCGCCCTTGATGCCGACGTCGGCCGTGTAGGGCTCGGAGCCTGAGCCGTCGATGACGGTGGCGTGTTCCAGGATCAGGTCGAACATCTTCTCTCCTTCGTAATACCTGTGCTAGCTGCAGCTCAGCGGGCTGAACCCGGGGATGGCCGAGGACTTCCTGCCCTTGCGCAAAGCCTCCAGGAGCAGCCGTACCGAGCGGTCGTGCCCCAGCGTACGGGCCAGTCCCTCCAGCAGGTCCACCCGCTCGCGCAGCGGGTACCAGACCTCCTGCTTGAAGTTGAACACCCCGGGGTAGTTACGTGTGAAACGCGCGAACTCCCCGGCCGCCTTCGCGCGGTCCGAGACGGCGATGGCCGCGACCTTCCCGGAGACCAGCGCCCCGGATATGCCGAATCCCATGAACGGGTCCAGGCACCCGGACATCGTCCCGCACATGATGAGCCCGTCCCTGAACAGGCACGGGTTGTCGGGCGAGACGACCGGCGCCGCCCCCACGATGTAGTCCCAGCGGTCCTCCTCCAGGCCATCCACCCTTCGCATGAAGTCGCGGTACTTCTCCAGGCCCTCTCGGTCTATCTCCTGCCCGTAGGCGAAGAGCAGGTTGTAGTACATCCCGTTGGCGTACGAGATGTAGCCGTACTCGTTTATGCACTCGTCCATCCAGATCCACGCCGAGCTATCGTGCTCGGCCACACCGAAAGAGCGCCAGGCGAACCACTCCTTGTAGGGTATGCCGAGGTAGTCGTAGGCGGGCCGGTTCAGCCCGCAGGCGATGATGGTACCCTCGGGCAGGGAGGCGATGTCCTCCCGGCGGAGCGGGGTCTCGAACTCGAAGGAGACGCCCGCCTCGAGGCACCTGTTATACAGCAGCGTGTCGAGGCTGGACGGCCGGTCCGAACGCTCGACGTGGTAGGCCATAAACACCGGCGCGTCGATCCGGAAGTCGTGCAGGTAGATCGCAAGCGAAGAGACCGGAACGAACGCCGGTGTGATGTCTATCCCGATGTACTCGGAGGTCGCCTGCGGGTCCAGCGGCGTGGTGTGCAGAGAGGGGTTGAAGATATGAGAGCCGCCGTAGGAAGGCTCCTGCTCCCGGACGACCACCTCGCGGCCTTCGCCGGCCAGGTTGCAGGCCGCGATCAGCCCGGACATCCCCGCTCCGTAGATAATGACCCTCTTTGATGCCAAGACCATCCTCCGTCAGATGCCTTTCCGCTGTGAATGTAGGCCGACCGAGCTGGAACCGCATCGTGGTGCGAGCCGAGTCTCGGCATACATTGACCAGGCTGGCCGGACAAATCGCAAGGATATCACATTCGCGCGGCCGAGTAATTGACCAGTTACGTGACCCCGGGGGACCGGACCGCCTCGGCGAAGATGGTCACGCAGGCCTTGAGCGACGGCGTAGCGGAGTGGGCGGCGTACTCCCGCGCCCGGGCGCGCTCCAGCGGTCCGGCGAACGGCATCTCGCGCCGGAACAGCCACTTCCACAGGTAGAGCCAGATCATGGTGAACTGCTCGACCGCCCCACCGGCGAACCGTACCCGCCGGGCCTCGAATCCGGCCTCCGCCAGGATGGCCTCCAGCCGCTCGCGGGAGTAGTGCCGGTGGCCCAGGTAGAACGCCGGGTCCAGGGCCCGAGAGAGCAGGCTCTGATAAGGTGTCGAGAGAAGCAACCGGCCCCCCGGCTCGAGGCTCGCGCTCAAGCGCCTGAGGAAAGCCACCTCGCTCCCCTTCGGCAGGTGCTCCAGGACGTCGAATAGACACACGACCGTGAAAGAGCCCAGGTCGGAGAGGTCCCCCGAAGCGTCCCGGTGCAGGAACTCGGCGCCCGGGGCCTCTTCCCCGGCGCGCTCTACCAGCGGCTCCGATAGCTCCAGCCCCACCGCTCTGGCGGCCCCGTGCTCCAGGGCGTACCTCTCGAACCAGCCGAATCCGCATCCGACGTCCAGCGTCGAGGCGCCGGCCAGGTCGCCCGCCATCTCGCAGAGGAAGGCGTGCCTGCCGGTGAAACGCTGCCCAATCAGATCTCTCTCCAACAGACTCCTCACCGCCCGTCCGTCCTTTCGGCCTATGATACAGGAGTGAAAGATCACCTCAGACCAAAACTTTCATCGTACGAGGTGTCATCGGATATCGGAGGTTTTGAAAGAAATGGTGTGAGGTATTCTTTCAAGCAACGCGTTACGCAAGAATTGGTTTGAGGTGTTTTTGCGTGGAGGAGATAGAGCAGGCGGCAGGTATCCTTGCAGGGGCGTCGGACGTGCTGGTATTCACCGGGGCCGGGGTCTCCGAGGAGAGCGGCATCCCCACCTTCAGAGGTACGGGGGGGATCTGGGAGCGGTACCGGCCGACGGTATACGGGACCGTACCCGGGCTGACCGCCGCGTTCGCCTTCCGCCGCCGGAAGCTCGCGGCGTTCGCGGTCGAGGCCCTCGAGGCTTTTGTGCAGGCCGAGCCCAATCCCGCGCACCTCGCCATCGCCGAGCTGGAACGTATGGGCATTGTCACCGCGGTCGCGACCCAGAACGTGGATGGCCTGCACCAGGCCGCCGGCAGCAGCCGCGTCCTGGAGCTGCATGGAAGCGCCTACCGGGTGCGATGCCGGCGCTGCGGTACCAGGATCCAGGTGCCGCGCGAGAGGCTGGCCCGGGTCGTCAGCGATCTGGAGGGCTCCCCCTCCAGGAGGCGGATGCTGGCGGTGCTCAGGGAGTACGGGGAAGGCTGTGAGTGTGGTGGCGGGGGCCGCCCGGACGTGGTCTTCTTCGGTGAGTCACTCCCCCCCGGTGTCTTCGAGGAGGCGGCCGAGCGAGCCTCCCGATGCGACCTCCTGCTGGCCGTGGGGACCTCCGGGCTGGTCATGCCCGCCGCCGGGATCCCCCTGCTGGCCGCCGATTCCGGCGCGAAGGTCATTGAGGTCAACCCTCTCCCATCGGGCCTGACCAGGCTCGCCGACCTGTTCGTCCCGCTGGCCGCCGGCCGGGCCCTGCCCGCGATCGTGGAAGCGGTGAAAGCGCGGTCGGACAGAACACCGGTCTGACGCCTTTCGAGCGTGTTATACTGCGGGCGACCGCGGACACGAGCGTCTCGGGCGAAGGGAGACCCGCTCGAGTACGCCCCCCAAAGGAGGACCGGATGCTCGTTTCAGAAAGGCGATCCCTCCGGATCGCGGCCCTCGCTATCGTACTGGGCATTGTCGCGCTTCTCGTCCCCGCTTCGGCGTCCGGCCGCGCCGGCGGCGGACGCCAGATCCAGGAGAAGAGCTGGGACATCGAGCGCATCGACGAGGACATCACCATCAACCCGGACTCGTCGTTCACGGTCAGTGAGAAGGTGGTCGCGAACTTCCACGGCTCTTTCAGCTTTCTCAACCACCCGATAAGCACGCAGACGGCGAGCTTCACCGGCGGGAAGACATACGGCGGGGTACGGGTCAAGAACATCAAGGTGTATGACGCGAACGGGAACCCGGCCGAGGGTGTCAAAATCGAGAAGAGCTCCGACGGGCCCGTGGTCCGGTTGAGCTTCTCGGCGACCAACGAGCAGAGGACCTGGATATACCAGTACGACTACAGGGGCGCTATAATCTTCGGCCCCGAGGCGGACCGGCTCTACTACAACGCCATCGGCTCCGAGCGGGACGTACCCGTCAAGCAGTCGCGCGTGACCGTGCACTTCCCCGAGGGCACGGACATGGAGAAGGTAGAGTACACGTTTTACGACATCCCCGGCGCCGCTCCCGACTCCATCAAGTCGGGCAAGGAGGGTAACACCGTCTGGTACACCACCGGGGAGATCCCACCTTACGCCCCGTTCACCATCGACGTGCAGTTCCCCAAGGGCGTGGTCTCGCCGCCCCCGCTCTACACCGAATGGTTCCTCACGCTGATGATCGTGCTCGGCTGCGTCCTGGCGGTCGGGATCCTAGGGCTCATGCTGTGGATGTGGTGGAGCAGGGGCCGCGACGTCGGGCGCCCCGGCCTGGACGTGGTGCGCTACGAGCCGCCGTCCGACCTCAAGCCGGCCATGGTGGGGGTCCTGGTGAACGAGACGGCGGTCGATTCGGACATCAGCGCGACCATCGTCGACCTCGCGATACGCGGCAAGTTGATTATCGGCCAGTACGAGAAGCCCGGGATCTTCAAGGACAAGACCGAGTTCGGCTTCGACAGGACCGGCGCCGACGAGAGCGACCTCACGCGGTACGAGTCGGATATCATGGCCGGCCTGTTCGAGAGCGGCAGCTCGGTGCGCGAGTCGGACCTCGAGGACAAGTTCTACGTCCACCTCGGGGGCATCTACCTCGACATGAAGGACGAGGTCCTCTCCAGGGGCCTGTTCGACGGCGATCCGGCAAAGGTGAAGGGGCGCTATGCGCTCATCGGCGCGGCCGCCGCCATCATCGGCCTGTTCATCGCCCTGTTCGTGGTCAGATGGCTCGACCTCGGCTACTTCAACGTCCTGGCCTACTCGCTGGTGCCCTGCGCGATCGTGGTGTTCGTGGTCGGACGGTACATGCCCAGGCGCACCGCGAAGGGATCGGAGGCGCTCTCCTACGTGATGGGTTTCAAGGAGTACATGTCCACGGCCGAGAAGGGCGAGCTGGAGTGGATGACGCCCGAGAACTTCCAGGCCAACCTCCCCTACGCGGTGGCGCTGGGTGTCACCGACAAGTGGGCCGAGAAGTTCGAGGACATCTACGTCACCCCACCGGACTGGTACCGCGGCACCTACGCGACGGGGTTCAGCGCCGTCTACCTGGCCGACTCTCTCTCGCACATGCAGGACAGCATGAGCGGCACAATGGCTTCTTCGCCCTCGTCCAGCGGAAGCGGCGGAGGCGGGTTCGGCGGGGGCTCCTCGGGCGGCGGGTTCGGCGGGGGCGGCTTCAGCGCGGGCTAAGCGTGGCGTCCGGGGCGATCCTCATCGCGGCGTCGTCCAGCTCGAAGTACTCGCGCTCCGGGAACGAGCCCTTGAGCGCGCCCGCCACTATGTTGCCCGGGAACGACTGCGTGGCGTTGTCGTACTGCATGACCGAGCCGTTGTAGTACTTACGGGCCCCGGCGATGGCGGTCTCGGTGTGCGTCAGCTCGTCGACGAGCTTCTCGAACCCCTCGTCGGCCTTCAGGCCGGGGTAGCTCTCCACGACGAGCATCACCCCGCCCAGCGCGTTCGAGAGGCCGTCCTCCGCCGGCCCCTTCGACTTGATCGATGCGGCTGATTGCGCCTGGGAGCGTGCCACAGTGACGGAGGTCAGGACCTCCTTCTCATGGATGGCGTAGCCCTTGACTATCGCCACCAGCCTCGGCACCAGCTCGTGCCTGCGGTTCAGTTGAACGTCTATCTGGTGCCAGGCGGTATCCACCTTGTTGCGCAGCCTGACGAGCCTGTTGAACAGCAGGATCAACACGATGAGCACGACCGCCACCACCGCCCCGATCACTATCACGTACGCCACTGGTCGTCTCCCCTCAAATGGGATTACTCTCCAGACCGTGAGTATATCCGAGCCTCTACCCGCCGGGGAACCGCCCCTTGAGCGCGAGCACGGCTGGGCGTAATATCTAGCGGGATGAGCGGCCTTTTGTCGGAGGCCGCTTCTTCGTGATATGAACCCCCCAGGTCGCGGGAGATCGGAAGGTAAGCCATTGAACGATAAGCAGGAGAGGATCGAGTACCTGTTCAACCCGGGCTCCATCGCCTTCATCGGAGCCACCCAGGCGAAGATCAAGTGGGGTTTCGTGATCTTCAACAACCTGCTGTGCGGCGGCTACTCCGGGAAGGTATACCCGGTGAACCCCGGCCTGGAGGAGGTCATGGGCCTCAAGTGCTACCCGTCGGTGCGGGACATCCCCTTTGATGTCGACCTGGCCGTCTTCACGGTCCCCGCGGCGCAGGTACTCGCCTCCATGAAGGACTGCCTGGCAAAGGGGATAAAGGCCGCGCTGGTGATCAGCGCCGGCTTCAGGGAGCTGGGGGAGCGCGGGGCCGGGATGGAGGCCGAGCTGGTGGCCATGGCCGAGAACGCGGGGATCGCGATGGCGGGGCCCAACGGTCAGGGCGTGTGCTGCCCGGCGAACGACCTCTACCCCTGGATGCCCATCTTCTACCCCCGAGGCGGCGGAATGGGCTTCGTCAGCCAGAGCGGCAACATCCTCAACATGCTCATCGGGCACGCCCTGGACGCGGGCTACGGGGTGTCGAAGGCCGTTTCCGGCGGCAACGAGGCGTCCCTTCGGACCGAGGACTACCTCGCCTACCTCGCCCGGGACCCCGGAACCCACGTCATAGTCTCCTACATAGAGGGCGTGGACAGGGGGCGGGAGTTCTTCGGCCAGGCCGCCCGTGCGACCCGCTCCAAGCCGGTGGTGCTGCTGAAGGGCGGCCGTACCGCTTCGGGGGTGCGCGCGGCGCGCTCACATACAGGTGCCATCGCTGTCAGTGAAGCGCTGTTCGACTCCGCGTGCCGGCAGGCGGGTGTCACCCTCGCGCGCGACATCAGGGAAGCGGGAGTGACCGCCTCCGCCTTCGTCAACCGCCCGCTGCCGCGCGGCAGGAGGGTGGGCATCGTGACCGGAGGTGGCGGTCTCGGAGTGCTGGCGGCCGACGCCTGCGCCGAGCACGGGTTGGAGGTACCGGCCCTGTCGGCGACGACCCTCGAGACCATAGGCGCGCTCCTGCCGCCTTACTGGGTCCCCGGGAACCCGGTCGACCTGGTGGCCGGCCTCGACCTCAGCGTCGTGCGTCCCGTGCTGGAGACGGTGATACGCAGCGGGGAGGTCGATTCGGTCCTGTTCATCTTCATCGAGTCTCAGCGGAGCAAGGGGATCCGGACCATCGAGACCAGCGGGCTCGGGTTCGACGTCTCGGCCGCCTGGGATATGATGACCCTGCAGCTCGGAAAGTACCTGGAGGAGCTGTACGGGATCGCGCGGGAGACGGGGGTGCCACTGTACGTGGCCTCTAACTTCGGCCTGGTCCAGGAGCCGGGGCAGGACCGCTCCGCGGACCTGGACACCTGCAGGTTCGAGGACGTGGAGTCGGCGTGCAGGGCCATGAGGGCAATGGCGGATTACCGGGAGTACCGGGAGTGTTCCACCCGGGGATAGGAAGGGGTGCTGCGATGGGCGACGACTATCTCGAGAAGACGGCGTACTGCGGTCTCTACTGCGGCGACTGCTCTTTCGGGACCGGGGTTATCCCCGACCTTGCACGGGATCTGCGCAAGGAGATGCGGTCTTTCCGGCTGGAGCAGGCCGCCGAGGTGATCCCGTTCCCCGAGTTCAAGAACTACGGGGAGTGCTACGAACTGCTGGGCGCCCTGGTAAAGATGCGCTGTGGGGGTTGCAGGACAAGCGCCAGGAGCCGGTATTGCAATATCGCCAAGTGCGCCGTCAGGAAGAAGCTGGACGGCTGCTGGGAGTGCGGCGAGTTCGAGGAGTGTAAGAAGCTGGAGTTCCTGGAGGGCGTCCACGGAGACGCCCACATGAAGAACCTGCGAAAGATCAAGAAGGCCGGCCTCGACAAGTGGGTCGCCGGTGGCCCCCTGTGGTACTCGAAGAAGAAAGCTTGAGCGCTGGCTTCAGTCCGCGCCTGTCGTGTCGGCCTGGGTGGGAGGCGCGTCGATGAAGTCGACGATCTGGCCGGCGAAGTCCGTGGGGTACTGGTACTGAAGGCCGTGCCCCGCTCCCCAGTACCGCACCACCCAGCACCCCGGTATTCGCGAGCCCAGGATGCCCAGGTTCTCCGGCGGTGTCGAGACGTCCTCCGTCCCTCCGACCACCAGCACCGGCTTGTCGATGTCGGGCAGCCTGTCGTAGACACCCTCCCAGGTCTCGTATGCCAGGTCCTGCCTCCCTATACTCTTCGGTGAGCTGTGCTCCTTCGGGAACGGGAAGTCCTTCCAGTAGTCGGGGTGCTCGTCCATCCACTCGGGGGGGAACAGGGAAACCAGCACCCTCTTAAGCGGGGCGTCGACGTCCTGCACTTCCGCCAGCACCTCTCGGTACTCGGGCGCTTCCACCTTCTGGGTGCCGCCGCAGTCACCGGCGTAGCTGATCAGCTTTATGACCCGTTCGGGGTGGTTCACCGCCAGGCTGAGCGCGATGTCTCCCCCCACCGACCACCCGAGCACGAACGCGCTCCGGTACCCGAGCGTTTCGATGAGTCCGGCCGTGTCGTCGGCGAACTGGTCGATGGTCCACTCCCTGGTCCCGGAGGTGGTCTCGCCCATGCCCCGGTTGTCGAAGATGATCACCCTGTACTCGGTGGATAACTCCTCGAGGAAGACGGGGTCCCAGACGTCCATGGTCATTGCGAACGCCGGTATCATGAACAGCGGCTGGCCCTCACCGAAGCTCTTGCAGGCCATCTCGATGTCGCCGACCTGCACCTTCTGCAGGGGCTGCGACTCGAAGAAGGCCCGGTTGTCCGAGACCTTCTTCTGCCCGCCGGACCCGCACCCGGCAAAGGAGACGGTAAGCAGCAATACGATCAGCGCCGGCGACAGGACCATCAACCTTCTCGACATCATTCCTCCATCAGGATCAACACGGTTCACTCTGGAAATGCCCAGCTTATTGTATTCTCCTTCGAACGGGCGCTGCGACCCGTAGTACAATCGGAGCGGTCCGCCGAGTTGCGGGAGTGCCTGACCCTTCTGCAACTCCACTTCTGCAACTCCAGCGGTCCACCGGGCACCGGCATGGGAGGCGAGATGACAGATCCGCAGGGCATGGGCTGTCCGCACAGGTACCACCAGCAACCCGATGGGAGCTTCCTGTGCTCGATGTGCGGCGCCTCATACAGGATGGACCAGCAGTTCACCGAGTTGGATCTCACGAACTCGCCGGGTGCCATCGCCGAGCAGAAGAGGGTAAGGAGCGCGCGACGGTCCCGGGTAGTGATTAACGTCCTCCTGGACGCCTTCGCCGGCTGGCGCTGGGGGGGCTGGTTCAGGCGCTGACCCGGGCGGTTCGTGCTGCTAGAGCGATACGGGTGCCAGGCTCGGCAGCCGTGGCGGGGGCATTCCCTGCAGGGCGACCTTCGCCTCCAGGGCCTCCTGCGGAATCGCTATCTCGAAGTCCTTGTCCACGTCCGAGAACTCCACGGACATCGACTGCTTGAGCCCCGGAGTGTCGGGAGCCTGGATATCCGTATCCGTTCTGTACCCCAGGGGCAGGTAGGTCTTCTTCTGCACCTCCAGGAGCAGCTTCACCTTCACGATCCTGGACAGCTCCTTGATCTCGTCGGCCGACAGGCCCGTGCTGTACTGGGGGTTTTCCAGAAGGTTCTTCCTGATCCATTCCGGGCCGGCCGTCGCCGAAACCTTCCAGCTCACGCCGTCCTGGCTCTCGAACGTCGCCTTGTCGGAGAAGCCCTGGAGCATCCCCATCTCCTCCATCATGTCCTGGCCGGCGGCATCGGACTTGTCGAACCGGTACCACTGCTCCTGCACCGGGTACACGTACTCGTACCTGCCCTGGATGTAGACCTGCCCTTTTATGTCCGCGGTCTGGTCGAAGGCCATGTGGGTCACCCGTGCTTTGCCCCCCGGAGCCTGCTCGTAGGTCGCCGTATAGGTGAGCGTCTTGCCCTGGGCGTCCGCGTCGAACTTTATCCTGGCCCGGTAGGATGTGACGTCCTTCGCCGTGGCGATGCACTTCTCCATCACCCCGACAGGGGAAGTGGGGCTGCACGAGGACACCATGGACGCCGCCAGGACGCAAAACGTCAACGCGGCGATCGCGCCGGCTCTCTTCATCTGACCTCCTGTTCGCCTGACAGGTCTCCACCAGGTAACGCCACAATTATACCCAGCCGCCGGCGGGGACGGTGCGCGGCCGCCCCGGCACCCGCGCCCTTGCGGACCGTGGCATTCATATTATTAGAATGTGCTGGCGTGAAAAGTGTTCGCCCGGGGATGACCCGGTGTGACCGGAGAGCGGAGGTTCGAGATGAAAGAGCTCAGGGAAGCCGTCCTGGTAGACGGAGTACGCACCGCGAACGCGCGGGCCCATCCCGCCAAGGGGTGGTTCAGGGGCCTGCGACCCGACGAGCTGTTGAGCGCCGTCTATAGCGGCCTGTTCGAGCGGAACCCCCAGGTCCAGCCGGACCAGGTGGAGGCGGTGTTCTGCGGGACCGCGAACCAGACGGGGATGCAGAACGACATCGCCCGGTTCGGGTGGCTGGCCTCCGGCCTTCCCGTCAACGTGGCGACCAACGGCATCAACCAGCAGTGTCCCTCGGGGATGGCCGCGGTCGAGCACGCCTGCAGGGCCATCATGTGCGGCGAGGGTGACGTCTACATCGCGTCCGGTGTCGAGGACATGCAGAACGTGCCGATGGGCATGGGGATGGACTTCGCCCCGAGGCTGGCCGACTACTGGAACCCGGCGGACCTGCCCATGGGCGCCAACTCCGAGAAGATGTCCGAGGTTCTCGGGATCGCCCGCGCCGACCAGGAGGCGGTCGCCTACCACAGCCACCTGCGCGCGAAGGCGGCCCGCGACGCGGGGAAGTTCGATAGCGAGATTGTGTTCGTCCAGGGGCTCGACGAAGATGGCAACGAGATGGTGGTCGATAGGGACCAGTGGATCAGGGAGGAGCCCAGCCTCGAGCAGATGGCGGGCATGAAACCGGCGTTCAAGCCGGACGGCGTGGTTACCGCTGCCACGGCCTCCCCGCTGACCACGGGCGCCTGCGCGGCGCTCTTCATGAGCAGGGAAAAGGCGGACGAGCTCGGCTGCTCGTACTACGTCAGGTACGGGGGCGGGGTCATGTCCGGGTACGACCCGACCATGATGGGGCTCTCGGCGGCAAGGGCGTGCGCCAGGCTGCTCGAGCGCAAGGGGCTCACCGTGGACGACATAGACGTCTTCGAGGCGCACGAGGCGTTCGGTGTGGTCACGCTCGCCATCCTGCGGGACCTGGGCATAGACGAGAACGCACCGTTCGAGAAGGCCAACCTCTGGGGCGGCGCGCTGGCGCTGGGCCATCCTCTCGGCGAGTCCGGGTGCCGGCTGGTGATCACGCTGGCCAACGTGATGAAGACCGACCTTCCGGACGCCAGGCGCGGGATCGCCATGATGTGCGGCGGGTTCGGCAACGGTAACGCCAGCCTCTGGGAGAAGGTGTAGGGGGCCGGCCGATGTGCCTGAAGCGGATGCGGCCGGCGGGAGGTGGACCGTGAGCGACGACCTCTACGAGAAAGGCCTGGCTGAGATGCGAAGGCATTTCGGTGACGAGGCCGACGCGCACATCGAACGTTTGAGGAGGATCTCCCCCGAGTTCGCCAGGGTCAACGTCGAGTTCCCGTTCGGCGAGCTGTACACGCGCGACGTGCTCGACGATAAGACGCGCGAGCTGTGCACGATCGCCGCGCTGACGGTCGAGGGACACTGCCTTCCGGAGCTGAAGATACACGCGGCCGGAGCCCTCAACTGCGGCGCCACTCGCGAGGAGGTTATCGAGGTCATCATCCAGATGATCGCCTACTGTGGATTCCCGGCCGCGACGAACGCGCTTATCGTGGTGAATGAGGCCTTCGAAGAGCTCGATGAATAGTGGTTTTTCACGCGGCGGGTGAGAAAAGATGGTTGAGGTGAATTCTCAGGAGGTCATGGTCGGTTTTGGCTTCGCGGCCAGGCGCGCACGCATCAAAGGCGAGGGCTCGCGTCGCCGTCCGGTCCATTCGAACCCCTCCATGACCTCCGGGTTCAGGATGTGGAAGGGCGCGCGGCCCTCGAGCAGTGCCTCCAGCTGATCGACGGCGATAGCGCCCTGGTGCGCGGCGGTCTCGAGGGTATTGCCGCCGATGTGCGGCGTGGCGATCACGTTACCCATGCGCACCAGCCTGTCGTCGGAGGCGGGCGGCTCAACCTCGAACACGTCCAGCGCCGCGCCGGCCAGACGCCCCGACTCCAGGGCATCCGCCAGCGCCTCGTAGTCCACCAGGGAAGCGCGCGCGGTGTTGATCAGGAAGGCTCCTTCCTTCATTATCCCCAGGCGAGACCGGTCGAGAAGACCCCTGGTCTCCTCTTTCGCCGGCGCGTGGACGCTCACTATGTCGCTTCGCTCGAGCAGGGCCTCGAGCGAGACCTTCTCCGCGTTCTGAAGCGCCCCGGCACCCTCCTCCACCAGCGGGTCGAAGAAGAGCACCCGCGCACCGCACGCTCTTGAACGGCGGGCAACCGCCCTCCCCACGCTGCCAAGCCCGATGATGCCGACCGTCTTCCGCCACAGCTCACGGCCCTGGAAGCTGGCGTACGCCGCTCCCATCCTGACAAGGTCCCCCGCCTCGCCGCCTGGCTCGCGCAGGAAATCCGCCGCCGCGGGGAGTCTGCGCAGCAGCATTATCATGAACCCGAGGGTGAGGTCCGCCACGGCCTCCGCGTTCCGCCCGGGCGTGTTGAACACCGGGATGCCGAACGCGGTCGCGCTCTCCACGTCAAGGTTCACGGGGTTGACCCTGCAGGAGCAGACTGCCTTGAGGCCCGGCAGCAGGTCCAGCGCCTCGTAGTCTACGATGTCAATCTCGGTGATGAGCGCGTCGTACCCTTCAAGGGCCTCGGCCAGCTCCCGGCCGCCGGTGATGATGCGCCCGGCCTCTCGCCACCCCGCGTACTCCACCTCAGCGAGCTGCTTGAGTCTCTCCAGCGCCTCTGCATCCATGGACGCGGTCACCATTACACGCGGCCGGAAGGAGAGCGGGGCGGCTCCGGCGGGCTCGCCCCTCTCCAGGAGCGCCATGGTCAGCAGTCCGGAAAGGTGCTCGTCACTCGCGGCGCGCAGCGAGCACGTCCGGCTCCAGCCCTCATAGAGTCTCGCGTAGACCGATGAATCCGGGCCGGGGGCGTGCCACCTGGCGACACCCGACAGCTCCGCCGCCCCGGCGACCAGGTCCACGAAGACACCCGCGCCTACACCGGCGCACACCGCCGCACCCAGTGCCGTGGCCTCGCAAACGGCTGGAACAGCCACGGTCTTGCCCGTCACATCGCTGACCATCTGCGTCCAGAGCTCGCTCCTCGACATCCCCGCGGATACCATGAGCTCGTCTGTACCCGAGCAGGTCACCTCCATCAGTTGCTCGACGTTCGCCCTGACCGACAGGGCCACGCCCTCCAGCAGCGAGCGGGCCAGATGCCACCTGCCCTCGGATGCCGGAGTGACCAGGTGCGACATCGAGATGTTCCCGACCGGCATGTTGAGCCGGCGGGCGTCGAAGGTGCAGGCACCGAACGTAGAGAACGAGCCCGCCCCGCCCGGCCCGGAGAGCGCGGCCTCCGCGAACATCACCGCCACAGGGTTCTCGTAATCGGCGTACACGATCCTGGCAAACCACTCCAGGACCGAGCCAGTGGCGAGCCCGTTACTCTCCAGCACGTAGAGGCCCGGGACGACGTGCAGCCCGCTCCAGAGCCTTCCCTCGCCGTCCAGCACGATCCCGTCAGTCACCACCTGGACAGGCATGCTTGTGCCGGCCACCACACAGATGTTTCCCGGCGCGACGGCCCCGGACCCCAGCAGGCCGCACTGGGTGTCGGCCCCACCAGCTGAGATTGTGATCCCCGGCGGGAGACCGAAGTGCCGGGCGGCCTCCTCCGAGAGCCTCCCGATGGGCGTCCCGGCATCAACGGTCTCGGGGAAGAGCGAAGCGGGGAGGCCTTTCGACTTGACGAGCGCGTACGCCCAGTCACGACTCTCCAGGTCGAACAGCAGCGTCTCGGCGGCCTGCGACCTCTCGGCCACGGGCTCCGCGCCGATGCTGCAGGCGATCCAGTCCGACAGGCTCAAGACCTTCACACCATGCAATGCATCCGGCTCGCGCTCACCAAGCCACAGCAGCCGGCTGCCCGTGAACAGCGGACCCGGCCAGTGCCCTCCCAGGGTGTAGACCTCCTCCCCCTGCTCGGCAGCCCAGCCCAGCGCCTCGCCGACCGCTCTGGCGTCCTGGTTGGGGGTGGCGAAGACGACCGACCCGTCCGAGCTCAGCAGCACGGTGGAGTGCCTCATGCTCATGACCGCGATCCCGCCTACATCGTCCGGCCTGGCCCCGGAGACGGCCAGCACCTCGCGCGACGCCTCACCGAGCTTGCGCCGGATGTCCTCCAGATCGAGGTCGTATCCGAGTCCGCCGGTACCCGACGCCGGCGGATGCGTCCAGCGTCGCAGCGCCGTCCATGTCTTCCCGGAGCCGACGTCCACCAGGAGGCACCGGCCTGAACCGCTGCCCGCGTCGAGTGCCATGAGGTAGTCAGCCAAAATCCCGTCCTCCCCTGGTCAGTCCGTGGTCCGGTCGCCTTCTACCGGACTGTATCCCCCCGGCGGCCCCCTCGGCAACATCCGCGGTCGGTCTCAACCCTTCAACGATAGACCCCTCTTGCCGATAAGAGAGGGAAGCGCATCCGTGGCACCGTTCGCTTGCATTGGAGGCCACGCTGAGTATAGTGTTCATTCCGTTGTCAGGTCCCCGGGACACAGGTTGGTGCAGATGGCATTGAAGCGGAGCAGGAAAGAGTTAGAGCCGGGACCGGGTGCCCGGGACAGGGACACGATCCTCATCGTTGACGACGACCCCGGCATCGTAAAGATGATCGGCATCTACTTCAAGGCCGCCGGCCTCGGGATCGTGACCGCCGAGAACGGGCTCGAGGCGATAAGGGTCTGGAAGCGTGGTGAGCCCGACGCGGTCATCCTCGACATAGCCATGCCCCAGATGACCGGCATCGAGTTCTGCAAGTGGCTGCGCCTGGAGAAGAGGAACCTCACCGTCCCCGTCGTAGCCATCACCGCGTTCGTCGACTCCGAAAGACGGGACAAGATCCTCAAGTCGGGGGCCAACGTCTACCTCAGCAAGCCGATCGACATGGGGCAACTGCTGGACATCGTAAAGAGGGAGATCAGGCAGAGCCGCGAAACCTGACGGTGGAGAGCGACTCGGACCCGGCGGGATCAGCACCCTGGAGCGCACGATGCCGGCATCCAGCCCGAACGACAAACCTATGCCCACCCACGTCAAGCCGATGCTCGCGTTGCTGGGCACACTGCCGCGCGAGGCGGACCGCTTCGGGTTCGAGTACAAGTGGGACGGGACCCGCGCGCTCGCCTACATCTCCCGCGGCTCGCTGAGACTCGAGAGCCGCAACCTCAACGACGTCACGGTCAGCTACCCGGAGCTCGTGCCCCTGGCCGCCGCCTTCGAGCGCGGGAACGCGGTCCTCGACGGCGAGATAGTCGCCCTGGACGAGGACGGAAGGCCCAGCTTCAACATCCTGCAGCACCGCATGGGTGTGGTCAGCCCGGATGCGGCCGCGCGGCTGGCGCGCGAGACAGACCTTGTCTACATGCTCTTCGACATCATCTACCTCGACGGGCGGCTCGTGACCGACCGGCCGTACACGGAGCGCAGGGAGCTGCTCGAAGGCCTCGGCCTCAACGGTGATACCTGGCATACCCCCGCTTCCTACCCCGGGGAGGGAGAGGCGATGCTGTCCTCGGCGCGCGAGGCAGGGCTGGAAGGGGTGGTGGCGAAGGTTCTCACCAGCCGCTACTCGCCCGGGAAGCGGACCGGTGAGTGGATAAAGGTCAGGCTGAGGTCGGGCCAGGAGTTCGTGGTCGGCGGGTGGGAGCCCGAGAAAGGCACGGCCGGAAAGGCTGTGGGCTCGCTGCTGATGGGCTACCACGAGAAGGCGGGCGACGACCGGCTGGTCTTCGCGGGCAGGGTCGGCACCGGCTACACGGACCGCGACCGGTCCGATCTGCGAGAGGCGCTTGAGCGGATCTCGCGGCCTGACAGCCCCTTTACGGGAGAGGTTGGCCGGCGGGACACCCGCTTCGTCGACCCGGTGCTCATCGCCGAGGTCGAGTACCACGGCTGGACCGGCGAACACCACCTGCGGCAGGCGTCCTTCAAGGGCCTGCGCGGCGACAAGCCCGCGTCAGAGGTGTTGCTCGAGGAGCCGACGGGCTGAGGGTAATCGACGCGACTGAATGGATTGGGAGGCGGTCATGCCCAGGGCGATCTGGAGAGGGTCCATAAGCTTCGGACTGGTGAACATCCCGGTGAAGCTGTACAGCGCGGTGGTGGACCGGTCGGTCCGCTTCCACCGGCTGCACGCCTCCGACGGTGTCCGGCTCCGGCAGAAGATGTACTGCCCGGCCGACGGGGAGGACGTCGACCTGGAGGACGCCGCGCGTGGGTACGAGGTCTCGCGCGACCACTACGTCATAGTCACGGACGAGGAGATCGAGGGGATGGCGCCCGAGGCCACGAGGTCTATCCAGGTGACGGACTTCGTGGACCTGGCCCGGATAGACCCGATCGCCTACGTCCATCCTTACTACCTCGTGCCGGCCGAAGGCGCTTCCGAGCCGTACAACCTCCTGGCGAAAGCCATGACGGACGCGGGTAAGGCCGCCATCGCCAGGCTGGTCATGCACAACAAGGCCTACCTGGCCGCCCTTCGGACCATCGACGGGATCATCTGCCTTGAGACCATGCGCTTCGCGGACGAGATACTGAAGCCCTCGGAGATCGAGGAGGGGCCGGAGAAGACGAAGGTGGACGCAAAGCAACTCGAGATGGCGAACAGGCTCATCGACATGCTGGCCGCCGACTTCGAGCTGGAGAAGTACCACGACGACTACCGCGAGCAGCTCCAGGCGATGGTCGACAAGAAGGCAAAGGGCGAGCAGATCGTGGCCGCCGAGGCGCCGCCGCCGCCCGCGAAGGTGATCGACCTCACCGCCGCGCTGGAGCAGAGCCTGGCGAAGGCCAGGGAGCGGAAGAAGGAGAAAGCCGGTTGAGCCGCACCACCCCCGCCCGGGTCGAAGGTCACACCATAGAGCTGAGCAACCTCGACAAGGTCCTCTACCCGGCGGTCGGGTTCACCAAGGGCCAGGTGGTCGACTACTACTCGCGGGTCGCCCCGGCTATACTGCCCCACCTCAAAGACCATCCCCTGACCATGAAGCGCTACCCCGACGGAGTGGAGGGCGAGTACTTCTACGAGAAGGAGTGCCCGTTCTTCCATCCCGACTGGGTGGATACCGCGACCATGGAGAGCAGGAACGTCAGGGGATCGGTTAGCTTCTGCGTGCTCAACGGGCAGGCCCCGCTGGTGTGGGTGGCGAACCTGGCCTCCCTCGAGCTGCACGTGCTTCTCTCGAAGAGACAGGACCTCGGGCGCC
Organism: Actinomycetota bacterium; assembly: GCA_043807425.1. Lineage (GTDB taxonomy): Bacteria > Actinomycetota > Geothermincolia > Fen-727 > Anoxymicrobiaceae > JAHJCO01. Next base: position 56,922 of record JAZDFZ010000025.1, read on the forward strand.
CGACCGCGGTCGCCTTCGACCTGGACCCCGGGGAGGGGTCCGATATCCTGACCGCCTGCCGCGCGGCGCTGAAGCTGAGGGACCTGCTGGATGAGATGGGCCTGCGGTCGTTCGCCAAGTGCTCCGGCGGCAAGGGGATGCATGTGTACGTGCCGCTGAACACGAAGACCGACTTCGAGGCGACCAAGGCCTTCGCCCACGCGGTGGCGAGCATGATGGAGAAGCGCGAGCCGGACCTCGTGACCTCCAACATGAGGAAGGACCTGCGGAAGGGAAAGATACTGGTCGACTGGAGCCAGAACGACATCCACAAGACCACGGTCTGCGTCTACTCGCTGCGCGCCCGGGAGCACCCCACCGTCTCGACGCCGCTGGAGTGGAAGGAGGTCGAGCAGGGCCTGAAGAAGGAGGACCCATCTCTCGTCCTCTTCGAGTCAGATCGGGTCCTGGAGCGCATCGAGAAGCACGGCGACCTGTTCGCCGAGGTGCTGACCCTGAAGCAGAAGCTACCGCAGGTGTCATAATACGCAAAAACCCCTCAAACCGATTCTTGCGTTTCCTCCGCTTTCCGCTTGAAAGACCCGCGATGCAAAAAATGGTTTGAGGTGATCTTGCACGTAGCAAAAAATGGTTTGAGGTGATCTTGCACATATAATATGAACATGAGCCATCAATCACTGAGCATACTAGCGGATACGATCTTCGACGGTCTCGAGGTGAGGACCGGGCGGTTCGCCGTCGAGGTCTCCTCGGGAGTCATCACCGGCGTGAACGAAAATCCGTCGTTCGGGCGGGGGCGCGACGTGCTCGACCTCCGGGGTCTTCTTGTGACCCCGGGCCTCATCAACACCCACGCCCACACGGCCCGTGGGGGGATGTTCGATCCCGACGAGATGATCTCGGTAGACAGCATCGTGCGCAACTTCCGCGACATGCTGCGCGCGGGGGTGACGGCGCTGGGAGAGCTGGGGAACGCCGCCGGGCTCACTTACTCCCTCAGGGAGAGGTTCAGGAAGAACCCGGAGTGCGGACCGACCATCTTCGGCTGCGGACCGCTTATCACCGCTCCGGGAGGCTACCCGCTGGACTGGATGCCGAAGGCCGTGGCCATGCTGGGAGTCGCGCTCCCCTGCTCCACACCCGGGGACGCGCGCCGCGCGGTCCGGTCGGTCGTCGCCTCGCGCATGGACGGGATAAAGCTGGCGATCATGCACCGCAGCTACTCGGAGAAGCCAATCCCTGCGATGACACTCGAGGCGGCGCGGGCGGTCGTGGACGAGGCCCATGCGCTGGGCAAGAAGGTCCTCTGCCACGCGCACTACCCGGAGGACTACGACAAGGCCCTGGAGGCGGGCGTCGACGCGCTGGTGCACTCCTGCTTCGAGCCGCTGGAGACGGAGATGGTCGAGCGGGTCATCGCCTCGGGCGTCTACTACTGCCCCACCCTGTCGATCTTCGAGAACGCCCTGAACGGGGTCGAGGAACGCTGGGACTCGCTACCCCGGTATCGCGGGCTCGTCTCCGAGAGGGTCGCGCGGGACTGGGACCGTTTCTGCAAGGAGTTCGCAGCCTCGGGCGATATAGTGCCGCCGGGGATAGCCGGTGGACTGCCCAAGGAGAGGGGCCGCGAGGCGCTCATCAACGCACCGGCCAACTTCAAGATGCTGGCCGACGCCGGGGCGCCGGTGGTCTTCGGGACCGACGCGTCCTACGGTTTCGGCCTGCTTGGACGCCCCGCGGACGAGCTGGCCTCGATGCAGCGCGCCGGCATGTCCGCGGTCGAATGCCTGAAATCCGCCACCTCGACAGCCGCGGAGATGCTCGGCCTCCCCGGCGGGGTTCTCCGCGAGGGAGCCCCGGCCGACCTGGTCGCCTTCGACCCGGCCGCTCTCGACGACGTGTCGCGAGTCGACGACGTCCGGGCGGTCGTGCGAGCCGGGAGGTTCCTGGACGACTCGCCGTTCCGTTCCGCCCTCAGGGCGGCGCGCACGGCGGTCTCAGTGGCGGGCGGGATGGCACGGACGCTGGCCTGGGCGGTGACCAAGCGCCCGTGACAGATTACCTCTGAAAGATCGCCTTGATTGAGTTTACCACTTTACTTGTGGTATATATCAGTAAGATTGTTTGTTCCATAGACCCGCACCGGGCTCACCGCACCCGAACATCCGCTTATGCAACGTAGTCTTGTGCTTCGTTGCAGCGTGAAAGGAGTGGTGCGTATGCCTCGGAAAGCCCCCATCGAGAGGGGGACCACTGCGAGCAGGCGGCTGTGGCTCAAAGGGCTGGGCCTCGGGTACGTCTTCACCCGTGTCCCCCTGGTCCCGAAGGTCCATCCGTGGCTCGATCCCCGGAAGACCGACATGCGATGGATCCCCATCAACCAGGATATCGAGACCCCGCCGGGCGCAGCCATCCCCACCGCCCTCCTCGACCGCTTCATAGAGGAGGCGTCCCACCGCGTGATCTACCACGTGTGCGGCTGCCGCGAAGCGTTCGGCTGCTCGCACTACCCGCAGTCCATAGGCTGCCTGTTGATGGGGGACTCGGCCCTGGACTCGCGCACGAACCTCTGCCGCGAGGTCGGTGTGGATGAGGCAAAGGAGCACGCCCGTGGGGCCATAGCGGCGGGCCTGGTGCCGCTGGTGGGCAAGGCCAGGATCGACTCCTACATCTTCGGAATCAAGGACCGCGCCCGGCTGATGACGGTGTGCTTCTGCTGCGAGTGCTGCTGCTGGCTCAAGTACGGGCGCGCCGCCGACCCCGAGGTCCTGGACGCCCTCTTCCCCAGGATGCAAGGCGTCAGCATCGAGGTGTCCGACGCATGCGAGGGCTGCGGCACGTGCGTGGAGCGCTGCTACCTGGGCGCAATAGACGTCAGCTCAGGACGTGCCGTAATGTCCGGGCTGTGCCGCGCGTGCGGAAGGTGCGCCGCCGCCTGCCCCAACGGGGCCATCTCGGTGAGCATCGACGACCCGGACTTCCTCGAGCGTGAGTATGAGCGCATAACGACCTACGTGAAGCACGATTGAAAGAAGGGAGGGCGGCACCGATGACACAGGGTTACTCGCAGTTGAAAGTCGATGAGGCGGGGCCGGTCGTGTGGGCACGGTTCTACAACCCGCCGGAGCACCTGTTCACCCTCGAGATGACGATCCAAGCGGAGAACCTCATAAGGCGCTGCGAGCGCGACGGCCGCACCGGGGTCATCGTCTTCTCCGGGAGCGAGCCCGGGTGGTTCGTCGAGCACTACGACGCCTCCCGGATCCTCGAGGCCGCCTCACGCTTCGCGGACCTGGGGCTCGGATCTCCTCCGGTGGGACCGGTCATGGCCATGGCGCGCGGGCTCGGCCTGTTCATCGACCTGTTCCCGGCGGCCGGGGACGCGCTCTCGCTCAAGATGTCGAAGGGGCTGTTCTCGGGCCTCTCGCAGCTCGTGCGGTTCACCCGTCTGCTGGAGCGCATGGAACGCTCACCGCTGATACTCATCGCGGCCATATCCGGCAACTGTATGGGAGGTGCATGCGAGTTCGCGCTGGCCTGCGACTTCAGGTACTGCATTGACGGCGAGGAGATAATGATCGGGCACCCGGAGTCGCTGGTGGCGATGCCGCCCGCGGGCGGTGGCTGCCAGAGGCTATCCAGGGCCGTCGGGGTCGGCAGGGCCGCCGCGATGATCCTGGACGGGCGGCCGGTGCCAGCCCCCGAAGCGCTCGATATTGGCCTGGTCCATCAGTTGATACCCGCCGCCGGGTTCGAGGAAGCAGTGACCGCCCACGCCCTCCGCCTTTCCTCCCGCTCGCCCCTGGCGAACAGGACCATCAAGGACCTTCTCTACCGGGGCACCCGCCTCCCCTACCGCAAGGCGTTCACGCGTGAGAAGGAGGCGGTCCTGCGCACGTCGGCGACAAAGGATGCGGTTGACGGGCTGACCATCTACACGAAGGGCGCACTCTCCGACCGCGAGGCCGAGGAACAGCGACGCATCGACCTCTACGAGGGAAGGCTGATCAAGTTCGCCGGCTCGTAATATAATCCGAGAATCAACAGCGGATTTGTCGATCGACCCATAGACCGGTAACCGTGGGGTCGGACGTTTGCAGTGCCGTTGGAGCACCTCAATCCATTTGAGGTCATTACGCAATGAAAACGTCCGACGCCACTCATCATTAAAAAGGAGTGCCATGGAGGTCAGCGTATTGAACTGCGGGACCATGCGCCCCAGGGGGGCGCGTTTCCTCGTACCTCAGATGTCGGCGAGCCCGTGCCTGTGCCTGCTCATCGAGGACGCGGATCGCCTCATCCTGGTGGACACCGGCCTGGGCACTGAGGATGTTGAGGACCCCACGGGGCGCCTCGGCTTCTCCAACGTCCTGCTCAACGCCCAGCGTGACCCCGCGCTGACGGCTCTTCGGCAGGTGCGGAAGCGCGGCCTCAGGATGGAGCGGGTGACCGACATCATCTGCACCCACCTGGACCGGGACCACGCCGGCGGGCTGCCCGATTTCCCGGACGCCCGCGTGCACGTCCTGCGGCCGGAGCGCGACCACGCGCTCGATCCTCCCAGCCGGCGGGAGAGGGAGAGATACCGGAGGTGCCACTTCACCCACGGACCCCGCTGGGAGGTCCACGAGGGTACGTCCGGCGAGGACTGGTTCGGATTCAACTGCATCAGGAATATCGAGGGGTTGCCCTCCGAGGTGGTGCTGGTGCCCCTGCCGGGCCATACGCTTGGCCACTGCGGGGTGGCTGTGAGGTACGGGCAGGGCTGGCTGTTCCACTGCGGGGACGCATACTACGCGCGGGCCGAGTTGGCCGATGGGAAGAGGCCGCCGCCGGGGGTCCGCGTGTTCAGGTCGGTCGCCCACCTGGACCGCACCTGCGCCCTGCGGCAGCTCGACCGGATAAAGATGCTCCTCGCCGCGCACGGCTCCGAGGTGGCCACGATCGCCTCGCACGACCAGGCGGAGTACGTCAAGAGGTTCGGCCGCGAGCCTTGATCACTCCCAGCGGGAGTGTTGCAAAAGGGTCAGGCACTTTTGCTACACCGTCAACGACGGACTGAAGTCCGCCCCCAATCAGTGGGTCTTGGGCCGGGACTTCAGTCCCGGCAGGCGTAGTCAACGGCGGACTCAAGTCCGCCCCCAAGAGACCCCGGCTAATCTGCTGCGCCGCTTATGCAGTAGTAGGTTCCCACCAGGTCGTACTGGTCGGTCACCGGACACTCGGGGCAGATGCAGTTCACCCTGTCTATGCCCTTGTCGCTCTTCCCCCTCGCGCAGTAGGACCAGACGTCGTTGGCAGGGTAGCTGGGGCAGTCACCGCAGATGCAGTCCTGGTGTACCTGGTCGCTGTCGGGAACCGTCATACCGCGCCTCCCGTCTACGCCGCCTCGGGGTCGTCCACCCAGCCGCCGAAGGCGTTCCCCTCCGGGTCCATGCATACCGACATCCAGCCGAACCCCTTGACCGGCATCTTCTCCATCATCACCATGCCGCCGTTGTCCTTGACGCGCTGGTTGAACGCCTCGAGCCCGCCCTCGGCCGTGTAGTAGTTCATCGGGCCCTGCTCGGGCATCTGCTTCTTGCCCAGGCCGCCCTCCAGGGCTCCTTCCTTATCCGGCTCGGGAGCGAGCCTCCAGTAGTCCGGGAAGTCACCGGCGTACGGCTCCACGGTCCAGCCCATCACGTTCCGGTAGAAAGCGGTCATCTTCTCCACGTCGTCCACAGGGATGTCGAAGTGCACCATCTCTCCAGGCATGACTACCTCCTCCTCTTCGTCACCGGTCAGCCGCCGACAGACTAGATTCTGCGCGGCCGGAGGTGTTCCTGCAAACCGGGTGTGGAGTACGCCGGTCAGACCATCCCGTGCTTCGACATCCACATGATGACGGGACGTGCGATGCCGTACCGGTAGCCCAGGGCGAAGACGCGGTTCGTAAGCAACGGGAAAAACCGCTTGGCGAGCCAGCTCAACCTGGCCGAGGTCTGCGGCATGACGTAGAGCTTGCCCTTCCTTGCCCCTTTCAGGATCGACGCCGCGACGTCGTCGCAGGTTATCCTGGCGTTGCAGAACGCCGAGCGGGCGAACTCGGTCTGGAACTCGTTGGTGCAGGTCATGGTATCGAGCAGGTTCGTGTCGAAGAACGTAGGGCAGGCTACGGTCACACCGATCCGGTCCGGGGCGAGCTCCATGCTGAGCGTCTCGGACAGGGATATCACCCCCGCCTTGGTCATGTTGTAGGGGGCCATCTCCGGAAGGTTCATGATGCCCGCGAAGGAGGCGATGTTCACGATGTGGCCTCCGCCACCCCTCTTCATGAGCGGGATAAAGGCGTGGCACCCGTTCACGCAACCCATGAGGTTCACGTCGACTATCCGCCTCCACTCGCTTATCTCCGCGTCGCCCACGGATCCCGCGACCGCTATCCCGGCGTTGTTCACCAGCAGCGATACCCCGCCCCACTCGGCGAAGAAGTGCCTTGCCATCGCGCCGAACTGGTCCGCGTCGCGCACGTCGCAGCGGTAGACCTCCCCCGATCCGCCCGCCTTCTCGACCAGCTCCAGGGTGCAGCCGGCGCGCTCCGCGTCGACGTCCGAGATGCCGATGGTCCACCCCTGGCGGGCCAGGTTCAGGGCGAGAGAGCGCCCCAGCCCGGAGCCGGCCCCGGTGATGACGGCGGTGTTGCCAGCGAGCTTCTCCAGATGATCGCGCCTCATGCCTCCTCCTATCGAGGAACATCCGGGACTGAAGTCCCGGCCCAATCAGTGGATATGGTGAACGAGACCGTCTCTTTCTCGCGATCGCCCCAGGTCAACTCGCCCGGTTTCCCGGTGCGGGCTTCCAGGGCCGCGGCTACCCTGGCCGCATACAGCGTGTCGTTGTAGGCGTTGGATATCCTCACCGAGATGCCGCCTTCATCGCTCTCGAACGAATCGGGGTGACCCATGCCCCTGAGTGCCATCCCCAGGAAGAAGCCGTCCCAGAACGAGCCTCGCATGTCCACCGGGGAGCCGCCGGGCGACTGCTTCGAGATCTCGAGCTGAGACCTGTACAGGATGTCGGCCACGGAGGCCCCCAGCTCCGCCTCCAGCTCGCGCTGCAGGGCATTGAGGGACTGCACGGCGAACATCACGCTGCGGTGCCCCGTGTTACGGTCGATGATGCGCCCGCGGGCCTGGTCCCAGTCGATCATCCTCGCGATCTTCAGGGGAGCCCCGCACTGGCTGCAGCGGTCGTAGTCCAGCGACATCCCGGCGGGCCGCACCTGCTCCAGGTAGAACCGCTCCACCTCGGTGTCCGGCTCGTCGGACCGGCTGACGTCGATTGTCAGCGTGTCTCCGTCCAGCCTGTAGTCAGCTTTCATGGGCACCCCTTCGACCACCTCGACGGCCCCCAGGAAGCTCCCCACCAGGCGTGGAGCGAGGCAGGCGTTCTCCACCCGCAGCGACATGTTTTCCCCCGCCCTGTACGACTGGACTCTGACAACACCGAACCCGATGGCGGCCAGGTCCTTTCCCACCCGGTCGATTATCGCCTTGATCGCCCACTGCGGCCTGGCGAGACGGCTGCGGGGGATGTGGTCGATGAGCGGGATGGGACGGATGGCATATATCGCCTTGCCGACCCTTCTCTGGGCCTCGACCAGGGTGTGGTCGACCGAGAAGCCGATCTCCTCGGAGACACGGTCGAAGAGGCTCTGCAGCTCATCCGCGTCGAGCAGGGCGATCTGCAGCAACACTCCACGTTGCTTCATCACTATCGTGCCGTCCCCGCGCCACTCGAAGAAGTCCGCGAACCTCGCCGGGAACCCGCACTCGGCGCACTGCTTCATCTCTCGCCTCCCTGCTTGCTTTCAGCCTGTGGACACCCGGTCGTTGACCACGCCCACGATCCTTCGCATAAGGCCCGGAGCCACCCGGTGGAAGTAGTAGAGCAGGTAGGCCTCCCTGCCCGTCAGGCACAGAAAGCGGCCCTTCTCGACGGCGGCGAGCACCTTCAACGCCACCTCCTCAGGCCGCATCCCACCCTTCTCGAGCCTCGCGGCCCACCTCTCCTTGAACCTCTCCTGCCCGGGGTCGCCCCCCGGCGGCGTTCGCGTACCCTTCATTATGTTCGTCCTGATGGCCCCGGGGCAGACCAGGGTCACTCCTACGCCGTGACGCCGCACCTCCACGGCCAGCATCTCTGAGAAGCCGACCAGTGCGTACTTCGTGGTCGTGTACGGAAGGTGGAACGGAAGGGGCACAAGTCCGGAGAGGGATGCGACGTTGACGATGTGCCCCGCGCCCCGCTCGATCATGCCGGGCAGGAACAGCCTCGTCCCGTACACCTCTCCCATCAGGTTGATGCCCACGATCCACTCGAAGTCCTCGAGGGGGACCTGCACCAGCTCGCCGCCGACGCCGACCCCGGCGTTGTTCACCAGGATATCCACGCGCCCGAACTCGGAGAGCACCTCGCCGGCCAGGTCCTCCATCCGCGCCCGCACGGAGACGTCCGCGCATCGTGACACGCACATCCCCGGGGCCCCTTCCGTGATCTGTGCCGTCTCCGCCAGGCCGTCCACGTCGAGGTCGACCCCCACCACGGTCGCGCCCCTCCGGGCCAGCTCGACCGCGACGGCCCGCCCCAGGCCGGAGCCTGCCCCGGTGACTACGGATATCTTGTCGGTGAAGAAAGTCACTACCCCTCACCCCGACCCTCTCCCCCAAGGGGAGAGGGAGAATCAGTAAGGTACCGGCTTCTTGAACTCCCCGCGGTTCAGCTTCTTGAAGTAGTACCCGAAGTCGTAGGCGACCACCGCCCTCACCGCGTCCCGCTCGCAGATCGCCGCGCAGTCGTTACACGACATGCACTGGGGAAAGACCTCCTCCAGGTACGCCTTCTTCTCCTTGCCCTCGCCACGTATTTCGATGGCCTTGCCCGGGCATATCTGGGCGCACACCCCGCACCCGTTGCAGAGCTCGTGGTCGACGAAGAGGCGCCCGGTGGTGGCGTACTCCTCGTTGTCGTAGGTCGGGATGGTGAGCCTCTCCCTCCAGCTAAGCAGTGACATCGTTCCCTCCCTGCAGGACGCTCCTCTTCGCGCCGTCCTCGTACCAGTCGACCTCCATGACCTCGCGCTCGATAATGCCGTCCGGGTTCCCTACGGGATAGCCCAGGCAGATAGCCTCGCAGAACCGGTAGGGGAACTCGACGCCGAACTTCCTGCGCCACTTGAGCCCGTACTTGAGGAGCTCCACGAACCCGACCCAGCAGGTGCCCAGGCCCATCGAGTGAGCCGCGAGCACCATGTTCTGGCCGCAGCAGCCGACGTCGACCTGGGGGCGGCTGACCCCCCGCCTGTCCTCCAGTATCAGTATCACCGTGGGGGCACCGTGGAACGCCTTGAGCTTGCCCTCGGCGATCAGGCAGATCGCGCCGAACGGGATGGGATGGAGCTGGCTGCGCTTCACCCTGATGGACACCTGCGCCATCAGCCACGGCACGAGGCGCCCCAGGGGGCTCGACCGCCAGTCCAGGAAGAACTTGAACAGCTTGCACCAGCGGACCACGTGGCGCTCCATCTCGTCGATCAGCTCGCGATCGCGGATGACCACGAACTTCCAGGGCTGGCTGTTGCCGGCCGACGGAGAGAACCGCCCGGCCTCACACACGCGCCGCACCACGTTCTCGGGCACCTGCCTGTCCTTGTACTTGCGCACGCTCCGCCGCTCGAGGATCACTCGCTCGACGGGGTTCCAGTCCTCCCCCGATGGAGCCTTCACCTCTGGCGTCTCCACGACCGCCGTCTCATCCATGACATCCCTCCCAGGGTTCAGAATGTGAATTGAATCGTGCCTGACCCCTATCTGAGTCAGTAGAGCGGCTCCCCTTCCAGGACCTTGCGCATCAGCTCGAGCTCACGTATGGGGGCGATGCCCATCAGCGAACGGATCTGCGCCGCGTCCCTGAAGCGCTTCTCCTGCCCGTAGTCCTCCATGTAGCCGTTGCCGCCCAGCACCTGGATGCCGTCCGTGGTCAGCTCGACGGACGCTTCGCCCGCGTATAGCGCCGCCGCCCGGGCCCCCAGCTCCCAGTCGGGCAGGCTCTCCTCGGCATTACGACACGCCTCCGCGACCACCATGTCGCAGACCTTCAGCTTCACCGCCATCCTCGCCAAGATCCTGCGCACCTCCGACCAGTTGATTATCTCCCGGCCGCCCTGCTCCCTCTGCCGCGCGTAGGAGACCGCCTCCTCGAAGGACCCCTTCATGACGCCCAGCGACATCGCCGCCGCGGCGGCGTTCATGGTGCCGGTGACCCGCTCCAGGTATTCGGCCCCGAGCTCCTCCTCACCGACCAGCGCCCCCCGGGCGCCCTCCAGAGTGATGTCCACCGCGGGGCAGGCGTGCAGCCCGAGGCTGGCCACGGGCACACTAACCCGAAGCCCCGGCCCTGCCAGGTCCACCATGAAGAAGGAGTAGCCCTCGGCGGCGGTCCTTGCGGGGAGCACCGCGCTTCCCGCTATCCCGCCCAGCACCACGTAATCGACCGTGCCCGACAGCAAGTAGAGGCCTTCACCGACCGGCTCCGCGAGAAGACCGCGGCTGTCGGCCGGGTCCGCGTGGGAGGGGAACGCGAACAGGCCGCCGCCGTACTCGCCCACCTTCGGCACCAGGTCCTTGAGCTGCAGGAAACCCCTGGAGCGGTACACTATCTCCTTGGCGAGGGTATCGGTGAAGATCACCGCCGCGAGGCTCGCATCGACCCGGCTCAGGCTTTCCAGGAGCACGCACAGCTCGGTCACGCCCATCTCGCACCCGTCCAGCTCCTCGGGGAGCGTCACCGAGAAGAAGCCCACGGCGCGCGCCTTGCGCAGAACCTCCTCGAAGAGCGGGCCGTGCGGGAACCGGTCGTTCTCCTGGCGGCCGTCCAGCAACTCACCGGCGGCGAAGTCGCTGACGGTCTGCTCGAACATCCCGAGCTCGGAGTTCATCAGGGATTTCACTTCAGAGACCTCCTAGTCCTCGAAGACCTTCGCCGCGGGCACCGAGCGCCCGATGAGGCACTTGAACAGGTTCAACCGGTTGAGCTGGTTGGTCCCCTCGTATATCTGCAGCAGCTTCGAGTCACGCAGGTGCTTCTCGGCCACCTGGTCGGTGCGCACCCCGGCGCCGCCCATCAGCTCGAGCGCGAGCTGGCAGTTGCGCACCCCGGCGTCGGTGGCGCTGAACTTGGACAGCGACGCCCACCCGCTGGTCCGCTGGTACTCGTCCTCCCTCTGCCAGTCGAAGTAGATCTTGCGGAACAGCCAGGTCACGAGATCCATGTTCAGGAACGGCTGGACGACCGCGTCGACGAACTGCTGCGGCAGGTACTTCATGAGGTAGAAAAGCGGCTTGTAGTGAAGGACCTTGAAGAGGCCGTACAGCCCGTTGGCGTAGTTGGTCTCGACGTAGGACAGGCGGGCCAGCGCCACGTTCTTGTACATCTCGGCGAGCACGCACTGCGCCCACTCGTGGTTTATCAGCAGCTTGCCGCCCACCTCGGCCTGCGAGGCGAAGCGGAGCGCCTCCTCGTAGGCCCCGCGGGCTACGCCGGTGCCGAACGACCCTACCCCGGCGCGCGAGCCGGAGAGGACATAGTCTATGACCTGCATGGTCACGGCCTGCATCGACCGGGTGTGGCGTGCCGCCTGTAAGGCGTCGAAGCAGACCAGTTCGTCCGGGACGAAGCAGTCCTCGAAGATCAGCTCGCTGGCGGGGCAGGCCTTCTGGCCCATCTTGTGCTCCTGCCTGCCGAACGAGAAGCCCTCCATCCCGTTCCTTACCGCCAGCATCACCGTGGTGTTGGCCGGGTCGTCGAGGTCCGTGTAGGCGATGGTCATGTGCCAGGTGGAGAGGTGGCCGTTGGAGATGAATATCTTATTGCCGTTCAAGCGATAGCCCCCCGGGACCCTCTCGGCGTGGCAGGTCACCTTCGCCTTGCCGACCAGCTCCAGCTCCTCCACGTCGGTCCCGGCTCCCGGCTCGGTGATGGCCAGCGAGATCAGGCACGGCTTGCCGTTCCTCTCGCCTTCGGCCGTGTCCCGCATGACCCTGTTCATGACGCGCAGGTTCCAGGAGGCGCACAGCGTCGCCACCCCCAGGTAATGCACGCCGATGAGGTTGGCGATGCCGGTGCAGCCCGAGGCCACCTCTTCCATGAAGCAGGAGAGCGAGGGCATGTTCAGACCGTGCCCTCCGAAGAGCTTGGGGATGAACATGGTGTAGAAGCCCCTGCGGTTCGCCTCCTCAACCATGTCCCAGGGGAGATAGTCGGGGTCCTCATGCTTCATGCGGTCGAGCTCGAGCGCGCGAGGGCGCACCACCTCTTCGTTGAACCGCCGTGCCGTGGCGATCACCTGCGCGGTCTCGCGGAAAGCGGCTTTCGGCATCTTAGATACAGATTTCAGGCTGCTGGTGATGTCGTCGAACCGCGGCTCCCTCTCCAGGATGGCCCGATCCCCGTTGCTCGAGAACATGGCGGTCCCCCTTCGTTAAACCTTCTCCAGTATGTGGATAGCCATGGCCGCCTCGCCCAGCCCGATGAAGCCTCCGCCGTTCTCGGCCATGGCGAGGCGCGCTCCCTCGACCTGCCTGGGCCCGGCGTCGCCGCGCAGCTGGTGGACCAGCTCGTACACCTGCGCCAGCCCCGAGGCCCCGATGGGGTGCCCGCGGCACTCCAGCCCCCCGCTGGGGTTGACCGGCTGCTTCCCCCCGATGCGGGTGGCACCGGACTCCGCGTACGAACCGCCCTCGCCGGGCGGACACAGCCCCAGCTCCTCGTACTGCATCAGCTCGCCGAAGGCAGTAGCGTCATGGACCTCGATGACGTCGATCTCGTCCGGTCCCACGCCCGCCATCTCGTAGGCCGCTCGGCTGGCCCGTTTCCCGATGGTGTCCAGGCCGCTGTCCGGAAGGCAGCCGGAGGCCAGCACCGAGGCCCGGATCCGCACCGGGCTGGCGTCGGGAAACCTCAGAAGCGCCTTCTCGCTGCAGACCAGCGCCGCAGCCGCTCCGTCCCCGATGGGAGCGCACATGGCCCGGGTAAGCGGGTAGGCGACCAGCTTGTCTGCCAGCACCTCCTCGACGCTCATCTCCTGCTGGTACTGGGCAACCGGGTTCAGGGCGCCGTTGTGGCGGTTCTTGGAGGCAATCATCGCGAGCTGCTCCTGCGTCGTGCCGAACGCCTGCATGTGCAGCCTCGCGCCCATCGCGTAGATGTCCATGAACCCCGAGTGACCGCCCTCCTTCTTCGGGCCGTCGGCTCCCGCTTCCTCGGCCTTCTTGCGTGCGTCGGCCTGGAAGACCTCGATCATGGCCCTGCTGAACTCGACGTCCGTTCCGGACATGAAGCCGTCGAACATCTTCTGCCTGTCGGTCGCCGAGAACACCTTCTCGGCGCCGATGGCCAGGGCCACGTCGTACAGGCCCGCCTTCACAGCCGTCCAGGCCCCGTGAAGGGCGGTGGCACCCCCCGCGCAGGCGTTCTCCACGTTCATGATGGGAAGGCCCTGGATGCCCAGCGGGGCCAGGGCGACCTGCCCCCTGATGCAGTGCTGGCCGTCGTAGATGCCCCAGCCGGCGTTTGAGAACCATACCGCCTCGATCTCTTTCTTCTCCACCGCGAGGTCGCCGAGCAGCGCCTCCATGGCCTCCGCCGCCAGCTGCTTGATGCTCTTGTCGGGGTACTTGTTGAACCTGATCATCCCCGTGCCCAGTACATACACTCCGTTATCGCTCACTTGGCCGCCTCCGTCTTGAGCCCGGCCTCTGGAGGCCGGGTAGAACGCGGGGCTGAGAGCCCCGCCTCAAACACTCGCCTCCGCGTCGTAGGTATCGTCCGTCACTCCGAGCTCCTCGAGCTCCTTCTTTATCACCCTGTGCGTCCCCGTCTTGGGCAGGTCACCGACCACCCTGAAGTACCGGGGCACCGCGAAACGGGCTATCCTGCCGTCCAGGAACCCCGGCAGGGCCGCGGGGTCCAGGTCCTTGCCCTCCACCGGGACCACCGTCGCCATGATGTCGTCCTCCGCCAGTTCGGATGGGACAGCGTACACCGCGCACTCCAGGACGTCCGGATGCTGGAGTATCGCGTTCTCGACCTCACACGCCGAGACGTTCTCGCCCCGCCGCCGCATGGACTCGGTGTTCCTGCCCACGAAGTACACGTAGCCCTTGTCGTCCAGGTAGCACAGGTCACCCGTGTAGAGCCACTCCCCCCTGACCTTGTCGCTGGTCGCGTCCTGGTTCTTGAAGTACTCCACCGAGCCTTTCCTGTTCCCCACGTAGCATATGAGCTCGCCGGGTTTGCCCGCGGGGACGTCGTTGCCCCCGGGGTCGATGATGCGGATCTTCGCGCCCAGAGGCCTGCCCATGGAGCCTACGGGAGCGGTACCGAAGTTGGTGATCACCACAGAGCCGCCGTCGACCGCCCCGTAGCCCTCGTATATCTCGAGCCCGAACCGCTCCTCGAACTCCCGCCAGATATCGGCCGGGCACCCCGCCGAGACCACCACCCGCACCGGGTTGTCGGCGTCGTCAGGCTTTCGGGGCTGCTTCATGAGGATGGGCATGACCGCTCCCAGCCCGTTGAAGGTCGTGGCCCCGTAACGCCTTATCTCGTCCCAGAAGCGGCTGGCGCTGAACTTCTCCCCCAGCGCCACGCGCCCCTCGGCGTGCATCGCCGTGGTCACGGTCAGGAACAGGGCGTTGGCGTGGAACAGCGGGTAGCAGGTGTAGCTGACCTCGTCCCTGCCCGTGATGATCCGGGTCATCACCGAGAGTCCCTTGACGCTGGTATTGCGGTACCGGGAGACCACCCCCTTGGGAAGGCCGGTGGTCCCCGAGGTGTACATGATGATGCAGATATCGTCGGGCTCGTAGCGGACCGGGGGCTTCGCCGTGCTGACTTCGGGGGCGTAGGCGTCTGCAAGGTCCAGGGTGCCCTGGCGGAGTTCGAAGCCCTCCGGCGCCCCGTCGAGGTTCACTATGACGTGCTCGATCCCGGGGACCTTGTCCTCGATCGCCTGGTAGTAGGGAAGCATGTCGTGGTCTATAACCAGGAAGCGCGCCTCGGAGTTTTCCAGGATGTAGGCCAGCTGGTCGCCACGGAGTGCTACGTTGACCGGGACCGTGTACATCCCCAGCTTCTCGAGCCCGTAGAAGACGTCCAGCCACCTCGGGGAGTTCTTCATCACTATCGCGAGCCCGACGCCCGGGCCGCCGCCCATTCCCGCGAGCCAGTTGGCCACCCTGTTGGCATTCTCGTCCATCCGGCGGTAGGTGAACACCTGATCCCGGAACAGGAGGAAGGGCTTTTCGCCCAGCTTCGCCGCCTTCTCCTCGAGCAGCTCGGCGTGCGACATGTCCACCGCGAGGGACAGCCCGCGCGCCTTTGCCACGCTCCTCAGGTTGACCTTCAGGGTGCCACGCCTGTGCTCGTCGACCATGAACAGCACCAGCGAGCGCGCCACGCGCCAGGCAGCCCACAGCCTCCTGTAGTACATCCGCGCCTTCTCTGTCACCTCACTCACTGTCTTACCGCCTTCCCGTGCAAAAGGGTCTGACCCTTTTGCACATCAGTTGCAGCGCATGACGGCCTGGAAGAGGCTGTCCAGGTACTGCGGGCTCAGCGCATCCGTGGCGCCGATCTCGGCCATCAGTATCAGGGTGAAGTATCCCCCCACGAACAGCCAGGAGGCCCCCCTCGGATCTATTTCGCTCGCGATCTCGCCCTTCTCGATGCCGAGCCGTATCATCCGCTCGGTCGCGGTCACGTTTAGCCTCACGAAGCTCTCCAGCTCGTTCCGGAAATCCTCGTCGAAGCTGTTGTTGAGGATGAAGGCCAGGAACTTTCGCATGTTGGGGTTCTCCAGCACGAAGTCGAGGTAGCTCCGCGCGACCCGCTTCAGGTACTCGACTGGCTGGTCCCCGTACTCCCTGTATATCTCTCGGTACCGGTCCACCAGCAGGTCTTCCACGTACCGGCAGCAGGCCAGGAAGAGTTCCTTCTTGCTGGAGAAGTACTTATAGAGGGTTCCCTCGGCTATGCCGGCCTCGCCGGCCAGCATCGCGGTTGTGGCCTTGTCGTAGTTGGTCCGCGAGAACACCTCGATGGACGAGATGATTATCTGCTCGTGTCGGGGCCCGTTTCCCATCGACTCCCTCGCGTACCGTTTGGCAAGTGAGCGCTCACTCGCCGCCCACTATAGAACCGTCCGGGGGAGTCTGTCAATACGTGTTTACTGGTTTTGAAAGGAAGATCGGTGGCGGTCAAAGGTTGCATCCGCGTCGGGTCAGCGCCTGAACGTGGCCATTATCCTCTGGAACAGCGAGCGGAGCGGAGCGGACACGAGGCTCCAGTAGCGCCGCCGGGGCGGCGGGCAGTAAGTGACCGCCACCATCCCGCCCTCCTCCATCAGCCCCAGCTCCCGCCCGGGCAGCGCCCCCTCCGGCATCCCTCCGCCGAGGAACTCCGAGGCCCTGCCGATGATCTCGTCGCTCATGACCGCCCGCCAGTGGCTGATGGGGCGGGGGAGCATCAGGTTGTAACCGTGCGGCATGTAGGAGCTGAAGCAGGGCAGTATCACGCCGTCCCAGCGAACGAAGATGGAAAGGCACCTTCTCGAGATGCTCTCGTAGAGCGGAGAGCTGTTGAGCGCCTCGATGAAGGGCGAGCCGGGGCGCACCTGCCTGCCGGCGGGTGAGAAGAACCCGAGGTACCCGAAGTAGGTCCCGTAGTTCGGCGATGATACGAAAGCGCCCCTCGAAAGGTGCGGGTGGCCCTCCATCTCCTGCAGGTAGTACCGCGCGATGAGGCCGCCGAGGCTGAACCCCATGAGGTTCACCTTCTCGAACCCCCGGTACTCCCTCACCCTCCGGACCTGCTCCGCAAGGACGTCCGCGGCCCGGACCATGTCCCCCATCGCCAGCCAGGGCAGCTGTATCCCGACCGTGTCCAGGCCGGCCTCGCGCAACTTCCTGCCAACCAGCTCCGTCTGGAACCCCGGGGCGCCGTACCCCGGGACGATGAGCACCGGGTATGTCGCGGGATCTTTCACGTGACCTGACTCGCTGTCCTGCACTGCTTTCCCCATCCCTGTCGGCTGGATAAGACATCCTAACACAGCCCTGCGAAGGTCGGTGTTCCCTCCTCCGCTTGAATCGAATAGTGCGAGCGCCCACAATCAGTATACGAACCACCGATCATGAGGGGGGGTCAAAGAAGACATGTGGCTCAGGTACCGCATCTTGCGTCCTTTCGCATTGGGCCTATCCAAGATGTCGATCTACCGTCTCAAGTGGAGCGGAGCCGAGAACGCCCCGGTGAGCGGGCCTTTCATCATCGTGTCAAACCACCAGACCAGCGTGGACGGACTGGGCATAGCCATCGCCATCAAGAAGGTCGCCAAGCACCATCAAATACTGCCGTGGGCCAAGGTCGAGATCAGGAAGGGGCAGGACGGGATAATCGGAGCCATCCTCTGGCGTATATTCGCCAAGGTCGAGATAGACAGGGGCGCCGGCGACGAGACGCCGAAGGCCATCAAGAAGAGTCTCGACTGCCTCAAGAAGAGGAAGATAGTCCTGGTGTTCCCCGAGGGGACACGCTACACCAGGGGCGAGGTGGGCCCGTTCAGGTACGGCGTGGCGAACCTGGCAAGGGCCGTGCCGGCCCCGGTGCTCCCCGTCGGTGTCTACCGCCGGACGGAAGACAACGGCGTACAGGTGAACATCGGGCAGCCATTCTTCATGCCGGCCCTGCCCCAGGACGCGGAGGTACCCTCCATACCGCGCAATCGCGCCGAGGCCATGATCGTGAAGCAGTTGGAGCTCGCGCGCCAGTGGGGCGAGGAGGTGGGCCAGGACCGCCGGGGCATGAAGCTGCTGGCAGCCATGATCGGCCAGATGACGCGCACGCTGGAGCGTTACCAGTCGGACTTCAACAGGCTGGTCCACATGGCCAGGCCCGAGGACAACGAGCTGCTGCGCGACCACGTCATGGAGCTGCTCCCCGAGGACTGGCGCAAGGTGGAGACCCCTTCACAGAGGGACCGGCCGGACAAGCAGAAGCTCTTCCCCGAGTAGGGGTCAAACCTGGAATCTTGCATTATTTGCGTTTCTTGCATTTGGGGTCAAACCTGAGATTTTGCATTTCCGTGTAGAAGCAGGCCAGGATGCAACAAACGCAAGATTTCAGGTTTGACCCCATACCTCTTTTATGGCCTGGTGGACGACCTGTCCGTCCCGGACGTTCACCCCGCGGGCGAGCGCCGCGTCCCCCGCCAGCGCCTCGTCCAGCCCCCTGTCCGCTATCTCCATGGCGTAGGTCAGGGTGCGGGCGGTGAGCGCCAGCGTGGCGCTCCTGGGGACCGCCGCGGGCAGGTTCGGTATGCAGCAGTGCAGCACGCCGGACTCCAGGTAGACCGGGTCCTGGTGGGTGGTAGGCCGCGACGTCTCCGAGATGCCGCCCTGGTCTATCGCTATGTCCACGAAGACACTGCCGCGGCACATGTTCTCCACGGTCTCGCGGGTCATCAGCCTTGGCGCCCTCTTACCCGGTATCAGGACGGCGCCGACCGTCAGGTCCGAGGACGGCAGGCATTCCTCCACCGCCCCGGCGGACGACAGTACGGTCGATATCCGCCCGCCGAATATGTCCCTGAGGTACTCCAGCCGGTGCGGCGATATCTCCAGCACCGTCACCTCCGCGCCCATCCCCAGGGCGACACGGCAGGCGTTGACGCCGGCTATGCCCCCCCCGATGACGGTCACCCGCCCCGGGGGAGAGCCGGATATGCCGGGCAGGAGCACTCCCCTTCCTCCGTGGTGCCCCTCCAGGTAGTAGGCGCCGTTCTGCACGGCGATGCAGCCGGCGACCTCGCTCATGGGCGCGAGCAGCGGCAGCGCACCGTCCTCGAGCTGGACGGTCTCGTATGCGATCGCCGAGACGCCGCTGTCCATGAGAACGTCAATGAGATCGCGGTTGGCGGCCAGGTGCAGAAAGGCGAACACGGCCAGGCCCGGCCTCAGGTACCCGTACTCCTCCGGAAGCGGCTCCTTGACCTTGAGCACGAGCGCGGCCTTCTCCCAGGCCTCGGCCGGGTCTCTTGTGATCCTCGCTCCGCACGCCTCGTAGTCGGCATCCGAGAAGCCGCAGAACTCCCCCGCGTCGGTCTCCACAAGGACCTCGTGCCCTCCCCCGCACAGCGCCCTGGCGCCGGTGGGGGTGAGTGCCACCCGCTCCTCGCCTTCCTTCACCTCTCGTGGAACACCTACTATCATCGCGGCGACTCCTTTCCAGCCCACGGAACGTTGAATACCCCCCCGGGAATTCTATTCCGTGTACCGCCGTTTACTCCTTCGTCGCCACCGGCCGCATGAGTGAACTCAGCCCCGGTTTCCGCTTGCGGGCCCGGCCCGCTACGAGATAGTCTCGACGGCGTGAGACGATACGATGACATATACAAGATAGTCGGGACGCTGACCAACAACATCTTCCTGGTGGATGCCGGCGAGGAGCTGGTGGTCATCGATCCTGGCATGCCGTTCGACCACCGCATCCTCGCCGACCGGGTGCGCAGCCTGGGGCGCTCGCCCCGGGAGATCGGCCAGGTCCTGCTCACGCACTTCCACGTGGACCACTCCGGTTCTACTGCCGCCGTGCAGCGGCTGTCCGCCGCCCGCGCCTGGTGCCACAGCGCCGACGCGCCGTTCGTCGAGGGGACAGAGAGCATTCCCAGCGTCTACAAGGCCGGGATCTCCGGCAACTTCCTGTTCCTTTTCAGCGGAATCGTCGAGGACGTCTGCGACTACCCCCGGGCCCGGATCCACCACCCCTTCGAGGACGGTGAGGTACTTCCCGTCCTCGGGGGCCTGAAGGTCTTCCACGCGCCGGGACACACCCCTGGCTCGGCCTGCTACCTCTGGCTGGACCGCGGGGTCCTGTTCAGCGGCGACGCCGTCGTAAACCAGTACCTCTTCCCCACCCTCTCCGAGGTAGGTTACTGCTGGGACTTCGGCCTGGCGGGGCGCTCGGCGGCCTGTCTCATCGACGCGCTGGAGCACGAGGACGTCCGGGTGGTCTGTACCGGGCACGGCCCCGTCATCACGGATCGTGCAAAGGATAGGCTGCTGCGCCTCAGAGACAGGCTCCACCGGCGCGGACGCGCCTGAGCACGCTCCAACCCTCGAACACCTGGCAGTTGCCCTGAGGACGCCTGCTGCACGCTTGCGCTTTTCTCGTACCTTTAAGCGTCCCGTGCCGTTATAATCAGGTGAGTTATCTATCACTATCGTTTTATTAAGTAACTGTTACCTACTGAGGAGTGGTTGGGTATGAGGCAGTTCGGACTGCGTGAGAGGTACGAGACACAGGTCAGGGTGTTGACGGCCGCCGTCACTGTGGTGGCCCTCCTGGCAGTCGTCACCGGTGTTCCGGTCGCCGGACCCCGGGCGGCCGCCGCGGGCCTGATCGATGTCCCCCTCAGGGTAGAAAACCAGCTTGCGATACCCCGGCAGGACGAGCCCGTCACCACGGGAGTGCCCCTCCCCGTCTCCGCCTGCATAACCTCGGTGGCCGACCTGAACATAGTGGACGCTTCCTACCACGCGGTGCCTTCCCAGTTCTCGGTGACCGCCCGCTGGGGTGGCGCGCCGGGTGACCCCTCCAGGCCCATAAAGTGGGTCCTGGTCACCTTCCTGGCCGACGTGGGCGCCTCGACCACCGTCATCTACCGGCTCGTCTCCGGCGCCCCGAACACCTCCTCCACCGACCTCAGGGTCACCTCCGACGGTCCCGAGGGGATTGTGGTGGACACCGGGGCGGCCGAGTTCGAGGTCAGCAGGCTGCGGGGCAGCTTCCTGGAGAGGGTCGAGGTCGGCGGGACGACGGTCACGGACTCCGAGGGCAACGGGGTAGTCATGCAGGAGCTGGCAGGGCCCGCCGCCTCGTGCGACGTGCCCCCCACCGCGGTCACCGTCCTCGAGCAGGGTCCGGTGAGGATCGGTGTCAAGGTCGAGGGAAACCTCGGCTCCACGGTCCCCGCACAGAGCGACTACGAGACGATCATGTACTTCTACGCGGGCAAGACGTACACGAACGTGCTGTACAGCCAGGTCAACCACGACACCCTCAAGCTCGTCGATTACACATGGAAGGTCTACGACTACTACGACCCCGGGAGCGTGACCTTCACTTCCCTGAAGATCGAGCACTCGCTGCACGACCCCGCCGGCGCGGTCGACTACTACGCGCCGTTCAGCGGAGGTGTGAGCACGGGTGAGGCCGACGGGTTCGGCGTCCTGCAGGACTCCTCGGGCACAAACTACTGGGACACCTACAACGACACCCCTTACTCGTCCGGCGGTGAGGACTTCCCGGACGGCGACCACCCCCGCCCCAACTCCTACCAGGGGTTCCGCGGCTACCGCGCCACCAACGACGGCGCGCAGGCCGACTCCGGGGATCAGTACCGCGGCTGGCTGGACGTCTCGGACGGCTCCAAGGGCATCACCATGGGAGTGGACGACTTCTGGCAGAATTTTCCCAAGGGCTTTGCCGCCGGCTCCTCCGGCGAGGCATCGATCGACCTGTGGCCCGACGACCCGAGCTACCACGATGGTTACAATCTGAGGGTCGGCGACAAGAAGACTCACAGCCTCTTCCTGTACTTCCACGACGGCTCCGGGCAGGCAGCGAACGCGGACGAGGTCGCGGAGACACTGCTGGACCCCCTCTGGGCACTCGCACCCTCACAGTGGTTCAGCCTGTCCGGTGCCGTCACCGAGTTCACTCCCTCAGGGGAGTCGCTCGAGGACCGGCTGGGCATGTACCACACCGGGGCACTCGACGACGGGCAGGCGTACGACTACTACAACGACAGGACCATCAAGGAGGACGCCTCCGCCCCCTGGTCGAGCTGGCACCCCTGCATGAGCATGGTCGAGGGCGACGGCCACCCGGCCAGCCGCGACTACTACAACATGTACGGATGGTCGTTCTACGGCAACGAACCCCTGGAGGAGGAGTCCTACGGGGACGGCAAGTGCGCCTTCTTCGACCACAAGTACGACTTCGATTTCGGCGCCTGGCTGCAGTACATCCGGACGGGGGACGCGCGCTGGAGGGACCTGGCCGAGTCCATGTCGCGGCACCAGGAGATGCTGATGCTTCACGACACGGAACTCGAGAACGGCTGGGACCCCGTGGAGTACAGGAACGTCGTTTTCGGCCACTGCATGCACGTCGAACGGGGCTGCGACAACGGGGTGAGGAACCGCAACTCGCAGGGGCCGCAGTTCCAGTGGGGGGCACGAGGCTCGCTTCTGAACTACTACCTCACAGGGTACGCTCCGTCGGGCGAGTTCGCGGCGAAGATGGCCGGCTACATGTACGACATCTGGCAGTTCAAGACCATGCTGCCGGGCCTCTACGAGGGAGGCGGGTACAACGAGAGCGGCGGCGTACGCGAGCCGGCTACCACGCTCAACGTGCTTGTGGAGGGGTGGAAGCTCACCGGCGACCTGAAGTACCAGAGGCTGGCACAGGACCTCATGGACCTCTACGCCCCTGAGGACCAGTTCTACATCGACGGGCCGGTCGAGGGCACCGGGGACAGGAACATCCCGGTCGGGTTCTTCTCGCACTACCTGTGCGCGATGGCTCGGTACGCCCAGGTGGCCGATGAATACGGTCTGGTCGCGGAGGCCGAGACGGCCAGGCAGAGGCTGAAGCGCTTCGTCGACTTCATGCTCGAACACACGACCTTCACCTACAACGGGCTGTTCTCCAGCCACTACCGCTGGCAGACCGACGGCAGCTCGGTGCCGGACCAGGGGGAGGTCAACAACTGGTGCCTGGTCTGCGCCGACGCCTGCGCGTATGTCTACGGGTTCACCGGCCAGGCGAGCTACCTCGACTACGCGGCGCAGTACTTCCACACGGGGGTCAACTGCCCGTACTGCTGCGATATGAACGGCAAGCTGTTCTACACCGCCACGAAGGAGGCGACCAACCACGCCGTGCACGGCGGCGCCTACATGTACTACGCGGCGCAGGCCGAGGGCGCGCCGGCCGTCCTGTCCATCACGCCCAACCGGGCGGTGACAGGCACGACCGTGCAGGTGACCGACCTGGCGGGGATGAACTTCAGGGAAGGTGCTTCCGTCCTGCTCGCGAAAAGCGGGCAACCCGACATCGGGGCCGACGACGTCGTCGTGGTCTCGGACGCGAGCATCACCTGCACGCTGGACCTCACCGGCGCGGCGCCAGGGGCCTGGGATGTCGTGGTCGGCAATGAGGACGGTTCGAGCGGCGTCCTACCGGCCGGCTTCACCGTCGAGGAAGAGCCCGCCCCCCCGCGGAAGCCCTCGATATCCGGCATCGACCCGGCCGCCGCGTGCGTCGGTGACGTGGTGACCGTCAGTGGAAGCGACTTCGGCGCCGAGCGCGGCTCGTCTTCGCTGGAGTTCAATGGGAAGGTGGCCGCCGACTTCAGCGGCTGGTCCGACACGCGAATCGAGGTGAAGGTCCCCCCGGGAGCGATGAGCGGCCCGGTGATAATCACCACCGCCGCCGGAACATCCGACGGTTTCGACTTCACGGTCAGGGACCCGGAGCCCGAACCGGACCCGGAGCCCGAACCGGACCCCGTCCCCGAGACCTGTCCGACCTGGTACCTGGCCGAGGGCTCCACGGACTGGGGGTTCGAGACGCGTATCACCATGCTGAACCCGAACGCCCGGCGGGTGACCGCGCGTGTGACCTACATGACGAGGAACGGGCCCGTCCGAGCCCCCGACCTCCAGCTTCCGCCGGAGTCGCAGACCACGGTCAACCCGGCCGACATGCTCGGGGCGATGGACATGTCCACCAGGGTGGAGTGCCTCGAGGGGCTGAGCCTGGCGGTTGACCGCACCATGACCTGGAGAGGGGAAGGGGCCGCGGCGGCCGAGGCCCATTCCTCCATCGGCGTCACGGCTCCCTCGAGGTCGTGGTACCTGGCCGAGGGCTCCTCCGACTGGGGGTTCGAGACCTGGGTGCTCGTCCAGAACCCGAACGACCGGGAAGCGACCTGCACGCTCACCTACATGGTGGAGGGCAGGGGGCCGGCGTCGTTCGAGAAGAAGGTGCCCGCGAACTCCAGGGTCTCCTTCGACATGGACGAGGACGTAGGCGCGTGCGACGCGTCGATATCAGTGCTCTGCGACCTGCCCGTCATCGCCGAGCGCGCGATGTACAGGAACGCCAGGCGTGAGGGCCACGGGTCCATGGGGGTCACCAAGCCGTCAACCGGGTGGTACCTGGCCGAGGGGACCACCGGTCACGGGTTCACCACGTTCCTGCTCGTGGGCAACCCGAACGACGAGGCGGCCTCCCTCGACGTCGAGTACATGACGCCGCAGGGCCCCGTGCGCCAGGCGACCTTCGAGGTACCCGCCGGCTCGCGCAGGACCGTACGCGTCGACGACGTGCTGCCGGAGAGCGACTGCTCCATAAGGGTGAGTGCCGACGTGCCCGTCATGGCCGAGCGCGCCATGTACTGGGACTCAGGGGTCGGTGAGGCCTGCCACGGCTCCATCGGGGTCGAAGCCCCCCGCACGGTCTTCTACCTCCCGGACGGGGAGACGGGCGGAGGCTGCGAGACCTGGGTGCTGGTCCAGAACCCGAATCCGGAGAAGGTGGATATCGAGGTGACGTACCTCACACCTTCCGGCGACGGCAACGTCACCTTCTCCGACGCCCTGCCCGCACGCTCTCGCAGGACATACTTCATGCCCGATCGACTGCCGGAGGGCCGCGCTGCGACCATCGTCCGCTGCATGACGCGGGACCGCGGCATCATCGCCGAGCGCGCCATGTACTGGGACTCGCGGGGAGCCGGGACAGACACAATCGGCGGCTACTCGGACTAACAATGGGGTCAGGGCTCAATTCAATGTCAGCTTCAATGCTGGACAACCTGTATGGTGTGACTTGAATTGTGCCTGACCCCTAGCCTAGTCACTTGGTAGTTGCTCAAGTAAAGCATTCAATTTCAGGCTACTCAACCAGTCACATCGTGACCCTGTATGAAGACGAGGAGCGGGGAGACCAGCAGGGTGACGCAGATCAGTATAACGATCGGCGTGCGTGGTCCGTACCCGGTGGACATCTCAGTGCTCTTCCTCGTTATCGTCGTTATGTACTACGTGTTCGTTCAATCTTTCTTTTGACACCTTCGGCGATGTTCCTACCCGGCGTCATGACCCAACCCGCATGGCTGGACTCGAGGTGCGGTGCTATTATCATCCCGGCGGAAAAGAAGGAAGAGAGAAGAAGGAGTGAACGCCGTGAGGAAAGCATGGATCCCGGTTCTGCTGTGCCTGGCGCTGGCGCTGGCGCTCGCCGCCGGCTGCGGAGGGAACGGTGAAACGACCGTGAAGACCCAACCCGTCGAGGTCGAGGGAGACACCGGGGGTGTCGCCGGGGTCTACGTGGAAGGCGGCGGTGGAGGAACATCGGGTGGCGGCTCGATCTCGCTCCTCGAGGACGGGAAGTGGGAGGGTAACGCCTGGGGATCCGAGAAGAAGGGCTCCTACGAGGTGAGACCCGGGCAGAGTGGCAGCGACATCATCATCATGAAGTTCGATGACGGAGCATCGCCGGAGTGGTGGAACGCCACCGCCGCAGGCGGCAAGGTGACCGCGATCGTGAGCCCCACGGGCGAGCAGTACACGAAGAGCAAATAGGGCTTCCCACGTCAAACCCTGTCGTATGAGATGTCGAACGGCGCTTCACCGGTGAAGAAGCGGTCCATGTCCTCCCCGTCGTACAGTTTGCTCACCACGCGGCGGACCTTCCCGCTCACGTGGCCGATCAGCTTCGACGTCACCGGCTCGCCCTGGAAGCCCGAAAGGTCCAGCGGCCGTCCTATCCTTATTGTGAGCCGCTTGTAGTAACCCAGCTCGGCTCCGTTTGCGAAATCGGGGTGGTCGAAGAACGGTTTAACCATCGATGAGGGAAACCTCGCCAGGGTCCTCTCCCCCTTGCCGATCAGCGCCACGGGCACTATGGGCACACTGGCCGTCAGCGCGATTCGTGCGAACCCTGTCCTGAAGGTGCGTATCTTGTGGGCGCGCCGGATGTTCGCGATGGTATGGACCCCCTCGGGAAACATCCCCACCAGCTCGCCGTCCCGCAGCAGCGACACCGCCTCGTCCAGGCAGACCTTGCTCTTCTCCCCTCCCTCCAGCTCAAGGGATATCGCCCCCCAGGCGCGGTACATGGTGCTCACCACGGGCAGGTGGAAGAAGACAGACGCGGCCACGAAGTTTATAGGCCTCTCTACCTTCATGGCCATGGCGAACGGGTCGAGCACCGGGTTCCGGTGGTTGGCGACCACCAGTGCGCCTCCCTCGGCCGGCACGTTCTGGGCCCCTTCGCATCGCAGGCGGATGGCCAGGGCCACCAGCGGGCCCGCGGTCCACCGGCAGGTGTTGTAGAAGAGCTGTTGATAAACATCCATCACGTCCACCCCACGGTGTAGTTTTCGCAACGGCGTCAGGCACCGGTGCGAAAACGGAACTCTTATCCTCATTCTCGGACATCGGCAGGCCTCCTGTCGACAGCGGGCAGGCCGGCATTGTAGAGTGCCGTCAGCGGCCGTGCGAACGTGGCCGCGAGCGACACTGGAGGATCAGCATGGAGAAGACCGAGCTCGCCCGGATTGGAAACGTCGACCTGGCCTACCGGGTCAGGGGAAAAGGCTTCCCGGTGCTCCTTATCATGGGGCTGACCGCGGACATGGACTGGTGGCCCCCGGCGTTCGTCAAGGGGCTGTCCTCGTCCTACAGGGTGGTTATGTTCGACAACCGGGGCTCGGGCCGGTCGCACGCGGGCGGCCTGGGTCCGTTCTCCATCGAGGAGTTCGCGAAGGACACCGCGGGGCTCATGCGCAACCTCGGCATGAAGAAGGCGCACGTGATAGGCCTGTCCATGGGAGGCATGATAGCCCAGCAGCTTACACTCGACTGCCCGGACATGGTCGACCACCTCGTCCTCTCCTCAACCAGCTGCGGGGTGCTGCGCTCCAGGCCCCCGAGGCTGGACGTCTACTTGAACGCGATCAATCCGCTGGGTGGGCGCACCGAGAGGGCCAGGCGCATCCTGGCCATGCTCTTCTCCGACCGGTTCCGCAAGGTCAACCCCGACGTGATAGCGGACCTGGAGAGGCGCTATTTCATCGCTCCCACCAACGATTACAACGCCGTGCGGCAGCTCATCGCCGCGCTCCGCTTCGACTGCTGTCACAGGCTCTCCGAGGTCCAGTCCCCCACCCTGGTCATCAGGGGTGACTCCGACGACATCTTCCCCGGACGCGACGCCGACCTGATAGCGGGCCGCATCCCGTGCTCGAAGCTGGTGGTGATGAAGGACGCCGGCCACGTGGTCATGAACCAGTATCCCGAAAAGTGCCTGGATATCATACTCGACTTCCTGCAGCAGGCCCCGGGGGCCGAATGACCGCAGTACACAAACGAGAGGCCGGACGTGTAAGTCCGTGAGACCGGCCGTGCGGAGGTTTTCGATGGTGACCAGTTCTGATCGGGTCCGGAGACGCCGGCGAGCCCGCCAGGCCGTGCCCGCGGTCCTGCTCGCGGCCACACTGCTCGCGTTGGGGTCAGGCTGCTCGGGCGAGCCCGGAGCAGGCCTCTCGGC
>JAZDFZ010000026.1:0-41753 GCA_043807425.1 Actinomycetota bacterium
GAGTCCTGGGCCGAGCGGCTGCTGCTGGTGCTGGTACTGAGCACCGCTATCACGTCCCTGCTCGCGCTGCTGCTGGCCGAGACGGGCTACCTGCGGATATGGCTGCTGGACCTCCTCCTGGCCGCCGTCGCGGTGCTGGCCCGCCTCATATCCGGGGGAAGCCGCCGGAGCGTGTTCCGGCCCCGGCCCGGCCGCTGGGAGCTGGTCGTGGTGGCCGTCCTGCTGGTGTTCACCGTGCTGATGTTCTTCCGGCCGGCCGAGTACGTGGTGGGGGAGGGGGACCCGGGGTACTACTTCAACATAGGGTACCACCTGGCGCACACGGGCGAGCTCACCGTCCACGACGCCTCCATCCCGAAGATGAGCGACACCGAGCTTCGCACCTTCTACGGGTCCAACATCGCGCAGTTCTTCCCGTTCCACCTGAGGGACCGCGCCACGGGGCGCATTCAGCCCCTGCTCTACCACCTCCTGCCGACCTGGATCGGCGTGTTCATAATGCTGTTCGGTACCTTCGGGGGGCTGTACCTGACGCCGCTGTTCGCCCTGCTGGGGATCTTTGCGATCTACGTGCTGACCCGCAGGCTCTCAGGCGTGGCGGGCGCTTCGGCGGCCGCGGTTCTCGCCGCGGCGTTCACCCTGTCCATGTTGTTCGCCCGCATCCCGCTCTCGGAGATAATGGGCCAGTTCTTCGTGATCTCGTCCCTGCTGCTCTTCCTGGACTTCACCCGGTCCGGCAGCACGCTGGAGGGGCTGGCCTGCGCGCTGGCGGCCACCTGCGCCGCCATGGTCCGGCCGGAGGCGGCCGTGCTCTTCGTGCCGCTGCTCCTCGTGATGGCCGCGCGCATGGTAGCGGCCCGCTACCGCAGGGCCGACTACGTGACCGCGAACGCCCTGCTGGCCGGCGCCGCCGCGGTGCTCCTCTACATCAAGCTCAGGGAGTTCGAGTACGTCAGCGCCAACTTCGGCAAGGTGGTCAAGGTCCTTGGAGCCAACCTGAACGCGCTGCTGCTGGCGTGCGCCGCCGTGCTCGCGCTGGGTTTCGTCTTATTCAACCTGCGCCCCCTCCAACGCCGGCTGGCCGGGTTGGGGGAGGGGCTCCGGCGCCGATACGAGCCCCGCCTGGGGCTGATCTCCAGGTCCGCCCGCGGGCTGCTCGCGGCGCTGGTACTCGTGACCTTCGTGTGGCTGTACAACTTCGGCCGCGGGCTTGCGGGCGCCCGCGCCCCCCAGAAGATGTTCATAAACACGGCCGCGCTGCTGGGTGGCCTGGCCGTCTTCGTCCTGGTCGCGGGGCTCTGCCTGCTGGTGTTCTCCTCCGAGCCGTCCTTCTCTTTCATCGTCGCTTTCCTGGTGATGGTCCTCAGCGTGGGGGTCCAGGAGTCCTCGCTCGCGCTTGGGCAGTACCCATGGGACTCTCGCAGGTTCATCACCGTGACCACCCCCCTGCTGCTGGTGGGCTTCGGTTACATGGTCGGCCGGCTCTGGGAGCTGAAGGGACCCGCTCCGAAGGCGGTTGCGGCGGCGGTTGCGGCGCTCTTCCTGGCGCTGTTCCTCTTCTTCAGCGCCCCGCTGTACGACGTCATCGATTACCGGGGGGTGAACGCCCAGCTCGTCGAGCTTGCCGGCACCCTCGGTGACGACGTGGTCGCCTTCAGCGATCCGTATGTGGCTGAGCTCTTCGGCATTCCACTGCGCTACCAGCACGGCGTGGACGCGAGGAAGGTGGCACTGCTCAACGACCCCTGGGGCCTCTACACGCTGGTGCTCCACTACCAGGAGGAGGGCAGGAGGCTGCTCATCGACTCCAACGACCCGGCCGCCCACGGCGTGCGGTTCAGCCGGCGCATCCTGAGCTATGTCAAGTTCGTGCCGGCGTTCGATACCACCATCAGTTACCCGCACCTCGAGCCGGTCACGAGCGGGCGTCCGAAAGAGGCCGTGACCAGGAACGTGCCGCTCACGTTCTACACTGTGGAGCCCAGGGGCCGGTTCACCAGGCGGTGAGCCTGGTCGGTGGGCCACATATCGGCTCTCAAACGGGAATGTGTAGCAAAAGCGCCTGACCCTTTTGCTACACTCAGGAGAATACGTCGAACGGTTGTCCTGTTCCGGTGGGCGGGCGCGTATAACCGTGTGAGCGGATCTGCCAGGGAGATGGCGTTTGAAGATTGCGTACTTCAGCCCGTTGAACCCGATCAAGTCCGGCGTCTCCGATTACTCGGAGGAGTTGCTGGAGTACCTAGCGGGATTCGGGTGTATAGACCTGTTCATAGACGACTACAGGCCGAGCAGCTCCTGGCTGTTCGACTGCTTCAGGATAAGGGGCTACCGGGAGATCTACGACAACCACGGCAGTAACGACCACGACATCCACGTCTACCACGTCGGTAACAACGACATCCACTCCTACATCTACGGCGTGAGCCAGGAGTACCCCGGCCTGGTGGTGCTCCACGAGCCGATGCTCCACCACTTCGTCTTCTCCCAGACCGTGGGCAACAACAGGGTCCGCGAGTACCTCCGGGAGCTCGACTACTGCTACAAGACCGAGCGGGCCCGGATAGTGAAGACCACGCTGGAGGACCGGGACGAGGGCTCGTGGTACGACTACCCGCTGCTCGACCGGATCGTGGACAGCAGCCTTGGGGTCATAGTCCACAGTGACTTCGCTGCGGCCAAGGTCCTGGAGGCGAACCCGCAGGCACGCCTGCGCAAGATACCGCACCACTATGCTCCGCCGGCCGCCAACCACATGCGCTCCCCGGAGCTGCTTCGTGAGATCCTGGGCTTCCGACCGGACGACTTCCTGGTCGGCTCGCTGGGGTACATGACCTCGAGCAAGCGCATCGACACCCTTCTCAGGGCGGTGGCCGCCGTGAAGGCCATAGGGTGCCCGATCAAACTGCTGCTGGTGGGCAAGATGCTGCCGGGCTGCGAGGCTCCCCGCTGGATAGAGGAGCTGGACCTGGACGGTGACGTCCTGGTCACGGGCTTCGTGGACACGCGCACCTTCCGCGAGTACCTGAACGTGCCCGACATGTTCGTGGCGCTCAGGCACCCCAGCGCCGGGGAGACCAGCGGGAGCGTGATCAAGATGATGGGGGCAGGGAGCCCGGTGATGGTCTCGGACCATTACGCGTTCAGCGAGTTCCCGGACGACTGCTGCGTGAAGATCACAACCGGCGAGGCCGAGCAGGACCAGCTGGTCGAAAAACTCGTCTACTACTGCGAGAACGCGGACGAGCGCAGGGAGCTGGGCGGGCGGAGCCGGCGCTACATACTCGCGAACCATGACATCCAGGACTCGGCGCGCCAGTACGTGGAGTTCGCCACGGAGGTGCTTTCCTGCCGGTGACGGTTGTTTTCAACGCGGCCGGCGGTTTTTTGAGCCGTCGGCCGTATACTTGAAGGACAATCCGGCTGTAAGGCCAACAATTGCTTAGACGTCATACACGGGAAGACCATGGAGGGACGATGAAACCCAAGTCCGGCGGAATGAAATGGATCGCGCGGACCGCGCTCGCGGCGGTGCTGTGCTCGGCCCTTATCGCGGCAGTAGCGATATCCCCCGCTCCGAAGGAGGGGTCGAAAGGGGGCGTCGTATCGATACAGAAGGCCCTGGCGGGTGACTTCTCCGGCGCGGGACTGGCGGACCGCTATCTGTTGGGGCTGTTCTCAGGGGACTTCACGGACGACCTGAAGACGCACTACCCCGCCTCGGAGTGGCCCTGGGTGCGCAACGCGCGCCTGTTCGTCAACTGGAAGCTCATCGAGCAGGGTGGCAAGGGCCACTACGCCTGGTCGAACCTCGACAAGGAGATCAACAGCGCGCTTTCCCTTGGCTTGAACAACATCATGCTGACCATCAGCGGGCCCTGCCCCTCCTGGGCGACCAACCCGAACAATCTCGACCCCAAGTTCATGGGCGTCCCCAAGAAGATGAGCGACTGGGCCGACTTCTGCGGCGCGGTGGCCGCGCGCTATCGCGACGTTGTGGATTTCTACCAGGTCTGGCAGGAGCCGGGTTGGGACAGCGACGCTCCGCCGGCCTCTTACGGGCTCATCTACTTCTCCGGGTTGTGCGACTACCAGTACCTGGGGCTGCTCCGTTCGGCCTACCAGTCGATCAAGGCCGCCGACCCCGAGTCGTTCGTCAGCGCCGGAGCCATGCTGAACGGGATCACAAGGTCGGCCAACGACTTCCACAACTACGACGTGCTCTTGAGCGGCGGCAACCTCGATGTCTCCATGAAGGTCAGTGCGAACCGCGACATCGTCGCCGAGCGGCCGATGTACTTCAATTACCACGGCACCTGGCCCGGCGGTAACGTCGAGCTGGGGGTCCAGACGCCCAACACCACCTGGTACCTGGCGGAGGGCGCGACGCACCCGGGGTTCGAGGAGTGGATATCCATCCAGAACCCGCAGAACACCGATGCCACGGTCAACATCACCTACATGTTCCCGGGCGGCGGCACACAGCCCCAGACGGTGAGCGTGGGGGCCCACTCGCGCTACACGGTCGATGTGAACGCCGCGGTGGGACCGGATAAGAACGTCTCGGCGAAGGTGGAGTCCTCCCAGCCGGTGGTGGTCGAGCGGCCCATGTACTTCATGTACCACGGGGTGTACCCCGGAGGTTCCATCGGGGCGGGCGTCACGGCGCTGTCCACCGAGTGGTTCCTCGCAGAGGGGGCGACCCATCCGGGGTTCGAGGAGTGGATATCCCTGATGAACCCGGGCGGCTCCTCCGCGAACGTGAAGATAACCTATATGTTCGACGGCGGAGGTACGCAGGTGCAGGACGTGACCATGCCTCCGACATCGCGAGAGACGGTCCTGGTAAACGACATCATCGGTCCCAACAGGGACGTCTCGGCCATGGTAGAGTCCAGCCAGCCGATAATCGCTGAGCGGCCCGTGTACTTCAACTACCAGGGCAAGTGGCCCGGGGGCTCGACCCAGTTCGGCGCCACCCAGGCCGACAGCTCGTGGTTCCTGTCGGAGGGGACGACCCGTAACAACGGTGTCGACGGGCAGTTCGACGAGTGGATATGCATCCAGAACCCCGGCAACGCCACGGCCGAGGTGGATCTTACCTACATGTTCACCGGGGGAGGCACCCAGGCTGGTCACGTGTCGGTTCCTGCTCACTCCAGGGAGACTGTGAACGTTGACGAAAAGGTGGGGGACAACCAGGATGTCTCCGTCCAGCTGGATAGCAGCCAGGACATAGTGGTCGAGCGGGCGACCTACTACGACTACCACAACACCCACTCCGGCGGCGACGCCGAGCTTGGCTGCACCGCGGCCGGTAAGGAGTGGTACTTTGCCGAGGGCACGACCAGGTCCGGGTTCGAGGAGTGGCTCACCCTCCAGAACCCCAACACCGCGGATACCGCGGTCACCATCACCTACATGTTCACCGACGGGACGACCCAGGAGCAGAGCGTGAACCTCCCGCCCAACAGCCGGACCACGGTCGGTGTCAACAGGTCGCTCTCCATGGTGAACATCTGTGACAGCCTGGCGATACACCCCTATGACTACCCGGACTACTGGGCCTGGTACTACAACGTGCTGAAGGACATGTGCGCGGCGAAGGGGTTCGCCGGCAAGGAGATAATCGTCTCCGAGATAGGGTGGCCCTGGGGCACCATGCAGGAGTTCAGCCCCGAGGGGCAGCGCAAGGCGATAGGCGAGGTCGGCCTCGGCAGCCTGTGGGGCGCCGGGTGCAGGAAGATCTGGGTCTTCGAGGACATCGACATCGCGCCGGGGACCTCACCGGGCAACGACTACTACGGGCTCTACGACTACTATGGTAATCCGCACCCGGCCTGGGGCGAGTACAAGAACTGGCAGACGCAGCTCCCCGACTACGGGAACAAACCGAACCATTTTCCTTGAGGGAGGGCGGGCCGGCATGGGTAACGGGGGAGTTCTACCCCGGTGACCGGCACCCCTGACCCGGCATCGGGTCTGACCGGGGTGTCGCGTGTGCGCTAGTAGTATCGCGCCAGGATCATGTAGAAGGCGCTGAACGCGAACAGCGCGCCCAGTCCGCTCACGACCAGGTAGAAGAACCTCGATTTCCGGTAGATGATGCTCCTGTTGTAGAAGGGAACGAACAACAACGGGAGCGCCGGAATGAAGTACCTTCCGTGTATCGGGACCATCGTCGACCCCACGGTGCTTATCGTCGTGTACAGGGAGGTTATCACCGCCGCTTCCACCGCCAGGAAGACGGCGAAGCTGCAGGCCTTCTGCCAGGCCGTGACCTTCAGCTCATCCTTGTCCAGCGCGGTCACCGATATCGCGGAGAACAGGAACAACCAGGGGACCCATGTCGGGAACGTGGTCGTCCCCCAGCTCATGCCCGCGATGACGTTGAGGGAGTTCTCGTAGTAGCCGATATAGAGATCGCGCCGCAACAGGTCCGACGCGACCGTCCGGACATACGACCACGGATGCCCGATGATATGCCTCAGCTGCCCGAACGGAGAGACCCCGGGCGCGATCATGGTCGTGATGTGGCGGCCCGCCAGGAACTGCCACAGGCCGACGATCAGGATCATCCCCAGCAGCATCATCCCGAAGGTCAGGACGTACCTCTTCAGGCCGCCGAACCTCTTCGGCGGGATGATCAGGAACCCCAGGAAGACGAGGAAGTACGGCGCCTTGACCAGGCTCAGCGCGAGGGCTATCAGCCCGAGGAAGACCAGCTCCCGCCTGCCGACCTCCTGGTCCGGCTGGAGTGCCAGCTTCAGGAAGTACGCCACCGCCAGGAACGAGAACGCTATCGTCAACGCGTCCGCGGAGCTCGAGGAGATGAGGAACAACGTCGAGGGCATCAGGAACAGCAGGAAGAAAGTCCACTTCATGATCGGCGCGACCCTTACCGCCATGAACGCCAGGAAGAGCACGGCCAGCAGCGTGAACAGCCTGGCCAGGTACATCAGCAGTATCGGCGGTGCGCCGAAAAGCCGGCCGACGGCCATCGCGATCGCCTGCGGGACGTAGCATCCGGGAGGGTACTGCTGGTAGGAACGGATGAACACGGTATCACCCGCTCTCAGCGGGATCTTGAACGCCTCGAGCGTGAGGTCCACGTCCTGTTTGCCCCCGGTCTGGGCGATGAGGTCCCTGGAGCCGGTGACCTTGAAGGTCCCGGGGAAGCTCGCCGGGACGTAGTTGCCGGCTATGCCCTTGATCTCGGGGGGCAGCAGGCGTCCCTGCGAGAGCCTGTATGAGTTGTACAGGTGCATGGGCTCGTCGCACACCAGTGAAGGTGGAGTCGTCACCAGCAGAAGGACCCCGAAGACGAGCCCTACGATGACGACCATGTACTCGGGCCGGTGGAGGGTCTTCCAGAACCCGGTCGATACCTTCTTCAGTACGGATACCGCCCTCTGACGGACCGACGACCGGCCGGTCGTCCGGAGCTCGTCATCCGATTCCAGGCGATCCGCCTCGGCTGTCTGTTCTTCAGAGTCCTCGTCAATCATGGTCTTCTCACGGTCATGTCAGGGCTTCCTCGCCCTGTATCCGATCCTCATTCCCAGGAACTTCAGCCGCCTGCTCGAGTTGAACCGCCTGAGTAGCAGGCTCAGGGGCTTGAAGAACGACATGGGGACGGACTTGAGCCAGGGAAACCGGGTCCGTACGAGTCTCTCGTCGATGGTATAGAGGGACTCCGCGTCGAACCGCTCGATGTCCAGCCCGCTCGAGATGAGCATGCGCTTGAGCTCCCAGGGCGTGTACCTGTGCTCGAACTGCTTGACCCTGCGGAAGAACAGCCTGGAGAGCAGCGTGACCGGAAGGGGGAGGAAGTTCGGGCCCGTGAGCACGACCACGCCCCCGCGCTTGACTACCCGGCTCATCTCCCTCACGGCGGCCAGCCTGTCCGCTCCGGATGGCATGTGCTCGATCGCGGAGAAGCTCGTCACCACGTCGAAGGTGCAGTCGTCGAAGTCCAGGTGCCTTCCGTCACCCGTTTCGACCCTTATCGCCAGACCGTCGATGAACCCGCGCCCGTCGGCGTCCTTCAACCTCTCTCCGGCGGCCCGGATCATCTCCTCGTCGTAGTCGATGCCCGTCACGTCCGCGCCCCGAAGGGCCATCCAGACGTCGTCGTAGAGGTGGATGCCGCAGCCCACGTCGAGGACCTTCAGGCCTGGTAGAGCGATGCCGTCCAGCAGCCTGCGGTCGACGCCGGAGACCTGCAGGTAATAAGCGGGGATCTCCCTGGAGAACCACTCGAGCGCTTCGACCATCTTTCAGCTTTCATGTTCCGTAGCACCTGGTAGCGCCGCCTTCCAGGCGGCATAATATCACGTCGTGCCGGCGGGATGCCGGCGCTATGACCCGTTACTGCGGGATGCCGGCGCTACGACCTGCGCGCCTTGAGGAAGCGCACGTACTTCAGCGGGCCGCGGCTCTTCAGGGCCTCGTTCTCGGCGAGCAGCTTGTGGCCGTGCTCGGTGAGCCTCTCGATCTCCTCCTGCTGGGTCGCGACCCCTTCGGCCAGCTCCCGGTTGCGCTCGTCCGCTTCGCCCAGGCGGCGGCCCAGCTCGAGTATCTCTTCCTCCTGGCGGTGGATAATATCCATCTTCCTCGCGCCCTCCCGCGCCGGCGGCGCGCCCGGCAGGGGCTCGCGCCGTCTCCTCATGACCTGGACTATGAAATCGGCGGGCAGGCTCCCGCTCGATGTCAGGCCCTCGTCGAGGGCCAGCACGAGGTCCAGGTAGGCCCTGTCGACCTCGTCGTTCTCGTCGAAGTTGCCGATTATCCCTTCCAGAAGCGGGTGCAGGAGCCCCGCGCCCAGGGGCCTGGCCTCGACGGTCTCGAAGTACAGGCTGATGAGCGCCGGCAGCTCGGAAGAGCGCACCGACTCGCTGGGGTCCGCCTCGACCATGTGCGCAAGCGGCTTGCGCTCGATGCGGTTCCGGGTCCGCTCCGTGAGGTGGTTGAACCGGTAGCGCCGGGGAAGCCGCGAGTACACCCTGTTCACAAGGGCCATCCTGGCGTCGTCCCACTGGAAGCGGTCGGGGCCGACGTACTCGTAGATGACGAGCAGGCCGTCCTCCTTGAGCGCTCCGTGGAGCTGCTCCAGGCAGTGCTCCAGGTTGGTGACGTGGTGCAGGGCGGCGGCGCTCACCGCGAAGTCGTAGCGCCCGGGATCCAGCTCGTCCGTGTTCAGGTCGCGGACCAGGTAGTCGATGGCGCGCTCCCCGCGCCCGCCGACGGCGACTGAGAGAGCCTCGGTGGATATGTCCACACCCTCCATCGCCGCCGCGAGGCCGTGGTCGATGATGAGCCGCTCCAGGTAGCCGGAGCCACTTCCGATGCTCAGGCCAAGGTCCGGCGGGCTATCGAAGAAGGTGGACAGCGCCCAGTCGATGTAGCCGGTGTCCGGGTCACCGGAGACCAGCCGGTTTATGTGACGTTCGGTCTGCGGGTGCTCGGCCCACCCGAGCAGGCGGAGCCTCTCACGGTCGCGGCAGTACAGTCCCCAGTGGGACCCGACCTTCCCTGACCTCATCGACCGGTAGGAATCCGACCGCTCAGCTACCGACAATAACTCCTCCCGCTGCTCGACCTCCCGCGGCTCATCGGCGCGGTTTCTCTATAATGTATTCGGGC
Organism: Actinomycetota bacterium; assembly: GCA_043807425.1. GTDB lineage: Bacteria > Actinomycetota > Geothermincolia > Fen-727 > Anoxymicrobiaceae > JAHJCO01. The sequence continues at coordinate 9,646 of JAZDFZ010000026.1, forward strand.
GGGCGGTGCGTCTCGCCTTGTTTACATGCATGCGACGGGAGAGGCATTGGAGGGAAAGACGGACGCGGGCACCGTGAGCGCGGAGCCGCTGGTCTCTGTGATCATCGTGCTGTACAACTCCGGCGAGTTCATAGAGCCCTGCCTGAACGCGCTGGCGGCATCGCGCTACCGGGAGTTCGAGGTCATCATGGTGGACAACGGCTCCACCGACGGCTCGGCGCGCACCGCACGACTGGCGGCGGAGGAGGCGGGCATCGAGAGGGTGCTGGTGAGCCGGCTGGCGCGCAACGCCGGGTTCGCGGCGGCCAACAACCGGGGCGCAGGGCTCGCGGACGGGGAGATACTGCTGCTGCTGAACCCCGACACCGAGGTCTACGAGGACACTATCGGCGAGTTCGTGGAGGCGTGCCGGCCGAGCGACGTGGGCGTGGTGGGCTGCAAGGTCTACTACCCGGACGGCAGGACCATACAGCACGCCGGAGGCTACATCCGGGACAACGGGCTGACCATGCACTACGGCGTGGACGAGGAGGACACCGGGCAGTACGACCGGCCCGCCGAAGTGGCCTACGTGACCGGCGCGGCGTTCGCGGTCCGGCGAGACGTGTTCTTCCGGGCGGGAGGCCTGGACGAGGGTTACTTCCCGGCCTACTTCGAGGAGACGGACCTGTGCCTGAAGGTGAGGCGGATGGGGTTCCGGGTGCTGTACCACCCGCGGCCGCGGGTGATGCATCACGAGTCGGTTACGACGGGAAAGTTTACCCGGCGCTACTACTACCTGTACCACCGCAACCGCGTGCGCTTCATGCTCAAGAACTTCTCGCTCGATTTCCTGCTCAACCGCGCCTGGCCGATGGAGGAGCGCTGGCTGGGGATGATCGAGATGGAGGACCAGGCGATCCCGCTGAACAAGGCCTACCTGATGAACCTGGTGAACCTGCCGCGCACCCTGCTTGCCCGCAGGCGCACCGACCGGCTCGTCGGCGGACCGCGCATCGAGGATACGGTATCCAGCCTGTAATGAAAGAAGACCTCAGCACGTCTTGTTGCACTCGATTGTCCGAATCGACCTGTTGCCACAGTGCAAGAAGATGTCTGAGGTTTTGTTTCATTCAGTGGTGAAAGAAATGGTCTGAGGTTTTCTTTCACGAGTCCCGCCTGACCCCGATCCTAGTCATGAGGTATCCTTTCAACATGAAGATAGGCATTGTAGGGCTGGGCAAGATGGGCATCGCCCACATGGCCATACTGAACGCCCTGGAGGGCGCCCGGGTCACGTGCGCCGCGGAGAAGCAGGGCCTGGTGAAGAAGGGCGTACGCAGCGTGCTGCCCTCCGTCCGGCTCTTCGACGACTACCGGGAGATGCTCGAGCGGGAGCCCCTGGACGCGGTGTACATCACCGCACCCACGGCGCTGCACGTGCCGGTGGCCGCCAGGTGCCTCGAGAGGGGCCTGCCCTTCTTCGTGGAGAAGCCCCTGGGCCTCTCGGCGGACGAGTGCGAGGGGCTGGCCGCCCTGGCCGCGGACCTCTCGATACCCACCATGGTCGGCTACTGCAAGCACTTCGTGGAGACCTTCGAACGGGCGCGTGAGATACTGGGCTCGGGCGAGCTGGGCACCCCCGTGTACTTCTCCTCGCACATGTACGTATCGCAGCTGTTCCGCGCCGGGTCCGGATGGCGCTACAAGAAGGAGTCCAGCGGGGGAGGGGTCCTGAACATACTCGCCACCCACCTCGTGGACGTGCTGGTCTGGTTCTTCGGCGGCGTCGACAAGGTCTTCTGCGCCACCGGGGCGCACTACTCGAAGGAGGTCGAGGACTTCGTCCACGCCTACCTCACGTTTTCGTCCGGGCTGGCCGGTAGCCTGGACGCCTCCTGGAGCATCAGGGGCTACCGCCTCCCGGAGATCGACGTGACCGTGCAGTGTGAGGGCGGGATGCTCCAGGTCACCGAGGACTTCGTCCGGTACATGCTGGACACCGACGAGCGTTACCGGGTCCTGTACAGGCAGGACCTTTTCGAGGGGGTGCCCGTCTACGTGGGCGGGTCGGAGTACACCAGGGAGGACCTTTACTTCCTGGACTGCCTGAGGGATGGCCGCACCCCGGTCCTCGACGTGGCCTACGGATACCGCCTCCAGCAGGTCACGGACGCAATGTACCGCTCCGCCGCGTCCGGCTGCGAGGTACGTGTCGGCGGGGAGAAGGCGTGACCATGGCCGTCGATCCCATAATACTCGGGCACAACCAGTTCATAGGGGTGAGCCACCTCTCCCAGGACGCCGCGCGCAGCAGAGTCGAGCGCTTCAGCGAGATGGGCAGGGTCGGGGAACTGGTCCGCTTCTGCGTCGAGTCCGGGGTCAGGGGAATGATGCTCTCCACCCACCCCAGGGCCAGGGACATTCTCGATTACCTCAAGGCCGAGGGGCTGGCGGATGAGCTGACCTTCTACCCCCTCGTCCCGTATGCCCAGGGATACGTGAGGCGGATGAACGCGGTGGGCATGAGGGGAATGGTCCGCGAGATCTTCTCGGAGGCCCCGCTGGGGACCAAGGCGGATATCGCCTGGAAGGGCTCGGTGGGCTACCTGCGCAAGGACTTCACCAGGCTGCTGGGGGCCTTCACCGACATCGAGATGCTGACCTTCCGAGGCTTCCGCGTAGGCGCCGTATTCCTGCACGACGCCTTCGTGGACCTCGCCCTGGCGCTGGGGGCCGGCGAGCAGGTCCGCTACTTCGCCGAGCACGTGGAGAAGCGCCACGGCGCCCCCCCCGCCTTCGTCACCATGAACTTCCCACTCCTGGTCGACTCGTTCGAGCGCTGGGGAATATCCAGGCCGCTGGTGATGACCACCTTCAACAAGGCGGGCTTCCAGATGAACCCCTCGCGGGAGGCCTGCGAGGAGGCGCTCGGGCGGGACCGGGCGGACGTGGTGGCGATGAGCACACTGGCCGCGGGGTACCTGAAGCCGCGCGAGGCTTACGAGTACCTGGCCTCCCTTCCCGGAATCCGTTCAGTGGCGGTGGGGGTCTCGACGCCCGAGCACGCCCGGGAGACGTTCGACCTGATATCGGAGAAGATGGGGTTCGCGCGGCGGCCGGGGGCTGAGGGCGCTTGAGGGTCGCGGTGCTGGGGCCGACCTACCCCTTCCGTGGAGCCACGGGCCACTACGTCGCGCCCATGGTAGAGCACCTCAGGGAGCGCCACGAGGTGCTGTTCATCTCCTACACCAGGCAGTACCCGGACCGGCTCTATCCGGGCACGACGCAGAAGGACGATTCACGGTTCTACCAGCGGACCGAGAGCGTTCCCGCGTTCTCCTTCCTGAACCCCCTGTCGTGGAGGAGGAGCGCCAGGATGGTCGCCGAGTTCGGGGCGGACGCGGTCGTGCTCCAGTGGGTCTACCCGCAGATGGCGCCGCAGTTCCGGGGCTTCACCCACTGGGTCAAGAAGTACTCGCCCCGCACCAGGGTCATATTCGTCTGCCACAACGTGGTGCAGCACGAGAAGAGGTTCATGGACACGGCCCTGACCCGGGCGGCCTTCCATGGCGCGGACGCCCTCATCGTGCACGACGAGTCGTCGCGCCAGGCGGCGGAGGCGCTCACGAAGGGCGCGGTTGTGCGAAGGGCGGACCTGCCGACCTTCGAGTTCTTCAACCGCGGCGACTACGACCGCGAGAAGGCAAGGCGCGAGCTGGGCATGGACGAAGGCGCGAGGGTCGCCCTCTACTTCGGCCATGTCCGTCCATACAAGGGGCTCTCGCACCTCGTGGAGGCGCTCCCCGCGGTGGTGGAGGCTGTGGACCGTTTCCACCTCCTGATCGTGGGGGAGTTCTGGGAGAGCCGCCGGGACTACGAGGAGTGCATCGAAGCGCTGGGCACGCGCGACCGCGTGACCATCGTCGATCGGTACGTCCGCAACGAGGAGGTGGGGCGTTACTTCAGCGCGGCAGACCTGGTCGTTCTGCCTTACGTCACGGCCAGCGCCAGCGGGATACTGCAGATAGCGTACGCGTTCTCGAAGCCCGTGGTGACCACGAGGGTGGGCGGGCTGCCCGAGGTGGTGGAGGAGGGGCGCACGGGGTTCCTGGTGCCCCCCGGGGACCCGCGGGCCCTGGCCGATGCTATCGCCGGGTTCTTCGCGTGTGACGACGCGGCCGGGTTCGCCGCCGCGATCGAGAGGTACCGCGAGCGCTTCTCCTGGGACAGGCTCGTCGACGTGCTGGACGAGGTCGCCGGCGCCGTGTGACGCCGGGACCCTCCGGGATTCGTTTGTGTTTGACCTGACTCATAACGTGCTTTATGGTGACCTCGAGCAAACGGGGAGAACACCACCATGCGTATGTGGCAAAAGAAACCTGGTGTAGTGATGTGTCTATCTGTTGCACTCGTGCTACTGACAGGCGGTCTATTCGTTACTGGCTGCAGCCAGGTCAAGTCTTCCGACAAGAAGGATTCCGGAAGCGGTCTATCTTTCTCGTTGCCATCTCTCCCAACTTCACTTCCTTCCACCAATACTGATGCGCAGGGCAACGAGTCAACTAGCGGCCAGGCGGAAGAGCCCCAGGCTTCTGAAGACGTTCCGCCGACTGTAGATACGGTTCCTACGACACCTGAGACGACCCCCGCGCCTCCGACGACCACGCCGGAAGGCGATTTCGAGGAGGGGGAAGTGATCGTCCAGTTCAAAGAAGGTGTGTCAGAAGAGGCTGCCCGCGAGGTGGTGGCGAGGCATCAGGCTTCTGTGACATGTATCTGGAACATTGGAACTGGTGCTGATAGGTTTGGCGTCTCGGTACATCTGACAGAAGGCAAGGACGAGGACCAGGCTATCGAGGAATTTGAGGCCGAGCCTTCAGTGGAATATGCCGAGAGGGCAGTGATATACAGACCTGCACAGTAGCTGGCTACATTCTGCGGCAGATATAGACCTGCGGAGGGGTTGTCTCCGGGCGCCCCCCTTCCCGTTGCTTTCTTCCCCTCATACGTGATACAATGTTTCACGTGAGGAGAGGTTAACCGTGTTCTTAGAGTTGCGTATCAGCAAGAAAACCATGAGTCACGTAGCGAGCGGTCATCCGGAGATCACGAGGGAAATTATTCTCGATGCCTTCTACGACGAATACTCGATTGACATGAAGGTGAAGTACGGGCGTCGGTCGATCCTCTGCAAGGCTGAGGGCGGAACCATGCTTACGATAATCGGGCGGCCCGAGGGGACCACCCTTCACATGGTCACCGCGAGGCCGATGTCCGAGACTGAGAAGACGCAGTATAGAAGACGGAGGAAGTGAGTCTTTTGAAGAATGTGCCAGCGTTCAAGACCGAGGAGGAGGAGCGCGATTTCTGGGAGACCCACGACGTACTCGAGTATTCCGAAGAGTGGGACGACCTGATCATCGGCGGGCCCAAGACCTCCAGTATCAACGTCCGGCTCGAGCCCCGGGTGAAGAGGCAGATCGAGGAGTATGCCTCTCGGGCGGGGATGGAAGTATCGGACATGGTCCGCTCCTGGATCTACACCGGGCTCGAGGCGGAGATCCGCAGGAGGTATCCGGAATTAAGTATGGCGGCCGAGTCAGCGACTCTCTATGCCGCTGAATGCCTGAGGCTGGCTCTTCGGGCCATTGAGGGACAGATGGTTGAAACGACCAGGGAGCAGATCGCCGAACTCATTGCGGAGGGCCATAGAGAGACCAAGAAGCCCACTGAGTCTTCTGGCCGCAAGAAGAGCACCTACACCGTGAAGCGGCAAACAAGCAAACGTCCCCCACACGACGCCTTCGCCTGATTTGCTACTCGCCATCGGGTCGCTTGCCCGGCATGGGTCGATGAGATAAGGTTTCTATCGAGTTCCAGGGGGCATCCCAGTGAAGATCGATTTCGTGAGCATAGTAGTTCCCGTGTATAACGAGGAGGAGGCCATAGCAGGCGACCTCGAGGTCATCGAGCGCGCCATGTCGGCCTCCCGCTGGGACTACGAGATCATCGTCGTGGATGACGCCTCCACGGACCGTTCCGCCGAGATCGTGGAGGGCATAGAGGGCGTCAAGCTCCTCAAGCACCGTGCCAACCGTGGAGGGGGCTTCGCGCGCAACACCGGTATCAAGGCCGCGCGCGGTGACGTGGTCGTGGTGACCGATGGCGACGGGACCTACCCGAACCAGGAGATCCCGCGGATGCTCGACCTCATGGAAGAGCACGGCCTGGACATGATCGTGGGGGCCCGGGGCAAGGAGGCCGGCACACTCAAGGTGCTTCGCACCCCGGCGAAGTGGTTCATCCGCAAGCTGGCGATGTGGATGAGCGGCTTCAACATCCCCGATCTCAACTCGGGGCTCCGGGCCATGCGCAAGGACGTGTTCATGGAGTTCATGGAGATACTCCCCTGGGGCCACTCGTGGGTCTCGACCATAACGCTCGCGATGCTGTCGAGCGCCTACCAGGTGGAATGGGTAGACATAGACTACTACCCGCGGAAGGGCACGAGCACCTTCCATCCCATCAAGGACACCTACGGCTACCTGACGCTGGTCATACGCACGGTAACCTGGTTCAACCCTCTGAAGGTATTCATGCCGCTCGCCCTGGTGCTTTTCCTGATAGGGTTCGGCAAGGCCATCTTCGACATGATCAACCACCCCTTCTACTTCACCAGCAACACTGTGATACTGCTGATGGCGTTCATCCAGGTGCTTGTGCTGGGGCTGCTGGCCGACCTGATAGCCAAACGCAGGAAGTAGGGTACTCCCTCTCGGCCGGGACTTCAGTCCCGGTATGCCTGGTCGATCGCGGACTGAAGTCCGCGCCCAATCATCTATTCGCGCCGGCGTTTGGCGTGGAGGATGTAGGAGGGGGCGAGGAACAGCGCGGCCCGGCCTCCCAGCCGGCTGATGCACCGGTTCAGGGGGCCGGACAGCACGTTCACGGCCGGCTGCGAGGAGGCGTAGTAGCCAGGCAGCACATCCGTATCGAACCCGAGGTCCGCCATTCGTCCCGCCAGGCGGTAGGGGTCCATCAGGCGCTCCATCCAGTTCCCCGAGGTGGGGTCGCAGGTGTTGGTGCGGTGCACGGGTCTCGGCAGCGCTCCCGAGCGCAGGTACTCCACGGCCGCGGTCTCGATCTCCGGGCCGGCCATGCCGCGGGTCGCCCTGGCCAGCCGCTCCAGTTCATTCCCTGACAGGTGTGCGCCTTCGCCCTCGAGGCGGCGCCGGATGATGGCGCGCCTGGCGCCGAGATAGGACTCCAGCGTGTCGGTCCCCTTGTGGCCGGTCACCGGCGGCCTGTCTCGGTGCTCGTAACGGTAGTGCTTCCATGAGAGCTGCACCTGCCGCGCGGGGTTGAAGGGGTTGGCCGTAGTGGCCAGTACCGCCGCCAACCGTTCGCCGGGAAGCGCCGCGAGGCCGACCAGGAGCGCATCGATGTCGTAGACGTGCTCGATGACGTTCACCGACACCACGGCGTCGCACCGCCCGGGCCCCGACTCGACGCATCCCAGAAGCTCCGCCATCTCCCCGTGGACGTACCGGTCGGCCGTGCAGCCCAACTCCCCCGCGATGACGGCGGCGTCGCGGCACGATACGTCGTAGACGTCCAGGTATATCACGGTGCCGACTCCCGCCTCCCTGGCCAGCATGGACAGGGTACCCGCGCCTCCACCGTAGTCTACCAGGACGAAATCCTGGAGGGGGACACCGGAGCCCGAGAGCGCCAGCATGAGCAGGTAGGAGTCCTTCTGCAGGGTGTAGTGGAGCTTCGCCTGGTGCCTCGCCAGGTACCCGCGTATGTAATCCGATATCTCGATAGAACAGCCGTCCAGCCGCGCGAGCCTCGTCTCCAGTCGGGCCGCCGCCGCCTCGACCTCGTCGGAGAAGCGGCACTCGGCGGGCACCCTGGCGTGACGCGGGAGCGTCTCCCGGTCCATAGCACCTCCTGTCCCCGGCCGGCGTCGGTATGAAATGCGCCCTGCAGGTTCGAGTATACTATCAAGGAAAATCGAGCGGCCCCGACCGGGGGGCGTACGGCCGCAAATCGAGCCGCCGGCCGTTGGTGAAGGGATATCATTTGACCGCGACGGAACCGGCCCTGGGGGTCATCGGCTACGGGTACTGGGGTCCCAACCTGGTACGAGACCTCGACGGCCTGGAAGGCGTCAGGCTGGCGCGCATCTGCGATCCGGACGAACGGAAGTTGAAGGCTGCCCGTGAAGCGCACCCCGGGGTGGACCTGACCGGCGACACCGGGGCGGTGACGGGCGCAGCGGACCTGGACGCGGTCGTGATCGCCGCCCCCGCGGTCACCCACTACTCCCTGGCGAAGGAAGCGCTGCTCGCCGGCAAGCACGTGTTCGTGGAGAAGCCCCTGGCGCTGGACGTCACGGAAGGGCGCGAGCTACTGGAGCTCTCCGAGAGGACGGGCCTGACCCTGATGGTCGGCCACATCTTCCTCTACCACCCGGCGGTGCGGTTCATGAAGCGCTTCCTGGACGAGGGAGGAGCCGGCGAGGTGCGCTACGCCTACTCGCAGCGCCTGAACCTCGGCCGCGTCCGCCACGACGAGAACTGCCTGTGGAGCCTCGCGCCCCACGACGTGTCCCTGATGCTCCACCTGCTGGGGAGGAGGCCGGTCTCGGTCACCTCGCTCGGCGCGTCCTACCTCCGACCGGGGATCGAGGACGTCGTCTTCTTCACCATGACATTTCCCGGGGGTCTTCTCGGCAACGTGCACGTATCGTGGCTCGACCCGAGGAAGGTCAGGATGTTCACGGTGGTGGGCAGCGAGAAGATGCTGGTCTTCGACGACATGGCCGAGGGCAAGGTGCGGATCTTCGATCGCCGGGTGTACCCGGTGACGGAGCGCGAAGTGATGGGGTACGGCGAGGAGCTTCGCATCCACTTCGGCGAGGAGGAGACCCCCGACATCGAGATGGAGGAGCCCCTGCTGGCGGAATGCCGGGCGTTCAGGGACTCGGTGCTGGGAGGCCCGCCACCGCTCTCGGCGGGCCGACAGGGGCTGGAGGTCCTCGAGGTCCTGGATGCCGCGAGCAGGTCTATGGCCGACGGCGGGCAGCCGGCGGCCGTCTAGGGACTGGTGGATATGGGCGGCGGTCATATCAGCCCGGAGGCGAGCGTGGGAAGAGGCTGCGTCTTCGGCCACGGGGTGGTCGTCGAGGCGGGTGCCCGGCTCGGCGACGGGGTGACGCTCGGACATGGCGCGGTGGTGCTGGGCGACGCGCACCTCGGCGAGGGGGTGACCGTCGGCCCGGGCTCGGTCCTCGGCAAGCATCCTCGAGCCGCCGCATCCAGCACCCGGGGAGCAGGCCCCGGAGGTCCTCTCCTGATAGGGGAGGGCTCCGTCATCGGGGCCGGGGCGGTCCTTCACTCCGGGTCGCACTTCGAGCCCGAGTGCTTCGTTGGCGACTTGGCGGCGATACGGGAGGGCTGCGAGTTCGGCCGGGCCGCCCTCGTGGGCCGGATGGTCGCGGTGGAGTCCGACGTGGTGGTGGGCGCCCGCGCGCGCATACAGACTGCCGCCTATATCACCGACCTCACCGTCATCGACGACGAGGTCTTCATAGGGCCGGGGGTCGTCACCACCAACGACCGTTACATGAGCATGTGGACGAGCAAGACCTACCTCGGGCCGATACTCAGGCATGGCGCCGCCATCGGGGCGGGGGCGTGCCTGCTGTCGGGCGTGACGGTGGGGGAGAAAGCGGTGGTGGGGATGGGCGCTGTGGTGGTCACGGACGTACCCGCGGGCAGGATCTACGTGGGAGTCCCGGCGCGGGATGCCGGGCCGGTGGGGAGCAGGGATGGGCGCTGAGAAAGTCCCCATGGTCGACCTGGCCCGCCAGTGGAGCGAGGTCGAGGACGAGGCCCGCGAGGCGGTGCTGACGGTCCTGCGGAGCGGTCGCTATATCAAGGGCCCGGAGGTCGAGGCGTTCGAGAGGGAGTTCGCCGGGTACCTGGGTTGCGCCCACGGCGTGGGCGTGGCGAACGGCACGGACGCGCTCTACCTGGTGATGCGCGCCCTGGGGATAGGCCCGGGCGACGAGGTCATCACCACACCGTTCACCTTCATCGCAACCGCTGAGACCGTGGCCGCCTGCGGCGCGACCCCGGTCTTCGCCGACATCGACCCGGCGACGTTCAACCTGGACCCCTCGAAAGCTGCGGAGAAGGTGACCGAGAGGACGAAGGCGCTGGTGGTGGTGCACTTGTTCGGGCAGCCGGCGCAGATGGACGAGCTCACGGCACTCTGCGAGGAGCGTGGCATAGCCCTGGTCGAGGACTGCGCCCAGGCCCACGGAGCTTCGCTCGATGGCAGGATGGCGGGCTCGTTCGGCCGCGCCGCCACGTTCAGCTTCTTTCCCACCAAGCCACTGGGTGCCGCGGGGGACGGGGGGTTCGTGGCGACCGACCACGCCGACGTCGCGGAGAAGGTGCGCGTTCTGGCCGCCCACGGGGCGAAGAAGAAGTACCACAGCGAGGCGCTGGGGATAAACAGCAGGCTGGACGCCGTGCAGGCCGCAATCCTTCGCATAAAGCTTCGGATGCTCGACCGCTGGAACGACGAGCGCAGGGCGGTCGCGGCCGCCTACGACGCGCGGCTCGAAGGGGTTCGCGCCCCGTTCGTAATAGACGGGGCCAGGCACGTCTACCACCAGTACACCGTGCGGCACCAGCACAGGGACTCGCTGGCGGCAACCCTGGCGGAAGCCGGAGTGCCCTCCAACGTCTACTTCCCCCTGCCGCTCCACCTCCAGCCCTGCTTCGCCCGCCTGGGGTACCGCGAGGGCGACCTGCCGGCCGCCGAGCGGGTCTCGACCGAGGTCCTCTCCCTGCCGGTGTTCAGCGGGATGACGCGGCCGGAGGTGGACGCGGTCGTCGAGGCCGTGAACGGCGCGGCGGGTTGAACCAGGCGACGGGCTCGGGGGCGGTGGCTTGAAGGACAAGCTGATACAGATAGGCAGGGACTCCGCCTGGTACCTGTCCGCCAACATAGTCGTCTCGCTGATAGGGTTCGCCGCGTTCCCCATGCTGACCCGGCTGCTGGGCCCCTCGCAGTACGGGGTCTTCTCACTGATCAACACCGCCATCGTGCTCGGCAGCCCCATCTTCTACGTCTTCCTCACCTCGTCAACGCTCAGGTTCTACCCCGTGTACGAGAAGGACGACAGGCTGGACGTCTTCTACTCGACGGTCTTCCACTTCCTGCCGCATTTCATGGTCCTCTGCTTCTGCGTGCTGCTGCCGGTGGCGTCCTTCGTGCTGCCGCTGGGCCGCTACCGCGGCGCCATCACCGTGGGGGTGGCGGTCTTCGCCCTGTACACGGTCTTCAACGTGACGCAGGTCTTGCTCCGTGTCCGGCAGGAGAGCCTGCAGTACTCCGCGATGGCCATCTTCACCACTTTCGCGAGGTACCTGGTGGGGGTGGCCCTGGTAGCCTGGACGGAAGCGGGCGTGGCGGGGCCGTTCTGGGCCTGGGCGGGCGGGCTGCTCATCGCCATCCCCGTGGAGCTGGTGTGGCTGAAGACCAGGAAGTACTTCCGATGGAAGCTGTACTCGAAAGGCCTGTTCCGCGAGTTCTTCCATTTCGGGTTCGTGCTGATCTTCGTCACCTTCTCGGTCGAGATCATGACGGCGGCGGACCGCTACATGGTGCAGATCTTCAAGGGCTCATACCAGGTCGGCCTGTATTCGGCCGTCTACATCCTGGTCATGACCATCGAGAACCTGATGGCGACCTTCATCATGATGGGTACCGTCCCGGTCATGATGCGGGTTTTCGAGCACGATGGAAAAGCGGCCGCCGAGGTCCTGCTGGGAAAGGTCACCCGATACCTGCTGATGATGCTGACACCCTCGATGGTGGCGGCATGGGTCTTGCGGGAGCCGCTGATCCGAGTCGTGGCGGGGGCAAGGTACGCTCCGGCGGAGCCCGCGGTGCTGCCACTCGTCATCGGGGTCTTTTTGTCCATCCTGGCGTGGCCGACGCTGCAGGTGTTCTACATGGAGAAGCGGACGAGCCTGACCCTGATCCCGATAGGCACGGCGGCGTTGAGCAATATACTGATAAACCTGGTCCTGATTCCGCGGTACGGGTTTCCTGGAGCGGCGTGGGCCACCATGATCAGCTATGCTCTGTACCTGGCCATCGCCGTGGTCCTCTCGTCCCGTTACATGCGCTGGCAGTTTCCCTGGGGAGCATCGGCCCGTATCGGTCTGGCCTCGGCTGTCATGGGCGCGGGTCTCTGGGGCATGGAACGCGCGGGCCTCTCCGGGCCGGCGGGCCTCCTCGCGATGATAGCCGCCGGGGCGCTGATCTACGTGGTGGTCATCCTGCTGGTGGGAGGGATATCGAGGCCGGAGCGGCGCTTCGCCATGGAGCTCGTCGCGAAGATACCGCTGGTCGGGCGCGCCGTCCCGGCGCGCTGGCACCTGGAACCGAAGGTCGAAGAGCTTCTCGAGATCGAGGAGAAGGAAGCGGAACAAGGGGGTGACGAAGGCGCGGCGGAGTGAGGACAAGAGGGTGCTCATGGTTTCCTACAACTACCCGCCGGTGGGGGCCATCGGGGCGGTGCGGACGACCAAGCTGGCCCGTTACCTGCCCGACTCGGGATGGCGGCCGACCGTCCTGACCGTCTCCAGGGACCGCACGAAGTGGAGCGGGGGGGAGCTCGAGGAGGGAGCCCTGAGGCGGGTCAGGGTCATAAGGGCCCCGTTTCCGGACATCCTCACGATGGCGAAGGAGGCGCTCACCCGACTGGGCCTGGTGAAGGATACGGGCAGGCCTGACGAGCCGGCGGCCCCGGGTGGCGCCACGCGGGGCGGCACGGCGCGCAGGCTGTTCTCGGCGACACGGCGTTGGGCGGCGTTTCCCGACCGCTACCTCCTCTGGGTGCCTTTCGCGATGGTCAAGGGCCTCATCGAGCTGCGAAAGGCGGATTACGGCGCGATCTACAGCACCTCGCCCCCCGTGTCGGGTCACATCGTGGCAGCTGCCTTGAGCCGCCTGTCGGGCGTACCCTGGGTCGCCGACCTGCGCGATCCCTGGCGGCACCCCTACATCGATTTCTCGCCGCTCCAGGACCGGATAGACGCCCGGCTTGAGAGGCTCGTGCTCCGGAGGGCCTCGGCCCTGGTGACGGTCTCCGAGCCGCTTGCCGACGAGCTTCTCGCGAGAAACGGTCCCCGGCCCTGCGGGGTCGCCTGCATCACCAACGGCTTCGACCCGGTCGATGCCGGAGAGGGCGCCCCACCGTCATCCGACCGGTTCGTCCTCACCTACACGGGAGCGCTGTTCGGGCTCAGGCAGGACCCGGCCCCGCTGCTGGAGACGCTGGACGGCCTCGCGTCGGAGGGGTCGATCGATCCGGGGAGGGTGCTGGTCAGGTTCTTCGGGCCGAGGGAGCCGGGGTTGGACGCGCTCATCGGCGGCCTGGCATACCCCGGGATGGTCGAGGTGTGCGGGGTGGTGCCCCGCGGGCGTGCGCTCGAGGCACAGCGCGAGTCCACCGTGCTGCTGGTCCTCCTCTGGGACGAGCCTTACACGGCAAAGATCTACGGGGGAAAGGCACTCGAGTACCTCGGAGCAGGCAGGCCCATACTGGCCTGGAATCCTTCCGGGGGGATAATCGGCGACCTGCTGTGGCGGACCGGCGCCGGGAAAGCGGTGTGTGACCGGGAGGAGCTTCACCGGGTACTTCTCGAGTGGTACGGCGAGTTCGAGCGCACCGGCACCGTAGCTTTCCGCGGCACGGAGCCCGAGATCGAACGGTACTCGTGGGAGTCGCTGGCCGGGGAGATGTCCTCCATCATCGACTGCGTGGCCGGGGTAGAGCACCCGGGTTCATGAGCCCTCCATCGCCGCCTCGGCGAGCATCCAGTCGGTCTCGTCGTCGATGTCGAGGGACAACCGCGCCTCCATGCGGTAGACCAGCAGACGCTCAGGAAGAGATCGAAGCCCCTTCAACAGCTCCCTGTCGAGGATGTAGATGGCCCCGTTCAGCCGGTAGAGCTCCGGGAGCGACTGGCGGGTCGTCCTCTCCCAGCCCCCGCCCACGAACGGCGTTCCCACGTCTCCCTGGACGGTGACCATCCAGTACGGGGATTCCCTGACCTCACAGACACTCGCCAGCGCGCCCGGATCGCCGGCGGCGAACAGGTCTATGGCCTCGTCGATGTGTCTCGAGGTCCGAAGGGGCGAGGTCGGCTGCAGGCAGACCGCGTTCTCGTATACCCGCCCGGCGGCCTCCAGCTCGTCGAGTGAATGCTCCAGGACACGCATCATGGGTGAGTCGTCGCCGGCCAGTTCGGCGGGGCGGATGAACGGGACTTCTGCGCCGTACTCCCTGGCGACGAAGGCGATCTCTTCGTCCTCGGTCGATACTACGACGGCATCGAGCAGCCTGGATCCCAGCGCCTGGGCGATGGCGTGTGCGATCAGGGGCTTCCCCGCCAGCGGCCGCAGGTTCTTGCCGGGAATACCCCGCGAGCCGGCGCGGGCGGGGATGATACCCAGGAACTTGTCCGAGATCTTCAAGGTGACGATTCCTCCGTCGTCCTGCCTTCCAGGAGGCCTGCCGAGAGCTGCTGGTCCCTGGATACGTCCACCTTGAGCACACGGCCCAGGTACTGCTCGAGCTCCCAGGGAGGCACGCCACCGGAGGGCCGCTTGGCCGCCAGGTGCGCGGCCTCCAGGAGTGTTCCCGCGGGCAGATCGGTCGCAAATACCAGGCTCTTCTTCATCAGAGCGGCATTCGCCGCCTCCTGGTCCGTCAGCTCCTTCACCGGGCGGCCGAGCATGAGCTCGGCGGCGCGCACCCTTCGCACAAGCTCGGCCATTTCCGCGGGGTCGAGCGATGAGCGATGGTCGGGACCCTCCATCCCGCGGTCCAGCGTGAAGTGCTTCTCGATGATACACGCCCCGGCCGCCACCGCGAGGGGCGCCGCATCCGTCCCCAGGGTATGGTCCGAGAAGCCCACGGGACGCATGAAAGCCTCCTCGAGGGCGTGAATGTATCTCAGGTTCAGGTCACAGGGATCGGCGGGATACTTCGAGACGCAGTGAAGCAGGGCGATCTCACAGGCCCCCGTGCCGGCGAGGCGCTCGACGGCCCCGCCGACCTCGGCCAGGGTAGCCAGGCCCGTCGACAGGATTATCGGCAGTCCCGTCGCTGCCGCCTCATCGAGGAGCAGTGCGTCAGAAAGGTCGGCCGACCCGATCTTGATAGCCGCCACGCCGATCTCCGCCAGGGCGCGGGCACTCGAAGGACTGTAGGGGGTGCAGATGAAGGCGAGCCCCAGGCCCGTAGCGTGGCGCTTCAGAGCATCGAGCTCCTCTGCCCCCAGCTCCAGCGCCCTGAGCATCTCGAGCTGGTCTTCCGCCGCGCCAGTGGTCTCGAGCTGATACCCTGTCTTGGGGGTGCCCCGCAGCACCAGGGCCTCGGCCTCGAACAGCTGGAACTTCACCGCATCGAGGCCCGCCCCGGCGGCGGCGTCTATCAGCCGGCGCGCGAGCTCGAGATCGCCGTTGTGGTTGACCCCGATCTCGCCTACCAGGAAGGCCGGCTCGTCACCGGAGACCGCCCTTCCACCGATGGACACCCCATGGTGTGGGGGGGTTGCCGACATCACCTGCCGCCTCCCGGCGCCTCATCCGGCTCTTCGACCAGGGCGGCTATCTGTTCCCTGGACAGCATCCTGGCGTACTTCGAATTGCGGGTCGCGCCGTCGACGTGAGAAAACCCGCCCTCGGGAGGAGCCTGTACCTCGCCTGCCGGGGTCCGGGACAGGACGACGAACATCTCGTCGCTCTCGTAAGCGGTCTGGAGGTCCTCCTCGGTCAGCAGATCCTCGTGGAGCTTCTCACCCGCCCTGGGCCCGATGATCTTCACCTCTATGTCCTGAGGCCTGAACCCGTATCTCGGAGCCAGCTTCTCCACCATGACATCCGCGAGGTCGCCAAGCCTCACCGCCGGGAGCTTGAAGATGAAGATCTCGCCGCCATGTGACAGCTCGGCGGCCTTCAGCATCAGGCTGACCGCCTCGGAGATGTCCATGAGGTACCTGGTCATGTCGGGATCGGTCACGGTCAGCGGGCCGCCTCGCATTATCTGTTCCTTGAACAGCGGGATGGCCGACCCGCGCGTATCGGTCACGTTGCCGAATCTCACACACGAGAAAGCCGTCCTGCGCTTGCCCTTGTAGAGGTTCGCGGTCACGGTCAACCTCTCCGCAAGCAGCTTGGTGGCGCCGATGACGTTCGCGGGGCTCACCGCTTTATCCGTGCTCACCGTTATGACCTTGTCGACCTCCTCGTCGACGGCGGAGTTGAGAAGGTTCTGTGTGCCCAGCACGTTGGTCTTGACCGCCTCGAAGGGGTTGTACTCGCACAGGGGGACGTGCTTGAGCGCCGCCGCGTGGAAGACGATATCGACCCCCTCCATGGCCCTCCTCAGGCGGCTCTCCTCGCGGATGTCGCCCACGAACGGCCTGATCTTATTCCCCAGCTCCTGCTCCAGGTGGAAGAGCCCCGTCTCGTTGTTGTCCAGCACCCTGACCGCGGCCGGCCCGTGGATGAGCAGCTTTCTGGTTATCTCGCTGCCGATCGAACCGACGCCCCCGGTGACCAGGACCACCTTGCCCCTGTAGTAGTCTTTGGAACCTGTCATGCGTCCACCCCGAAAAAGTCGCGTACCTTGCTGCAGATGAAGTCGATCTCTCCTTCAGAGAGGCCGGGGTACATAGGGAGGGTCAGGACCCTCGACGATACCGCCTCCGTGACCGGCAGGTCCGTGTCGTATGCCAACTTCTCCTTGAACAGGACCGTCTGGTGAACGGGCTCGAAGTAGTTCTTGGTCATGATCCCCTCGGAGTTCAGGTGCGAGGCCAGCCGGTTCCTCACATCGCCCCCGTCCGTCACCTCGACAGTGTACATCTGGTATACGTGGCGCGAGCCGGCGGGCTCGCTGCCGGTCCTCAACCCCTCGATATCGGCCAGGCGGGCATCGTATATACCCGCATTCTCCCTCCGCATCGAGATCATCTTCTCGATCTTCTGGAGCTGTGTCACGGCCAGGGCGGCGGTGATGTTCGACATCCTGAAGTTATAGCCTACCTCTACGTACTCCTGGCGGTCGGGGGTGTCGAAGTACGAAGTCGCCTCCCGGCGGCCGTGCGACCTTATCAGCCTGAGGTGCTCGAAGATATCACGGGAAGCTGTGACGACCGCTCCTCCCTCTCCGCTTGTGATCACCTTGGGCCCGCAGAGGCTGTACATCCCCGTGTCCCCGAAGGTGCCGGTGTGTCTTCCCTCGAGGGTCGCGCCGAGCGACTCCGCCGCGTCCTCTACCAGCAGCAGTCCATGCTCGTCGGCCACCTGCCGCAGCTCCTCGATCCTGCAGGGGCACCCGCCGTAGTGGACAGGCATTACGGCCTTCGTCGAGTCGGTTATCCTGGACCGCACGTCCGAGGGGTCGAGCCCGCGGGTCTGCTCTTCGATATCGGCGAACACGGGCCGCGCCCCGACGAACAGCGGCGCGTTCGCCGTGGAGATGAAGGTGAAGGATGGCACTATGACCTCGTCCCCCGGCCCGATCCCGTGCGCTATCATCAGGGCGTGCAGCGCGGAGGTACCCGAGTTGAAGGAAAGCGCGTGGGGCGCTCCCACGTATTCGGCCAGTTGTCGTTCGAAGCGCTCGACGTTGGGACCGATGGCCCAGTCGCGGCCTGCTTCCACGGCCGCTCTCACCGAGTCCACATCATCGGAGTCCCAGTAGATCTTGAAGAGGGGGACCCTCCAGTCGGTGGTTCCCATATCCCTTTAGGCCTCGCCTTCCGGCGGTTCGGCGGTGCTCGTCTCACCCCTGACCTCGGCGGGCACCCCCCACGCGACGGCGTTGTCGGGAACGTCCCGTGTCACGAAGCTGAACGCGCCGATGATGGAGTTCTCGCCGACGGTCACTCCGGGCATCACCAGCGAATGGCTGCCTATCCTGCAGTTCCGTTTGAGCAGAACAGGGCCCGCCTTGTCATCTATGGTGGACACGGAGTACACGGAGCAGTGAGAGCCCAGCTGGACGTGGTCCTCTATGATGACGCCGTGCAGAGCGTTTATGTAGGTGAAGGCGCCGATGTCGGTCATGTAACCAAGCTCGAGCTTCTCCGGGTGTCGGACCACCCAGTTGTACTCGTTGAGCTTGTTGTCCTCGTACGCGGGTAGCTTCCAATCCTTGAACCTCAATGCCTACACCTGCCTCTTGTCGAGGAGCCTGTCGTCGATCCGGACCCCGGCCAGTACCTCGGCGATCCGCTCGCCGGCATGGCCGTCCCCGTACGGGCTCTTGCGGCGCCTCACTTTCCGCCTGAACTCGCGGTCGAAAAGGGCGGTGCGTATGGCGTCGGTGATCTGTCCCCGGTCGTAGCCGACATCTATCGTATTGCCCGCCCTCTGGCGCCCCGCCTGCCTGGTGCCTACGTTGACGGCCGGCAGGTGGAAGGCGGGCGCCTCGATGATCGCGCTCGAGGAGTTCCCGACCATGGCCCCCGCGACGCTCATCAGGCCCAGGTAGAATGGGTGAGGGACGGTGGGCAGCGCCGTCACCGAACCGCGTCGCTCGTACTCCTTGATCACCTCGATCATCTCGCGGCCGCCCGCGTCGGCATTCGGATAGACGGCGACCGCCTGCGCTCCGACCTCCTCCACGGCCTTCAGTGTACGGCGGATCTGTTCGGCCGCCTGCCCGACCTCCAGCGTCACAGGGTGTTGGATGACCAGCAGGGTCGGCCTGTGGGGGTCCAGGGAGAACCGCGCGAGCACCTCCCTACGCGAGGGCAGGTTCCCGTCGAAGATGCGGTCCAGTCCCGGGGCTCCCACGACCTGGATCCGCCAGGGCTCCTCACCCATCCGGACGATCCGCGCGGCGCTCAGCCTGGTCGCCGGCAGGTGGAGGTTGGCAAGCTTGGTTATGGAGTGCCGGGAGGCATCGTCGACGGTCGAAGAGACATCACCGCCGTGCAGGTGGGCCACCGGCAGCGCCAGGTAAGCGCCAACGATCGCCCCTCCGAGCATCTCCGCCCTGTCTCCGAGGAGCAGGATGATGTCGGGCTTCGAGGTCCTGATCAGCTCGACGAGCAGCCCGATGAACCTGCCCAGGAACGTCGCCATGGATTCCCTGTCGTCGTCCTCGTAGCAGGCATCGACAGTATCGGAAGCGAGCCCGGAGGCCTCGATCTCCTCGATGGTACACCCGAACTCGGGCATGATGTGCATCCCGGTGGCCGCGATCCTCAGCTCGAGGCGGGGATGGTCGCCGATCTTGTGCAGCGCCGAGGACATCAGTCCGAAGTCCGCCCTGGTGCCGCTTATGTAGAGAACCTTCCTGCGTGGCATGGAGTCCTTCCGTACCGTATCAGCCGCCCCAGCCGTCCTTGAGGACCCACAGGGTCGCTCGTAGGGCCATTATACTAGTACGCGTCCGGACGCTCCCTCCGGTATCGTGGCGGCCTCCTCGAAGACGCGTGCGGCGTCAGCGGCATCGTATCGCTTGAAGAAACGCCCGCCGTTATCCAGAGTCCGCCCGGCCCACTCCGCGTGGAACAAGGGGTCCTCAAGGCACCGGCGGGCCAGGCCGGCCAGCTCCTCGGGCGTCCCCGCCAGTGACGCCGCACCCTCGTCCAGCAACGCCTTCACGTTGCTCCATCCGCCCAGCCCCAGCACAACGGTCGGGATGCCGAGCCCGGCGGATTCGAACAGGGTGGTGGAGTAGGCCGAGCAGTGGATGTCGATATCCCCGGCGCGACTGTACAGGGAGTCTCCGGGGTCCATGACCTCCACGCGCTCCCCCGCCATCGACCTGTAGCGGGACAGATCCCGGGCGTGGAACCGGGGGTGAGGGTTGATGACCGCCCTGACCCCTGCCGGCATCGTCTCGATGAATCCACGAATGAACCGCAGGTATTCGTCCTCGATGGTCCACTGCGTCGAGAACATGATGGCGATCTCGCCCGGTCGCGCGGGACCCCCACGTGTCCCCGTTGCCCTCCTGTAGTGATCGAGTCGCCCGAACCCCAGCTCAACCAGCCGCCCGGGCCGCCAGTACCCGCAGGAGGCAAGCTCCTCGGTGAAATAGGGCCCGAAGGTGAGGATGCGGTCCGGCAGCGGAAGGCAGGGAGCGTGGGCCAGAGCCTCTTCCCCGTAGCTGTAACCGAAGTGGAGCCGGTTGATAACGCCGTGCTGGAGCTCCCAGGCCTGGATCCCGAGGGTCCGCGCCGCAGCAATCAGGGGAACCATCTCCAGGCTGTAGGAGCATACCAGGACGACCAGCCTTGGCCGAATGATTCTGAGAAGTCCACGGTAGTAGTGGAAATCGGCCATGTAGCGGGCCATGATGCCGCGCTCGCGAGGCGGCGGCGCCGGCCCGTAGTCGCGTTCGAGATCGCTGCCGTCGAACCAGTCGGCCAGGTCCGCTGCCAGGGCCCTCTCGAGCTCCCCGGCGCGGGAGCGTACCAGGGGCGCGGCCGCCGCGCGCCAGGCGCCCGTGTACTCGTCAATCACCACCGGGTAGGAGCCGGTGCGCGGCTGAGAGACGCTCTGCCCCAGTATGAGCCCGGGCATCTCGTCTGTAGTGTAGTCGAAGAAGGCGTCCAGCCCGCGTGGATCGCCCATCCTCGCGGTGCTCACCGTCTTACCGAAGATACAACCACAGGGATACCGCCTGCCGGCGAGGAGGTCCGAGACCTGGCGCGGCATCCCCGTCAGCAGGCTGATCAGCTCCGCGCCCTTCCCCGCGCGATGTGGGGGCATTGCCAGAGACTCGCCTCTCATCTGTGAAAGGTACCGCCAGGAGAAGACCGTCCGGAAAAGGGGCCATACACATATCCCGGAGACCTTGAAGCGGAAGGGGCGACCGCTCTTCTCGTATGCCCTGATCGACTCGAGGAGGCGCCCGGTGATCTCGGCCTCGCCGGCCGCATCGCATCGGTCGGTCTCACCGCCCACGGGCTCGGCCTCCCTCACCGTCCAGCCGGTGCCCGACGCGCACCGCGGGGTTGCCTGCCCAGATCTCCCCGGGTCCCACCGGCTTGGTGACCACCGCGCGTATGCCGATGACGGCGTCCCGCTCGATCTTCCCCGCCTGGGGCATGATAATGGCGTCTTCACCCAGGAACACGTTGTCGCCGATCTCCACCCGGTAGGTCCTGCAACCCCGCTCGGCCGTGATATCGGGTATCTCGCCTGAGAACCGGTGGTGCGAGTGCGAGATCACCTTGGCCCTGTGGGAGAATATGCAGTTGCGCCCGATGACGACCTCCCCGCTGCCGTCGATGCGTACCCCCCGCTCCATGATGGTGCCGGCCCCGATGGTCACAGATCCCCTGAGGTCAGGATGAGGGTGATAGACCCGCGGGCGGTCGAGGTACCTCTGGACCCGCCCCGCGGTCCTGTCCATCAGCCAGTCGAAGGCCCTGCGCAATCGCGATTCGGGCACTACCGGTGTCCTTTCCTGTCGAGGCCCCGCCCCGCCATCCCGGCGATCTTTCGTCGCGCCGGAGGCACGAGGTATCGGGGATCGTACATCTGCATTCCGGTGCTCGCGGGATGTCTCCGCGCCGGCGGGTAACCCGCGGATGGACGGGCTGCCAGGAGGTTCACGCACCAGCTCTCCGATCGTGTCACCCACTGCCAGTCGGTGGAGACGTAGACCACCTCCAGCCCCACGCGCTCCGCGAGGCTTTGCGCCGATCGCTCGCTGAAGAAGTTCACGTGCGTCAGCGGCTCGGCGAGCACCCTCCATTCGTGAAACGCGCCCAGGGGAACCTCGATGTAGATCAACCCCCGACTTGAAAGGTGCTCCGCCATCCTCCGGAGGAGCCCTACGGGGTCGGGATCGTGCTCGAGCACGTGACAGGCAAGGATGACGTCGAAGGACAAGCCCATCTCGATATCGTCGAGGTCACGCCCCAGGTACTGCGCGCCCTCCAGGATATCCAGCCTGACGTAGTCCAGCAGATAGCAGGGCCCGAAATCCAGGAAGGCGGACAGGTTGTGCCCGCCGGAGCCGCCATAGTCGAGGACCGAGGCTCCCTGGAGGGACCTTGCCCGGGACAGCAGGGCCTTTGTGCGCTCGGACCGCTGCGACCAGTCGAGCGGCGGCGAGGACCGTGCGCGGGCCCTGAACGAAGGCATAGCGGCCAGTTCGCGGTACTTCCGCTCGACGTCGGACGTCTCCATGCGCGGGTTGGTGAATATCAGCCCGCAATCGTGGCACAGGACCGCTTTGAAGACCGCCTTATCCCCCTCCTTCCAGAGGTGGTCGAAAAGGACCTCGAGCCGCTCGGAGGTGTAGGTGTCCGCTTCGCGCGCGGCCCGGCCGCCCGCGGGGCGTGTGAACCGGTGCTCTTTCAGCGACCGCAATCGTGATGACGCACACAGAGGGCAGGTTCTTGTCTCTACCACTGCGACCTTCCGGGATTGACGCCTTTGCACTGGCGGCAGGGCTGTCGTGGAAACGATGATAACAGAACGACGGGGCCCCCGTCCGGGGGCCCCATCTCTTCTCATGCAGTGGTGGCCTTGCCGGCCACGGAGCTGTCCGCCCCATAGTTCAACAGGCAGGCCGACCGCTCCTTCAGCAGGCCCGGCCCGCGTCCTGGAGGATCAGCCCGCTGGCCGCGATGCCGGAGCCGATGGTGGGTGGCACGCCGCCCCCGAAGTGCGTGGAAGCGCCGGTGAGGTAGAGCCCCTTGATCGCCCTCGAGCGGAGTCTGGGCCGGAAGAACGCGCTGGCCGCGATGTCGTTCTGCAGTGCGTACACCGCCCCGCGCGGGTGCAGGTACATGCGCTCGAAGTCCAGGGGTGTGTTCACCCTCGCCACGGTGATGTGGTCGCGGATATCAAGGCCGAACTTCTTCTCCATCAGGTCGAGCTGGCTGTCGAGGTACCGCTCCTTCAGGTCGTCCCAGTCACCGTCGGCGAGCTCGTAGGGGGCGAAGGTCACCAGGTTCAGGCAGTGGTGCCCCTCGGGCGCCAGGGAGGGATCGGCGTGGGTCGGCCAGGAGATCAGCATGAAGCCGCGGTCGGGGAGCCTCCCCGCGTAGTAATCCTCGAACCAGATGGAGTTCATCTCCTCCAGCGTCGTGTGGCAGAAGGTGTGGTGGGCGTCCAGGTTCGGCTCGCAGTCGAGCCCCAGCATTATCATGGGGGCCGGGATGGACACCTCGTAGCTGCTTATGGCTTTGACCGCCCAGCCGGGAAGGTAGTCGGGCCCTATCTGCTCCAGGTACAGCGTCTTCGCGTTTATGTCGGAAACCACCACGTCGCTGCGTATCACCGTTCCGTCGGCCAGCTCCACACCCGCCGCCCGCCCGCGCTCCACCAGGACCCGCACGACGCGAGCCTCGAAGCGTATCTCGCCTCCGCACTCCTCCAGCACCTTCGCCATGGCCTTCGGTATCTCTATCATGCCGCCCCTGGGATAGAAGATGCCCTCGTGCTCGCTGTAGGCGAGGAAGGCGATGTAGCCCGGGCACAGCGCGGGGGGGAGTCCCACGAAGTAGGACTGCAGGCTCATGCTCGCCCTTACCTTGTCGCTCTTGAAGAAGCTGCACAGCGTGCTCTCGAAGTTCATTATCATGTAGCGCATGTAAGCGGCCATCCTCGGGTTGGCCAGCGCGAGCTTCATCGCGTCGGTGAAGGTCATGAAAGGAGCGGTCATGATGGGACCGAAGGCACCGGTGACTATCTCGGAGCCCACCCGCGCGAACCGGTCCCAGGCGCGGGCGTCCTCCTCGCTGAAGGTGGCCAGCACGGCGCGGGTGGCGTCCTCGTCCACGGGGTAGCTGAAGCGCGTCCCGTCCTCGGTCACGAACCCGTAGATGGGGTCCACGGGGATAAAGTCGATGTAGTCGGATGTCCTGCGCCCCGTCGCGGTGAAGAACTCGTCCAGTATCCAGGCCAGCTCTACCACGCTGGCCCCTATATCGAAGCGGTACTCCCCGAGGTCCGTCGAGGAGCAGCAGCCGCCCACCCAGCCGGTGTTCTCGCAGACCAGCACCTTCATGCCCTTGCCGGCGAGGATGGCCGCCGACGACAGCCCGCCCATTCCCGCGCCTATCACAACAGCGTCGTAGTCGTTCATGTCAACCCCCTGGTCCGATTCCCTATCGTTACATCCGTTATTGGGGGCGGACTCCAGTCCGCCTCCGACCACGCCTACCGGGACTGAAGTCCCGGCCCAAACCCAAACAAGAAGTCCCGGCTCGAGCCGGGGATGGCGGGCTTCAGATGAAGTAGCGGTACGGCAGGTATGGGACCTGCTTACCGAGGTGCTTCAGGTAGCGCCTGGTGCTCTCGCTGGCGGAGAAGTAGGCGGCGACGAGCCCCGCAAGCGCCAGCAGCAGCAGCACCCTTCTGAGCCTTTTCATGGAACCCCCCTATCCGTGGTCCTGGATCACGTACCTCGATGTGACTATCCCGGAGGCTATGGTGGTGGGAACCCCGCCCCCGAGGTGGGTCGAGCTCCCTGTCAGGTACAGGTTCTTCACCGCCTTCGACCGGGAGCGCGGCCTGAACATGGCGAGCGAGGTCATGTCGCTGAACAGACCGTAGATGCCCCCCCGCGGGTGCAGGAGCCGCCGCTCGAAGTCCAGCGGGGTCGAGACCTGGATGTACTCGATATGGTCCCTGACGTCGGGCAGCACGTACTTTTCCAGCTCTCTGATCGCCTGCTCCTCGTACCAGGGCTTGAGCCTGTCCCAGTTGTCGCCCAGGGGGGCGTAAGGGGCGGGCGCGTTGCAGAGGAAGTTGAGTATGTGCTTTCCCTCCGGCGCGAGAGTAGGATCGGCCTCGGTGGGCCAGCATACGAGGCTCATGGCCGTGTCCGGGATGAGGTTGAGCCTGTAGTAGTTGTTCCAGATGTCGTTCATCGACTCAAGGGAACTGGTTACCACGGTGTGATGCGCCTCGAGCTCCGGCTCCCTGTCCAGCCCGACATACACCATCGGGCAGGGCATGGAGTTCTCGTAGCTGGCGATCCCCCTGACCGCCCAGCGCGGGAGCCGGTCCGGCCCCACCAGCTTGAGATAGGTCACCTGGGCGTTCAGGTTCGAGACGACGACCCGGGCCGTCACCACGCTTTCGTCCTCGAGCTTGACCCCGCAGGCCTTTCCGTCCTCGATGAGGATCTTCTCGACCTTGGTGCCGGTCCTTACCTCCAGCCCGTGTTCTCGGCCCGCCCCCAGGATGCCGTTCGGGATGGCGATCATCCCACCCCTCGGGTAGTAGATGCCCAGGTGCTCGGAGAGGGCGATGTAGCCGAAGACCCCGCTACCGAGCTCGGGCGGCGCGCCGGCGAAGTAGGACTGGAACGCCACGGACTGGAGCATCACCGGGTCCTTGTAGAACGACCTCACGACGCCCTGGTGGCTGCGAAGAAAGGTCGGGGCGAACTTGAGGATCCGCGGGTTGTCCAGAACGATCCTGATCGCATCCCCGAAGGTGTTCAGGGGAGAGAGCATGACGGCGTCCATCATCCCCTCGATCATCGCGAGGCCCGTGCCGCAGAACCTGTCCCACCCCTGCAGGTCACCGGGCGCGATGCGCTCTATCACCTGGGTGCAGGCGTCGATGTCGGTAGGGTAGGAGAACCGGCGGCCGTCCTCGGTGATGAAGGAGTAGATGGGATCGCAGGGGATGAGCTCCATGTAATCGGCGCGCCGGCGGCCCATGAGCTCGAACAGGGCGTCCAGGGGCTGGACCACCTCCACGATCGACGCCCCCACGTCGAACCGGTAGCCGTCCGCCTCGAACGTCGAGCAGCATCCTCCGATGATGTCGGACTGCTCGATCACCAGCGTGTCGAGGCCGTGCTTCGCGCAGAGCGCGGCCGTGCTCAGTCCACCAAGGCCTGCTCCTATGACGATCACGTCATGGTCGGACATCGCGGACCTCCACCTCGTAGTAGATAGTCATAGTGACCAGTGGTGTGAATTATACTATCCATCGTGATACTGCACAAGTGCGTCAAAATCACTATCCATTTGTGTCAGGAGGTGGAAGTACTACCTCTTCGGGATCGAGAGGGCCGGCTTCATGTGGAGTCGATCCAGGACTGCGAACGGTGGGAGGGCGTGGGTGTTCGGGGGTGATCAGCCTTTCTGCCCCCAGGCGCGCGAAGGGTCACCCATAAGGCCGAACTGCATGAACTCCGTCAGCTTCAGCAGGAAACCGGGCACATCGAAGTCATCCTCGGTGAGGTCGCGGTTGCCGATGGAGGTCGCGATGCCTATCAGGGCATATGCGACCGTGAGGCTATCCATCTTGCGGAACACCTTCTGCTTTATGCCCACGTCGATGTCCTCAGCCAGGAAGGTGGCGACGCGGTGGAAGAGGTACGCGGACTTCTTCCTGAGCCGCTCATTGCCCCCCACTATCTCGCTATAGAGGCCGATGAACATGAACTGTACGTCCTTGAACTTGCTGATGAAGGTGAGCCCCTTGATGCCCATCCGGGCGACCACGTCATAGGTGTCCTCGACGGCTGCGTTGGCGTCGGCTATCAGCTTGTCCATGGTCCGGTCCATGCAGGCTACGAATATCTCCTCCTTGCCGGCGAAGTACTGGTAGCACGTCCCCTTGCTCACGCCGGCCTGCTGCGCGATGTCGTCCACGGTCGCGTTGTTGTAACCCTTGAGGGAGAACACCCGGTAGGCGGCGTCGAGGATCGCGTCGGTGCGGCGCTCCTCGCCGCTGAGGGTGGCTAGCCGCTCCTCTTCCTCGAGCTCGCGCGTGTCCTTCTCCTTCGCGTTCTTCTTGAAGGCCTCCCAGTCGGCGATCTTCTCGAACGGGTAGCGGTCCAGGATGCTCTTGATGCTCTTGACCGACAGACCCTCGTCCCGCATCTTCTTTATCACCTGGAGCCGCTTCAGGAACACGTCGTCGTAGTAGGCGACGTTCGGCTTGGTCTTCTCGGGGCGGGGGAGGAGCCCCTGGCTTATGTAGAACTTTATGGTGCTGACGGTGAGCCCGCTGGTGCTCGAGAGCTGGCTCATCTTCATGGGTTTGCCGGTCGTCGCTGTGCCGCTGGTCATGGCACCTCCCGTCGTTTGGACCTATAAAACAAGATTTGGCCATCGATGTCAAACCGACCGGTCAATATTGGTTGCGGTAACATACGGACGACCGGTAACACTTTTTTAACAGTCCGCGGATATCCGGTTAACGGGCGCGGCGTTATTCAGTGCGGGGGGTCGGAAAAGCGACCCTTCCGATTGGCAGAGTCGAGCGAGTACCGATAGAATCGCAGTACCAAACAGGGGGAGGTAGTCATGAAGAAGTACGGAGTTCTCCTGGTCGTTGCTGTTGTGACCATCACCATGTGGCTTGCATTTTCCGGGACCGCGCTCGCCGCATACCCGTGGGCAAGCACCGGCGGGCCGGCCGGCTCGAACGGTGTGTTGGCAACGGTCTACGACTCGACCAGGGACATACTGTATACCGCCAGTACGGGTCTCAACGTCTGGAAGTGCGAGAACGCCTCGACCTCTCCGACGTGGTCGGCGGTACTGGGGTGGGGCGTAGGGTGGGACAGCCCGTACTGCCTGGCGTTCGACTCCGCGAACAACATCCTCTACGCGGGCGTCGACAACTTCGGGACCACCGCGGTCGTGAGGCGCACCTCACCCAATTCCGGTCCCGGGCCGTGGACCGACATCACCGGGACGCTCGCCGCGGGGGTGCGGATACCTTGCCTATACTACAGAGGGGGGGCGGAAAACAACCTCTTCGCGGGTACCAATAGCTCGACGGTCTTCCGGCTCCACGACCCGAACGGGGCCGGGCCGTACACGTGGCAGGACATGACCGGCCCCTATGCACCCGGCTCCTGGCACAACGCCTTCGCCTACGACTCTGCGAACCAGAAGCTCTACTGCGCGATTAACAAGGGTGTAGACCCCCTCCCCGGGGGAATCTGGCGCCTGGAGAACCCCAGCTCGCCGGCCGGGCCCTTTATCTGGACCGAGATGAGGGGTAGCGTCGAGGGACTCACAGGCATCGCGCTGCGCTACGACGCTACGGGCGGGAGACTGTATGCGACCACGCGCAACACCACTAACGGTAGGTACCAGGCGTGGAGATGTGATGCTCCCAACGCCGCCGCGCCGGTGGCGTGGGCCAACCTGGATTACCCCGACCTGTTCGAGGCCCTGTCCGTGGCGGGACTTTCCTACGACCTGGCGAACAACCTCATATACACCGCCGGGCAGAGCGGCGTGTACAGGTGCGAACAACCGGACTCCGACAGCCCGACCTGGGTGAACACCGGCGGGGCACTGCAGACGGACGGTGCCGATACGATCCAGATCGTACCGACCGGTAAGCTGTTCGCCGCCAGCGCGTCCGGGGACGACGTCTTCTCGACGTCGGTACCCGCCCCGGTCATCAGCAGCATCTCCCCAACAACCGGGGATGTCGGGACCGAGGTGACGATCAACGGGTCGAACTTCGGGAGCACCCGGGGCGCCTCCTCCGTATCATTCGGCTCGACGGCGGCGACCGAGTACTCGTCCTGGAGCGACACCAAGGTCGTTTGCGATGTTCCGGATGGGGTCTACGGAGTCGTGGATGTGACACTGACCACCTACTTCGGAGGGGAGTCGAACGCGAAGACCTTCACAGTGACCCACCCCACCTGGTACCTCGCCGAGGGCTCGACCGACTGGGGTTTCTCGACCTATATCTCCATGGAGAACCCGAACTCCACCGATGTGACCGCCCGGATAACCTACAACACGAAGACGGGCACCGTGGACGGCGGCGACCACGTGCTGCCGGCCGAATCCCAGACCACTATCTACCCGGCCGACGTCATCGGCTCCACTGATTTCTCGACGAGGGTCGAGTGCCTGGAGGGCGAGACCATCGCGGTGGACCGGACCATGAAGTGGACGGGGCCGGGAGCAGCCTCCGAGGAGGGCCACGCCGCGGTAGGCGTCACCGCCCCGGACACCACCTGGTACCTGCCCGAGGGCTCTTCCGACTGGGGCTTCGAGTGCTGGCTCCTAATCCAGAACCCGAACGCCACGGAGGCGACCTGCACCGTGACCTACATGATCGAAGGGGAGGGGCCGAGCGCCAAGACCGAGACCGTCCCCGCCGGGACACGCTCGACTTTCAACATGGCGGATGACATCGGGGCGCGCGACGCTTCCATCCAGGTCGAGTCCAACGTACCTGTCATCCCCGAGCGCGCGATGTACCGCAACAACCGCAGGGAGGGCCACGACTCGACCGGCACCACCGCGGCGGCCAACAACTACTTCCTGGCCGAGGGCTCCACGAACTGGGGGTTCACCACCTACGTGCTGGTGCAGAACCCCAATGCGACCGATACCACGGTCACCATCACCTACATGACATCGGACTTCGGGCCCCAGCCGCAAACCCCGTTCGTCATGGCGCCGGGGACGCGCGAGACCGTGCGGGTGAACGACTACCTGGCGGGGCACGACCTCTCGACACTGGTGACGGGGACCCAGCCGATAATCGCGGAGCGCGCCATGTACTGGGACGCCGGACTGGGCGAGGCCTGCCACGACTCGATCGGGATGGACGCGGCGCACAAGACCTTCTACCTGCCGGACGGCGAGACCATCAACGGGCGCGAGACCTGGACCCTGGTCCAGAACCCGGGCGCCGTGGCGGTCGATATAACCGTTACCTACTACCCCGACGGAGGGGGCACGCCGGTCACCTTCCCTGACACGGTGGACGCCAACTCGCGCAAGACCTACAACATGGCCGACTCCGGGATAGTGGGAAGAGCCGCCGTGCAGGTCACCTGCGACTCGGCAGCCGGAGACATCATGGTCGAGCGGGCCATGTACTGGAACAACCGGGGAGCGGGCACGGACACGATCGGCGGCTACAGCGACTGACTAGGATCGGGGTCAGGCACGATTCAAGTCACGTTGACTAAGACCCCCTGTATAGTCACGGGGCCGGGTGTCGCGTAGCACATCACTATCCTCCTGGCGGTGATCTTCATCACCGTAGAGTGTTGCGCCGATACGCCCGGCCCCGATCTCGTTACAGACCGCCCTCGCAAAACATCATCATCACCTGCCTGACTCATTCAAGCAGGAAGCGGGAAATCCTGCCCCGGACGGCAGGATTATTTCTACGCGTCAATTCTTGCCGGGCGCCAGGCCGGGTATTAACATTGCAGTGGGAGTAAGGCCGCGAGTATCTCGGGGGTGTCCGACATGGTCAAACGCTCGTTCTCCGTCCTCGCCCTCGTCTCTCTGACGCTGGGCATGCTTGTGCCGCTGACGTTGCTGTCCTGCCCGGCCGCCGCCGCCGCATACTCCTGGACCGATTCGCACGGTCCCGGCAACGGCGACGCCTACGGTCTTGCCTACGACGAGACACGAGATATCCTGTATCGCTCGACCAACTCCAGAGGCGTATGGAGGTACAAGTCCGGGGCCTGGGAGAAGGTGGGGACTCTGGGCGGGCAGCGCTGGTCGCTCGCCTATGATTCCGTCAACAACATCCTGTACTGCGGAGGTGTCTACAGCGTCTGGCGGTGTTCGAACCCCGATACCGTCGACTCGTCCCACGCCTGGACGAACACATGTCCCTCCGGCGGCATATGGGGTACAACGGTCAGTGCTCTGGCATACGTGGGCGGCGGCTACGATGTGCTCCTGGCAGGGACCCCGGACGGCGTCTGGGCCTGTATCGATCCCGGAACCTCACCGAGTTGGAGCAAGGTGACGGGAGGACCTGACAGCGACTACGTAACCGGCTTCGCGTTGGACATGGCCAACTCGAGGGTCTACGTGGCCGGGGAAGGCAGGGTGTGGCGGTACGACTACCTCCCAACGCCGGGCTGGCACTACATCGGCAACGGAACCCCTTACTACGAGGCCGACTCCATCGCCTACGACCCGACGCGCAACAAGCTGTATGCGGGATTCAACAACTGCACGGGCGTGTACCGGTGCGACAACCCGGAGAACGACTTGACATATGCCTGGACCAGCATCGGTGGGGCGGCCGGGGAGGTAAGGCGGTCCAACGTCCAGTCGCTGGGCTACGACGAGGCAAACAACATACTCTACGCGGGATGCCAGGCCGGACTCTACACCGGGACCCCCGGGGTCTGGAGCCTCGGCAACCCCGACGGGGCGGGACCGTTCACATGGACGAACACCAACGGAGGCCTGAGCGTCGCCGATCCTTACGAGATGATCTACATACCGTCCAACAACCGGCTCTATGCGGGAGCGATGGTCGGACCGACACACCTGGGTTACGGGGCCTGGATGTGCACAACACCCGACACTGCTCCCTCCTGGACCGTCCTCACCGGTGGGCCGAGCGACCTGACCGTCCACGCCTACGCGTACGACGAGGCGAGGAACCTGCTGTACGCTGCGACTGACAGCGGGATCTGGCGCTGTTCGAACCCCTCGACGGCGCCGGTCTGGACAGACATAGGCCTCAGCGGTGTTTTCTGCTACGCGGTGGCCTTCGACGACACCCGGAACCTGCTCTACGCCGGGCTGGGCTACTACAACAGGGGCGTACAACGCTGCTCGAACCCGGATTCGGCTCCATCGTGGGTAGACACGGGCGCGCTGGGGAGCCCCGGGGCGGCCGTCGCCGCACTGGTCTGCGACCCTGCTAACGACAGGGTGTATGCCGGGGGATGTCCGCGTGGCTCGATGGGGCTCGAAGGCAGGGGTGTCTGGCGCGGCGATGATGCGAGCGGGGACTCCGGGGGTACGACCTGGACCAGCCTCGGTCTCGGCGGTGACCCCGTATGGACGGTCGTCCACGACCCGGCCCGCGATGTCGTATACGCGGGGACGCAAGGCGACGGCGCCTGGAGGATAGACGATCCGGCCGGCACGCCGGCTCTGACGGACATCCAGGGGACCACCGGAGATTTCCACTACTGCTTTGCCTACGACTCGACACGTAACCTGCTGTACTCAGCCACCAATGCCGGTGTGTGGCGGTGCGCAAGTCCTCAATCTACCGCCTCCTGGACCGATACCGGCGGGGGCGTCTCCGGCTGGAACATGAACGGG
>JAZDFZ010000027.1:0-4693 GCA_043807425.1 Actinomycetota bacterium
TCCACCCCCCCCTGCCCCCCACCGTAGTCATTGCGACCAGGAGGAGCGGTCCTGCTCCCTGGGTCGCAGGCGGCCCTCCAGGAACCCGAACCCGTAGACCGCCAGCGTGATGAGGCAGGCCGGCACGTGGAGCGCCCAGGCTCCCGCGTCCCCGGTCCTGCAGTATCCCCGCACCGCCTGCGCGGCCAGCGGGACCAGCGTCAGGCAGTAGAGCACGAACCGGGCCAGCCCCGCCTTCTTCTGGCTGCTCCAGGGGTATCCGCGCATCCCCCTGGAGCTGTAGTAGCTGTAGTCGCGGATGCGGCGCGTCTGCTTGCGCGCGAAGGTGCGAAGCCCCGTGCCGTAGAGGTGGACTATGCCGGTCCTGACCTTGGCGAAGCGGTCGTAGCCGCGCTCGACCAGGCCGTGCACGACGTCGATGTCGAACAGGTAGTCGCCTATCCCCAGCTCCTCGAGCAGGGCCCTCCTGACCAGGAAACCGTTCGCCCCGATGGTGGGGATGGCGTCGGCCCTCAGGGTGACCACCAGGTAGTCCCCCATGTCCCGCTGGGCGACGTCCAGCCCGGTCCACTTCCCCGAAAGCGAGCACATCCGGTCGTAGTTCCCCAGGAAGTAGCAGATCGGGTCGTTCATCCCCAGGAGAGCGCAGTAGCGGGTCAGACCGCTGTCGCCGTCCCGGTGGGTGTACTCCAGGGGCTCGCTCCCGGCAAGGCCCTCGTCGGAGAAGGGCTCCACCATGCGGGTGAGCCAGCCCGCGTCCGGGAGGATGTTGTCGCTGTCGACGAGCGCCACTATCTCACCGGTGGCGTGCCTGAGCCCTGCGGCCTTGCCGGCCTCGCCGGTCCTCAAGGGGTTCTCGACCACCACGCACCCGTGCTTTTCCGCGATCTCCACCGTGCCGTCGGTCGAGCCGCCGTCGGCGACGACTATCTCCACGGGGCCGGGGTAATCCTGCTCGCGGATGCTTCTGAGGCATGCGGGCAGCGGACCGGCCGCGTTCAGGGTGGGGATCACGACGCTTATCGACGGGTTGAAGGAGGCTTCGTCGTCTTTCAGTCCTGCTCCTTAGGGTATCCCCGCCGACTCCATGACCTTCCCGGCCAGCTCCAGGGCCCGCACCCCGTCATCGGCGCTGACCTGCGGCTCGGAGCGGTCCCTGACGGATTCAAGGAAGCTCTCCAGCTCCAGGCGGAGCGGCTCTCCGTACCGGCTCAGGTAAGGTATCTCCGTCACCGAGACCTGCTTGTACCCCATGCGCTCGTCGTAGACGAAGTCGTTGGAGATGAGGTGGTGCAGGGAGATGGTCTGACGCAGCAGGTCCGCCGCGATGAACAGGTCCGGCTGCGTGACCGATAGAGTCCTTACCTTGGCCTGGCTCACCCGGCTCGCCGTAAAGCCCGCAAGGGTGCCCCCCTCGAAGCGGACCAGTGCCGAGGCTATGTCCTCGCTCTCCGACTCCACGCTGCGGGCCACCGCCTGCACCGAGGCGACCTCGTCGCCCACCAGCGACAGCACCAGGTCCAGGTCGTGGATCATGAGGTCGAGCGTTACCCCCGTCTTGCCTACCCAGGTCGGCATGAACGGGCTCAGCCTCTCGCAGGAGATATAGATCGGGTCGTCCACCAGGCGGGGCAGCTCCAGGCAGACCGGGTTGAACCTCTCCACGTGCCCGACCTGCAGCACGCGCCCCTCATCGCCGGCCAGGGCCGCAAGGGTGCGGCCTTCCTCCACCGAGGAGGCGATGGGTTTCTCCACCAGCACGTCAAGGCCCGCCTTCATGGCACGGGAAGCGAAATCGAAGTGGAGCGCGGTGGGCAGCGCGACGACCACGGACCGGCACGCGGCCATGAGCTCGTCGGGGTCGCGGAAGAACTCGAGGCCCTGCCCGCGGCAGAACTCGCCGACCTCCTCGTAGGCCTCGTCGTAGACACCCACAAGGCGTACGCCGGGCATGGAAGCGAGCACGCGCGCGTGGTTCCTGCCCATGTAACCGGCGCCCAGCAGGCCGACCGTGACGATATCCTGCTCCGGGACTTGCCTCAAGCGGGACCTCTTTCATCAGCGCTGATACCGCCTATATCTTACACCAGGGGGAGGCGGCGGGGCGCCGCCGCGGGGCCGTTAGGGCTGAGCCCCCGCCGGTTTGGAGTGGGCGTGTTTTTCAATTACTATACAGG
The DNA here is from genome assembly GCA_043807425.1 of Actinomycetota bacterium. Taxonomy (GTDB): domain Bacteria; phylum Actinomycetota; class Geothermincolia; order Fen-727; family Anoxymicrobiaceae; genus JAHJCO01. Next base: position 2,178 of record JAZDFZ010000027.1, read on the forward strand.
CAGGCCGGACCCCGGCCGACTTTCAGCGCGGATGGTCGCGCATGTACCACTGGCGGGTGATCAGCGATCGAACGGCCCAGAGTGTTGGTTCTTACCTCGGTCTTCGCGGGGGGGAGCTGGATCTGCATCGAGAAGGTGCTCGAGCGGCTGGATCCGGGCCCGTCCGAGGTGCTGGTCCTGGGCCTGGGTCGCCTTTTCCACCGGAAGGAAAACCTGCGCTACTTCACGATCCCCTACCCGCGTTTCGACCGGTGGGGCTACATAACCGCATACAGCCCGGTGCTGGGCTTCCTTTGGAACCTGCCCCTGCTGCTACTCGGCATGCTGGCCCTCATCGCGTACCGCCCCAGGACGGTCATAAGCAACGGGTTCGCCCTCGGCATGGTAGCGGCCCCGTTGGTGCGCTTGCTCGGGAGCCGCTCCGTGGTGATGTTCCACGGCTACATAGGCGGCTACCTTGGAAGGCTGGAGCCCATCGCCCGGTGGCTGGGCGGGAGACTGGACCTGGCGGTGGTCAACTCGCGGGGCAGCCACGAGGACGCCACCAGGGTGATCGATCCCTCTCGCGTAGTGGTGAGCGAGCACTCGGCCGACCCGTTCTTCTTCGCCGAGCCGGTGCCGGAGAGGGAGCCCGGCGCCCCCTTCACCGTGTTCTTCGTGGGGAGGCTCGACCCCGACAAGTACGTCTATCCCCTCATCGAGGTGGCACGCCGCCTCGCGGCCGAGCCCGGGTTTCTGTTCCGTTTCGCCGGCGTCGGTAAGTATGCCCGCGAGGTCGAGGAGCTCGCACGCTCCGCTCCCAACGTCGAGTACCTGGGGTACCTGAGTGACAGGGGCCTCCTGCGCTCGATGTACCGTCAGGCGGACGCGGTCTGGTCGTTCGCCGACGTGACCTACCTGGCCTTGCCGGCGGTCGAGGCCCTTGCCTGCGGCACGCCCATCATCGTCTCGCGATACGCGGCGCTCTCGCAGCTCCTGTCGGAGGCGCTCGAGATAGACCGCGGCCTGGTGCCGCCGGAGGTGGGCTGGATAATCGACCCGGACGACCTGGATTCCATCGAGGCCTTGCTCCGCGGCCTGCAGGAGGGCGGCGTGGACCCCGGTATGCGCCGCGCGGCTCGTGACCTGGCGACGGAGCGCTACAGCGACGCCAACCTCGACGAGGTGATGGTGAGGGTAAGAGCTCTGATGGGCGAGCCCGCGGGGAAGGACGCGCGATGACGAGCAGGATCGCATACGTCGTGGGCACACGGCCGGAGATAATCCGCTCGGCGGGCGTCATCCAGGCGATGGAGGCGGACCCGGAGATCGACCTTTCGGTGGTTCACTCGGGGCAGCACTATGATTACCTGATGGACCGGGTGTTCTTCGAGGGGCTGGGCCTCACCTACCCGGAGCTGAACCTCGACGTGGGAAGCGGCAGCGCCGCGGGCCAGACGGCGGGGATACTGGAGCGTTTCGAGGGTGTGATCGAAACTCTCCGCCCGGGCATCGTTGCCGTCTTCGGCGACACCAACTCGTCGCTCGCCGCCGCCCTCTGCGCGGCCAAGTTCCCGGTTCCCGTCGCCCACCTGGAGGCGGGCTGCCGCGAGTGGGAGATGGACGTGCCCGAGGAGATCAACCGCCGCCTGATCGACCACTGCTCCCGACTGCTGCTCGCGGTCTCGACCGGGTGCGTGGCCAACCTGGAGGCCGAACACGCTCCCGGCGACGTCTTCAACACCGGCGACCCGCTCTACGGTGTCTACCTGGAGCACTTCGACCGCGAGAGGGCCGCTGACACCGTCTCGGGTATGGGCCTGGAGCCAGGTGGCTACGCGGTGCTTACCGTGCACCGGCAGGGGAACGTGGACGACCCGGAAAGGCTGCTCGCGACACTCTCGACACTGGAGCTATCCGGTGTCCGGTTCGTCTTCCCCTTGCACCCCCGCACCGCGAGGGTGCTGGAGGGTGCAGGGCACCGTCCGGGCACGGGCCTTCGCATCATTGAGCCGCTCGACTACGGAGGGATGCTGGACCTCCTCTCCGGGGCGGTGCTCGCCGTAACCGATTCGGGAGGCCTGCAGAAGGAGGCGTTCTGGTCCGGGGTCCCCTGCGTTACACTCCGCGAGCACACGGCCTGGCACGAGACCGTGGAGCTGGGCGCGAACTTCCTGGCGGGCCGGAGGAGCGAGAGGCTTGCGGAGGCCGTGGAGCACGTGCTCACCCACCGGGACGAGATCGCCTCGCGGATAGAAGGCGAAGGTAATCCCTACTACCGGCCCGATACGACCGCGGAGACGGTCCGGCTTTTAAAGGAGTACGCGGGCAAGCCCTGGGACTGAACGTGAAAGAATACCGTTTCTTTCGCCGCTGAATGAAACAAGACCCCACACATCTTCTCGCACTGTGACAACAGGTCTGATAGGACTCGTCGAGTGCAACAAGATATGCTGAGGTCTTCTTTCATTACGACCTGAGTCCCGCTCAAGCGCCCCTGGCCCCGACCTCACCCGCGTCGGCGGCGGGCACACCGA
>JAZDFZ010000028.1:0-3902 GCA_043807425.1 Actinomycetota bacterium
CACTACTACCTCGACAGGATGTTCGAACTGCCGGGGATACAGCAGCAGATAAAGCTGTGCGGCGGAAAGCCGCGCGAGTTCCAGAATCACATGGTCACGTTCCTCACCAACCCGACGACCACCTACGGCGATTCGGTCATCCTCATCGGCGACGCCGCGGGCTTCGCGTGCCCGTTCGAGGCGGAGGGGGTCTATTACGCGATGTACTCGGGGATGCTCGCCGCCAGGGTCGCCCGGAACGCGCTCGAGCGGGGCGACACCTCTGCCGGGTCACTTGCCGAGTACGAACGCGCTTGGCGCGACTCCCCGATCGGGGAGGAATTCGTGGGCGGCGAGGCTATCGAGGGCTTCGTCCGGGGCATCGGTTTCAACCCGGACGCGGGGAGATGGGTGATCCCGATGATCAACGATGCCATGTACGGACTGCTCAACGTCGCCGAGTCCCACACGGCCAGCGCGCGAAACCTCACGAGCCTGCTGGTCCCTTATCTCCCGCCGCTGGCCGACACCCTCGCAAAAGACCTTGTCCCGCTCGCCATCAAGCTGCAGGAGCCGCCCGCGAAAAGGCCGGGCGGTAGGATGTCGAGATTGTTGGAGAGGGTTTTGCCGAAGATTCTGCCCTTCATCGCCAGGAGAGCGGCCAGGCACAAGAGCATCTACTCGGGGGTCACCACCCCACTGTTTGTCGAGTATTTCTTGAAACCTTTCGCGCGGGAAAAGGTCGCGGCTGAGAAGGAGGCGCGCCGATGAGCACGCGGGAGTTCGTGAAGCTGGTCTACAAGAACGTTCCCGAAGAGGACTTCATGTCGGTCGACAGCGCGAGGTGCGAAGGCTGCGGGGACTGCGTCGTGGTGTGCCCGGTCTTCCTGTGGAAGCTCGACGAGAAGAAGGCCCGATTGGCGGATGACTACCGCGAGAGGTGCCTCGAATGCGGCGCGTGCTGGCAGGTGTGCCAGCGCGACGCGATATCGTTCGACTTCCCGGAGGGCGGCAAGGGCATAGTCGTCAAGTTCGGCTGACCTCTACAACCCCCGGTGCCTGGCAACTTTTGTTGCGTTCAGTGAGTCTGGACAGCAAGCGGCCTTAATGCGATGAACGGTGCCTGGCACCGGTCTAATTACAGGAACAGGTCGGCCCTCTGGGCCTCGAGCCCCCCGGACTTGTCTAGGTAGTGAAGCGTCAGGCCGATGATGGCGACCGGCCCCCAGAAGATAGCGACCGCGTAGGTGACGATCGCCGGAGCTATCACCCTCGCTGGAGATGTTGCCGTAAAACCGAACATCCACGCGAACGCGATCTGCGTGCCCCAGGCCAGGAGCAGCACAGGGAGCGTCAGCAGGGCGCCGAGCCCCATCGAACCCCACAGGGTCGGCTCGATGAGCCTTCTGCTCTCCGAGAGCGCTTCCCTGCCCGGGAAACCCCCGAGCACCCGCGCGGGGACGGAAAGCATGTACCAGGTCCCGAAGATGAGCCCGGGCAGAATCAGCAGTATCAGGCCCCCTAACGCTGCGAACCCCGTCAGAAGGAGCGCGAGGAAGACCCCCCAGAAGAGGTCCCGGTCCCTCACCCATCCGAAGCCCTCGGTCCAGCCCATCGATCGGTCATCGAGGATATTTGCTGTAAGCAGCGGGATAGCGCCGACGTAATACATCAGGAGCACGAAGGACGCGATGACCAGGATCAGCGATAGAAGCCCCACCATCCCCTGTTCCGGAGACATGCGGTTCTCGGGGTCCTGCGCCATGATGAGCAGCATCATCAGGAAGGGAGGGAGGGCCGCCACCGCCGCCATCCCGAGAAACTCCTTCGGGTGTCCGTAGCACATCCGGACCGCGCGCCTGATGGTGTCCTTGATCGGGACCTTTTCCCTGTCGGCTTTTGGCTTGATGTTCTCCCAGAACGAGCGGCCCGGCAGATTCATGGCGCCTCCCCTTTCCCGAACCTCGAAACCGATGGTTGAGTAAGCCGCCCGCGATCGCATCGATCGCTAACAAAGTTGCCCGGTTGCCCTCGTGCAGATTATCACGCAGGCGCCGTCCGCAGCGCAACTATTTATACATGTAAGGGTCAGCGCCCGGTCGCGACATTTTCCGCCGTAGGCGGTGCTTCTTTGACGACGGTCTCGGCGGCTCCGGAGAAGGACAGGATCAAACCGTACGCCGAGACCGCCAACAGCGGCGTAAGCGCTGAAGACGCGGGTGAACCTGTTCTTTCCGAGCAGAACAGCAGCCACGAGTAATATCGGGATGACCTGGAAGACCGGGTAGAGCTTGGTCATGCTGAAATAGAAGCTGTGATAGAGAACGTCCTCGACCACTTTCGCCGTGTCGGGCAGCCTGTAGCTTCCAGTGGCATACGGTGGGAACAACTGCAGGAAGACGATAGCCGCGAAGAACCACCATTTTCTCGTCCAGCGTTCGAGCCGGCCCTGGACCCCATCCACCCTGTCCATACCGCACCTGCTCTTAAAAGGCGGCTTATCCGGGTACCGCATGTTGCCGGTATTCATGATATCGCCACGAGGGGGGTATTGCACACGATGACGGAGAACTCAGACCCGCACGCGCGAGAACCGGAACCCGTCGCGGGCCGTGGCCTCGAGGGCCGCCGCGAATATCTGGAGGCGGCGGGTGCGGATCGACCGGACCGGATGCTCGCCTGCGGCGAGTCCGACCAGTTCGAGCAGGTGGTAGACGGGAGGGGCCAGTGGGTGCAGCGCGGCCGTCATGTTCATCACCATGTAGCAGCCGTTGCACCAGGCGCATGTGATGTCAGCGCCCGTGAAGGCGGCCTGCCGAGCCCTCCGGATACCGACCTTAACCACGTCGGTCATGCTGTAGCGCGAAAGAGCGGCCCCGAGGCCGCAGCACTCGGCCGTGGCTCCCGAAGTCACCATCTCCCAGACCTCGAGACCGACGGCCCGCACGAGGCTCCTCACCTCTCCCGTCACCGAACTATCGAGGCCCGAGGCGTGGCACGGGTCCTGCACCGTGGCCGCACCCCGGAGTCGCCGCGTGAGTGCGATGTCCCCTGAATCGACGTGGGCCGAGAGCCACTGGACCAGGCCGGTGACCTCAAGGTCGAAGTCCACCCCAAGGAGCCGCGGCGCGAGGTTTGTCATCGTGTTCTCGCAGGCGGGGCAGAAGGCGATGACCCTCTCGATGCCGCACTGGCGGAACCTCGCGGAAAGTGCCTCTGCCCTGGCGCGGGCTTCTTCGATGAGCCCCAGCCTCAAGAAGTACTCGCCGCAGCAGTTGTCTGAGTCGCAGAAGATCTCGAGGCCATCGAAGAGAGGGGTATCGGCTATGAACGGGGTCAACCTCTGGTTGCATCCCAGGAAGAGGACCTCGCGACCCGCCGGTGGACGCGACCACCTGTCGAGGTTCGCGCGCTCGCGCGGGGTCAACCACCTCTCCAGCTGGTTCCAGAGGTCAGGGCCCTCTCTCTGCGGCATCGCGTTCCTGAAGACGCCCGGGATCCCAGACTCCTGGTACCGCCGGTGGTAGTGCTCGAGGAGCAGGCCGTAGGGGCCGGCCCCGGTCGGGCAGAGCGCGTCGCAGGACATGCATCCCGTGCACCGGTCGAGGACATCGGCGACCCACTGGCCGGAGGCGAGGAGCCGCACCGACTCCCGTGCTCTCCCGGCATCGAAACGGAGAACCGGACACAGCGTGAGGCATCGCCCGCAGTGGTCGCAAAGGTCCTGACGGAATAAGACTCGAGTCGGGGTCGTGCCTTCGGCTTTCATGATTCCTAACTTCATAGGCCAACACTGATATAATCTATTACACATGCTAGGGACCACGAGGAGAAACTTCGTTGACTCCTTCATATAAACAGGTGCTCGTCCTCATAATGGCCTCGCTCGTCGCCGTGTCGTTCGCGGCCGGCTGCTCGGGAGG
>JAZDFZ010000029.1:0-15527 GCA_043807425.1 Actinomycetota bacterium
GCCTCGAGGTCCTTGGTCTTTACGCCCAGTTCCTTTGCGACCTGCTTTTCGGCCTTCTTGAAGATCTTGCCCATCTCTTCCTCGATCTTCGACTCACCGACGAAGATGAGGGCCGCCTCTCCAGCGTCGAGCTCCTCGCCCCGCCCCTTGACGCCCTGGCGCGACATGCCATTCCAGAAGTGTCCTATCAGCCCGCCGGCCGCGCCGGCGACGACGGCCTCGCCGATAAGCGCGGGCGGGAACAGGATGCCCACCAGCACGCCGACGGTAGCGCCCGCGAGCGCGCCCACCTGGGTCGGCTTCTCCCACTTCTCGAGCTTGACCTTGCCCTCGGCGGTCTTCTCCACGATTCCGGCGTCGAAGAGCCCGATGAAGCCCTCCTTGTAGGCCTCCTTGAAATCCTCGAAATCCGCCCTGGCGTCGTCCACCGACCCGTAGACACCCAGGTACACTATGACTCCGTCAGCTGCCATGCTCCCGCTCCTTTCCTCGACATCAAATCAGAGGAGCAATCATAACACTGGTTAGCGTGACGCGGCAGGCCGGCGCTCACCCGGTCGGTTGATTGCTCCGCCTGCCGGGCAGAGTGTACAATCCTCTTACAGGTCTGAAGGGGGTCACGTCTCCGGCGTCACCAGGCGCCGGTGTCCGGGGGGTGGAACATATGCGGCATCGGTACGATTCGCTACTTCTGATCATCTGCCTCGTCATGTTATCGGTCGCGTCCGGCGGCTTCGCGGCACCCGCGCGGGCCGGGGCGCCGGCCAAGTCCGCGGGCGAGGCCCGGTGGGGTGGGGTCCCGGCGGCTCCCCAGGGCAGATACCGGGCGGGCGTCGTCCTGGTGAAGTTCAAGCCGGGGGTCGACGGCCCGACCCGGGACAGCATTGCCGCCTCGGCCCACCTGGCCGGCGTCGAGCGCTCCATCGGTCATCGCGGCCGGGGAGAAGAAGTACAGGTCATGACCCTCGAGCCCGGCACCAGCGTGACCCGGGCCGTCACCGACCTCAGCGCCCGTCCGGAGGTCGAGTACGCCGAACCGGACTACCTGATGAACACGCCCTACACCCCCAACGACCCGCACCTCACCGACCAGTGGGGGCTTGACAACACCGGGCAGTCCATTGAAGGCCAGTCGGGGATATCCGGCGCGGATATCAAGGCCAAGCTGGCCTGGGACATCGAAAAGGGCAACAGCAACACGGTCAACGTGGCGGTGATAGACTCCGGCATCGACTACGCGCACGCGGACCTCGATTCGAAGACCTGGACCAACGCCGCCGACGTGAGCGGTAACCTGATAGACGATGACGGCAACGGGTACGTCGACGATACCAAGGGGTACAACTGGGCCGGCGTCTCACAGTACAACATCTTCTACTGGGGCGGCTCAGGCTGGGAGTTCTCCTACTGGGGCCTGGGCTCCGGCCCGGGCTTCCAGACACTCGCACAGTCCTTCACCGCCAGGGCGCCCTCGGGCGAGACGATGCACCTCACGGACCTGGGGCTGCTGCTCTCGAGGGTTGGAATCCCCGCGGCGGGGATCACCGTCTCGGTCCGCTCTACCCTGAGCGGGGGGGACCTGGCGTCCTTCAGCATCGGGGCCGGCGAGGTAACCGACGACATCGAGGAGTTCTACAAGCCGCTGTCCGCCCCGCTCGACCTGACCAGCGGAAGCACGTACTACATTGTCGTCACCACCACCCAGAACGACAACAATAACTGCTTCGTGCTCTTCGACAACTGGGGCGCGGAGGAGGGCACCTTCGACGCCTATCGGGAGGGCCAGGAGTGGCAGCTGAACGGCTCGTGGCAGAGCTGGCCCAACGACGACTTCTATTTCAGGACCAACCCGTCCGGCTGGGCCAGGGACAACAACGGCCACGGCACCCACGTCGGCGGGATAATAGGCGCGGAGGGAAACAACTCGAAGGGGGGAGCCGGGGTCTCATTCGGCTCCAAGACGAAGATAATGCCCCTGAAGACCCAGGACTCCAGCGGGTCCGGAGCCACCAGCGACATCACGGCCGCCGTCATCTACGCGGCGGAAAACGGCGCCGACATCATCAACATGAGCCTGGGAAGCTCGAGCTACTCCTCGACCCTGGGCAACGCGGTGGCCTACGCTATCTCCCAGGGCGTGTGCGTGTTCGCCTCGGTGGGCAACGATGGGGACACCACCGTCAACTACCCCGCCGGCTACCCGAGCGTGAACGGCATCGGAGCCACGGACAACCGCGATACCAGGGCCGATTTCTCCAACTACAACTCGACCGTGGACTTCGCCGCCCCGGGAGTGGACGTCTACTCGACGATGCCGACCTATCAGGTTGGGCTCAATGACGAGGGCTACACCACGAGCTACTCCTTCCTGTCCGGCACCTCGATGGCCTCCCCGATGGCGGCGGGAGTCGGCGCCCTGATACTGTCCAAGCACCCCACCTACACCCCGACACAGGTCACGAACGCGCTGAAGAACGGCGCTCAGGACCTGGGCGCGTCGGGCCGCGACAACTACTACGGGTACGGGCGGGTAAGCGCCAACGCTTCCCTTGGCGGAACGGATCCCGAGCCGCTGGCGGACTGCTCCACCTGGTACCTCGCGGAGGGTTCGACCGACTGGGGGTTCGACTGCTACGTGACGATCGAGAACCCCACCACGGTGGATGTGGACGCCGAAGTCACGTTCATGACCACGACGGGGCCGCAGACCTTGCCGACGCTGTTTCTGCCTTCCGGGAGCCAGACCATGATCTTTCCGTCGGATTTCATCGGGGCCACCGACTTCTCGACCAAGGTGGAGGCGCTCGGTGGGGAGCCGATCGCGGTCGACAGGGAGATGTTCTGGGTGGGCGCCGGACAGCCCGTGGAGTTCGAGGGGGCCCACGGCTCGATCGGGGTCACCGCTCCGGCCAAGACCTGGTACCTGCCGGAGGGGTCCTCCAAGTGGGGCTTCGAGACCTGGCTGCTGATCCAGAACCCCAACGGCACCCCCGCGACGTGTGACGTCACCTACATGATAGAGGGAGCGGAGTCTATAACTGCGCAGAAGGACGTGCCGGCCAACTCGCGCCGGACGTTCTTCATGGCCGACGACATAGGCTCGCAGGACGCTTCCATCAAGGTGACATCCAACGTGCCGGTCATCCCCGAGCGGGCCATGTACCGGAACGACCGCAGGGAGGGGCACGACTCCATCGGGACCACGACCCCGTCGACGACTTTCTATCTGGCCGAGGGGACCAGCGACTGGGGATTCACCTCTTACGTGCTGGTCCAGAACCCGAATACGACCGCGGCGGACGTCACGCTGACCTACATGACCAACTCGGGCCCGGTGCCCCAGCCGGCCTTCAGCATGCCCCCCTTGTCTCGCCGGACCATCAGGGTAAACGACCAACTGCCGAACACCGACCTCTCGACGAAGGTAGAAGCGAACGTGCCGATAATCGCCGAGCGCGCGATGTACTGGGACAACGGCACGGGCGAGGCAATGCATGACTCGATAGGCATAGCGGAGCCTCACCAGTATTTCTTCCTGCCGGACGGCAGGACGGACCTGGGATTCGAGACGTGGACCCTGGTGCAGAACCCCAACACCACGCCGGTGAACATCGAGGTTCTCTACTTCTTCCCTGACGGGAGCATGCCGGTGGGGTTCGAGGCTACCATCTCTCCGCAATCCCGCGTCAGCTATAACCTGGAGGACGGCATAGGCGAGGATGGCTGGGCGGCGACGATGGTTCACTGCATGACCAGCGGCAAGGGCGTCATGGTGGAGCGCGCGATCTACGGTCAGAACCGGGGGTCCGGCACCGAGACCATAGGCGGGCCCTACGACGAAACGGCGCCGAGCCTGCATGGGATGTCCTCCGCGGGCGCCGCCGGGCCCGGGGCGGGGAAGAAGCCCCTGGATCGGATCCCTCACGGATGGAGGTAGGGTAGCAGGGGCGCGGAGCCCCGGTCGGGAGAAGGAAAGGTGCACTACCCCTTGATTGGGCCGGGACTTCAGACCCGGACGGCGGACTGAAGTCCGCCCCCAATCGAAGGCGCTCACCTCAACCGGTCGGCATCGTGAAGAAGAAGGAAGACCCCTTTCCCATCTGGCTGCGGTGCCAGATGCGCCCCCCGTGCATCTCGACGATCGACCGCGCTATCGCAAGCCCGAGACCCGTCCCCTGCTGGGCGGTCTCCGCGCTCTCGGCCTTGGCGAACCGGGAGAACACCTGCTCTCGGAATGCGGCCGGGATACCGATGCCGGTATCGCTCACGCAGAACTCGACGAAGCCCTGCCCGGTATCGCGCGCCGAGACCGTGATCGTCCCGGTGTTGGTGTACTTGACGGCGTTGCTGACGAGGTTGTGGAGCACCTGGGAGAGCCTGTTGGGATCTGCCAGGACCACGCACGGGGTCTCCGGGATATCGAGGACGCACTCCAGGCCCTTCTGCCGTGCCTGGTTCTCGAAAACGACCAGCGCTTCCTGGAGCAGGGGCCTGGCATCGACGGCCTGCCTGTCCAGTATCATCAGGCCCGCGTCCATGTTGGCAAGGTCCAGCAGGTCCCTGGCCAGGCTGGTAAGGCGCTGGACCGACAGCGAAAGCACGTCGAGTGAGCGCTGCTGCTCGCGGTCCAGGCTCCCCCGGCTCTCCTTGCCCAGCATGTCCAGCCCCAGCTTCAGGGAGGTAAGCGGCGTACGAAGCTCGTGTGCCGCGGTCCGTATGAAATCGAGCCTGAGCCTCTCCAGCTCCTTCTGCCTGGTGATATCGTTGATGATGCCGAGGATGTACTCCATCTCGCCCTCCTCGTCACTGAGGGGGGCCTTCCTTATCCTGAAGACGTACGTATCGTCGCTCGAGTCCGAGGTGAGGATGATGTCTTCCTCGTAGTAGCGGCCGGTTCTCAACACCTCCTGGTCGGACGCGCGGGCGCGCTCCTGCTGATCGACCGGGAATAGGTCGCGGTCGGCTTTGCCGACGAGGTCCGACTTGTCCATGCCCATCATCGCGGCGAAGGCGCGGTTGACCAGGACGTAGCGCAAGCGCCTGTCCTTGATGAACATTGGCTCGGCAATGTTGTCGATCACGTCCTCGAGGAACCGTTTCTCCTCCCGCAGCTCGTCGCTGGTCTGGGTCAGCGCGTTGACCCGGTCCTGGGCTGCCCGCGCCTTGACGTCCGCCAGCCTGGCCTGCTGCTCGGCGCTGGCCCGGCGCAGGGCGTCCCGGATGTCGTGCAGGACGTAGACGGTGCCGATCTTCTTGCCGGAGTGCTTCGTCACCGGCCCTTCGCCCACAGCGACCGGCACGATCTCGCCGCCGCTGGTGAGGCAGAAGAACGGGCGGTCGACGCGGACACCACCTTCCACGGGGTCTCCCGCCTCGCCGCCCGGATTGGAGCTGACAAGGACGCTTCCCACCGGCTTCCCGGTCAGCTCCTCGGCGGTGTAACCCGTGAGCTCCAGCGCGGCCGGGTTGGCCGTCTCCACGCGATCGTCCGCGTCGCTCACCAGGACGGCGTCGTTCATGTTCGAGACGATCGCGTCCGCGAAGGCCGTCGCCATGGTGGTCATCAGGTTGTGCCTGGTCACCGCATAAGCGACTATCGCCAGCATCACCGGGGTTATGGTGGCCGAGCTGACCGGCGAGTACTTGTTGAAGAGCGGCATTATGAAATCGCTGATGGACCCGATGATGTAGGTTACGGTGCCGGCGATCAGGACGTAGCCGACCTGGGTTCGCTTCGCAACGACCCGGGTCGTACGCCAGGAGCGGAAGAGTATGACGAGCCCCGCGGCCATGAGGACCACGACGTAGAGCTTGGAGAACAGCCGGAGAGGTCCTTCCACCTCCTTCCAGTACTGGCCGAGCGGCTCGAACCCCCTGAAGAGCAACCCGGTGAAGCAGGTGAGGACGAGCAGCAGCGCCCCGGAGCCGTACAACACCGCCAGCAGAGTCCGGCGGCGCCCGCCAGGGAGCGAGCCGGTCAGCTCGAGGCAGAAGTGGATGAAGACGGCTCCGAGCAGGCTCCACCCCACGCTCGCTATCCTGGCGCCCAGCAGTGCGTTCGAGGGGCCGGTCGCGACCTGCATGACGAGCTCGCCGACGTTCCACAGGGCGAAGCAGAGCGTTATGCCGGCGAACAGGCGGTTGACAAGGCGTTGCGGGTCCCTGGTCAGGACGTAGATGCCTATGGCCAGGTTTGCTGCCAGGGCGACCAGCGGAAGTACCTGGTGCAATCCCTTCATCCGCTAGCCCCCTCCTTGAACTCCGGCGTACAGTCCCGGCGCGGACTCGAATCCCGTCTTCAATATACGTCAGTACGATGGTTGCCGGCGCCGCCACGTAGCCAGAATTATAACATCGGGAGTGTGACGCCATTCCCCCGGGCAGGATTCCCCACGCCGGAAAACCGCATGACAACGCGGTTAATTGACAGCGGAGCGCTTAAAGCGGAAACTGGAGTGGCCCTGGATAGGGAGGTCGGCCGGCGGGCCTGTTACGCCCACCGCCACCCCCTGAGGGACGAGCCCCCATCGTCTAGAGGCCTAGGATACCGCCCTTTCAAGGCGGCGACGCGGATTCGAATTCCGCTGGGGGCACCACCCGCGATTCTTCAGTCGAAACAATCGCCGGGCCAGGGGTGCTGCTGGGGATCGGCACCAGCGAACGACTCCTGGTACCAGGGCAGCTCGGTGATGACCCAGGTATCGCCACTCGCTTTCAACTTGAAGTCGCCGTGTACATACCAGTGGGTCCTGGTGACCACGGCGGGAAACCCGGCGGGATCGGTGAACCGGAGGTCCCCGTCGCTGTTCACGTTCGCCTTCTGGCCGTCATTGTAGGTGATGCAGTAGCTGAACCGCCCGAAGGTCGTATGGCCGACGAACCCGGCGAAATCCGTAGAGTTCCACGCGACTATGCCGGGCTGATCGCCACTTCCCCCGGTGAGGGTAGAAACCACGTCCCGGTCACCCGCCTGCACGGCGGCGAGGAAACTCTCTATCGTGACGACGGGCGAAGCGGTCACGGGCTGCTGGGCAGCCGGTTGGGGGGCCGAGGTTCCCGGGGCGGAGCTGCCTGGAGCCGATGTCTGAGCAATGGCATTGCCGGCCGGCACACCACCGGACAGGCGTTGAACAAGGCCGTATGCGCCCGGTGATAACGCCATGCCCACCAGGAATGCCGTAACTGCCAGGCGGATCAACCTCCCCATGACAACCAACCCCCTCAGAGCATCCTATCTGCCGCCGGTTTCCTTCCGGCGACTCCAGCGCCGTTATTTATTCGCGTTTCCAAGGTCCGTAACCACTGTCCCAAGCGTCGCGCTCGCCTGCTTGATCTCCGCTTCACCAAGCCGAATGAGGTCCCCATTTGAATTGTTGATGCCACTGATCATGTGCGAGATAGCCGTTTCCAGCTGAGCCAGCGCGAGGTTCAGATCCGCGGCTGACTGCGCGTCCGGAATGGGAGTGCACTTGTATCCGGAGGGCGCGGCCCAGAGGTCGCGGCCGCCGTTGGGCCTCACCGTCTCGACCCACGGAGGGTCGCCACTGATGTCGGCGGCGGGACTCCAGTCGGGTGGATTGCGCCCCTGCAGCGTCCTGATATCGCACAGTAGCTGCGGGAAGGTCTCCTCGGCGTAAGCGAGGTTCATATCATCCAGGTACTCTATGCACGTGTTGGTGTCGAAGATGAGAGTGTTCAGCCACACCATGTTGCTGGTCTGCCATCTGCCCACCGCGCGATTGGCGTAACTGGAAGCGGCGGCGACCGGTGCCGCTGTGGTTGGCGCCGACGTGCCCGGCTGAGGAGTCGTCTGGCTCGTCACGGCTCCGCTCTTATAGAGCACGACTATCGACAGACATAGAACGAGGAGTACTACCGCCAGACTGACCGCTATCTTTTTCACGGAACGCCCCCTTGCCTAGAGTGGCAATCTTAATTTCTAACACAAACGGCGACCAACAGTCCATAGGACCGTCATCAAACGCTTTTCCTTCCCGAAGCGTCCGTGTGATAATGGCCACGCCTCCAATGCCTCGCCGTTGGCGGCACTATCACGACGCTGCAGGCGCTGAGGGGAGCAGCAATGGCGAAGGTGAACGCGATATTCCTCGGGGCGGGAGCCTCGGCGCCTGAGGGCGCGCCCCTCCAGGGCGACCTATTCAAGGAGTACTTCAAGTACCACAGGGAGCACCCCGTCGAGTCGCGGCGGGCCATGGACGAGCGCCTGGCGACAGTGTTCAGGGATTTCTTCGGCATCGACGTAGAGAGCGATGACCTGGAAGCCGTCGAGTTCCCGACCTTCGAGGAAACCCTAACGATGTTCGACCTGGCCACCATCAAGCTGGAGAGCTTCAGGGGCTGCGGAGCCGATCCGATCAGCTACATCCTCCAGGCGGACCTCGACCTCGTCTTTCTCATCGCCGTCATCCTGGACCACAAGCTGGAGGGTGAATGCAGGTATCACGCGTCGCTGGTGCACAAGCTCGTGGAGCAGGAGCAGCTGCGGCGGACCTTCTTCATCGACATGAACTACGACATCCTGGCGGACAACGCCCTGATGAGGCTGTGGCCCGAATACGTGATCGACTACGGGGTGGAGCTCGCGAACATGGTGGACCCGGGGGACTCCGTGCCGGTGCGGCTCTTCAAGCTGCACGGCTCACTCAACTGGCTCTACTGCCCGACCTGCATAGAGCTCACACTCACCCCCGGTGAGGGCAAGGTCGCCGGCCTGGTGTTCGAGCCCCAGGTGTGCGCGAAGTGCGGGACAGGGATATTCCCCTTCATGGTCCCGCCTTCCTACTTCAAGCTCAACTACAACCTGTTCCTGGGCAACATCTGGAAGCGTGCGGAGGACGAACTGATGGAGGCGGACAGGTACGTATTCTGCGGGTACTCGTTCCCCGACGCCGACATCTACCTCAAGTACCTGCTCAAGAGGGTCGAGATGAACCGCGGGGCGACCCCCGACGTGATCGTGATAAACGATTTCGAGGGCAAGACGCAGGCTCAGCGGGACGTGGAGATCTCGCGCTACCGCCGGTTCTTCAAGGACTCGTCCAAGGTGGACTTCCGGATCCAGACCTTCGAGGAGTTCTGCGCCGAAGGCCTCCCCTAGAGTTCGCCGTGGACGCTGCAGGTGACGTGCAGCGTGGACGGGTCCGTGCTGGGGGCGTAGTAAGAGTAGGCGCCGCCGGACGGACATACCGGCAGACCGTACAGCTCCGACATGTCGTTTGGGAAATTGCCCGAGCCTCCCCACCAGTCAACCAGCCTGTCGTAGACCACCCGCTGGTTCTGCCTGCAGATCTCCGCGGTCCGGGCCTCCTCGGCCGCGGCGGCCTTCCTCGCGGCGCACTCGTCGATGACACCCTGCGCGGTCTGAGCGACCGCATCCGCCTCCGCCGCGGTCTCCGCCTCCTCGAGGTCTTTCAGCGCCGTGGAGAGGCGGTCGAGGAGGTCTCCTACATCGATGCCGGCGGCCACCGCGTCATTCAGGGCGGCGGTCGCCTCGTCGCACTTCTGCGTGGCGGCTTCGACGGCCTCACCAAGTTGCAGGTCCTTCCCCTTGCCCGCCACCATGGTGAATGACAGGTCCTTCGAGGCGGTGAGCTTCTTCTCCCCCTGCTTCACGGTCAGTGAGGCCCGCGCCTCGAGCGGCTTGCCGGTGCCCTGCTCCATTGTGAAGGTGAGATCCCTGGTCTGGGCCTTGCCGCTCGATTTCACGTCGAAAGTCTCGTCCATTACGGTGTCGTCGGCGGAGTCGACTATCTCCAGCCGGAGGGTGCCGCTCCCTGTGCCCTTGAACTTAGCGTTGTAGGTGACCCTGAAGGCGAGCTCGGTATCGAGCGGGACCTCCGAGGTGTCGAGGGTCGTGTCGTCGGTGCGGACCAGCTCGGCGGAGGTGATGCGGGCGACCGGCTTGTTCGCGGCCGAGACCATCATGACGATTGTGACCACGGCGCCGGCGACCAGCAGAACTCCCACCACGCCGAGCACAACCAGCAGTATCGTCCTCGAGCCTCGTTTCTTCTCGATCTGCTGAGGGACGTAAGCGGGCACCTGCACCGCCGGCATGGGTGTCGTCGGTTGCGGGGCCGTCGGCGCCCCGGGGACCTGTGGCATCGCCCGGGTCACCTCGCCCAGCGGGGTCCCGCAGGACACGCAAAATTTCGTCCCGTCGGGGTTCACGTGCTCGCACTCGGGGCATTTCATCTCAGCGCTCCCCTCGGTATGTAAGAACTGACGTCTCCTGCACCTTATAGTTCACCAGAATACGGCGAATCCGCCATGATATCCTACAACCGCGAGAAATAACCTCAACCATTATTTCTCACGGTGGATTGTGTGCGCCCCGGCGGGCTGTCCGTTATAATTGTTGGGCTGATAAGCACGGAGCCGTGGTGTAGCCTGGTTTAACACGCTGGCCTGTCAAGCCAGAGATCGCGGGTTCAAATCCCGTCGGCTCCGCTCCTTCGCTTCCCCGCTTGGGCCGGGACTCCCCCTAATTGCTTGGGCCGGGACTTCAGTCCCGGTGTGTGATGACATCGCTTGCGGACTGAAGTCCGCTCCCAATGACGTAGTCGCGACGGCGGACTGAAGTCCGCCCCCAATCTGTGGGAAGAGGCTTTTAGCGGTAGGACTTCAGCATCTCCCCTGCCAGGTCGCGGACCTTCGCTTTCAGCGCGGCGGGGGTCTCGACCTCGAACTCGGAGCCGAACTTGAGCAGGTACTTGGCCAGCCAGTCCAGGTTGCCGGTGCGGATCTCGACCGTGAACCAGCCGGGCCGCGGGCCGCGCTGGAAGTGTGCATCGTTCCAATCCTCAGCCAGGCTCCAGCGGACTTTATCGGGGAAGCTCAGCCGCACCCGGTAACGGCCGCCCTTCTCTCCGATGAACTCCGGCAGCGGCGGGGCGTCGGAGGGGTCGCGGGTGAAGCGCTTCCGGGTGACCTCCAGCGTCTTGATCCGGTCGAGGCGGAAGAAGCGGTAGCCCCCCGCCATCCTGCACCACGCCAGCAGGTACCAGACGCCGCGGGACACTACGAGGCGCAGGGGCTCGACGTCACGCTCGTCGAAGCTGTCGCGGCTGTAGGAGTAGTAGGTCATGTGGATGACCTTCTTTGAGGCGATCGCCTTCCCGATGGTGTCGGCGAGGCTGCTGGGATCTATCCCCAGGTGGACCACTATCCGGCCCGCGAGGTCCCGCACGTACCGCTCGTCCGCGTGTCCGAACAGGGACATCCTCTCGTCCAGCAGCTTGTACAGGTTGGTGCCCTTCTCTAGGACCCCGGCGTCCGCCAGCGCCCTGCCGACCATCATCAACACGACCCCCTCGTCCTTCGTCACCGGGAGGGGGCGCAGGGGTGCCGCGGGAGCGAGCCTCCTCAGTCGCCCGCCCTTCAGGCCCTCCGCGTCGTAGTCGTAGGCCGCGGCGACCTCGGCCAGATCGCTCGAGGCCAGGAACTCCATGCACTCGACGACCTCTCGCTCCTCCAGCATGTAGCAGGAGGCAAACTCCTCCAGAGGCACCGGCTCACCGGGTATGAGGGGGGCCAGCGCCAGGATGCGACCCAGTGCCTCGACATTGTGTATATCCACCTAGCTCACCCCCTTCAGGGCGCCCTGCAACCGTTCCTTCATGAGCTTGACCACCTCACGGGGGGTGACCACCCGCGCGTCCGTGCCGAACCCCAGCAGCCAGTCAACGAACGGGTACAGGTAGTCGACCTCGTAGACCACCTCCAGCGAGCGGTCCTTCAACACGCGAGAGCGCTTGACGACCGCCGGCGCGCTTGCGGGGGGGGTATGGTAGGCGTAGGTCACCCGTCCTTTGCTGTCGCGGCGCGGGCCGAACCTCACCTTGACGTCGGTGGCGTGGTCGTCCCACGCCCAGGTGGTCGCCTTCTCGACGTCGAAGCCGGGCGGGACCCGGAAGTCGGCCGACTTCGGCCTGGCCTCGTTCACCTTCACCTTCGACTCGAGACGGTCCAGCTTGAAGGTCACGACCCCCTCGTGCAGGTCCGAGCGGCCCACCAGGTACCAGCGCCCGTCCCTGCTGATCATCCCGTACGGCTCCACCACGTGCCGCCGGGCGGCCTCCGAGCCCAGCGAGCGGTAGGAGAAGTTGACGCTCTTCTTGCGCTTTGTGGCGTCGGTGAGCCTGTTCAACGCCTCCCGGGTGGGGGGCGACTCGAGCCAGCTCACCGGGACCGCTTCAGCTGCGCTCAGGTCGGAGCAGCGGTAGCCCAGCTTGAGCAGGAGGGTCATGGCCGGGCCCGAGAACGGCGTCCCGGAGCCCAGGAAAAACCGCAGGGCCGTTGCCAGGGCGAGCCTCTCGTCGGCGCCGAGCTTCACCGGCTCGTTCCTGCCGGCGGAGATCCGGTAGCCGGGCTGTCCGTCCTGGCGCGTCACCACCTCCAGGGGCACGCCCATCTCCAGCAGCACGCTCTTGTCCCGCTCGAACATCGCCCTGACGCGGTCGGTCTCGCGCTTCTCCTCCAGCAGGCTCATCGGGTGCCGGGCCAGAAAATCGGCCGTGGTTATCGCGCTGTCCGCCTGTGTGGGTGAGAGTGCCCTGCCCGCGGAGACGGCCTGCAGGTCGCGGGCGGTGCACGCGTCGCCCTCGCCCTCGCGTACCAGCAGCCAGTACAGGTAGGAGGTCTCTGACGGGTCCGGCTTTCTGCGCGCCACGAGCCTTGCGATGAGGGCCTGGTAGCGGCGGGTCTTGACCCTGTAGGCCGCCTCGTCGGCCTTGTCCTCGTCGCTGCGGCCCAGCACGCGGTCGGCCAGGAAGTCCAGGTCGGCCTTCGGCGGCCTCCCGCCGGTCTTGACCACCTCGGCCATGCGCTCGAACCGCTCGGCCTCCTCCCCCGCCGCGGTCATCTCGTCGCGCACGAACTCGAGCACCCGGAGCATACGCCTGGTCTCGGTGGCCTCCGATGCCACCAGCCTGCCCAGGTAGGTGAACTCCCGGGTGCCCAGGTCCGCTCGCCGCTCGAACCTGCCGAGCAGTGAGCGGTAGTGGCGCACTTTGACCGTGTACATCTCCACGCGCACGTCGTCCCCGTCATCGAGGTCGGCGAGGCGCCTGGTGAGGAAGGCGATGTCGGCCTTTGTCGGTACCCTCCCTGTGTCGAGCGCCTGCTCTATGCGCTCGAGGCGCAGGACATCGGAGGCGAGCCTGTCGATGCCCCTGCGGGCCGCCTTGAGCAGAGCCTGCCGCTCCTCGGGGAGCATGAGGATATCGTAGAGCACCCGGTACCGCTTGCGGCGGGCGTCCTGCTCGGCGGCGTAAACCGGCGAGGCCTTCAGCTCCTCGAAGGAAGGCGCCTCGGACGCCTCCATGATGAAGCAGGTGAGCGCGATGAGTCGCTGGACAGGGTGCCTGTGATAATCGATTTCCTTCGTCGGAGCCATGCCACCTCCCGTTGCCGCGGTCGGGGATATTATACGGCACCTCGCGGTTGCTTCCTCCCCCTCCCCTTCCCTCCCTCTCCCCTGGGGGGAGAGGGTCAGGGTGAGGGGGACCATCTTCATTGCGAACGTGTACACTAACACCATGCACGCTCTAATGGAGACCGCCCTGGAGCATATCCGGTACATCTACAGCATCGCGAGGCGTCCGTGCCGGCTGGCGCTCTACTCCCTGATCATGGTCGCGCTCGGTGTGATAATGGTCGCCCCGCTCACGTTCCCGGGCGTGGACATCTCCCGTGTATCCTTCACCAACGAGTACCTGAACAGCAGGGTGGCCGGCCTCCTGATAATCCCCTCCGGCCAAAGGGAAGAGGTCCCCGCGGTGATCTTCTCCCACGGCGCTACCACCAACAAGGAGCTCTACCTGCCGATGTGCAGGGAGCTGGTCCGCAGGGGCATCGCGGTCCTGGCCATCGACCTGCCGGGGCACGGCGGATCGGGCGGGCACAGCGCCGCGACCCTCACGGAGTACACCTCCATATGGTCGGCGTACGACTACCTGAAGGAGAAGGTGCCGGAGGTAGATACGTCGCGGATAGCGGCGGCGGGGCAATCCCTGGGCGGGATATCGAGCACATTCGCGGGCGTCCGGCGGGGCGGACCGGAGTTTCGCGCGGTGGTCGCTATCTACTGCTGGCCAAGCCTGGAGCAGGCCCTGGAGACAACGTCCGGCCCCCTGGACGACTTCGTGGCCAGGCTGTTCCCGCTCTTTACCTGGTCACGGGGCTTCGACATCACGGATGAGTCCCAGCTCGCCGAGAGAGACATCATCTCGCGCCTTTCGAGGAGCTCTCCCCCGAACTACCTGCTGGTGGTGGGAGAGCGTGACGAGATGTGCACGATGGAGCAGGAGGAGGCGCTGGTCGCGAAGGCGGCCGGCAGGAAGAGCGTGGAGCCGGGGGAGACCTACGGGTCCTTCGAGGACGGGACCGCGCGCGAGCTGGTGATCACCTCGGACGACCACTTCAGCGAGGTCACCTCCAGCGCGGTGTTCTCGGCGGTCTACTCGTGGCTGACGCGGGCCTTCGAGATGGAAGCGCGGGGGACGGCGCCGTTCCTGATGTTCCGCTACTCGGGCTGGGGAACGATACTACTGGGTGCGATGCTGCTGGGCCTGGCGGTGGCGCTCATCATGTACGCGTGGCTGAAGGACAGGGGCTCCCGGGTGCGGGAAGGTCCGGTGGAAGAGGTGGAGCCGCTGCACAGAGCCTGGGTGACCGCCCCGTCGGTGGTGGTGTACTTCCTGGCGATATCTCTGGTCTCGCTCCCGCTTGCGATCTGGCTGGGAATCAGGGTGCTGGTGCCGTTCATCGTGGGGGACATGTTCTCGTCGCTGGCGGTGGTCAGGGGCCTGCTGACGCTTGGCGGCCTGGCGCTTGGAGGGTGGCTCCTTTACGGGAGGGTGCCCGCGCTCAGAGATTGGGACTGGAGGTCGGATGCGAGGCGCCTGGGGATCGACGCGGCCCCGGTGGCCGGCGGGTTCGCTGCTTTTCTCTTCATCTATGCGCCGCTTGCGCGGGTCCTCTACCTGGGGCCGGGGCTGCCTTACTCTATATTCTGGTACGTGCTGTTCGTTGCACTGGCGACGTTCCTGTTCTGGGTGGAGGGGCGCTACTTCCACTCGCTGCTGCTGCCGCTGTTCGGGCGCACGGACGAGCTTCGAGGCCGCATCCGCTACCTGGCGAGCGAGGCAGGGACCCGCGCTGTGGCACTGGCGCTGGTCTTCGTCCCGTTGATGTCCAACCCGTTCATGCGGATGGGCAGGCCGGGCATGATCCGCCTCCCGCTGGTGGTGGTGGTGCTGATCGTCGGGCTGCCGCTGTACTACTTCGTCGCCTGGCTCAACCTGCGCGCCCGCTCCGCTGGAATCTCGCTCGCGGCGCCCTCCCTCGCCCTCGCCCTCCTCCAGGGCTGGTTCCTCACCGCGATGCTCTCGCTGCGGTAGCGCAACCACGCCCACTTTGCTACCATCTATGAGCCACGAAGCACCACGGTGAGGTAGCTCAGTTGGTAGAGCACAGGACTGAAAATCCTGGTGTCGGCGGTTCAA
>JAZDFZ010000030.1:0-50950 GCA_043807425.1 Actinomycetota bacterium
CCGTCATTTGGCGTTCCCCTGGGGGACCGCCTCCCCAGTGCCCCATTCCATGAATACGCCTGCATTCGAACGCCGATCCATCCGCACCTGCTGCGTTCCGCGCCCTCCGAGTACGCCAAGCGTACGCGTCGGTCGCGCGCCTTGCAGGAGCGGCGCCTCGCCGTTCTCGGTGCGACACCGTACCCATAGAGTGGGGCACTGAGTCGCTATCCGCACCCATGATACCGTACAACGATTAAGATGACAGAAAGGCCCTGTTTGTTCCATGCGGGGGGCATCCGTGACGAAAGACGGTCACCCCCACCCCGGCCCTCCCCCTCGAGGGGGGGGAGTAAGGACCGCGGACTGAAGTCCGCGCCCAAGCAGTAGCCCTCTCCCCCCGGGGGAGAGGGAGGAATAGACCGCCTAGACCTCTATATAGCGCCTGAGGGCCAGAGCGCTGCCGACCGCCCCGATGACTATCCCTATCACCACCAGGCCTACGGAAAGGATCGCGAGGTAGGCGTTGCCCACGAGGGTTACGTTCTCGGCGGCGGACTCCAGCTTGGTGATGAACCAGGCGTTCACGGCCACCGCTATGAGGATGCTCACGATCGCCCCGAAGAACCCCTCCATCACGCCCTCGAGTATGAACGGCCAGCGGATGAACCAGTTGGTGGCCCCGACCAGCTTCATGATGCTGATCTCCTTGCGGCGCGCGTATATCGCCATCCGAATGGTGATCGAGACCAGCGCTATGGACACCAGTCCGAAGGCCAGCACCACGGCCATCCCGAACTTCTGGATGGCCCCGGTCCACTTGAGCACCTTCTCCACCACGTCGCGCGGGTTCTTGATCTCCTTCTTGCCCGCGTCGTCAACGCTGACCTCCGGCCTGGTCTCCAGGCGCTTGGCAACCTCGGTATTGTACTTGGGGTCCTTCATCCGCACCTTGAACTCGGCCGGGAAGGGGTTGCCTTCGATCTGCTCGATCATGTCCGGCTGATCCTTGTACATGTCCTTGAACTGCTCGAGGGCCTCCTCCTTGGAGATGTACTTGACGCTCTTGACCTCGGTCATCTTGCGTATGTAGGACTCCATGCTGGTGCGCTCCTCGACGGTTATGTTCTCCTTGAGGAATACGCGGATCTCGTCCACCCTCTCCTTCATGCTCGCAGCCAGGCCGTTGCCCGCGTGCACGGACATGCTGACCACGCCGAGGATCACCAGCGACAGCGTGGTGACCATGACCGCGGCAATGGTCAGCGCCATGTTGCGTCGCATGCTGGAGGTGGATTCCTTGAAGAAGTATCCGAAATTAACCGCCATACCCGTAGACCCCCCTGGTCTGATCGCGTATGACCCTTCCGTCACGCAGCTCGATCACCCTCTTCTTAAAGGTGTTGACGATGTCCTGATCGTGAGTGGCCATCACAACGGTCGTACCCGTGTTGTTGATCCGTTCCAGCAGCTTTACGATGCCCTGCGACATGGTAGGGTCGAGGTTGCCGGTGGGCTCGTCGGCGAGCAGGATGGGCGGCCTGTTCACGAACGCCCTCGCGATCGATACGCGCTGCTGCTCGCCGCCCGACAGCTCGTCCGGATATGAATCCAGCTTGTGGGAGAGGCCGACCAGGCGCAGCACCTCCGGCACGTAAGACTCGACTATCCTGCGCGGGCGGCCGGTCACCTCGAGCGCGTAGGCGACGTTCTCGTAGATGGTCTTCTGGGGCAGGAGCTTGTAGTCCTGGAAAACGCAACCGACCTTCCTGCGGAGGTAAGGTACCTTCCACTTCTTGATGTCGGACAGGTTGGTGTCCGCGATATACACCTGCCCGTTGGTGGCATCCTCCTCCTTCAGGAGCAGCTTGATGAAGGTCGATTTCCCCGAGCCGCTGGGCCCGACCAGGAAGACGAACTCTTTCTTCTCGATGTCGACCGTCACGTCGTCGAGGGCGTAGATGTTGCCCTGGTAGACTTTCGTGACCCTTCTCAGCTTGATCAAACAAATCCTCCAGTACTACGAGGCCATGACAAAACGCGCCCGGCTAATATCAGGGCCATTAATAATTGGCTACTCAGAAGGCTATGTCCTTCCTGCCCCTCGAACGCAGGAACTCACACACCGAGGCAACGTCGCGGTTCGCGATCCGCTCATCGGGGAAGCCGGCCTCGTCGATCAGCTTCAGCGCGTTGTCGAAAATCCCCACCAGGGAGGCGTCGTGGGCGTCCGTGCCCACGCATAACAGGGCGCCGAGGCGCTTCGCTTCAGCGATCATCGATCTGCAGTTCTCCTCGCTCCCCCTCCGGACGGAGACGCCCGAGGAGTTATTGACTTCCAGTAACACGTTGTTAGACGCCGCTGCGCGCACCACCGTTCCGTAGTCCAGCGGATAGAGCGGATTCCCGGGGTGGACCAGGACGTCCACCTTCCCGCTCTCGATCACCGCGAGCACGGCCCGGGTGTTCTCCTCGACAGAGCCGCCCTCGTAGCCGGTGAAGGGGTGGAACCCCGCGTGCACGATGTCGAGCCTCTGGAGCAGCCCGTCGTGGAGGTCCAGCTCGCCGTCGGGGCCCGTGATGTTGCACTCGGCGCTGCGCAGGATCTTGACCCCCGAGAGGACCCTGGGAACGACTATCAGGTTGGAGAAATGGAAAGGGTGTGCTCCCGCACCCAGCGCCGGGCCGTGGTCGGTCATGCCGACCATCTCGATTCCGCGCCGCGCGGCCACGTCGCATATCTCCCGGATGGTGGAGTAGGCGTGCCCGCTGGCCACGGTGTGCACGTGGAGGTCCGTCTTTATCCGCGGATCCGCGCCGGTCCCCGTCACGGGGCCTCATCTCCCGAGGCGACCTCCTGTTTCTTCCGCCATCGGAGCCCCTCCTCCAGGAACTGGTCTATCTCGCCGTCCATAACCGCGTTTATGTTTCCCGTCTCGACGCCGGTCCGGTGGTCCTTGACCATCTGGTAGGGGTGGAAGACGTAGGAGCGGATCTGGCTGCCCCAGCCTATCTCCATCTTCTGGCCGCGCATCGCCTCCAGCTCCTTCTCCTTCTCCTGCCTGGCACGCTCCAGCATCCTCGACTTCAATATCTTCATGGCGATGGTCTTATTGCTCATCTGCGAGCGCTCGTTCTGGCACTGGACGACTATGCCGGTCGGGAGGTGGGTTATACGGACCGCGGAGTCGGTCACGTTGACGTGCTGGCCTCCCGCCCCCGAGGACCTGTAGGTGTCGATGCGCAGGTCCTTCGGATCGATCTCGATCTCGACGTCCTCGCCCGCCTCGGGTATGGCGTCCAGCGAGACGAACGAGGTGTGTCGCCTCCTGGAGAAGTCGAACGGGGAGATGCGGACCAGGCGGTGCACGCCCTTCTCCAGCGACAGGAGCCCGTAGGCGTACGGCCCTCGAACCGTGAAGGTGGCGCTCTTTATGCCGGCACCCTCGCCGGGCTGTACGTCGTTGAGATCGGTCTGGAAACCGCGGCGCTCCGCCCAGCGCAGGTACATGCGCATGAGCATCTCAGCCCAGTCCTGGGACTCCATCCCCCCCGCCCCGGGGTGCAGGGAGACGATGGCGTTGTTGCGGTCGAACTCTCCCTGGAGAAGCGCGGAGTCCTCGATGTCCCGCATCTCCTCCTCGAGGGCGCACACGCCCGAAGCTATCTCCTCCTCGAAGGCCGGGTCGTCCTCCTCCAGCCCAAGACGGTTCATGTCCTCGAGGGCGTCCAGGTGGGCCATCACGCGGTCGTAGCGGCCTACCTCGTCGTCCAGGCGCGAGAGCCTGGCCATGGTCCTGCGGGCGCCGCCCTGGTCGTCCCAGAACGACGGGGCCGCGGACTTCTCGCGAAGTCCCAAGAGTTCGGAGCGCGAGTTGGCGACGTCAAAGGTAATCACCTATTTTCTCGAGCCTCTTCCTGGCCGGCTCTAACGCGCTGGTGTAGTCGGTAACCATCGTCTACTCCTCTTTAATGATGAGTGGCGTCGGAGATTTTCATTGTGTTATGCCCTTATCGAAACCGGAGTGCTCCAACGGTACTGCAAACGTCCGACCCCACGGTTATCGACGGCTGGTTGCTGTTGTTCAAGGATGTGGCGCACCACCGTTCTATCTGTCAGGATTCTACTCCGCAGCATTTCTTGTACTTCTTACCGCTGCCGCACGGGCAGGGGGCGTTGCGGCCCACCTTGTCGGACTGCCGCTGCTCGCCGCCCGGAGACTCCTCGGCGCCGGATTCGATGACCCGCACCGGAGCCCTCTCCTCGAGCTCCACTATCTGCGCGTGGAAGATGTAGCGTGAGAACTCCTCTTTTATAGACTGGGTCATCTGGGCGAACATGTCGAAGGCCTCGGTCTGATACTCCACAAGCGGGTCGCGCCCCGCCATGCCGCGCAGCCCGATGCCCTCCTGCAGGTAGTCGAGCTCGTAGAGGTGCTCGCGCCACTTGTTGTCTATCACCTCGAGCATCACGTTGCGCTCGAGCCTCCTCATGACCTCCTCGCCCAGCTCCACCTCGCGCGCCTCGTAGGCCCTGCCCGCGTCGTCCAGGAGCATCAGCCGCAGGTCCTCCTGGCTAAGGTCCTCCAGCTCGAGGTCCTCCCTGCCGAACGAGACCGGGAATATCTGCGCCAGGTATACGAACTGCCCGTCGAGGTCCCAGTCCTCGGGAAAGGAGTTCGGGTTGGTGAACGTGTCCACCGCCGAGTTCACGGTCTCCTCTATCCATTCGGAGGCCAGCTCCCTGAAGTTACCACCCTCCAGCAGGGCGGTCCTCTCGCTGTAGATGACCTCGCGCTGTTTGTTCATCACGTCGTCGTACTTGAGAAGGTTCTTCCTTATCTCGAAGTTCTGGGCCTCGACCTGCTTCTGCGCGGACTCGATCGCCTTGGTCACCATCTTGTTCTCTATGGGCACATCCTCCGGGAAGTGGAAGCGGTCCATCAGGCCCCCGATGGCGTTGGAGGCGAACCGCCGCATGAGGTCATCCTCCAGCGACAGGTAGAACCGCGAGGCCCCGGGGTCGCCCTGGCGGCCGGAGCGCCCCCTGAGCTGGTTGTCGATGCGGCGCGACTCGTGGCGTTCCGTGCCGATCACCTTGAGCCCGCCGACCAGCGGGACCCCCTCGCCGAGCTTGATGTCGGTACCCCTGCCCGCCATGTTGGTCGCGATGGTCACCCCGTGAGGCTCGCCGGCAAGGGCGATTATCTCGGCCTCTCTCTCGTGGTGCTTGGCGTTCAATACCTCGTGCTCGATGCCCCGGCGCGCAAGCATCTTCGAGAGCCGCTCCGACTTCTCGATAGAGACGGTGCCGACCAGGAGTGGCTCGCTCCGCTCGTAGCACTCGGCTATGTCGTCCACGACCGCCTCGAACTTCGCCTTCTCCGACTTGTAGATCAGGTCCGGCAGGTCCTCGCGAACCATCGGCTCGTTGGTCGGTATGACCACGGTCTCGAGCTCGTAGGTGTGCCTGAACTCGTCGGCCTCGGTGGCGGCGGTGCCGGTCATGCCGGCCAGCTTGTCGTACATGCGGAAGTAGTTCTGGAAGGTTATGGTGGCCAGGGTCTGGTTCTCTTCCCTGATGCGCACCCCTTCCTTCGCCTCGATCCCCTGGTGGATGCCGTCCGAGTACCTCCTCCCGGTCATGAGGCGGCCCGTGAACTCGTCGACTATGATGACCTCGCCGTCCTTGATGATGTAGTCCACCTCGTTGCGGAAGAGCTCCTTGGCCTTTATCGACACCTCCAGCTGGTGGACCAGGTTGTTGTAGACGTTGTCGTAGAGGTTTTCCACGCCTATCATCTGCTCGACCCGCGACACGCCGTCCTCGGTGACGGCGATGGTGCGGGACTTCTCGTCCACCTCGTAGTCCTGGTCGCGGTGCAGCTTCCTGGCTATCTGAGCGAACTGTCGGTACCAGCGGACCGACTCGGTCGCGGCCCCGCTTATGATGAGAGGGGTGCGGGCCTCGTCGATCAGGATGCTGTCCACCTCGTCCACGATCGCGAAGTGGTGGCCCCGCTGGACCATGTGGGCGGGCTCCATGACCATGTTGTCGCGCAGGTAGTCGAACCCGAACTCGTTGTTGGTGCCGAAGGTGACGTCGCTGCCGTAGGCTATCCGCCTCTCGGGCGGGTCCATGTGCGCCTGGATCAGCCCCACGCTCATGCCCAGGAACCCGTATATGACGCCCATCCACTCGCTGTCGCGCCTGGCCAGGTAGTCGTTCACGGTGACCATGTGGACGCCTAGTCCGCCCAGGTGGTTGAGGTAAACGGGTAGCGTGGCGACCAGGGTCTTGCCTTCACCCGTCTTCATCTCGGCGATCTTGCCCTGGTGCAGGACGATGCCGCCCATCACCTGGACGTCGAAGTGCCTCTCCCCGAGCGTCCGTCGTGAGACCTCCCGCACCACGGCGAATGCCTCCGGCAGGATGTCGTCGAGGGACTCGCCGGCCTCGTGCCGGGAACGGAACTCGGGGGTCTTCGCGGCGAGGTCGGAGTCGGAGAGGGCCTGGACTTCGGGCTCCAGGTCGTTGACCCGGACTACCAGGACCTCAAGGTCCCGAATCTTCTTGCTCTCCCCAAAACGAAGAGCTTTCTGGACTCCCTTCAGCAATTGTCTCCGACTCCCTCGGCATCCTCGTTATTACGCGGGCGATCGCCCGCAGTACCTTGCTATCGTAACGCACGCCCCGCTCGAGGTTCATCTCGGTCAGGGCGTCCTGTTCGCCGAGCGGCTCCCGATCGGGGCTGCCGCGCAGCAGCGATTCGAAGTCGTCCACCGCGCTCAGTATCCCCGAGCCCAGT
The DNA here is from genome assembly GCA_043807425.1 of Actinomycetota bacterium. Classification (GTDB taxonomy): domain Bacteria; phylum Actinomycetota; class Geothermincolia; order Fen-727; family Anoxymicrobiaceae; genus JAHJCO01. The sequence goes on from JAZDFZ010000030.1 coordinate 6,789, forward strand.
GAGACCGCCCGCCGCTTGTCCACGTCGGTCACCCTGTCACGCAGGCCCTCCCTGCCGCCCAGTATCTCCGCGGCGACGTCCAGGTATTCCACCTTGCCCAGGATGTCCACGCCTCCGCTTATCACACCCTCGGCCCCCGCGAGCTCCGGCTGGTCCGCCGGGGCACCGGCCCGGTTGATGGCCCCGATGTCATGGAGGTAGCCGGCGTATTCGACCTGCTTGACGTCCTCGGGCGCCAGGCCCAGCTCTCCGGCGACTCCCGCCGCGATGGCGGCCACCCTCTGCGAATGCCCCGGCGGGACCAGGCCCGTCCCCTCCGGGATCGCGGAAAGCACCCTGATGGTCTCCAGGAGCAGCTGCTCGGTCGCCGCCACCCTGTGGTACGCGAACCAGTAGACCACCAGCAACGGCACGATGAACAGCACGGACCAGATCCCGATACCGATGAACACAAGCCCCATCAGCACGCCCGTGAACCCAAGGATCAGGAACGGCAGCCAGGACTTCCGCAGGGTGCTCCTGAAGTAGACGCCCGTCGCGTAATGGCCCTCACTAGACAGGACGTACGACTCCTTCGCCAGGAAGAACACGAACAGCACCGCGGCGGCCAGCGCGATGGCTATCAGCACCGTCGGCGAGTAATTACCCGTCAGGGGCGGCTTCTTCGGCAGAACCTTGACCACCAGGAAGAACACCGTGGTGGCGAAACCCACCCCGATGTAGTCGAGGAGCATCCCCACGAAATCTTCCTTGTGGACGTGGGTAACCATCGTGGTCAGGAAGACCACGATGGTGCCCGCCAGGAACACCCACATGACTTCGACGCACCCGGAGTAGCTGACGTTCTGGTACGTTACGTCGGGCAGCTTGACCGGCAGGGCCAGCATCGCTCCCAGGAGCGGGGCCAGCCCCAGGCTGATGCTGCCCCCGCCCTTCAGCTCGAGGCTCAGCATCGCCGCGGCGGTGAACACCAGGAACCAGAAAAGCAGGTTGCTGTAGTCGATGCTCCCGAACCTGGTGAATATGAGGCTCAGCACCAGGAAAGCGAATGCGACCACCCCGGTCGCGGGGAGCACCATCGCCATCCCGCCGCCCGTGGGAAGCCCGCGTGAGACCCTCTCGCGCCTCTCGCGGTCGCGTGGGGGTCTCCGGGACCCGATAAGCTCCTCGGTCTCACCTTCCGGCTCGTGCTCCGGCGCCATCGTCTCCCCGGTGGGGGCGGCCCCCACGGCGCGAGTCGTCTCGCCGGGCTCCGCGACCTCGGTGCCTTCTGTCTCCAGCTCGGTCGCGAGCTCGGCTATCTCGTCGGAGAGCTCCATCTCCTGCCGGACCTCGGCCGTCTCCCAGGGCTCCAGCGGTTCCAGGTTCTCGAAAACCGTCTTGCGGTCCCTCGCCCTAGAGGTCCTCCGGCGGCCTTTCCCGGCCTTTTTTCCTTCGGGAGCCGGCTCGCTTCCGGTGCTCCGTCCTGTCTCGTCTTCTCGGTTCACCTTCCGCCCTTCTCCACTCCTTCATGTCCTTCTCGATCTCGTCCTGCATCTCGGCGAATTTGATCCCCTCGGCCGGGGTCGCGCCCGGCTCGCCCGCGAGCTCTGCGGCGTCCTTGCCTGTCAACGCATCCTCGAGGGTAGGCTGCTCCGGCTCCGGCGCCCTTGCACCCTGCTTGTAAGACGGCATCCCGAGGCGCTCCTCGAGCGCCCCGCTCCAGAGGCCCCTGGCCAACACGACCTTGGAGAACGCGTCCACCACCTCGGGATCGAACTGTATACCCTTGGCCCTGATCACCTCGCTCGCCGCGTCGTGCGGACCCAGCGGTTGGCGGTATGCGGTCTCGCGCCGCATCGCGTCGAAAGCGTCGGCTATCGCCAGGATCCTTGCCCCCACAGGTATGGTCTCGCCGGAAAGCCCGTCGGGGTAGCCGCTGCCGTCGAACATCTCGTGGTGGTGCCGGATCGTGGGCGCCACGGGCGCGAACGACTTCTCACGGCCTACGATGCCCGCCGCCACCAGGGGGTGTTTTCGTACCTCCTCGTACTCCTCGGGCGAGAGCCGCCCCGGCTTGTTGATGACCTCGGGGGCGAGACTGAGCCTCCCCACGTCGTGCAGGAGGGCGGCCTGCCTGATGTAGTGGACGTCCTCCTCGGTGAAGTTCATCTCCTCGGCTATCGCCACGGCGTAGTCGGCCACGCCGTTGCTGTGGCCTTCGCTGAACATCCCGCCGGCTTCCACCGCCTCCATTATCGCCAGGGTGGTGTCGTCGCAGACATCCCTCATGGTCGAGTACCTCGTGTAGACGACCCTGACGGCAAGGAGCGGCGCGAACAGGAGCACCACCGCGGCGTACTCGAGCCTCACGTATACTATGGCGGCCAGGAACCCTATCGCGCTGTAGAGCAGGAAGGAAGGACCCTTCGGCAGCATCTTTCTCACCCAGAAGCGTGTCAGGCGTTCTCCTTCCGGGGTGAGCACCATGGTCGCCAGGGCGGTGTTGAGGGCGTAGAAAACTATGGTCGCGAGTATCCAGGGGAGCAGCAGCTTGGGTATGTTCATGCTCATGGTGGCGGCCTTGGGGCTGGTGAGCTCGTAGGTCAACCTTCCTCCGCCGGTGTTCCAGAAGACCAGCGCCGCGGCCCCGGCGCTGAAGGAGAGCATCGCCGCGTTGTACAGCAACCTGCGTAGCCCGTACTCGCCCTGCTCCATGTAGAAGACCGGAAGCCCGAACAGCGCCACCACCGCGCAGCCCACGGCGCCGGATACCAACATTGCCATAACCAGGGGCAGCAGCGCGAGCGATATCCTCCCGCCGGGCTTCATGGGCAGCGCGAAGTACTCGGAGGCCAGGAACAGGATGCCCAGGAGCACGACGGCCCACCAGTTCTGCTTCTCGTAGGTGAAGCCGAGCAGGACGTACACGCCCGCGGTCAGCACCAGCAGGACCGCCAGGGCGTTGTCCGCCCGCGTGCGCCCGAAGCGCTGCTTCTCCTGCCGCGGAGCGCCGTGCTCGCGCTCGAGCAGGCCCTCCTCGAAGCGCAGGTTGGATCGACCCTTTACCATCGAATCCCTGCCCCTCCGAGGAGGAACACCTCGGCCGCCCATTTCAGAAATTTGGTGGCGAAATCGATGACTCCCGCCATCACCGCCCTCCTACCCCGAAGTATCGATCAAGCCGTAGTCACCGTCGTTGCGCCTGTACACCACGTTGGCGCTGCCGGTGTCCGAGTTGGTGAACACGTAGAAATCATGACCGAGCATCTCCATCTGCAGCGCGGCTTCCTCCGGTGTCATCGGCTTGATGCTTATCGTCTTCGTCCTCACTATCGTCGGCTCGGCCCGTTCCTCCTCGCCCTCCTCGGCGGGGAGCCTCCGGCCCGGGACCTGCCCGTGGGAGCGTCCGATCTGCTTGCCGTGGTATTTCTTGATCTGCCTGGTCAGCTTGGCTACCGCCTTGTCGACGGCGATGTACATGTCCCTGTCGGCCTCCTCGGCCCGCAGGAGCGGACCGTTGCCGAAGAGGGTCACCTCGGCCTTCTGGTTGAGCTGGATGCTCGGGTTCTTCTCCACCTCGAGCTTGACCTCGACCTCCTTGAACCCGAGGCCGAGCTTGCCGAGCTTGGCCACCTTCTGCTCGGCGTGGCGCCGTAGCGATTCGGTGACCTCTATGTTCTTTCCTTTTACCACGATCTGCAAACCCGTTACCTCCGGGATGTCTATTGAAGGGCGAACCCGATCAGCGGCCCATCAAGCACACAACCCCACCTGTAACCACTCGTCAGAATGGGGTTGCCTGGTATTCCTGCTTTCGTTCAGACCTGCCTGGTGACATTGGTCGCCTTGGGACCCCTGTCTCCTTCCACCACGTCGAACTGCACAGCCTCGCCCTCATTGAGCGTGCGGTAGCCGTCGGCTTTGATATCAGAGAAATGGACGAAGACGTCACCGCCACTCTCGCGCTCGATGAAGCCGAATCCCTTCTCCGGGTTGAACCATTTGACAACACCTGATTCCACACGTCCCCCTACTGCTCAAACCGTCCTGAGTAGGGTAGCACAGGACAAAGGCTCGAACAACCGGAAACGGGGTCAAGAGAAGACGGGTTCCGCTGACCTGGTCTTTGGCCCCACACTCGCCTGCTGAGAGTTGGCAACCGCTCCTCGGGGGAGCGGTCACGCCCCCTTCTCCCCCTTTTTGGGAGGCAGGACTTACCCCTAAGCCGCACCATGCTCAGCAACCAGTAGTTACCTTACGTGGGTCGTTTCGCCTGCGACTGGCATCGACTTTCAACCACAGACCGGAACCCGTCAAAGCGAATCTTACACTCCGGGAGCGTTGCGGTCGATCAACCCATGGACGAACCGTGGGGTCAGACGTTTGCGGTGCGCTGGAGCACGTCATACGAACTGGGCCATTGCGCAACGAAATCGTCTGACGCCATTCTAGATCTAATTAAGCTTGTCGGAGATGATGCGGCCGATGAGCTTCTTGGCGACGTCGTCGCCGGTCACGTTGTAGCTGGACGTCTCGAGGGCCTTGCGGACCTTCTCGACCCGGTCCAGGCGGATCACGGGGGCGTCGTCTATCTTCCTGACCACGGACTGGATGCCCTCTTTCTCCTCATCGGTGAGAGGCGAGCTGACATCGCTCATCGACTGCTTCTTCTTCAGCAGGTCAAGAGTGTTCTGGATCTCACGATCTGAAAGCTGCATGATCCCCACCTGCGCGACGAATATTTGGCCACAAGACTATCACAAAACCTTATCGTCCGGGGGCTTCAAGTTCTGAACCCCCCTAACGGTCGGGGCTCGTATCCCCTACTACAGTTTTCGGTAAGTCAGCGCCGGAATCCCTGCCTTTTCACCCGTTCTGGGGAAGAAAAACCACCCATTCGAGGTGTTGAGCCGGGATTTGGACCATTAGGGTGATTTTTTGCAGATATTCCCCCTGGCCGCGTGTTTCAGCTCCGCGCGGGCGGCGACGAGCACGGCAACGGACCACGCACCGGCCTCGATAAGCGCCTCACGGCAGGCTTCGGCCGTCGCGCCGGTGGTCAGGACATCGTCAACAAGGAGAACCTCGCCGCGTATCTCCATGCCCCGTGTGACCGCGAAGGCGCCGGCGACGTTACCCGCCCGGAGGTGCCCCGGGGTGGCATCCTGGTCGAGGGTCTTCCTGGTCATCACGAGCGCTTCGAGCAGCGGCCGCTTCAGCAGGCTCGCCACTCCTCCGGCAAGCAGTGACGCCGGGTTGTATCCGCGGCGAGCGACCTTGTGTCGGGTTGACGGCACCGGCACAACAGCCCGTGGAACAACGAAGGCGGGATTGTTGCCGGCCGCGGCGACCATCAGCGCCGCCAGGGGGCCCGCGTACATACTCTTTCCCGACTTCAATCCCAGTACCATGTCGCGAATGGCACCGGAGTACGGGCCGGCCGCTCTCAGCCCTTCCCATCCGGAAACCGTCGACCCGAGCCCGGGCGGCCGCTCTACCGAGGATCTCGCGGCCAGCGCCGATCGACAGGCAGGGCACAGCCCCTCGGGAGCCCGCGCACCACAGGCGGCGCATGACGCCGGATAGAACAGATCGACGATCTCGAGCAGGCGGGGGAGCACGTGGGTCCCTCCTCGGCCATGGAGAGGAAGTTTGATTGTACTGCTCAGTCTAGCAGAGTGAGAAGGGACCTCAAACCTGTTTTCTCACCTCTCGAGGAGACTCTCGGTATACGGGGGACGGAGGACGCCGTGCTCGGTCACGATACCTGCTATCAGCTCGGCCGGTGTCACGTCGAATGCGGGGTTGTACACCGGCGCGGACGGGGGCGCGACAGACGTACCAGCGAACGTGCGCACCTCGTCCGGGTCCCGCTCCTCGATAGTGATGGCGTCACCTCCCGGGCAGGCCGGGTCGACCGTTGAGGAAGGCGCCGCGATGTAAAAGGGGATACCGTGCGCGCGAGCCGCTACAGCGAGCCCGTAGGTGCCGATCTTGTTGGCGCTGTCGCCGTTCGCCGCGATGCGGTCGGCTCCCGTGATCACCAGGTCTGCATTCCCCGCGCGCATCACGTCGGCGGCCATCCCATCGCAGATCAGAGTGTAAGCGACGCCGGCGCGGCCCAGCTCCCAGGCGGTGAGCCTGGACCCCTGGAGGAGGGGCCGTGTCTCGTCCACGTAAACGTGGGGGCTCCTGCCACGGCGGTGGGCCTCTATGAGGACTCCCACCGCGGTCCCGTAGCGAAGCGCGGCCAGCGGGCCCGAGTTGCAGTGGGTTATGGCGACAGCGCCCTCGCCGATCAGCTCCTGACCGCACTCCACCAGCGACCGGTTGGTCTCTATTGTGTCGAGCGCCACCGCGTCGGCCTCGCTTCGCAGCCTCGCTATCAGCTCCGTGGCGGAGTCCGCATCCCCATGCTGCAGAACGGCGTCCATGCGCTCCAGCGCCCAGAACAGGTTCCTGGCGGTAGGCCTGGACGCGCCTGTCTCTTGAATCGCCACCCGGGCCGCGCGCCTGACCACGCCCGGCTCGCTCGATCCCGCGCTGATGGCTCCCAGCACGACCCCGTAGGCCCCCGCGACACCTATGGCCATCGCTCCCCTCACGGCCAGGCGCCGGATGGCGTCGACCACCTGGTCGTGCGTATCGAGCTCGAGGAACACCTCGCGGGCCGGCAGCAGGGTCTGGTCCAGCAGAAAGAGGACTCCGTCCTCGAAGTAGATAGAGTCGCCCGGCTCGCGGAGCGGGGTCGTGCTCACCTGCGCGCCCCGTTGTTGCCCTGGAGGATGAAGATGACCTTCGCCGCCGCCTCCACCGCCTCCGCCTGGTCGACGGCGTCCTCGACGTCACGCCCCCAGACCACCGGGCCCTGCCTCTCGATCAGTGCCACGCGATCGCGCCGCATCACCTCGGCGACGGCCCCCGCCAGTCCCGCGGTTCCCGGCCTGTAGTAAGGCACAAGGTACACGCCGCCCAGATGCTCGAGCAGCGCCGCGTAGTCCTCCAGGGGCCGGCGACCGGCATGGGCCAGCGCCGTGGCATACGGGGAATGGAAGCGGATAACGGAGCCCGCCTCGGGCTTCGCGGCCATCACCGCGAAAACGATGTTGGCGTCCTGGCCCGTCTCGCGGTCGCTCCCGGGAGCGGGCCTGCCGTTACCGTCCAGGAGGGCGAGGTCGGCCTCTTCGAGGAAGCCCAGGCGGCTCCTCTCGCCGGTGACCGCGATGGTCCCGTCGGAGAGCCTGACCCCGATCGTTCCCAGCGCGCCGGTGGCCAGACCGCCCTCGTACATCCGCCGCCCGGCGGAAACGAGGCGCTGCAGCTCGTTGTGCTTCATCGAGGTCATCCCGTGATCAGGTCCCCAGGGTCCAGCTCTTCAGGTACTCCTCCTGCTGGGGGGTCAGGGAGTCTATGGCGATCCCCATGGACTCGAGCTTCAGGCGCGCTATCTCCTCGTCGATCTCCCTGGGGACGTCGTACACCTTGCGCTCGAGCTCCGAGTGGTGCAGGCTCACGTGCTCGGCGGCCAGCGCCTGGTTGGCGAACGACATGTCCATGACGCTGGCCGGATGCCCCTCGGCGGCCGCGAGGTTCACGAGGCGACCCTCGCCCAGCAGGTAGATCCGGCGGCCATCCGGCAGTAGGAACTCCTCTACGTGGTCGCGCACGCATCGGCGGCTCTTCGACATACCCTCCAGCGCCGGGATGTCTATCTCTACGTCGAAGTGGCCGGAGTTGCACACCACCGCGCGGTCCTTCATGACCTCGAAATGTTCCGCACGCAGGCAGCTGGTGTCGCCGGTGGCGGTCACGAAGATGTCCCCCACCTTCGCCGCCTCCATCGAGGTCTTCACCTGGAAGCCGTCCATCGTCGCCTCCAGGGCCCGCAGCGGGTCGACCTCGAGGACAACAACGTGCGAACCCAGGCCCCTCGCCCGGCTCGCAATGCCCCGCCCGCACCAGCCGTAACCGAACACCACCATGACCTTCCCCGCCAGGAGCAGGTTCGTGGCCCTGATTATGCCGTCGATGGTCGACTGGCCGGTCCCGTAGCGGTTATCGAAGAAGTGCTTGGTGTCGGCGTTGTTGACGGCGATGACCGGAAACAGCAGGACGCCCTGCTCCTGCATGCTGCGGAGCCTGATGACCCCGGTGGTGGTCTCCTCGGTGCCGGCGAGGATTATGTCCGCCTGGTCCTTTCGCACGGTGTGCAGCGTGGTCACGAGGTCGGCCCCGTCGTCCATGGTGATCACCGGCCTCTTGTCGAGCACGCTCGCGATGTGCGCGTAGTAGGTGTCGTTGTCCTCTCCACAGCGGGCGAAGGTGCTCAGGCCGTAGTCCTGCACCAGGCTGGCCGCCACGTCGTCCTGGGTGGAGAGCGGGTTGCTGGCGCACAGGTACGGCTCGGCTCCACCCGCCTTGAGTGTCAGCATCAGGTTGGCGGTCTCGGTAGTGACGTGAAGGCAGGCTCCTATCACCAGGCCCTCGAGCGGCTTCTCGGCCTCGAAGCGGGCGCGGATTATCTCCAGCACCTTCATCTCCAGGCCCGCCCACTCGATGCGGGCCTTCCCCCTGCCGGCCAGCGACAGGTCGGTTACGTCGTAGTCCATGCGGAAGCGCTCCTTTCGCTGCTTTTTCGGTATCGCTCTCTTCAAAGCGCGTGGCCCGGCCGGCCGCCTCGTCGGATTCCCACTCGAGGCGATTCCCGGACGGGGGTCGAGCAATGTGATGTATCAGAGTAACATATTTGCCGCGGCGGCGACCTTCTCCAGCAGCCCGGGCAGTTGACCTGCAAACCGCCTGACGATGGACGCCGCCTCGCGCGCGGCGGCGTTCACCTCGACCGGGAGTAACATGTCGCCTCGCAAGGGACTCACTCACTCCGGGCCGCTCATGCGTTTCTTCAGCTCCTCGATACGAGTGACCGGAGTGGGATCCTGCCCCAGCAGCAGGGCGAGGTAGACGCTCACGAAGTCGCCGAAGTAGACCAGGTCGAGCAGGCGCTCGGCAGCGTTTTCGCCGCGGGCGCAGACGTGGGTGACCGCGCCGAGGCGGTCACCTATGAGGTCCAGCGTGATACGGACTCGTTTTTCTATGCGCGGATGGCCGCCCGTCTCGCGCAGCACAACCAGGTGCACGGACCCGCATATCTCCTCGAGGTGTTGCCAGCCCACGGTCTCGTTGTGATTGAGCTCGGGGAAGGAGTTGTGAAACGCCGGCACCTTCGAGTTCTCGTTGAGCTGCGCCTTCCAGCGCAGTGCCGCCACCGCGAGCGCCCCTTCGGACCCGTAGATGACGAGCAGCTGCCCGGGAAGCTCCTTGGCCAGCCTCTTGGTGGGGTTGTTGTCGAGCTCGGAGGCGCGCCCGTGCTCACCGCCGCGCTCCTCGAGCATCGGGACGGCCCCCTCAAGGTCGGAGATCAGGCCCGAGACCAGCCCCATGCGTTCCAGGGCACACGCCACCGGCACGAAGAGGTACCCCAGGGAAGCCCTCGGCTGCATGCCGCCGGGGATGTAAAACGCGGGGAATCCCTTCTCCTCGGCCATCGCCCGCAATGCCCCGCCGCTGGTGACGCCGACCAGCCTCGCGCCGCGCATCGAGGCCTGCTGGACACACTCCAGCGTCTCTTCCGTGTTGCCGGAGTAGCTCACCGCGAACACCAGGGAGCACTGATCGACGAACCGGGGCAGGGTGTAACCCTTGACCGTGACCAGGGGGACCTCCAGTCCCGAGGCCGGCGCGAGTGCGCCCACCACGTCGCCGGACACCCCGCTCCCGCCCATGCCCAGCACTACGACGTTACGCACGCCTTCCGCGGAGGGCAGCGAGATCCCTGCCCGGCCTATCTCCAGCGCCTCGCGCACCTGGGAGCCGAACCGCTCTACGGCACCCAGCATGTCGGAGAGGTCTACCGCCTCGAAGCCCGAGGGATCGTCGAGGTCGACCTTCAGGTCCATCGTCAGCCTCCTTATTCTAATGATGAGGGGCGTCAGACGTTTTCATTGCGTAATATCCTTTTCGAAATCTGCGTGTTCCAACGGCACTGCAAACGTCTGACCCCCCGGTTCGTCCATGGGTTGTTCGACCACAACGTCCGGATGTTGCAGCATTCAGGTGACTGAGTTGATGAGCTTTACGCCCTCGGCGACCAGTTCCTCGACCTCTTTCTCTCCGGTCGCCTCCGCGTAGACCCGGACCACCGCCTCGGTGCCGGATACCCGCAGCATCACCCACGAGCCGTCCTCGCGGTGGAACTTCAGACCGTCGATGGTCTCGAGGTCCGTGACCTTCAGCCCCCCGATCCGTTCGGGCCTGAGATCGGGAAGCCTTGCAAGGAGGGACTCCTTGTGGGCCTGGGTGAGCTCGATGTCCCGGCGCAGGAACACGAACCTCTGCCCGAGCCCCTCCATCAGCTCGTCGATGAGCACGCCGAGCGTCTTCCCATGGGTTGCCATGATCTCCACCAGCAGCAGACCGACCAGGATGCCGTCCCGCTCCGGGATGTGATTCTTGATGCCGGTGCCACCGCTCTCCTCGCCGCCGATGAGGATGTCCTCGGTCAGCATGTAGTCGCAGATGTACTTGAAGCCGACCGGGACGACGTGCAGCCGGAGCCCGTACCTCGCGCACAGCCTGTCTATCATGGTCGTGGTGGAGACCGTCTTCACGACGTTTCCCGTCCAGCCCCTGACCTCCACCAGGTGCCTGAGCAGCAGCGCGAACACCATGTGCGAGCTGATGAACCGGCCGGTCGCGTCGATGGCGGTGACCCTGTCGGCATCGCCGTCGACCGCGATGCCCACGTGATAGCCGCCGGATGTCACCGCTTCGCGCAGGTCGTCCAGGTTGTCTCCGATCGGCTCGGGCAGCAGGCCCGGGAACATGGGGTTCGGCTCGCCGTGTATCTGCGCGCATTCCATGCCCAGCCGGCCGAGTGCCTCGACCAGGAGGCCCTGTCCCGCCCCGTACATGGGGTCGAACATGACCTTTATGTCAGGAGCGGGGAAGACGCTCGAATCGACGAGCGATACCACCTTGTCCAGGTAGGCGGGAACGGGATCGAACAGCTCTACCCTGCCGGGGGCGAGCACGTCCGCGAAGAAGACGTCCGGGCGCGGCGGGTCCTCCACCGGCGCGTTCAGCTCTCGTTCGATGGCCGCCGTGATCTCGGTCGAGGCCGATCCGCCGTACGGGCCCTTGAACTTGATGCCGTTGTAGCGCGGCGGGTTGTGGCTCGCCGTCATCATTATTGCGCCGTCGGTCTCGAGGTCCACCGTTGCGAACGATATCGAGGGGGTAGGCACGAAGCCGCCTGAGACCTTCACGGGGATCCCGTAGGCGGAGGCCGCCATCGCGCACACCTGCGCGAAGCGGTCGGAGGAGAACCGGGTGTCGTAGCCCACAAGCAGGGTCGCTTCGCCGGAGGCGCCCGCCTTGACGTACCGGCAGACGGCGCAGGCTATCTTCCAGACCAGGTCGTAGGTGAAGTCATCGGCGATGACCCCCCGCACCCCGTCGGTTCCGAACTTGATCATCTTCACTCCCCTTCATGCAAGATAGTGTCTGAGGTAATCTTGCATGGCACCCGGTTAGACCCTCTCGCGCCAGTAATCGAGCAGGTCCTTCAGCGTCTTCTCGAAAGGTATCTCGGCCGCCCAACCGGTCAGGGTCGTGAACCTGGTATTATCGGCCAGCAGTATCTCGACGTCGGAGGGCCGCATGCGCGAGGGGTCCTGCCTGACCTCGATGTCCGCGTCGCTCATCGAGAGCAGGATATCCAGCATGTGCCGGATGCTGACCTCTTTCCCCGAGCCCAGGTTGTACACCTCACCGGGCTCCCCCTTCTCCAGTGAGAGCCAGTAACCCTTGACCATGTCCCTGACGTCCGTGAAGTCCCGCCGCGCGTCCAGGTTGCCCACCTCGATCACGGGCTCCTTCTTCCCGGCCTCGATGGTGGCGATCTGCTTGGAGAAGTTGCTCGAGACGAACACGTCGCCCCTCCTGGGACCCGTGTGGTTGAATCCCCGGGTCCTCACGATATGGAGCCCGTAGCTCTGGTGGTACTGGTAACCCAGCAGGTCCTGGGCGACCTTGCTGACCCCGTAGGGCGAGAGCGGCCGCAGCGGGTTGGTCTCCTTGATGGGTATCTCGTCCTCGTAGACCATCCCGTATTCCTCGCTGGACCCGGCGAGTTGGATGCGGGTATCGAAGAGCTTCAACTCGCGCATCGCCTCGAAGAGGTTGATCTCCCCCACCACGTTGGTCGTCATCGTCTCCACCGGGGCCTTCCAGGAGGTCGGGACGAAGCTCTGGGCCGCCAGGTGGAATATGTAGTCCGGCCGGACCTCGGCCAGGCAGTGGCGGACAGCGACGGCGTCCTTCAGGTCGCAGTCATAGAGCTCTATCTCGTCGAGTATGTGCCCGATGTTGTCCATCCGGCTCCGCCAGCGAGCAGTGCCGAACAGCTCGACATCTCCCCTCGCGATGCACAGCTCGGCCAGGTGGCTGCCCGCGAAACCCGTTACCCCGGTTATCAGGACCTTCAACATGCACCTCCAGTGCCGGTTCCCGGGTGCGCCATCCGCCCGCGGGAACCCCTCATAAAAAGAACGCCGGCCGGCCGGCCGCGTCACGATCTAGAACTTTATCTTCCCGGCTTCGATGTCGGTCGAGGGCCAGACCCTTATCCCCTTGAGGAACTCGTTGTCGCCCCCGGCCCGGATATTATCACCGAGCACCGAGCCGTCCGCAACACGGACCCCGGGCCCGAGCGTGGTGTTCTTGCCGACAATGCTCCCCTCGACCACGGCGTTCTCGCCGATATCCACTCCGTCCAGGACCACCGAGCCTTCCACCCGGGCACCCGCCCGCAGCGTGACCCCGTTGCCCAGGCAGGTGCTCGTCCCCACGCGGGCACCGGGCCCGATCGCCACGCGGTCGCCGAGAAGTGAGGGACCGCGCAGCAGCGCCGATCCGTCGATGTCGCAGCCCTCCCCCGCGATGACGCCCTCTGCCACCGCGATGCCCTTGAGCGGCACCTTGATGTGGCCGGCCAGTATGTCGTGGTGCGCCGAGAGATACTTCTGCGGCGTCCCCAGGTCCAGCCAGTAGGCGTCGGAGGGGAAGCCGTACATGGGTGCGCCCTGAGCAAGCAGGTCGGGGAAGAGCTGCCTTTCGAAGGAGTACTCGGTGTCCCGCGGCACCTGCTCGAGTACCGCCGGGTCCATCACGTAGGTCCCGGCGTTTATCAGGTTTGTCACCACCTGGTCCCAGGTCGGCTTCTCCAGGAACTCCTCGATGCGGCCCTCGTCATCCAGCGGGACAAGCCCGTAAGCGGTCGGGTCCTCCACGGGGGTCAGGGTGATGGTGACGGTGGCACCCTTAATCCGGTGGTACTCCACGAGCGCGCCGATGTCCAGGTCCGTCAGTATATCGCCGTTGCAGACGATGACCGGCCCGTCCCCCAGGTGCCGCTCCACGTTCTTGATGGCCCCGCAGGTCCCCAGCGGCCTGTCCTCAGTCACGTGCACGATCCGCATCCCCAGCGCGGACCCGTCGCCGAAGTACTCGTCGAAGACCGCGGGCAGGTAGCCCGTGGAGAGCACGACCTCGTCGACGCCGTGCTCCTTGAGGTGCATCAGCTCTATCTCGAGGAATGGGGTGTTGACCAGCGGCAACATCGGCTTGGGGGTGGTTATGGTCAGCGGCCGCAGGCGGGTGCCGAACCCCCCGACGAGCATCGCGCCTTTCATGTGTAGACCTCCGTTCGTATCACCCTCACCCCGACCCTCTCCCCCCGGGGGAGAGGGAGAGGGATGGCGTTACACACGCTCCCGCCAGTAATCGAGCACGTCCGCAAGCGTGCGCTCCAGGGGGATGAGCGGTTCCCATCCCGTCTCCTCGCGCAGCGGGGCGCTGTCGCCCACCAGCAGGGGTATGTCGCTCGGCCTCTGGCGGGCCTCGTCGCTCCTGACCTCTATCCCGGCCTTCGAGAGCCCGAGCAGTATCTCCAGGAGCTCGGCCACCTTCCGCGCCTTACCCGTGCAGACGTTGTAGGAGGCCCCTGCCCGCCCCTTCTCCATCACCAGGCGGTACGCCCGGACCGTATCCCTCACGTCCGTGAAATCTCGCCAGGCCTCCAGGTTTCCGACCATGATCACCGGCTCACTCCTGCCGGCCTCGATGCAGGCGATCTGCCTGGCGAACGAGCTGACCACGAAATCCGGCGCCTGCCCGGGACCCGCCTGGTTGAAGCCCCGGGTCACCAGCACGCGCCAGCCGAAGGCCCAGTGGTACATCAGCCCCATGACCTCCTGGCCCACCTTGCTCACCGCGTAGTGGCTGCAGGGGTTGAACGGCATCTCCTCGCTCAGGGGCATCCTCTCCGGGGAGACCTTTCCGTACTCCTCCGAGGAGCAGGCTATGTGCACGCTGGCCTCCAGCCCGAGCCTGCGCAGCGCCTCCATCAGGTTGAGCTGCCCGAACAGGTTGACCCGGTAGGTGCTCCAGGGATCGTCCCAGGAGAGCGCCACCGACGGCTGGGCGGCCAGGTGGAAGACGCCGTCCGGCCTCCAGAGGTCCAGGACCTCCCTGACCAGCTCGTAGTCCGTGAGGTCGGCCACCCGGTACTCCATGCCGGGCACCTCGCGGCTCGGTCCCTGCTTCAGGCCGACACCGAGGATCCGCCAGTCGGTCTGCGCCGCTATCTCACCGATCAGGTGCGCGGCCACGAAGCCGTCCGCCCCCGTTACCAGGACCGTCTTCATCACTGTCTCCCCGGCATGATGTGCCTGTCGCGCCCACCCAGCAGGGACCTGAGCCGGTAGTAGGTGTTGAGCGCCACGATCAGGGCGAACCGGGACGCGACTCCCAGTGCCACCAGGGGGTTGACCAGCCGGCGCGCCTTCCCGCGGTACGTCTTCCGGTGGAAGCGTAACATACTGGCATGGTGGTGAAAGGACATGCGGGTCGACACCGCCCGGCTGCTCATGCCGATGTGGTGGTAGACGTCTCCGCGGGGCAGGTAGTCGACGGTCCAGCCGTCCTGGCGGGCACGCCAGCAGAGGTCGACGTCCTCCACGTACATGAAGTAGCCCTCGTCGAATCCTCCCAGAGCGTCCATGGCGTCGCGGCGCAACGCCATGAAGGCGCCGGAGACCCAGTCCACGGTGCACTCCCCACCGTGATCCCAGTCCATCTTCTTGTACCCGGCCGAGTACGGGTTGTCCCCGCGGAAAAGGCCCAGGAAGGCGTGCATGAAGGCCGTGGTTATGGAAGGGAACTCCCTGCACGAGAACTGGATGGAGCCGTCGGTGTTCAGCAGCCGCGGCGCGACTATCGCGGCGCCGGGGTTGGCCTCCATGTGCTCGACCAGCACCCGGACGGTATCCGGTGAGAGGACCGTGTCGCTGTTCATGACGAGCACCACCGGCTCCGACGAGTAGTGTATCCCCTGGTTGCACGCCGCGGCGTATCCGACGTTCCGGTCGTTACGCACCAGCTGCACTCCGGGGAACCCGGAGACAACCATGGCGGCGCTCCCGTCGGTGGAGCCGTTGTCGACCACCCAGGTGGTGATCGGGCCCCCGTACTCCTGCGCCTGCAGCGACCGCAGGCAATCGCTCAGCAGCTCGTGAGTGTTCCTGTTGATGACAAGAGCCGCCACGGGCATCATCGTCTGTCCCTCTCGCCCTCGACGATCATCTCACCCCGGTTCAGCGCGTGCCTTCGCACCCAGCGCCGGTAGTGGAACGGTTCAAACCACCTCTCCAGCTCACGCGAGGGCACGAGCCGCCGGGACTGTATGACACGACGCTTGGCCAGCATGCGGGGGGCGAGGCGCAGCACGTCCCCCGCGGCCAGCAGTGCCCCGGGACACCTCACCAGCAACGCCCCTGCTTTCAAGAGTTCGGTAAAGAGAACGCCCGGGAGGTTGCGAAGCAGGTAGCGGGCCGAGTCGTTCTTCATCACAGTTAGCCAGCGGTTCTTGTAGTTGTGCCTCTCCACCAGCAGCGACTTGCGGTAACCGGCGCCACCCCGGGCATGCCAGGCCAGCGCCGCCGGCTCATATACGCACCTCCAGCCCCGCAGACGAGCGCGCCAGTCCAGGTCGAGATCCTCCCAGAAGGCGAAGAAGTCCTCGTCGAAGTACTCGCCGTCGACCGCGACGTCATCCAGCATCTCACGGGAGTAGAGGGCGGCGGCCCCGCAGGTGCCGAACACCTCCGCCCGATCGAGATAGGCGACGTCGCCCGGAGATCCCTCGCCCCTGTTCTCGGCAAGCCTGTTGCGGAACACGACGTGTCCCGCCGAATCGATGATGTTGCCGCGCTCGTACGGCGGGAAACGCAGCAGCTTGCCGGAGACGCTGCCGACCCCCTCCCCGGACGCGGCCCCGACCATCGCGGAGATGAACCCGGGATCCATGACCACGTCGGTGTTGAGCGGCATGACATACGGTCCGGAGGATACCCTGATGCCCTGGTTGAGCGCGGGGCTGAACCCGATGTTGGCCTCGTTGGCCATGAGGGTGGGTGTATCGCCCGCGAACCTGGCACGCGCTCCACGGCCCGAGGCGAACTCCCGTAACACGGCGAGCGAGCCGTCGCCCGAGGCGTTGTCGATCAGGATGAGCTCGATGTCGGGGTAGTCCTGCTCCTCGAGGGACCGCAGGCAGGCCGGCAGGTCGCCCAGCCCGTTAAAGTTGATCAGGACTACCGATACCGGTTTCATTGCCCGCGGGAAGGCTCCCTGTCCCGCCCTCGACGCTTACCTGCGCGGCTGGAGGCCGGATCGCCGACTCGTTGCCGTTCTGCTCCGTATTCGACTTGAGGCCCTGCGCGGTGAGCACAACGCCTATCACTATCAAAGCGAGCCCCACCCAGCTTATCCAGCGGACCTCCTCCTTGAAAACGAGCCATGAGTAGAAGACTACCACCACGTACCCCACGGCCACGATGGGATAGGCCACGGACAGAGGTACCCTGGAGAGCACGATCAGCCAGAACACGGCTGAAATCGCGTAGAGCACTATGCCGGCGAGCGCCCAGGGCCCGTCTTCGACCATGCGCTTCAACAGGCTGACCGGGTGCGCCAGGTCACCGGGCTTCAAGGGATCCTTCCCGTCGTGGGTGACCCGGTTCATGCCGGCCTTCATGGCCAGCTGCCCCACCACGGCCAGGCCGATGCTTATGACTAGCAGGACCACGTTGACAAACGTCTTGGACATCCGCGACCTCCGCTCCTCGCTACCCGCGTCGTTCGTTCAGTCGGCGAACCGGTACTTGATCAGGGTCCACAGCGCCGCGAACCCGTCCTTCCAGGTGATCTTCTTACCCTCGTCGAACTCGCGCCCGGCGTACGAGATCGGTACCTCCCAGATGCGAATCCCCTTCTTCAGTATCTTGGCGGTTATCTCCGGCTCGAAGTCGAACCGGTCGGCCCTGATGGTGATGCCCTGAAGGGCCTCGCGACTGAACAGCTTGTAGCAGGTCTCCATGTCCGAGAGCGTTGTGTTGTAGAGGATATTGGTGACGAGGGAGAGCAGCTTGTTGCCCAGCATGTGCCAGAACAGCATGTTGCGGCGCTCGCCCGTGAACCGGGAGCCGTAGACGACCTCCGCCTTCTTCTTGAGTACGGGGGCCAGGAGCACCCGGTAGTCGTCGGGATCGTACTCCAGGTCCGCGTCCTGGATGATGACGTAGTCGCCGGTGACGCGCTCCAACCCGGTCCGGATCGCGGCACCTTTACCGCGGTTCACATCGTGGTAGAGGACCGTGGTATGGTGTTCGGCTTCCTCGGCCGCCAGGATCTCGCGGGTGCCGTCCGTCGATCCGTCATCCACCACCACTATCTCGCGCGCTATCTCGCCTATATCCACCGAGCGTACCTTCGCAAGGATCTGGGCGATCGTCGCATGCTCGTTGAAGACCGGGATCAGGATGGAGAGCTTCAACGGCCGACTCCCTCGTAGGTGAAACCGAGCTTGCGGAGTGCCTTGGCGTCCAGCCAGTTCCTGGTGTCCAGGATGACGGGACATCGCATGAGTTCAAGCACCCTGGCGTAGTCCAGCCACTTGAACTCGTCCCACTCGGTGAGCAGGACCAGCACGTCCGCGCCCCGGGCCGCGGCGTAGGCGTCCTCCATGAACGAGGCGCCCTCGAGCTCTTCCCGGGCGCGCTCCATGGCCTCCGGGTCGAAGGCGAGGACGGTGGCCCCGTCCTCGATGAGCCCTCGCGCCACGTATACCGCCGGAGACTCCCTGGTGTCGTCGGTATTGGCCTTGAAGGCGAGCCCGAGGAGTCCTATGACCTTCCCCCTGAGGTCTTCCCCGGCCCCGGCAAGGTGTCTGATCTTCTCGACCATCCGCTCGTGCTGCTCCGTGTTGACTTGCAGGACGCCCTCGAGCAGGTCGAAGCTGTAATCATGCTCCCTGGCGATGTGCAGCAGCGCGCGGCAGTCCTTGGGGAAGCACGATCCGCCGAAGCCCGGCCCGGCCATCAGGAACTGCCGCCCGATGCGCTCGTCGTGGCCCATCCCCCTGGCGACCTCGATGACGTCGGCACCGACCACCTCACAGAGGTTCGCGATGGCGTTGATGTAGGAGACCTTGGTGGCCAGGAACGCGTTCGAGGCGTACTTGACCATCTCCGCCGACACCGGGTCCGTGATCATCACGCGAGCGCTCATCGGCTCGTACAGCTCGAGCATCCGGTCGATCGCCTTCTGCGAGTCGCTCCCGACCACCACGCGGCTCGGGTTCTTGAAGTCGGCGACCGCCGTCCCCTCCCTGAGGAACTCCGGGTTGGAAACCACGTCGAACTCGTGGTACTCGGGCATCGCCTCCTCGATGATGCGCTGGACGCGCTTGGTCGTGCCCACCGGGACTGTGCTCTTGTTGATGATGACCTTGTAGCTGTTGATGGCGGCCGCTATGTCGCGGGCGACCTCGTCGACGTGGGTGAGGTCCGCCCTGCCCTCGGCGTCCGACGGCGTATCCACGGTGATGAAGACCAGCTCGCTCTCACCTACCGCCTCGTCTATGTCGGAGGTGAAATGGAGCCTGCCCGCGTCCAGGTTTCGGCGAACGACCGTCTCCAGACCCGCCTCGTAGATGGGAACCTCGCCCGTCGAGAGGCCCGCGACCTTGGCCTCGTCGCGGTCGGCGCAGACGACCGAGTGCCCGAGATCGGCAAGGCACGCTCCGGTGACCAGGCCCACGTATCCTGTCCCTATCACGCAGCAGTCAAGAGCTCCCAAGAATCCTCCAAATTATGAGGGATCGTCCAAGGGTTGTATAAGTCTAACCCATACTGTTGACGCATTGACCCCCCGGTTCGTCCAAAGGTCGGTCGGCCACTCCGCTCGGATGTTGCGCTTCCCCTAGAACAGTGCATCGTCTCCTGGAGCCAGGACCGGGTCCCTCGAGCCTGCGAGGCCCTCGTCGATGGCCCTGTTCGCAAGGGCGTCACACTCGTAATTCTTCTCCCTGGGAATATGCCTTACCTCCACCCGGGAGTACGGCTCGAGCAGGGCCCGGACCCTCGCCACCAGCGGCCTGAGCGCCTGGCTCTTGACCTTGAAGCCCCCGGAGACCTGGTTGGCCACCAGCTCGCTGTCGGTGTTGACGCGGACCCGGTCGTACGCGAGGCCCTTCACCTCCTCGAGTATGCCTATCAACGCGTGGTACTCGGCAACGTTGTTGGTCGTCTCTCCCAGGTACGCGAGTACGCGGGCCACCGTGCGCCCGGCGGAGTCCCGGGCCACACCTCCGATCCCGGCCGGACCGGGATTGCCACGCGAGGCCCCGTCGCTGAACACCTCCAGTGACCCGGAGGCCGGTTCGGCCCCTTCGCCTGCGCCTCTCACTTTACCAACATCCGGCGGCAGTACTGGCACCGCCAGACACCTTCCCCGTGCTCGTACTGGTCAATCTGGGTCGCGCTGAACTGTATGTGGCAGCCGCCGCAGGAGGAGCCTTTCTGTATCTTCACCACGGCCAGGCCCGCCTTGCCGCCAAGCAGCTTCTCATACTCGGCGATGGTCTCCTCGTCGAGCTTGAGCTTCCGCGCGTCCCTCTCCCCCTCCAGCCCGGCTATCTCCAGCTCCAGCTCCTCGAGCTCCTTCTCATAGACCGACTTCGCCACGGCTTGCGACGACCCGGTGGTCTCGACCTTCGCCTTGAGCTCGGCCGCCTCGCCGGCCAGCCCGTCGGTCTCCTCCATGAGCTCGAGGTCCTCGGTCTCCATCTCATCCCGCTTCTTGCGCAGGGAGAATATCTCGGCCTGGATCGCCTGCAGCTCCTTCGGGTTCATGATGGTACCGGAGAACAGCTTCTGCTCCTCGCCCTTGACCTTGGAGCTCAGCAGGTCGAGTTCGCCGTCCAGCTTGTGCTGTCGGTGCCCGATCTCCTCCAGCTCCCGCTCCCTGTCGGCCAGGGACTGCCGGGCCTCGGAGAGCTCGGTGGCGAGCTCGGTCAGCCTGTGCTTCGCCGGCAGCCCGTCTATCCGCTTCCTTATCTCCCGGATGCGGGTGTCATGCTGCTGGACCTCCCAGAGGACCGTGCCCAGCTCGACGGGACTCAGGTCCATCAGGCCCCCTTCCTTTCGGTGTGCTCGAAACCCTCTACCCGAAGCCCCCACCCGGCGTCATCGGATGCCCGTGCGAGGCCTTCCACCGTTGCGCGGACAAACGGCGCTTCACTGGGCGCATGTCCCAGCATCATCACCGCCACCCCGGCTTCCATCAGGACGAGTCGGTGGTGCCAGGACAGCTCACCGGTCACGAACAGCTCAACGCCTGCGGCCAGCGCGGGTACGACGCCGTCCTCACCCATCCCCGGTACGACCGCGACCCGGGAGACCTCCGTCTCCTCGTCGCCCTCCAGGACCCCGGTGCCCGAACCGCACCAGTCCATCAGCTCCTCCATGATCTCTCCAGGGGAACGTGGCCCAGGGAGAGCCCCGAACCGGCCCAGCCCCCACGGGACGGGATTGTCGAGGCGATACACGTCGAAGGCCACCTCCTCGTAGGGATGGACCGAGCGCATCGCCCGCACGACACCCTTCACCTTGAACGAGGGGGCCATCATCTCCAGCCGTGTCTCCGGCTCCCGGCTCAGCTCACCGGTCGAGCCTGAATATGGTCTTGCCCCTTCCCCGGGGATGAAGGTCCCGGTCCCGGCTACCTGGAAGCTGCAGCCGGTGTAGTCTCCTATTACCCCCGCCCCCGCCACACCCATGGCCTCGGTGACCGTTTCCAGTGCTTCCTCGGGTACGAAGACCACCACCTTGACCAGGCAGGCACCTTCGAACGGAACCAGGGGGCCCTCCACCTCGAGTCCCAGCCTGGTCGCGTAGAGGGAGGCGAGTCCCCCCTCGGCGTAATCCGCGTTGGTGTGGCATGCCACGATGTCGAGGCCTTCGCGCACCGAGGTGCGGACCAGCTCTCCACCCAGGGTGCCGGCGTCCAGCGGGCCGGACCCTTTCAGGAGGTGCGGGTGGTGAACGACCAGGAGTTCGCAGCCGCCATCCAGGGCGGCCTGGACCGCATCGCCGACAGGGTCCACGGCGCAGAGGACGCCGGCTATCTCGGAGTCGCCCGAGCCCACGAGCACGCCGCTGTCATCGGAAGGTCCGGCGAGCTCCCACGGGTACATCTCCCCCAGGGCATCCACTATGTCACTTAGCTGCGGCACGCGCGCGCCGCCCCGGGATGCCCTGCTCGAAGAGCGCCCCGGGCGGCTAGCCTCCCTCCATGGGCTCCGAAGGCTCGACCATTTCGGCATACGGCGTCACCACCAATCCTGTCTCACGGGATATGCCCGCGAACAGGAGCACGTGCGTCGACGCCAGGTAAGGGTTCATTTTCGCTCTGGTTCCTCCACTGCGGTCTCTTCGGAGAACACGGCCGGGGGGTGGTCAACCGACGCGGTGTCATGGCCCTCGCCGAACTCTTTCGCGTATTCCTTCCTGCCGCGCATGAAGATGTAGACTAGGACTCCGGTGAGAAGAGCGAAGCACACCAGTGAGCCCTGCCAGCCGATGAGAAACGAGAAGGATGTCGCAAGAGTCACCACTGCCGCAGCGATCAGCACGCCCAGGAAGATGAAGAGCATGGCCGGCCAGAACGGTATGCCGAAAACGAAAGCGGCGAGGGCTCCGGACCAAGCACCGGTCATGGGCAGGGGAATCCCGACGAAGATCATCAGGGCGATCTCCTGCCATCTCTCGAATGACTTCGAATGCTTCCTGCGAGTGCGGGCGAAGAGCCAGTCGAAGAAGCGTTTCATCAACTTGGAGTGCCTGCTCAGCCACCCTGAGAGAGGGCCGAGCAGCAGAAGAATGAACGGTATGGGCAGCATGTTCGCTATTACCGCCAGCGTAACCGCCTGCCAAAGGGGCATTCCCAGAGCGACCCCGGCGGGTATTCCTCCCCTGAGCTCGAATACGGGGAGGGCCGAGATCATCATGACGGCGAGCCAGTGCGGGAAACTCGCCAGTGAGTCCTTGAACCGGTCCACCAGGCTGGCAGTCAGCATCAACCTGAGTGTAATCAGATTGACGGCCGCTACGACCTGTTCAATCAACCGGAACGCCTCCCCATCGCCTTTCTCATTGAATTAGTGTCCCCGTGTTCCCGAGAAACTGGCAGGTTCTCGATCACGTTATCGTCGCCCGGGTCTCCAGGTGCACCGACGTGCTCAGAGATCCAGTGCTACAGGACAGAGCCCTCTATTACAAGGACCTATTCTCACCAATAGCGGGTCCGGGCGCAAGGAGAACGGGTGCCGACCTCTGACTGGATGGACCGGGGCTCTTGGTCGGGAGACGAAAGAAACGATGGAGTCAGTGCAGGAGGCCGCGCGGTCCCGGAGAAGGAATCGGCTGGGGTCACAAGGGAGCAAGGAGGTGGAGGTGCAGCCGAAGGCCGGGAGGGCCTGGCAGGTGGTCATGATCGCGCTGGCGGTCGTCGTGGTGCTGGCGGCGTTCGGCATAGTGGCGGGACGCCTCGGCGAGCTCGCCGAGGAGCCCGCCGAGGCACTCGAACTGCTCAGTAGCCTGTCGGCGCTGCTCGCGGTGAGCTTCATCTTCCTGGATATGACCACGGGCAGCTTCCGGCCGCTCCTCAACCGGGTCTTCAAACCGGGGCGCCTGCAGTCCGCGCACAACGTGTTCGGCCTGGTCGGGTTCTCCCTGGCCCTGTGCCATTTCCTGTTCCTGCTGCCTGCCATCGGTGAGCACTACGAGGAGGCGAACAGGGCCCTGTTCTTCTTCGGACCGGCGGCGCTGGTCCTGCTGGCCCTGACAGTAATCACCGCCCTGCTGGCCGCGCGGCTCTCACACAGCTGGAGGGTCATCCACCTGCTGAACTACCTGATCTTCGGCATCGCCCTGGCGCATGCCCTGGTCATCGGCGAGGACAGGTCGACGCCGGGGATGCTGGCGCTCTTCATCGCATTCGGGACTGTCGCCCTGGCGGGGCTGATCTACCGCCTCGCCTTCACCAACTGGAGAGCGTACGTCGGGCGTGTTTCCGGGAGTGGTGGGCGATGAGCTGGCTCGCGTTCATTCACGCGCTGCTGGGAGCGGTGCTCCTCGCCGGGCTCGTGGTAGCGATCTGGCAGTCACTCTTCCCCATCGGAAGGAGCCTGCGCGCGATAAGGTCGAACGCCGTCGCTATGGCAGCCGTGGCGGTCGTCATCGACGTCCTCGGCGACATCGTGTACACGGCCTACCGGGTGAAGACCGCTACCAGCCCACGCAGCATCATCCTCGCCGGCAACAGCCCATGGGTCCACGAGATACTCATGGAGTTCAAGGAGCACGCGGCGCACTTCGTCCCGGCGCTGCTGCTGGTGGCGATCGCGCTGGTCTTCGTGTACGACATACGCCGGAAGGAGAACGGTACGGCGCGGAAGGCCGTGGCGGCGGTCTTCGCCCTCGCGCTCCTGATGACCGTCACCATCCTGCTGATGGGGGCGTTTATCAACAACGCCGCTCCGATAAGGTGATCCGGATGGACGAAAGCACCGGACCGAGGAACGCGAGCGCCGCGGTGGCGGCGATGGTCGCCGCCTCTGTGACCATCCTGTCCCTGGGGATCATGAGCTTCATCGGCGAGATCTCGGAGCCGGTAAAGGAGTTCTTTACATTCTATGACCGTATGGGCTCGCTCTCGGGCCACGCGGTGGTCGCCTACGCGCTCGGCCTGGTGGTGTTCTTTGCGCTCTTCAGGGTGAGACGTCTCGGGGGGCAGAGCCTTGTTGTGTGGACGACGGTGCTCTTCTCCTCGACGGCCCTCGCCGCCCTGCTGATCTTCACCCCGTTCGTCAAGCTGTTGGTCGAATAGCCGTCGCGGCGGGGCTTGACTTAGTCTTCTTCGGGCCCGATAGCCCTGGTGAGCTTGCCGCGCAGGCGTAGAATCGCCCGCGTGTGCATCTGGCAGATCCGGGCCTCCGATACGCCGAAGACCGCGGCGATCTCCCGCATGGTCAGGCCCTCGTAGTAGTACAGGGAAACTATGGTCTTCTCACGCACCGGCAGCTCATCGATGGCGCGCGCCATGGCGTCCTTCATCTCCTCCAGCTCGAACGACTGCAGGGGGTCGCTTGCGCGGGAGTCCGGCAGGGTGTCGGCGATGCTGATCGACTCCGACCTCTCTCCTCCCACCGATATGAGTTCGTCCAGGGCGACGATCGACACGAACGAGAGTTCCCCGAGGACGTTCAAATACTCCTCGCGGGTCATCTTCAGCTTCTCCGCTACCTCCTGGTCGGTGGGAGCGCGGCGCAACTCGCCCTCCAGGACCGCGTACGCCTTCTCGATCTCACGCGCCTGAAGCCGGACCGAGCGAGGCACCCAGTCCCCCGCCCGAAGCTCGTCGATTATGGCGCCCTTGATACGCGCCACCGCGTAGGTCTCGAACTTGACCCCCCGCTCGGGGTTGAACTTCTCGATGGCGTCAAGGAGGCCGATGACCCCGTAGCTGACCAGGTCCCCGTACTCGACCGAGGGAGGAAGCCCCACGCTGACCCTGCCGGCCACGTACTTCACCATGGAGGAGTAATGGAGGATGAGGTTCTCGCGCGTTTGGGGAGTCGGCTCGGAGCGGTGCTCGGACCAGAGACGGTCGGCCACCGGGTCGGCCCGCTCCACCGCGTCATGCGCCTTGAATATGGATCCACCCTTGCCGGGGTCCGTCATCTGAAAAACACTCCACCCGTCCGAGCACCTGGCCACGTGGATTCTACCATTCCCGCGCGCCCCTGCATCACCATTAATGACATCGGAGAGATACAAACCCCGCTTTATAGTGAATCAGGCGGGGGTTATGCGGAAGGGGGCCTTGAAGCGAAGGTCCCACTCGGCCGAGGAGCCTCCGACCATCACCTCGTAGTCGCAGGCCTCCACGATCCAGGAGGAGCTGCCCGCGTCGTAGTAGGCCAGCTCCGAGGCGTCCACCGTGAGGCTCACCCTCTTCGTCTCCCCCGGCTCGAGGGAGACCCGCTCGAAGCCTTTCAGCTCCTTCACCGGACGGTCGGCGGCCGTCCCCCGGCAGGATACGTATAGCTGTGCCACCTCGTCGCCCGCGACACCGCCCGTATTGGTGACGTCGAAGGCGGCCTCGACGCGGCCGCTCGGGGCCACCTCGGTTTCGCTCAGGCGCAGGTCCGAGTACGCGAACGTGGTGTAGCTGAGCCCGTATCCGAACGGGAACGACGGCGTCATCCCCTCCTTGTCGAACAGGCGGTACCCGTGGTAGTAGCCGTAGTCGATCGTTCTCGCTTTCTTATCGAACGGCGGAAGCTGGCTCTCGGAGGCCGGGAACGTGACGGGGAGCTTGCCGCCGGGGTTCACGTCCCCGAACAGGACCTCGGCGATGGCGTGCCCGCCCTCCATGCCAGGGTACCAGGCCAGAAGTACCGCTTCGACCTCGTCGACCCAGTCGGCCACGGTGATGGCGCTCCCCCCCTCGAGCACCACCACGCAACGCTCGCTCTCGTCCGCGACCGCCTTGATGAGCTCCACCTCCTCGGCGCTCAAGCCCAGGTGCTCGCGGTCGCCGCCGGCCCAGTGCTTCGAGATGTACTCGCCCTCCTGGCGATAGTCGAGCCCGGCGACAACTATGGATGCGTGCGCCCAAACCGCCAGCTGCCTCGCCCTGTGCAGGTCCTTGCCGCTGTCATAGAGCACCTGCACCGCCGCCCTTGCGCGGTCGCGGATCCCCTGCAGCGGTGTCACCACGAAGGGCGGGCTTACCCGGCTGCTGCCGCGGTCTCCGATGTTCGGCCTGTCGGCCAGCTTTCCGAACACGGCGACGTGCTTTATGCTGTCGCGGTCCAGGGGCAGCGCTCCCTCCTCGTTCTTGAGCAGGACCATGCTACGGCGCGCGACCTCACACGCGAGGTCGGTGTGCTCGCGGCACGCCACCTTCTCCCTGCCGTAACGGCCCGGCTCGCCCACGTCATCGAAACGCGCCTTCTGCCGGATGATCCTCGCCACGGCGTCGTCAATGGTGTCCATGGGGACGATACCGTGCCTGACCGCCCGCTTCAGCCTTCGGCCGAACCTCCAGCGTCTCGGCATCTCCATGTCCAGCCCGGCCATCACGCCCTCGACACCGTCACGCACCCCCCAGACGAAGTCGCTCATGACCAGGCCGTCGAACCCCCAGTCCGACTTCAGTATCCCGCGCAGGAGGTGCAGGTTCTGGCCGCAGTAGGCGCCGTTGACCTTGTTGTAGGCACTCATCACGGATGCCACGCCCGCGTCCACGCACCTCTTGAAGTGCGGAAGGTAGACCTCTCGCAGCGTGCGCTCGTCGACGCGGACGTCCACGTAGAAGCGGGACTCCTCGATGCTGTTGCAGGCGAAGTGCTTGGCGCACGCCATGAGGTGCCGCTGCGCCCCCGAGAGCGAGGCGACCCCCATCACCCCCAGCAGGTAGGGGTCCTCACCGAAAGTCTCCTGGCAGCGTCCCCACCCTGGATGTCGCGGCACGTTGATGCATACGCCCCCGTAGAAGTTCGCGCCCTGGGCGCGCGCCTCCACGCCTATCGCGTCACCGACCCGCATCACGAGGGCGGGATCCCAGGTCGCTCCCCTGGCCATCGCCACCGGGAAGCAGGTGGAGTGGCCCATGCAGACCCCCCGGGGGCCGTCGGTGAATCGGAGTGGCGGGATGCCCAGCCTTCGGCATCCACCGGAGTCGAACGTCCATTTCCCGTATGCGACGGCCATGACGGCCAGCTTGAGGTCGCTGCTGTTGCCGGCCATCTCGTTGAGCTTCTCGCGCAGGGTCATCTCCCCGACGAGCTCCATGATGAGCCGCTCGCGCTCATCACCGTCCGCAGCGACGACATCGGTGAAGTTAACCATGCGTCGATCTACCCCCTGTTTCATCGCCGGCCTTTCCGGGCCGGGCTCATTATAACCGGTGCCGGCGGTGATGCGTCCCGCGGGAAAACTCCGCGGGCTTTCTCGCCCCGGACTCTTGCTTTTCGGAGAAGAGTGACATATCATTCAGTTTACTGACACAGCGTTCAGTAAGGGTGGTTCAATGGCCAGGATAGACCTCACGGACATAAGGCGGCGGCAGATAATCGACGCCGCCTTCAAGGTTTTCGCCGAGAACGGGTACCACAACTCGACCATGGCCGACATCGCCACAGAGCTCGACGTCGGACACGGCACGCTCTACCGCTACTTCAAGAACAAGCTCGACATCGCCGCATGCGTCCTGGAGGACATCATCGACAGGATATCCCTGATAGTCACCGACCTCCCCCCCGAGAGCGTCAACAGCCTGGACGAGTACGCGGAGCGACTCGACGAGATCGGCGACCGCTTCTTCGGGCTGCTCGAGGACAACCCCGACATGCACCGGTTCCTCTTCTACGAGGCGCTCGCCATCGACGATTCCGTGACCCGGAAGATAAACGCCGCCTTTCTCCTCTTCGGGTCGTACACCGAGATGTACCTGCGCAACGGGATAGACAAGGGGTTCCTCAAGCCGGACATACACACCCACGAGGCGTCGCTCGCCATCAACGCGATGCTGTTCGAGGCCTCCAGGCGGCTTTCCGGAACCGGAGAGATAGACGAGGAATCAAAGCGAGCATGGTCGGATACCATCAAGCGTTTCATCATCGAGGGCTTCGGCAAGTAAAGGGGGAGTCACATGGTCGAGGTTGATGTCTTCTGGTCGTACGGGCTGGGGGCGAGCTTCGCGCTCGCGGCCTTCCGCCAGATACGGCGGATCGAGGCTGAGAAGGAGGACGTGCAGGAGCTGAAGCTCAACCGAAGGCAGCTGCGCGACATCGGCAGGCTGGTCAAGGAGATCGAGAAGGGCGACCCCGCCTTCACCAACCAGTACTTTCTGAAGACGCTGCTGTTCCTCTCGCTGCTGTTCGTGCCATCGGGTTCCAACCTGCTGTGGTCCAACCCCAACTGGGAGACGATGCAGGTCGGAAGCTACGAGACCATCCCCGGCTGGCTGGTGAGCGGCTTCACCATCACCAACGTCACCCAGGGGATACTGGGCTACTGGGTAACCCGCAACCTGCTGCTCAAGGGCGAGTACTACAAGGCCGCGCAGCAGACGATCTACGCCTACCTGGGCTTCTGGTTCATCCTGGTCAACGGCTGGGACAAGACCGGCTACAAGCGTTTCTTCTCGCGCAACCGCGAGGCGTTCGACAGCTGGCACTGGACCAACGTCTTCGGTTGGCTGACCTCCGACGTGGTGCGCATCCTGCTGGCGTACGGCCTGTTCTTCATACCGCTGATGCTCCACTGGATGACCGCGTGGCTGAAGGAAGGCTACGAGGCGGACCCGGAGGCCGGCTGGCCGGCCGACGAGCAGGAGCAGATGATGGAGTTCCTGAAGCTCAACGGATACCTGCTGTTCACGGTGCTCGGCTGGACGCTCGGAAGCGCCGTGCTGGCCCACCTGCTCATCAGGTGGTTCGGCTGGACGATAGGAGGGGCGCTGGCTTCCGCCATCGTCTACCTCGGAGGCCTCAGCAAGTGGGGACTGGCGCCCCGGCTGCTCAAGAAGATAATGAGGGTCGCGGACCTCGAGGCCCCGCCCGTCTGGGAACTGCCGCGTGAGTACGAGGTCGTCGAGTAGGAGTTCATCATCGTCAGCGCATAACTGATCAGGCGACCTCTAGCCCTCTCCCCTCGGGGGAGAGGGTCGGGGTGAGGGGGTCGGTCTTCGCGGCAGTCCCGGCCTGAGAGGCCGGGCTCAAAATCGTGAGCCCTGATCCATCATGCCGCCGTCCGGCTGACCCGGCCCCGGCGATTGTTGGGACGGCTGTTGCTGTTGCTGCTGCTGGCCGCCGGGGCTGGTGCCCTGATCACCAGGTCCCTGCTGCTGGTTCTGCTCGCCTCCGGGTCCCTGCTGCTCGTTCTGCTGACCTCCGTCACCCGGGCCCGGCCCGGGGGACGCGGGCGAGCGCACGTCCGGCTGACCCAGCCTCCTTCGCATACGGTTGACGCTCTGAAGGACCGCCTGCTGCTGTGCCTGGCTCATCCCCTGAAAGCCAGCCGTTACCAGCTTCGCAAGCCTTTCGGCAGAGACCCGGATCCGGTTCTGAACCCTTTCGCCGGCGCCTCGCTCCAGCCTGTCCGATTCGCCGTACGCAAGCTCCAGGTCCCGGGCTGCGTCGCCGGCGAGCGGACCGTACCACTCGGCGAGCTTCCGGTCCTCCGCGTACCCCAGCTCCGCGGCCCTACGGTTCGCATTTGCGAGGTAGGTCTCCGCCAGCGCTTCCGGTCCCGGCTGCACCGCGGTCCAGGCCGACTCCATCCACCTCTTGACCGAGTAGAGCGGGTTCCCGGGCATCGCGAAGACCGAGATAGTGCCGGTGGCGACGAGCAGCAACGCCACCAGGGCGGCGGCGATCGCAGTCCTGACGAGCGCTCTCGGCCTCGCCATCCGTTTCGCTTCCGGGCGTGCGAGCGCCGACCCCGCCTCCATCCGCAGGGTGTCCGCGCGCTCCATGAGCACGCGCCTCCGCTCCTCCAGCGCGACCGCGGGCGGCAGTGCCGGGCCGCCGGAGACCAGTATCCCGAGGACGCGTATGTCCCGGTCGGGGGAGGCGCTCTCCAATGTCACCTTACCTCCGAGCGCCCCGCGCGCCTTCCACGCGAAGCGAAGAGCACCGGTCCTCCGCACTCCGCTACTCATTCGGTGCTCCGATCTCCTCGTACATGCGACCCAGCGCGCGCACCGCCCTGAACTGCAGCGCCCGAACCGCACCCGGCTTCCTGCCGACCATGCCGGCGACCTCCTTGACGCTGTAACCCTCCATGAACCTGAGGAGGACCACCTCCCGCTGCTCGTCGGGAAGGCGACTCAGCGCCTCGTAGAGGGACTCGTAACTGTCTGCTTCGAGCACGAGGTCCTCCGGGGTCTGTTCCACGGGCACGGCCGACTCCTCGTCCAGCTCGACCTCCGACACCTTCGAGGCAGCCTCCCTGCGCCTGGCCAGCAGGTTGCGCGCGATACCGAACAGCCACGCGCCGAGCGTGCCTCCCCGATCGTTGAAGCCCTCGATCTTCTCCATGGCCGTAGTCAGCACGTCCGACGCGAGGTCTTCCGAAGCTTCCAGGTCTCCGGTGTGGTAGTACATGTACCTTCTCAGTTGTTCGTAGTAGAGGTCGAACATCTCGCCGAACGCTTCCGGCTCGTAGAGCCGGGCCCTTTCCGCGAGCTCGACCAGCGCTTCCGTACGGGGCAAGTCCCTCCCTCGTCCACCGGCGGCGGCTCCTATGAATGGAATCAGAAAAAACACCAAGACGTTACGGCCTCTCGCAGTAGGCGGTCCGTCGATTCTAGCCTTTTTCTCCGGAAGGCCGTAACAACCTCGCACGCGTCCGGATGTCATCTTCGGAGAGACAGACCACACGGGCCGTCAGGCCTGAAGAGAAACCGCGAGGAGGTGAACGTATTGAAGTCCAGGTTCACAGTAGCCCTGGCGTCGGCGCTGGTGCTGGCAGGGACGCTTATCGTGGCCCTGACCGTCCCCGTTCTCGCGGGCGGAGGTGGCCTCGGCGCCTGCCTGAGGAGCGCTGCCGGGACCTGCACCGTGGCTAGCTGCAGCCTCATGGAACGGGCCCGCGCTTGCACGGGACAGGCTCAGGCGCAGGCGTCGGGAGCGGGCTCACAGGCCGCGGACCAGACACGCACACAGACCAGAGACCAGACGCGCACCCAGACCATGGACCAGACGCGGGCGCAAACGAGGGACCAGACCAGGGACCAGACGCGAGACCAGTCGAGGCTCCAGAGGCGGGATCCCAGCTCTGGTTGTGTGCCGCAGCAGCAGGGAACCTGCCCGGCACCGCAGTCCGGGGCGCCGGGCAGCCAGTGCCCGCGTCAGTAAGAGCAAAAGCGGAAGAGAGCAACAAGAAAGACCGGCCTTCGGGCCGGTCTTTCTTGATAATATACTCCGCTGGGGACCGCTACACCATCCCCGCCAGGCGGACCCTGATTATCTCCTCGGCCTCGGCCACCGTGCGGTCCAGGCACTCCTTGACCGTCGGGATGTCGTTCATGAGCCCGGTCACCTGGCCTACCGGCAGCACGCCTTTCTCCAGGTCGCCGTCCTCGGTGGCCTCCTTTATCTGCTTGAAGGCGTTGGCCATGTAGGCGAGCTGGCGCGCGTTGTCCCAGCCCGAGGCGAGCACTCCCACGAACATCTTCCAGTACGGCAGACCCAGCATGTCCGCGATGAACTTGGAGTTGGGGATGGCGGTCAGGTAGCCGAACGGGAAGATGCCACGCTTCGTGGCTTTGCGAGCCCCCGGGGTATCGAGCACCCGGCACCACAGCCCGTCGAACTTGCGGCTGTAGATGGTGTCGTAGATGTCCTTCTCCAGGGACAGCTTCTTGTAGTTCTCGTGCAGGGGGCTTTCCACGGTGGTCATCAGGCGCGTACCCATCGCCACTCCTTCCGCGCCCAGCGCGAGCGCGCCGGCCAGGCCGCGCCCGTTCCCCACACCTCCGGCCGCTATGACCGGGATGTCGAGGCTGCCCGCCAGGCTCGGCACCAGGCAGAACGTTGTGGGGGGCTCCCCGTGTGCGGCCGCCTCGTTGCCGGTGGCGATGACGCCGTCGCAGCCGTAGTCCTGGGCGCGCTTCGCGTGCCTGAGGTTGGTGACCGTGGCCACGACCTTGCCGCCGTACTCGCGGGCTCCCTGCACTATCCAGTCGCCCTTGCCCAGCGAGAAGTTGATGACCGGGATCTTTTCCTCCAGGCATACCGCGGCGTTCGCGGCCGCGCCGGGGAACAGCAGCGAGGCGTTCGCCCCGAACGGCTTGTCGGTGAGGCCCCGGATCTCCTTTATGGCCTCCCTGGTCTGTTTCGCGTCCAGCACCCCGGTTGCGAGAATACCCAGGCCGCCCGCCTCGGAGACCGCCGCCACCATCTTGGGCGTGCTTATCCAGGACATCCCCGAAAGGATGATGGGGTGCTCGATGCCTAACATCTCGGTGATGCGGGTCTTCATGTGCCTCTCCTCCTCGTGACGGCCGGGAAGCCTGCCGATAATCCTGACGCGGACCTCGTCCGCGCGTGCAATTCTATAACAGATGAGGGGCGAGGAGACCAGCGTGCGTTCCCGGCGGCGCTCGCTGGAAGAGAAGCCCGGGCCGCCCGTCTCCGACATGGGAATGCGTGCTATGTGTCGCATATCTGGAGCCGGAGGCGTATAGAGTACGTCACAGATGACAGAGGTGCCCGGAGATGGCATGACATCGACGGCACGGGTCCGCAAACTCAGGACGGCCCACGGCCGTCCTTTCTTGTTTGAGGAGGCTGTTCTTGGACTGCGACCAGGTTCGTGATTCGGGTTCTATCCTCGTCGATTACGCCACCGCCAGGGCGGGTTTCAGGCGGAACATCGTCCTCGTATACCTGATGGGACTCGGAGCGCTCATGGGGGTGTGTGTAGTCGTGCTGGCGCTCGGCCAGATAGGCCCCTGGAGACTCCTTTTCAACTTCGTGGTCTACAACGCCTGCGCGCTGCCCCTCTCGTGCTTCGCCTACCGGCGGGTATCCTCCAACTGGCTGAAGGCCCACGTTTCCGGCCGGGCCGAGCTGTTGATGGAGCAGGCTCAGAGCGGGGCCGAGTGCGCCATCAAGGCGCTCTCCGCGGTTTCCGACAGGCGCGACCCGTACACCGCCGGCCACCAGCGCAGGGTCTCCGAGCTGGCGGGAGCGATCGCCGCCGAGCTGTCCCTGCCTCTTGAAACCGTCGAGGGAGTCAAGGTGGCGGGCATGCTGCACGACATGGGCAAGGTGACCATCCCGGTCGAGATACTCTGCAAGCCCGGGAAGCTGAGCGAGTACGAGTTCGCGATGATAAAGAACCACCCCCGGGTCGATTTCGAGATACTGGAGGGCATAGAGTTCCCCTGGCCGGTGCGTGAGGCCGTCCTGCAACATCACGAGCGCATAGACGGCTCGGGCTATCCCGAAGGGCTGTCGGGCGAGGAGATAGTCACCGAGGCGAGGATACTCGCCGTGGCGGACGTGGTGGAGGCCATGGCGTCACATCGCCCGTACCGCCCGGCGCGCGGTATAGACGAGGCGCTCGCCGAGATCGAAGAGGGCAGGGGATCGCTCTACGACGCCAGGGTGGCCGACGCCTGCCGGCGCCTCTTCAACGAAAATCGCTTCGAGCTCTCGTGACTACTCAGTCGAGCGCGTTCGGGGGCTTCTCCGAAGCCAGCACGACCAGGACGTCGTCCTTCGAGAGCACGGTATCTTTCGCCATGAACTGCAGTCCCCTGGTCCCCGCGACCCCCATCATGGTGATGTCCTTCTCCGCCTTGAGTATCTGCGCCGCCTCGGTCAGGGTCTTGCCTGCCAGTGCGTCCCCCACCGAGATGCGGTAAGTGTTGGTCACGTCGGCCTTCGTGGAGATCGTGGTCACCAGCTCGATGAGGCCGTAGCGGACCGCGGACTGGGCGAGCAGGTTGCCCGCGATGATGTTGAGGTCGAGTATCTCCTTCACGCCCGCGAGCTCCAGGTGGTAGCTGTTGTCGGGGTCCATGACCTCCGCCGTCACCTGCGCGTCGGGCTTGAGCTTCATGATGGAAAGCGCACAAAGCACGGTCCTCGCGTCCACGTCGCAGGCGTCACCACCCCCCGACTCGTCGGCCAGCAGGATTATAGCGGCGGCGTCCGGGGCGTTCGCCTTCTGGAGGTCCGCCTGGGTGGTGGGATTGCCGCGCAGGAAGAAAACCATGTCGTCCTCGTAGGGAGCCTCCTCCAGCCCGCACATGAGGAGAATCGGGCGCTTCTTCCCTGGCGCGGCGCGCAGCAGCCGTTCAAGCACGTACCGACCCCTCGAGTTCCAGCCGCACACCAGGAAGTGGTTCTTCAGAGAGTTCTTCTTCTCCAAGCCTTTCGCCCTCCCCTTGGCCTTCGCTATCCGGGCGGCCGCGCTCGCCGTTATCGCGGTGGTCAGCAGTGCGAAGCCCATCACCAGGGCTGCGATATCCGCGATCTTGCCGCCCAGCGTTATCGGTACCTTGTCCCCGTAGCCGACCGTCGCCATGGTGATGATCAGCATCCAGAGTGCGTCACCGTAGGTCTGGATCATCGGGTTCGTCCTGCGCTCGAAGGCGACGATGACCAGCGCGCCCAGAGCCCAGACCAGCATCAGCGAACCGAGCACGGATACGATGAAGGTGCGCTTGTAGAAGACGCGCCTGAGGTTCTCCCTGAAGTAGCCCGTACGCTGTGCCATTCAGCCCCCGTGTGCCCGCCTGCCCGAACCGGCCGTGTCCAGCCCGGCGGCTACTCCTTCAGCAGCTTCGCCTTCTGCTTCTCGAACTGCTCGGGGGAGATGTCGCCCTTGTCGCGCAGCTCGGCCAGCTTGTGCAGCTTGTCGGCCGCCGCGGCGGCCTTGTTGAACTCGTACTCCTGCTTGTACTCCTCCTCGGCCTTGATGTCCTGCGCCGTGACGGGCCTGAAGATGTAGTAACAGAGCGTGCCCAGGATGGGCAGGAACACTATGGCGACTATCCAGAGCGCCACCGCCCAGCCGGAGAGGTCGTCCCGCCTGAACAGGTCGATGAGGGCGAACGCCCAGAAGAACATGATGGGCAGGAAGATGATGAACAACACCAGCCAGCCCCAGAAACCGATGCTACCTTCCACGAGAAAACCTCCTGTTGTTCGAACGCTGCACGTATTCTACCCTACAATTCCTCCCTCTCCGATGGCTCCCTCTCCCCCGGGGGGAGAGGGTCGGGGTGAGGGGGACAGTCTCTATTCCTCGTCAGGCACCTCCTCCTGCTCGAGCTCGACGGCGCCGTCGCGATGTCGGTGCGCACCCCGCCGCGGGGCAGGCCGCCTCACACCGGCCGCACCCTACACACCTGTCGCTATCTATCGAATCGATCATCACCACTCCAGTCCGGTTATCATTGTAGCGTTACTCGCGAGACCTCTATTATCGCGATAAGATTGGGCGATTGGCTTGAGGGGATCTCGCGAGCGGGAGAAGTGGATGGGCAGCGGCAAACAAGCCGGTACGACGACCACGCTCATCGGAAAGGTGGATATGCGGTGAACTGGGAACTGGTGATAGGGTTCTTCGTTGCGCTGCTGGCGATACTGAACCCGCTGAGCAAGGTGCCGCTGTTCATCGCGGTCACGGGCGAGATGCGGCCGGGGGTGCGTCGGGCCATGGCCGTGCTCATCAGCGCGGTGATATTCGGGCTGCTCATGCTGTTCCTCTTCACCGGCCAGGCCATCCTGGACTTCTTCGGCATCTCCCTGCCCGCCTTCCAGGTCGCCGGTGGTCTGCTCCTCCTGCTGTCCGGACTGGCCATGGTCTCGGGCACGGAGCAGACCCTGGAGTCGAAGGCGGTCCAGGCCGTGAGTAAGAACGACTTCGAGGAGGCGTCGGCCAGGTTGCGGGACATCATGATTCCGCTGGCGGTCCCTCTGTCCGTCGGACCGGGCTCGATCAGCGTCGCGATACTGTACGCCAACCAGGCGAAGACCGGCTACGACTGGCTGGGTTACTCCGTCGCGGTGCTGCTGGTGTCCGTCATATGCCTCATCACGCTGCTCGCCTCCAATCCCATTGCGCGGGTGCTCGGAGACAACGCCATGCAGATCGCGAACCGGATCTTCGGGCTGCTGATCGCCGCCATAGGCGTGCAGTTCATCCTGGTGGGCCTGGCGAAGGTGACGACCATCTTCAATATGAAGGCGTTAGGGCTGTAGTGCGGGACTGAAGTCCCGCCCCAATCGATGAGACCGTTGTATAATCTGTCCATCGGGTGAGATACCTCGGGATCTCTGAATAAAGAGCGGCGTCAGACGTTTTCATTGCGTCATGTCGTTGTCGACATCGGCGCACTCCAACGGCACTGCAAACGTCTGACCCCACGGTCACCGGCGTTACCCGGGATACCTTTACCCTCGATCGCCTCGGACAGCGGGTTAGAAAGGCTGAGCGGATGGCGGAAAAGCAGCTTGCGAGCGCCGAGCGGTACATGGACGACCGCGACAAGGAGCGGGTCGTGGTAGAGGTGACCCACAGGGTCATGGATGACTACGCGCGCGACCCGCGCAAGGTGGAGCAGGCCCTCTTCGACACCCTCTACGAGGAGCGGCTGCGGCTGCGCACGGAGAAGGACAAGGACGAGGTCAAGCGCCTCTCCGGGTACTACAAGAGAATGCAGAAGGAGGCCGCGAGCGCGGGGCAAGAGCGGCAGCGCGAGCTGCTGCAGGGGCTCATCGGGCACTACACCGAGGAGGTGAGCGGCCACTTCGACAAGCGCGTCTACAGGGCCGCTACCACGGTCATGCCCGCGCTGATCACCGGGCTGCTCAACACGATGTCACCCCTGAAGCTGCTCCGGGGTATTCCCCGCGGCGACCTGGAGACCATGGGCGACCAGATGGTGCTGCAGGGGGAGGTCGACCTCTTCCGGGACCTGGCCGGCAAGGGCACTATAGTCCTGGTGGCGACCCACTCCAGCCACATGGACAGCATCATGCTGGGCTGGGCCATCTACAGGCTGGGGCTGCCGCCGTTCACCTACGGGGCGGGAATGAACCTGTTCTCCAACCCCATCCTGGGCTTCTTCATGCACAACCTGGGCGCCTACAAGGTCGACAGGCGGAAGAAGGCCGAGCTGTACAAGGACGTGCTCAAGGCGTACTGCGGCTGCACAATCGAGATGGGCTACAACAACATGTTCTTCCCCGGCGGGACCCGCACCCGCAGCGGGGCCACCGAGGAGCACCTGAAGATGGGCCTGCTCGGCCAGGGCCTCGACGCCTACATCCACAACCTCCGCAACAAGAAGGAGAAGCCCGACGTCTTCGTGGTGCCTGTGAGCATCAACTACCAGCTGGTGCTGGAGGCGGAAACCCTTATCGACGATTACCTCAAGGAGGTCGGCAAGAGCCGCTACATCATCACCGACGACGAGTTCTCCAAGCCGCAGGTGGTGCTCGACTTCGTGCGCAAGCTGTTCAGCCTGGACTCCAAGATACACGTGACCGTCGGGCGGCCCCTGGACGTCTTCGGCAACGCCGTGGACGACGAGGGCAACTCTGTAGACCAGCGCGGCAGGGTCATCGACCGCCGGAGGTACGTCTTCCGCAGGGGGCGGCCCGCCTTCGACATGCAGCGGGACAGGGAGTACACCATGGAGCTCGCGCGGGCCATCACCGACTCCTTCCACCGGGACACGGTCATAAAGTCCACCAACCTGGTATCCAGCGCGGTCTTCACCTGGCTGCGCGAGCAGAACCCGGACGTGGACCTGTACAAGCTTCTGCGGGCCGGCGGGGTGGAGCCCGACGTGCCGTTGCGCGATGTCTACAGGCGCATGGAGCTGACGCTCAAGGCGCTGCACCGGCTGTCTGACTACGGGCGCGTCCGGATGGATCAAACGCTGTCGCGCGGAGACACCGTGCTGATGATGGGAGAGGCGCTGGCGCACTTCCAGTCGTTCCACCAGCAGGCGGCGATGGTCCGGCACGGGGACCGGCTCGCGCACTGCGACCGCAACCTCATCTACTACTACCGCAACCGCCTCACCGGCTTCGACCTCAAGGAAGTGGAGGTGGGCCCATGACCCCGCCCGCGGCGAAGGACATAGACGTCGCCGTGGTCGGCGGCGGCTCATTCGGCACCACGCTGGCCAGCCTCCTGACCGAGCAGGGAAAGCATGTGCGGCTGTGGGTCAGGCGCGGCGAGGTGGCCCGCGAGATAAACAAGCAGCACACAAACAGCCGCTACCTGCCCGACTTCAAGCTGCCCTCGAAGCTCAAGGCGACATGCGACCTGGAAGCGGCCGCGAACGCCCCCGTGGTGATAATGGTAGTGCCGTCCAAGGCGTTCCGCGAGGTGGCCAACCAGGTCGGCACCTTCATCAGGGGCGACCAGGTCCTGGTCCACGCGACCAAGGGCCTCGAGCGCGGGACCTTTAAGCGCATGAGCGAGATACTCCGCGAGGAGACCTGCTCGCTGAAGATCGGCGCGATCTCGGGACCCAACCTGGCGGTCGAGATCATGAGGGGCAACCCCGCCGGGGCCGTCATCGCCTCCCACTATCGCGAGGTCATCCAGGACGTCCAGGATCTCTTCGCGGGAAGCCGGATGCGCATGTACGGCGGCCGGGACGTGGTCGGGACCGAGCTCGGCGGGGCGTTCAAGAACATAGTCGCGATGGCCACGGGGGTGAGCGACGGCATGGGCTTCGGGGACAACACCAGGGCGCTGGTTATGACCCGCGGCCTTAGCGAGATGGTCCGTTTCTCCACGGAGCTGGGCGCGAACATCCTCACATTCGGTGGCCTGGCTGGCATCGGGGACATGATGGCGACCTGCTCTTCGCCGCTCTCCCGCAACTACAGGGTGGGCTTCGGGCTGGCGCAGGGAAAGAAGCTGGAGAAGATCATTGCGGAGCTAGGGCAGGTGGCCGAGGGCGTGCCCACCACCGAGGCCGTATACAGCCAGGCCGGCGACCTGGGTCTCGAGGAGGAGCTGCCGATCGTCTGCGCGGTCTACGGGGTCCTGTACGGGGGGAAGACCACTATCGAGGCCCTGACGGAGCTGATGTCGATCCCGGTCGGAGACGAGCTGGCGGCCCTGAGGAGCAGATGATGTTCAAGTTCGATTCGCACTACCCCTTGAGCGTCGACGACGAGCGCGAGCTTCCCGCCGACTACGACGGGCCGGCTTACGTGTGGGATATCGACAAGACCTACCTGTCGACCAGCTTCTCCTCGCTGCGAGGGCTGCTGAGGATCCCGCTGGAGTTTGCCGTAGACAAAATAGCCCTGCCCGGCATGCCCGAGGTGATACGCGGCCTGAGGCGCGGGCCGGGCGATGAGTACGAGGGGATCCCGCTCTACTTCGTGTCGGCCTCACCCCCGCAGCTGCGCAGGGTGCTGGAGCACAAGATGCTGATGGACGGGGTCGAGTACGACGGCATCACCTCCAAGGACTGGCTGCGCTGCATCCTGGAGGGGCGGCCCGGGCGGCTGAGCGAGCAGGTCGGGTACAAGCTGTGCGCCCTGCTGACGGGCAAGCTGTCGCGCCCTCACTCGCACGAGTACCTGTTCGGCGACGACGTGGAGATGGACGCGGCGGCGTTCCACCTGTACGCGCGGATGATAAACGGCGAGCTGTCGCCCGGGGACGCCGCGACCGAGATGCGGGCCGACAAGGTCAAGCGCGATGACCGCAGGTGCGCATTCGCGCTGCTGGAGACCCTTCCCCGGAAGCTGGGCAGGGTGGAGCGTATCTTCATCCACCTCGAGCGCAACACCCCGCCGGAGAAGTTCGAGAAGTTCGGTGAGATGGTGGTGCCCGTCCGCGGAGCCGGGCAGCTCGGGCTCACACTCTACGAGATGGACCTCATCGACGCCGAGGCCGTCAGGCAGGTGTTCGAGGCTATAACCGAGCGCTCCCGCTCGCCGGAGGAGCTGGTGGCGCTGCTGAGGTCGGACGCGCTGGAACGCGGGCTCATCTCGGAGAAGAAACTGGCGAAGTGCCCCATCACCCCCGAGTACTGAGAATTCACCTCAACCATCTTTTCCCATGTGGGAATTCACCTCAACCATCTTTTCCCACAGTCGATGTGGTTGAGGTCGGTCCTCCGGCTTTTGATGAGAAATAATGGTTGAGGTTAATTCTCATAATGGTTGAGGTTAATTCTCAGGTTCCGGCCCATCGGCTATAGAAATCCAGGACCTTAGGCCACATATCCGCGCTCGCGGCCGCGTTACCGGCCGGTGAGCCTCCGAGAGCCAGCCGGGACCTCTCGGTGGCGGGTATGTACCCCAGCGTGGTCGGCCTGTACGGCAGGCCCAGCCCGTGTCCGGCGTCCTGGTAGACGAGCAGCTCGACGGGGTATTCGTGACCGAGGGACGCGAGCCTGTCCGCCGAGATCCTGGAGCATGCCTCGTACGGCCACATCATGTCCCCAGACCCCGACGCCATGAGCACGGGACCCCGGATCTTCTCGACCGGGATCGTGGCCTTCGCCACGGCTTCCCCGTCGTCCATCCCCCCCGAGTAGCTGGAGAGAGTCGAGAAGGTGCCCCCGGTGAACCCCGCCCAGACGGCGTGGAACGTGAATCCGAGGCTGTCACGGCGGGTCACGAACCCGACCGGCTCTCCCCCGCGGGTCCACGCCGCCCTCACGCTGCCGTCCCTGCGGTCCTCGAGCAGGCCCTGGAAGACTACCCCGCTCCCCGCGATGGAGACGACCGCCTTCACCTGCTCGAAGTTCGAGCCGACCAGGAGGGCCAGCTCGCCTCCCCTGGAGACACCCTGGACCGCGATGCGTTTCCCGTCCACCTCCGGCCTCGCACGCATCCATTCGATGGCCCTGCCGAAGTACTCCAGGGGGATCTCCACCAGCTCCGGCGGCAGGCCCTCCGCGCCGAAGTACTGCAGCGCCAGGGCCGCGAAGCCCCGTGAGGCGAGCAGGGCGCCGTAGTCCACCAGCATCCGCTTCACCGTCCCGTGGAGCAGGAGCACGCCGGGGAACGGGCCCTCTCCCGCGGGCTTCAGGTACGTGCCGACCAGGCCTTCATCGGAAAGAGGAACGGACTCTGCACCGGCGGCCAGGTAGGGCCGCTCGATGCGGCGCGAGGCTGCGACGGTTCCGTCCAGCTCTACCGACAGGTCCAGCGCGAGCTGCTCGGTCGTCTGCTTGGCGAAAGGATGGGCGTCCTTCTCGGAGACGGGGGTCATCGACCAGAAGAGTCCGGCGCCGTCGGGACCGATGTAGGTGCCCCCCGTCGACCCGGCCGTATCCAGGTCGAGCGCGCCGGCCTCGTCACTCGTGCACTCGGCCCTGGACTCCCAGCGCTGCCCGGAGTCGTCGCGGGTCGAGGCGGTCACCGAGACCTGCCGTCCCGGC
This sequence comes from Actinomycetota bacterium, assembly GCA_043807425.1. Classification (GTDB taxonomy): domain Bacteria; phylum Actinomycetota; class Geothermincolia; order Fen-727; family Anoxymicrobiaceae; genus JAHJCO01. Next base: position 48,192 of record JAZDFZ010000030.1, read on the forward strand.
GGGAGGCCGGTGATGCTGATGCTCACGGGCTCGTCGGCCAGGGCCCCCACTGGAGTCACCTCTATAGTCGGCTTCAGCTCGGCCAAGGCAGCCACCTCCATGTACAGCTTCAGAGTAGTCCGGGCGCGGGCGCGCCCACCCGACCATCTTACCACCGGGGATTAGATCGATTCCCTGCGGGAAGAAACGGTCTAGCCCCTTACTCAGCCGGCGAGTCGGGGACCCGACCTGTTCTCCGAAAGGACCCCTACTCGGAGATCATCTTCATGAGCCTGCAGATAGGCTTGCCGAACAGATCGCGGAAGAGCCGGGGCGACAGTCTCTTTACGAAGTACATGAACTTCGCCAGGAAAGTGTGAGCCAGAAGGGGCTTGTTCCGCTTTACCGCCTTGATCGTCGCCGCCGCGAGCCTCTCGGGCGTGGTGAAAAGGACCGGCTTCACCGCCCGCAGGAGGCGGTCGAGCTTGCCGCGTTCGTACCCCTCGATGCTGATGGTATCCACCATAGGCGTCCAGGTGAACCAGGGGCAGACGGCGGTCACTCCGATCCCGTGGCCCGCGAGTTCGATGCCGATCGCCTCTGAGTAGCCGACCAGCCCGAACTTGGTGGTCGCGTATGCCGAGGAGCCTCCGAGCGCGAGCAGCCCGTCCACGGAGGCCACGTTGATGATGTGCCCACCGCCCTCCTTCAGCGAAGGAAGGAACTCGGCGCAGACATTGATAGGGGCGCGCAGGTTGACGGCCAGGATGCGGTCCCACTGCTCGGGTGAGGTGTTCTCGGCGAGAGCCATGATCGCGATCCCCGCGCAGTTCACCAGCACCCGGGGGTGCACCACCTCGGCCAACGCGTGCACCGCCTCGCGATCGGTGACGTCGAGGCGGTGGGTGGACGCGCGCCTGCCCACCGACTCAACCTCCGCCCTGACCCTCTCGAGGCCCTCGGCGTCCAGGTCGGCCAGGGCGATGTCGGCGCCCTCGCGGGCCAGCGCGAGGGCCAGGCAACGCCCGATGCCGCTGGCGCCGCCTGTGACAAGTGCCGTGCAGTTCGAGAAATCACGCATCTCAAAGACCTTTCATGAGGAAGTCTCCTCGGGCACCAGGTGCCCGGCCAGCCGCTTTGCCAGCGCCACTATGGTGAGCACCGGGGGTACTCCCGGCGAGCGTGGGAACACCGAGCCGTCGCAGACGTACAGGTCCTCCACCCTGGTCTGCAGGTCGCCGTCCACCACCGTGCCCATCGCCGCGGTCCCTCCCGGGTGCCCGCCGATCTCCTTGACTATCCCTATCGAGCGCGGGTCGCACCCGGCAGCGACCAGTACCTTCTCGCATACGTCTGCGCCCTTGCTCATCCTCTTCTGGTCCAGCTCCGTCATCGGCTTGGACATGGTGCCGTCGTAGTTTATGTACCCGCTCGCGCTGTCGGCGATCTTGGCGAACATGCCCATGACCCGCGGGTAGCTCATGGCCTTGTAGAGGTGCCATGCTGTGGACGGCCGGAGCATCATGGTCATCAACGCGTTCTTCGCGCCGACGGACCCCACGATGAACTCGTCGGACTCCACGAAGTCGGTACTGGCCAGGGTGAAGGTCGTCTCCCCCGGGGTACCGCGCCCCTGGCGCCTGACCCCCAGGACCACGGCCATGGGGTCCATGAAGAAGTTAGAACCCGCTTCCCAGATACCACTACGATTGAGGATCAGCGGGGTTCCCATGCCACCGGCGGCAAGCACCACCGTCCCGGCCTCCACCACCAGCTCGCCGTCCGGTGTCGCCGCGCGTACCCCTTCCGCCTTGCCCCCGTCGCCGATCATGACCTCCCTGGCATCAGCCCGCAGATAGAGCTTCGCTCCGTTTCTCCGGGCCTCCTCGAGGTACTCGCGCGTGGTCCATTTCGCGCCCTTCCGGCACCCGAACATACACTGGTCGCAGGTGGGATCGCACTTCTCGGGATCGATGAACTTCTCCTGCGGGACGAGGTCGATCCCCAGCCCCGCCGCGGCCTCCTTCAACCTCATCGTCCCGGGTCCATACCAGTCGTCAGGGAAGGGTTTTATCCCGATCTCGCGCTTGGCCTCGGCAACCTCCGCGGTGAGGGATATGCCGTGGTCGCGCTCGAGCCAGGCAGGCGGATCGAAGGAGTTGCCCGCATAGACCACTGTGGAACCCCCGGCGGTTATCGCCCGGTCGACCAGCACCCCTTCCTTCGAGCGCGAGAAGAGAGCCATCCTATCCATCAGGTACGCCATGCTGAGCATGTACCCGAGTTGTTTGTGCCACCGGCCTTTCTCGAGCACGACGACGTCGCGACCCTTCAAGGCCAGCTCCCTGGCGATTGTGCCCCCTCCGGCACCGGACCCTACGACTGCGAACTCCGTGCTGATTCGCTCCACCACTTTCTCCCTTCCCCGCAGCCCGTATTATCGCGCTAAGTCTACCAAGGTTGCGGGTTCCACTGTGGTTCGCCCTCGTGAAAGGGGTCGTTAAGCTGCGCATCGACTACTAGCGATTTAAATTCTTTCGGCCTCCCGAGATCCGGCAAGATCTCGAAGGGATCGAAGGGATCGAAGGGCCACCACTCAGGACGTTCGATCCTGGTAAACATGATCGCGCCGTACCCGTACAGCCTGCGCAGGACACTCTGGCCCGGTGCGAAGGGCGTGCCGGTGCGCGGGTTTATCTCGCCGCTGTTGGTCGGCCCGGCGATCGCCTGTATGATCACGTTTGGGTTCAATCCGGTCGTCTTGTTCAGCAGGTTGCCCA
>JAZDFZ010000031.1:0-65180 GCA_043807425.1 Actinomycetota bacterium
TGCGCCCGCGCCATCTCCTGGTGCTCGTCCTCCCTCTCCCCTCGGGGGAGAGGGTCGGGGTGAGGGGGCCCGGCCTGAGAGGCCGGCCTCAAGCGCCCTGCTTATGCTATAAATAGGGGTCACGCCTGCGGGCGGTCCGGAACACTACCATGGAGAGCACGGGTTGAGAGTCCTTTTCGTACATTCCGAGGAAGATTACTACTCTCCCGAGAAGCCCATCGAGGGCTACGAGCGGATGCAGTTCGGCATCTCCTACATCTCGTCGCTCCTGAGACAGCACGGGCACGAGACCCGCATGGTCGTCCCGACGCCTGAGACCGTGGACGTGGTCGAAGAACATATCCGCGAGTTCGACCCCGGACTGGTGGGCTTCACCTCGGTGTACTCGGTCTACAAGTTCCTGGCGCGTGTCGCCGCCAGGGTCAAGCGCAGCCACCCCGACCTGCCCCTGGTGGTCGGCGGGCCTCACGCCTCACTGCGCCCCGAGGAATGCCTGGCGGGGGCCTTCGATATTGTCTGCGTGGGCGAAGGCGAGCACGCCACGCTCGAGCTGGTCGAGCAGATGGAGGCCGGGCGCGAGCCGTCCGGCATCCCGAACCTCTACATCAAGCGGGGATCGGAGGTCGAGAAGAACCCTCCCCGGCCGTTCAACGAGGACCTGGACGCCCTGCCGTTCCCGGACCGCGAGATGTGGCTGCCGTGGCTGGCCAACCCCATCTCCCGCCCTTCGGTCCTTGCCGCCCGGGGCTGCCCCTTCCAGTGCACCTACTGCTGCAACCACGCTCTCCAGCGACTCGCTGACGGCCGCTACGTAAGGGTGCGCTCCCCCGAAAACATCGCCGAGGAGATCCTGGGTATAAAGCGCGTCCTGTACCTCATGGAGGAGGTGTATCTCGAGGTCGAGACCATGGGCGCCTACAAGGAGTGGGCACTCGATCTCTGCAAGGCCCTCGAGGGGGTCAACGAGCAGTTCGAGGTGCCGATCGCGTTCGGCTCCAATCTCAGGGTCACGCCCAGACAGGACTACGACGACCTGTTCGCAGCCTTCGCCCGCAGCAACTTCAGGTTCATCAACATCGGGTTGGAATCGGGCAGCGAGAGGGTGCGCCGCGAGGTGCTCAAGAGGAACTACTCCAACGAGGACATAGTCGGCGCCGTGCGCTCGGCCAGGGAGCACGGCCTGCAGGTGGGGATGTACAACCTCATCGGGCTTCCCGGCGAGACGAAGGCGGACTTCCGTGACACCGTGAAGGTGACCCGTGAGTGCCGTCCCGACTGGTACCTGCTAAGCGTCTTCTTCCCGTACCCGGGCACCGTGCTCCACGATCGCTGCGAGGAGATGGGGCTGCTGGACGGCGAGCTCGACGAGGTGCTGGAGAGGCGCCGCCCGGTGCTCGACCAGCCGGGCTTCGGCAAGCGGGCGGTGCAGAGGCGCTACCACCTCTCTCCCCTGCTCTTCTACGGCGGGTACAGGCCCTGGCACGAGGTGCTCTGGCTAGCCGCGATGTCCACGATATCCTCCAGCCCGCGGCTGCTCCGGGCCTGGCGCGCCTTCAACAAGCGATTCCGCCCGTACAACTACTGAACAGCGCCCGGCGGTTATGACGGCTCCCTGAAGCGTAGTAGAATCTAAGAGAACTCACCCTCGAACCGGCTGGGAGCAGCTGTCACGGAAGGAGCGACCATGATTCCGAAGGCGCGCAAGACAGTGAAGGGCGGCGGGCGCAGGGGGTTGAGGGCTCTCATGGCGCTGGCGATGGTGGCCGCCTGTGTCGGCCCGGTGCTCCTGGGCTCGGGTGCGGCTCAGGCCGCCCCCACTCTGACCGAGTTCACCACCCCGACCGCCGGCTCCCAGACGGCCGGCATTACGGGCGGCCCGGACGGCAACGTCTGGTTCACGGAATACCAAACCAACAAGATCGGCCGCGCGACGAAGGATGGGACCATAACCGAGTTCAACATGCCCTCCGGCACGGGTCCGGCGTTCATAACCGCGGCCCCGGACGGCAACCTCTGGTTCACCGTCTTCGATACCGGCCAGATCGGCAGGTGCACGACGGCCGGGGTCATGACCATGTACCCCGTCCCCGCAGGCGCTGGGTCGCAGCCTCGCGGCATCACGGTCGGGCCCGACGGCGCGCTCTAGTTCTGCGAGCAGGCCGCCAACAGGATCGGGCGCTGCACCACAGCCGGTGCGATCACCGAGTTCGTCGTCCCGACAGCCGCTTCCACCCCCTACTACATCTGCACCGGTCCCGACGGCGCGCTCTGGTTCACGGAGTTCGGGGGCGACAAGGTAGGCCGCATCACGACGGCCGGCACGGTGACGAATGAGTTCCCACTGCCTGCGGCGGGGAGCGGGCCGGCGGGGATAGCACTGGGCGCCGACGGCAACCTTTGGTTCTCCGAGTTCCCCGGCAACAGGATCGGCAGGATAACCCCGGCGGGCGGCATCACCGAGTTCGCCGTCCCCACCGCGGGTTCCAACCCCGAGGCCGCATGCCTCGGCAGGGATGGCAACATCTGGTTCACCGAGACCGCGGGCAACAAGGTGGGGACCATCAACACCGCGGGTATCATCAAGGAGTACGCGGTCCCCACCGCGGCCGCCTTACCATTGGGACTCGGCCACGGCCCCGACGGCTCCATCTGGTTCACGGAGTACGCGGCCGGGTTCAACCAGATAGGCAAGGTCACGGGCTTCCCGCTTCCCAACTGGTACCTTGCCGAGGGCTCCACCGCCTGGGGGTTCGACGAGTACATAACCGTCGAGAATCCCAACACGGTGCCTGTGAACGTCGAGGTCACCTACAACACGTCGGCCGGCCCGGTTCCCGGGGGCACCCTGCCCATCGCGGCCACCAGCCAGCTCACCATCGACCCGCGCGCCGTGGTCGGCAACGCCGACTTCTCAACGCGCCTGGTCTGCGTGGAGGGTGAGACCATTGCGGTGGACAGGACCATGTCCTGGACGGGCACCGGGGCCGCCTCCCCGGAGGGGCACAACTCGGTGGGTGTCACCTCGCCCTACACCATCTGGTACCTGCCCGAGGGCTCCAGCCAGTGGGGATTCGAGACCTGGCTGCTCATCCAGAACCCCACCGCCATGGAGGCGACCTGCCAGGTCACCTACATGATCGAGGGCGCGGCTCCCGTGACGGTGGCCAAGACGGTGCCGGGGGGCAGCCGCATCACGGTCCCGATGGTGGACGACATCGGCAACGCGGATGCCTCCATCCGGGTCCTGTCCAGCGTACCGGTGATACCCGAGCGCGCCATGTACCGCTACGACAAGCGGGAGGGCCACGACTCCATCGGGACCCCGGCCCGCGCGCTGAACTACTTCCTGGCCGAGGGCTCCACCGCCTGGGGCTTCACAACCTACGTGCTCGTGCAGAACCCCAACAACGCGGCAGTCGACGTGACATTGACCTACATGACCCCCTCGGGCCCGGTCGTCATGCCGGCGTTCCCCATGCCTGCCAACTCGCGCAGGACCATAAGGGTCAACGACCAGTTGCCGGACCAGGACGTCTCCACCATGGTCTCGGCTACGGCGCCCATCATCGCCGAGCGGGCCATGTACTGGGAGACCGCCACGGGTGAGGCCACGCACGACTCCATCGGGTTGCCCTTCAGCCACGACATCTTCTACCTGCCCGACGGGGACACCTCGGGCGGGCGGGAGACCTGGACGCTGGTGCAGAACCCCAACGGGTCTGATGTCCCGGTGAGGATCACATACATGAGGCCCGCGGGCGCGGGCACGGTGATCGAGGACGTCAACGTTCCGGCCAACTCCCGCATGACCTTCAACATGTCGGATAGCGTGCCGGACGGGCGCGCGGCCATCATGGTGGAGTGCCGCGACATCAACCCCTACCTGGGGATAATGGCTGAGCGGGCCATGTACTGGGACAGCCGCGGCGCGGGCACCGATTCCATAGGGGGCTTCTCCGACTAGAGAGAAAGTAAACCTCAGACCAGAACTTTCAGTCGGTGAAAGAAATGGTCTGAGGTTTACTTTCATTATGTCCGGTTAATGGGTGATAGGCGCTTTATGCCCTTTTGATTAACACCAGGCCGGCCACCTGTTATGTTGTGGCCGGACAGCGAACGGCATCCAGGGGGAATCCGCATGTATCGTCTTGCAGGTGTCATCATTTTCGCGGTCATGACTTGTAATCCCGCAGATTTGAATCACGCTAGTCATCAATATATATCAATAATCTAATCTCTACTCAATAGTTGCAGGTCATCGCCCGGAACCGCCTCGGATTCCGTTGCTGGTGATAATGAATATTATTATTGTTAACTAACGTTAACTATCGTGATTCAAACCTGCGTTACAGCTGGCGCGAGCGGCCCGGCAGGGTTCGCATCGCGGCCGCCGAAGTGAGACGCGTCACCGGCTGAAAGGCTCAGCGGACGATGCGCAAACAGATCTCCCTTGCGATGCTGGCCGTATTGCTCGCGCTAACGGTAGTCGGGGCAGGCTCATGCGGGAAGAAGGAGCAGGCCAAGAAGCCGCGCTCCACGTCGCCCTCCTCCGCCCCCGAGCCCGCTCCGGGTACCAACACCACCGGACTACCTCTCACCATGGCGCAGGGGGTCTCCATCTCCACGTACGCGACCGACCTGAGCGGCCCCCGCGTCATAGCCTGGGATCCCAACGGGGTCATGCTGGTGAGCATCCCCTCGCGGGGCCTGGTGGTCGCCCTGCCGGACCGCGACAACAACGGAGTGGCCGACGGGGTCGCCGAGGTCGTGGGGGGGCTGAACGGCCCCCACGGCATCGCATTCAGCACGGCCCTGCCCGGCAGGATCTACATAGCCGAGGAGGACGCGGTCGCGGTCTACGACTACGACGCGACCAACCTCAAGGCCGTCAACAGGCGGAAGATAGTGGACCTGCCCTCCGGGGGCGCGCACGTGACCCGCACCATCATGTTCCTCCCACCGCCCAACGACACCCAGTTACTCATCTCGGTCGGCTCGTCGGTCAACGCGGGGCCGGACGGCCCCCTGAGGGCGAAGATACTCATCGCCAGCGCGGACGGTAGCGGGCTTCGAGACTACGCGGTCGGCCTGCGGAACTCGGTCTTCATGGCGGTCTTCCCGCCCACGAAAGGGGTGTGGGCGACCGAGATGGGGCGCGACAACCTCGGCGACAACGTCCCCCCCCGACGAGGTCAACATCATCCAGGACGGTCACAACTACGGCTGGCCGTACTTCTACGGAAAGAACATCAGGGACGACAGCGTTCCGGGCTCCGCCGGGCTGGATCCGGCCGCCATGACACCATCACACATAGACCTCCAGGCGCACTCCGCGCCGCTCGGGCTCGACTTCTTCGCCCCCGACGAGAAGGCCCCCGGCTACGCCAACAACCTGCTGATCGCCTACCACGGCTCCTGGAACCGCTCGGTGCCGACCGGCTACAAGGTGGTCCGCTTCCGCCTGGACGAGCAGGGCAACGTCGTCGGGAGCGGGGACCTTGTCGCGGGATGGCTCCAGCCGGACGGGTCGGTGCTCGGGAGGCCGGCGGGGCTCTCCATCAGGGACGGCGTCGTGTATGTCTCCGACGACCGCGCCGGCACGGTCTACCGAATAACAGTAAACTAAGTACCCCATTTCATAAGTACGGTGTCATATCGAGAACGGCGAGGCGCCGCTCATGCAAGGCGCGCGACCGACGCGTACTCTTGTAGTACTCGGAGGGAGCGGAACGCAGCAGGTGTGGATGGATCGGCGTTAGAATACAATCGTATTTATGGAGTGGGGTACTAAGTACCCCATTCTATGAATACGGTATCCTTCGGAGGTAGGTCATGAAGCTGCGGAGGTTGTTGCTGCTGGGCGTGCTGGGCGCGGGCCTGGCGACGTGGCTCGCCCGTGACCGGTCCGGGACGGTCTCGATGCACCCGGAGGACTGGAGGGGGCCCGAGGCCGGGGAGTCCCGCCGCCGGTACCGGAGCCTCTCACATGCCCACCACCACGCCAGGCAGCTCACGAGCCTCCTCGTCCCGGTCACCGAGGTCTACCTCCTGAGGGCGATCTCTCCGGCCTTCCGCGAGCAGATAATGATCGTCACCGCCATGTCGAACGACTGCTCCCCGTGACTGATGGCGCACAGCGCGTTCGGTCGGAACGCGGGGCTCAGCAACGAGCAGGTGAAGGACCTCGCAAGGCTCGATCCCGAGAGGTTCGACGGGCGCGAGCACATCGCCCTTATCTGGGTGCGGCACCTCCTGACCAGCCCCGAGGGGGTCCCGTTGGAGGTCGAGGAGGAGTTCGCGGCCGCCTTCACCCCGAGGGAGCGCAGGCACATCCAGGCATCCATGAAAGGGATGTTCTGCACCAATCTGACCGTCAACACGTACCGGCACCTGCTGAAGGGGCGGCAGGGTGCCGCCCCAGAGGACACGCCGGTCGTCTGCAAGCTATAGAAGGCCTCCGCTCCGGCCAGGGCTGCGGCCCGGCCGCTAGGCGGCCGCCATCTCCTTCAGCTTGCTCTTCACGAAGAAGCTGACCACGATCCAGATGATGCCCGCCACGATGGCGTATATGCCTATGACCAGGATGATGGTGAACACCGCCGCGGCTGTGAATGCGAACAGCAGTCCGCCGATGATTATCGATAGCGCACCCGCGAGCCCTACCAGCCACCTCGGGCCGAACTCCTTGGGCAGCTCCACGGCGTTCACGATCTGGAGCACGCCGTGGATGATCGCCCAGGCGGCGATGATGTAGACGAGCACCTCTAGAGAGACACCGGGGCGTACAAGTATCAACACGCCGACTGCGATGCCGAGCAGGCCCAGCAGCAGGAGGCCGAGCCAGGGCATCTCCTCCTTCGCATGGAGTATCGAAAGGACGACCGCGACTACCCCTTCCACGAGCACGAACAATCCGACCACGATAAGGAGCACCAGCACCGTGGCTCCCGGCCACGCCAGCAACACGATGCCGAACAGCACGGCCACGATGCCCCTCACCAGGAACGTCCACCACTTGGGAACCTCGACCATTACGACCTCCTTGTCACTAGACTCTTGAGGCGGGGCTCTCAGCCCCGCAATCCTTCCCGACCCCGTATTCAGCTTGAGGCGGGGCTCTCAGCCCCGCATGTATTCCCGGCCTGAGAGGCCGGGCTCAAGCGCATTGCTCAACATCCTTGCGCGTAATTCCGTCACTCCTCGCCCAGGTACGGGTACCGGTAGTCGGTGGGCGGCAGGAACGTCTCCTTTATGGCCCTGGGAGAGACCCAGCGCTCGAGGTTGAGCCAGGACCCCGCCTTGTCATTGGTACCCGAAGCCCGCGACCCCCCGAACGGCTGCTGGCCCACCACGGCGCCGGTGGGCTTGTCGTTTATGTAGAAGTTACCCGCCGCGTGCCGCAGGGTCTTGACCGCGGTGCCGACGGCGAAGCGGTCCTGCGCGAAGATGGCCCCGGTCAGCGCGTAGGGGCTGGTGGTGTTGCACACCTGCAGGGTCTGCTCGAACTCTTTGACGGGGTAGACGAAGATGGTAATAACCGGCCCGAATATCTCCTCGCACATCATCTTCGAGCGCGGGTCCGTGCTCTGCACGACCGTGGGCTCGACGAAGTACCCCTCGGAGGAGTCGCAGCCGCCCCCGCACAGTATCTCGTGGTTCGGATCGCTCTTCGCGAACTCCAGGTACTCCGAGATGTTGTCGAAGGATGCCTTGTCTATGACGGCCCCCATGAAGTTGGAGAAGTCGGTGATATCCCCCATCTTTACCGTGGCTATCTCCTCCAGCAACTGCTCCTTCACCTCCGGCCAGATGGAATCCGGCACGTACACCCGGCTGGGTGCGGAGCACTTCTGGCCCTGGAACTCGAACGCTCCCCTGACTATTGCCGCCACCAGCGCGTCCACGTCAGTCGAGGCGTGGGCGAAGATGAAATCCTTCCCCCCGGTCTCCCCCACTATCCGGGGATAGGAGTAGTACTTGCGGATATCCGACCCGATGGTCAGCCAGATGGTCGAGAAGACGTAGGTCGAGCCGGTGAAGTGCACGCCGCCCAGGTCGAGGTGGTTGAGCACGGGCGGCCCAATGACCGGGCCCGGCCCGGGGACCAGGTTGATCACGCCGTCGGGCATCCCGGCCTCCTCGAGCACCTTCATCACGTAGTAGGCGGGCAGCACCGCCGTGGAGGCGGGCTTCCAGATGACGGCGTTGCCCATCAGGGCGGGCGCGGTGGGCAGGTTCCCCGCGATGGAGGTGAAGTTGAACGGCGTGATGGCGAAGACGAAACCCTCCAGCGGGCGGTGCTCCATGTAGTTGAGCACGCCCTTCACCGACATGGGCTGGTCGTCGTAGACCTCGGTCATGAAGTAGGGGTTGAAGCGCCAGAAGTCGATGAGCTCGCAGGCGGCGTCTATCTCGGCCTGGTGGCAGGTCTTGCTCATGGCAAGCATGGTCGCGGCGTTAACGGTCTGGCGGTACTTACCGGCGAGCAGCTCGGCGGCCTTGAGGAACACGGTGGCGCGCGACGACCACACGACCTCGCTCCAGTCGACCTTGGCCTCGTTCGCCGCGTCGATGGCCATCTCTGCCTCGCGCGGCCCGGCGCGGTGGTATCTGCCCAGGGTGCTCCCCAGGTCGTGCGGCGGTCGCATCTCCACCAGGTCGCCGGACTCCACCTCCCGCCCGCCGATTATGCTGGGGACCTCGATGGGGTTGTCGATCATGTCCTGCAGGCACGCCTGCAGCTCCGCGCGCTCCTTGCTTCCCGGCGCGTAGTCGAGCACGCGCTCGTTCTTCGGCTCCGGGATGTGGAAGATCCCGTTAAACATCCGCCTTCCTCCTCCGTCCGGTCGTTCCGTTCGCGGCAAGACGCTCAATATCATAACGCAACCGTGCAAAAACACCTCAGACCAAATCTTTCATTGAAGGTAAGCCCGTGAAAGAAATGGTTTGAGGTTTTCTTTCAGATGAGGCGTCCCGCCGGAGCTACCCTTCCAGGTCCTCCAGGGCGAGGTCGAGGGTGCGGTCGATGAGGGATTCGTTGGCGTGCGCCTTCTGGGTGACTATCTTCTCCAGGGCGGGAACGACCCAGGAGTCGAACTGGACCCCCGCGTAGCCGACTATCTCCTCCAGGGCCTCGGCGGGCGTGCAGCCCGAGCGGAAGGGCCGGTCGGAGGTGATGGACACGAAGGCGTCGGCGACGGTCAGGATGCGGGCCATCAACGGAATCGATACCCCGGAGAGCCCGTCCGGGTACCCCCAGCCGTTGTACCACTCGTGGTGGTGCCGGATCCCCTGGATTATCGGCCTGGGGAACCCGAGCTCCTCCAGCTTGCGGGAGCCCAGCACGGGGTGGCGCTCTACGGCGCGCCGGACGTCGGCGTTCTGCATGTAGTCGGTGCCGGACTCGGTGCAGTTGGCGATGAGGCGATGGATGGACTCGTCGATCATCCCGATGTCCATGAGGTAGGCGCAGATGCGGAGCTGCTCCAGGGTCTCCTGGTTCATCTCCAGCTCCTCGCCCATTGCCCCGGCCTCGAAGGCGACCCTCTGCCAGTGGCCCTTCATGTAGGGGTAGAGCGCCTCCAGCCTGCGCTGGACGGCACCCATCACGACCGTGTCGTTGCGCCTGCGGGCGCGGTCCATGGGACCGACGAACTTCATCTCACCGGACATGGGAATATCATCGTCTGGCAAGTGTCCTCCTACCTCCCGGCACCTCTAATACTTATTCGACACTGTCGAGGGTTTCCTGAATCCCCATGTATACGGAAAAAAGGCCCTAATGCCGCCAATAATGTGGGCTCGGAGCCCCCGGCTTGCGCCACAAAACGGGGCCTCCGGGCCCTTCACTATCTATAACGGGATCGAAGCGGCTATCGTTGTCTCCTCGATCTCCTGCGGGGCCGCCTCGCCCGGTGGGCCCGGTTTCTCCTCGACCGCCAGGGCAAGGTTGATGACAAGGAGCGCAGCCCCCACCACCAGCATCACCACGAGTATCTGCCCCAGCGTATCGTGGAAGAGCGCGATACCCACGACCTCGGCCACCGCCCCCGCTGCCAGGAACACGATGAATAGCCGGCGGTTCATCGCCAGGTGGTAGAAGGCGAGCAGCTTGACCAGGGCGAAGATGGCCATGACCGCGCCGAAGAGGACCACGAAGTTGATGCCGAGGATGCTCGGTATCGCGGCCAGCTCACGGCCGTGCTTGCCCGCCGTGAAGAAGTCGGCCGTGAAGCCTGGGAACAGCGCGTAGAACCCGACCACCGCCCCGACCAGCACCAGGGCGGCCGCCATGCTCCAGACCAGGACCCTGCGCGTCGGCCGGCCCTTGGCGCGCAGCTCGCTCACCCTGGGGAACATCACTATGCTTATCCCCTCCGGGAAGAAGAGCGCGGCCTTGCCGGCCAGCGCCGCGTACGAGTAGCGGTCGGCGGTGACCGGGCTCTTCAGGCCCCAGAAAGCCCTTACCAGGACCACGTCTATCTGGGTCATCAGGATGACCAGGAATATCGCCGCCGCCACGGGCACCAGCGACCACAGCGCCGAGGAGGGGTGGAAGTCCCCCACGGGCTCGGTCTTGCCGCGGAACATGTCCCGGTAGTAGTAGACGACGACCAGCGCCACCAGGACCGCGCTCACCGTGCCCGCGCCGAGCGCCCCGTAGACGCCGAGCCCTATGGCTACCAGCACAACGCCGCAGACGATACGCAGGAGGGCGGTGGCCATCGCGGCGGCCCCCAGTCCGATGAACCGCTGCTGGCCCTGCAGCAGCCCGTAGGGGAAGGTGATGTAGAACGCGGCCGCGATGGATGTCCCCAGGATGATGATGAACACCGGGCTGCTCAGGTTCAGCGCCCCGGCAAGCGGCCAGGCGACCGCGAAGCTGACCACCACGACCACGCCGCCGATGATGAGCAGCCACCGGGAGAAGCTGCGCGACAGGTGCCGGATGTTCTGCTCCTGCCCCAGGGCGTCGAACTCGGCGACGTACTTGGTGACCACGGTCTGGACCGAGGCCGCGCCCATCACCACGATCAGGAACAGCGAGTTCAGGGAGTTGAAGCTGGAGAACTCGCCCTTGCCGCCGAGAATGCCGGTCATGACTATGCTGAAGATGTAGTTGAGCGCGGCCGCCAGGGTCGAGGCCACCATCATGATGCCGAACGCTCCCAGCAGCGTCTTGCGCATGGCCGTCAGCCGCTCTCGAAGGCCGCGGGGCTCCTCGGGGCTGCCCGGTTCGGATGTCTTGGTCGGCTCGTCCATCGCTTCCTTTCGGGTTGCCAAATAGGGTACCACGAACCCGCAGTTGCATAAGGGTCAGGCACTGTTACAGTACTCTACCGGAAGTTGCAGAGGTGCCAGGCACTTATGCAATATTGCGATACAAACACACTCTTGACATCCATAACGAAAACCTCTAGTATCGCTTTCATAACGAAAACAAGATGTTTCGTTTAGACTACTGGAGGTACCTCGATGGCCCGCACACTGAGCGCCGCCAAGCGCGGGGAGCTCATCCACGCGGCGGTGGAGGTCTTCAAGGAAAAGGGTCCGGGGGATGCCACCGTCCGCGACATAGCCGGACGTGCCGGGGCCTCGAGCGCCACCTTCTACCGCTACTTCAAGAACAAGGAGGAGGTCTACAACCTCATCGTCACCGACTTCCTCGTCGAGCTGGCGAAGGCGTGGGGCTCCATCAACGAGCTCTTCCCCACCACGTCTCCCATGTCGCAGACCGACGCCATGGACGCGGTCGCCGAGGCCCTGAGGCGCATATTCGAGTTCTACGTGGAGAACAGCGAGACTGCGGCGGTCATCTTCCGCCGCGTGGTCCCCATAGACGACCGGTTCGTGGAACGGGGCCAGGAGTTGCTGGACATGTTCCTCGAGCAGGTCGCCCGCATCTTCGCCGCCCTGGCGGCCTCTGGTCTCGGGACGGACATCGACCCGAGGCTGGGCTCGGCGGTCACGGTCGGGGCGGTGTTCGGGGCCTCTGTCGAGTACATCCTGCCGGGAAAAGAGGTCGACATCGGGAACGTGGTCGAGCAGTTCATGTCGGTTGCCAGGCACGGAATCATGACGCCGCAAGGCGCGAAAGAGGAAGGAGGGCTCGAGCAATGATCTATTCCATGGACCGCTCGGAGCTGGTCTCGCTGGCCAGAAGAGAGCTCGTGGTCAAGTTCATCGGCGCGGAGATGATCCTGGGCCTCTACCGCACCGACCCCGAGGTGGTGAGAAAGATCCTGCCGAAACCCCTGAAGCCGCACACCGAGCCGCTGGTGTTCGCCTTCGTGGCTCAGTACCCGGAGACCAACTTCGGGCTCACCTACAACGAGGGCGGCCTCATCGTGCTCGCGACATACAAGGGGGAGCTGGGGGGCTACTGCCTGTCCATGCCGGTCACCGACGACATGGCGATGGTGGGCGGCCGCGAGCTGGTCGGGTTCCCCAAGAAGATCGCCGAGGAGATATCTCTCACTCGCGACGGAGAGAGGATGACCGGCCGGGTGGTGCGCAAGGGGCACGAGATAATGAACCTCTCCTGCGAGCTGGCCGAGCCGGCCTCGCTGGCCGACTACACCCGCTACGTGCCCGCGGTGACCGACCTGGACGGCAAGCAGGCGCTCAACATGGTCTCGTTCCTTTTCAACTACACCTTCCGGCCCGACCTGATGGGCTTCTACTACGTGCCGCGGATGATCCGGCTGGTGACCCTGTTCAGGCCCCGCGAGGGAATGATGAAGGGGCCGGGCGACATCCGCATAACCTCCTCGCCGTACGACCCACTGGGCGAGGTCCCCGTCCGCTCCGTGGAGCTGCTGGCCCACGGGGTATGGGACAACGACATCCTGCTGGGAAGGGTTGCGGCCCGGACCTGGAACGTGGCGCGGTTCCTGCCCCACGCGTTCTGGAAGACCGACATCTTCTACAACATGCCCGACGGCATCGAGAGCTTCGACTGGGGCGAGAAGCTGGCGCGCTGGCGGCAGATCAGGAGGTACTAGATGGAGACCACCATCACCACGGACCGCGAGCGCGAGGCCGCGCGGGCGGCACCCGCGACACCGAACGCGAGCAACGAGGCCTACCGCAGGAAGTTGGAGCGCGTTGACGCGCCGCCGCTCTCCGAGATGTTCCAGGGCATGAACATGCTCAAGCACATCGACCCGAAGTACTTCCACGAGATGGAGCGGGCGCTGGAGCGGGCCAGGCGCCTTGCAAGGGAGGAGGCCGCCCCCCTGGTCCTCGAGGTGGATCGGGCGCTGCAGAGAGACCCGGAGGACCTGGAGCCGGTGTGGGAGCTGGTCAGGCTGGCGGGACGAGCGGGGATGTTCTCGCTGCTCATCCCCAAGAGGTACGGCGGGGCGGGCCTGCCGCTGTTCGCCAGCGCGGTCATCTGGGAGGAGCTCTGCTCGGTGTGCGCCGGCTTCGGCAACCTGGTGGGCGCGCACTACCTGGGCTACCTGCCGCTCTACGCGTCGATGAAGCTGCGGACGTGGGAGAAGGTATGCCGCGAGATCACGGCCACCGAGTGCAGCGAGCGGCCGGTCATCATGTCGCTGTCGCTCACCGAGCCGCTGGTGGGCTCCGACCACGGCGAGGCCGAGCTCATCCCGGGCGCCAAGATACAGAGCGAGGCGACACCCGTGCCCGGCGGGTACAGGCTCAACGGCACTAAGGTCTTCATCAGCAACGGCAGCGTCTCGGGCTACAGCCTGGTGATAGCGCCCACCGACCGCACCCGGAAGCTCGAGACCCTGACCGCTTTCGTTGTCCCCGCCTCGGCGAAGGGCTTCCACGTGGACAGGGACGAGCACAAGATGGGCCAGAAGGCCTGCCCGGCCACGGTGATGGTCTACGAGGACGTCTTCGTGCCCGAGTCTCACCGGGTGATGCCGGTCGGGGGGCTGGCCAAGGTCCTGGACATCATGGGGCCGACCCGCATCTGCGTTGGAGCCATCTCTACCGGGATCGCGAGGGGCGCCTACGAGAAGGCGCGCGACCTGGCGATGACGCACACAATGAGGGGGAAGCCGATCATCCAGCACCAGTGGGCGCAGGTGATCCTCTCCGAGATGATGATGAACGTGCACACGGCGCGCGCGACCTACACGGAGGCCGGCTACTGCGACCTGGCATGGGGTACGGGCAAGTCGGTACCGATGGTGAGGGGCGGGTACCGCCTCAAGCAGCTCGCCGACCGCGCCATGGACACGGAGGTCGCCAAGCGCTTCACCGACGACGAGGACCGTGTAGCTGCGCTGCTGGACCGGGTCCTGGCGATGAAGTCCGTGAACGTGCCGATGGAGGCGGGCTACGGCTCGGTGGCCAAGGTCAAGTGCAGCGACGCGGCGATGATCAACGCCGCCCTGGCCCTGGACCTCGCCGGCAAGGCCGGCCTGAGGCACGACAGGTGCCTCGAGAAGATCTTCCGGGACGCCAAGCTGGTGCAGATCTACGAGGGCACCAACGAGCTGAACCGGCTGAGCTTCTTCCAGAGGTTCGTGGCAAAGATGGATCCCTCGATCCACGTCTTCGACAGGGAGTGATACCGATGGCTGGTGAGTACGAGGACATTGCATGCATGGTCAGGGAGTTCGCCGAGAAGGAGATACGGGAGGCCGTCCCCGAGGATGACCTCTACCCGGACACCGGGTTCAGGGAGCCGCTCTACGCCAGGGCAGGGGAGGTCGGCTTCCTGTCGCTGCTGGTCCCGGAGGATGCCGGCGGACCGGGCGAGTGCCCTGCCGCGCTGGCGGAGGTGCTCTACGAGCTGTCACGCGTCGACGCCTCCGTGGCGGCGGTGTTTTTCTGCCAGGCGTTCGCGCACAGCGTCCTGTGCGCCGCGGGGCGCGCGGACCTGGCGGCCGCTGAGGGCCTCATCGCTTCGACCGTGTACGACGACCCGCTGGACCTCGCCGGCGGCCTGAGCGCCGCGGAGGGCCCGGACGGCTGGCTCCTTTCGGGCTCGTGCGAGGACGTGGCGCTGGGACCGGTTGCCGCCTCGCTGCTGCTCCCCGCTTCGACCGGGGACGGGACCGCGCTGTTCCTGGTACCGGTGGGAGAGGAGGTCCGCCTCTCCGAGCCACTGCTCACGCTGGGCTTGAGGGCCTGTCCCCTCTGCGACATCTCCCTCGACTCGGCGCCGGCGACCCTGGTGGCGAGCGGCACAGCGGCGCTGGACGCCTACGTCGGATCGGTTGGCCTGATGAGGGGCCCGGCCGCCGCCATCAGCGCGGGGATAACGGCCGGCAGCCTCAAAGAGGGGCTCGAATACTGCCGTGGGCGCTACCAGGGGTACAAGCTTATAATCGACCACGAGCAGATGAGAGCGGAGCTGGGTCGCATTCGCGCGGAGGCCCTTGCCTCGCGCGAGCTGTTCAGGAGCGCCTGCAGGGACGGGGGCGCGGACGGCGGGAGCCTGGGCCTGGCGGTACAGCTCCTGGCCGGCGAGATGGCGGCGCGCGCGACCACCGACGGCGTCCAGGTGCTGGGCGGCTACGGCTACTGCCACGACTGCGGGCAGGAGAAGCGCATGCGGGACGCGAAGCAGGCGCAGTGCTTCTTCGGCTGCAAGGAGCTCATGCTGCAGGACCTGACCGCCGCGGCGCTGGCCTAGAGGCGCCGACCGAGAGGAGGAGACGTTGCGCGACTTCGGAGGAATGACTGCGCTGGTTACCGGCGGGGCCAGCGGGATCGGACGCTGCATCGCCCTGAACCTGGCGAGGGAAGGGTGCGACCTGGCTCTGGTGGACCTCAACCCGGAAGGCCTGGAAAGAGTCAAGGCTGAGGTCGAATCACTGGGCAGAAGGGCCACGACCCACGTGGTGGACGTCACCGACCAGCAGCAGGTCGAGGCGCTGGCCGCCGAGGTCAGCCCCCAGGTGCTGGTCAACTGCGCGGGCGTTTTCCTGCTGGCCGAAGCGGAGACCACGTCCCGTGCCGAATTCGAAAAAGTGATCGACGTGAACCTGTGGGGCCCGCTCAATACCTTCTGGGCGTTCCTGCCTGCGCTCAAGAAGCGCGGCGGTCACATCATCAACATAGCCTCGGCGGACGGCCTGTTCGCCATCCCGGGCTCGGCCGCGTACAGCACCTCCAAGTTCGGGCTGGTCGGGTTCTCGGAGGTGACCGGCATCGAGCTGGCGCCGTACGGTATCGGTGTGACCGCGGTGTGCCCGGGCCTGACCTGGACCCCTATGGCCGAGAACCTGGTGACCGACGGCTACCGCCGGGACAGGGTGGACAGCCTGATCCGTTACTTCAAGCCGCTCGTGTTCACGACGCCTGAGAAGCTGGCCGCCGCCGCCGTCCGCGGCGCGAAGAAGAACAGGCCGGTGGTGGTCCACACACCGCTGGTCCGGCTCCTCTACTTCGTCAAGCGCCTGTCACCGCGACTCTACCGCGACCTGCTGGGCAGGCCGGCGCACTGGATGATCCGCTGGGCCAGCGACCGCTGAGACGTTCCATACCTTGAGCGTGGTTCCAGGCGGATTATCCGGGTGCCACCGAACTCTTCATTGCCCGTGATCTGTCCCTCGACCGCGTAGCTCATCCCCAAGGGCATGGCGGCCGCTGTCACACACGATGGCTGGCGCTTGAATAGCTCGGGGGAGTTACTTCCCCCGACCCGTCCCGCCCGTTGGCTTTCAAACAAGACAGGCAATGGTTATTCTAGTGGTAGGAGGAGGGCGAGAGGCATGAAGAGCACAGACGAGATCATCAAGCTGCTCGAGGGGGCGAAACCGGACCTCGCCCGGCGCTTTGGCATCCAGCGCCTGGCCGTCTTCGGTTCGTATGCCAGGGGGGACCAGAGAGAGGACAGCGACGTGGACATACTCGTGGAGGTTGACCCCTCCATTGGTTTGAGGTTCGTGGATCTGGCCGAAGAGATCGAAGCCATGCTCGGTGTTCCTACCGAATTGGTCTCCCGAAGGGCGATCAAGCCACGGAATTGGGAAGTCATCGAAAGGGATCTCATCGATGTCCCGTAGGCCGATTCACCTGTTGATTGCCGACATCATCGAAGCCACTGAAAAGATAGAGCGCTACACTGCGGGACTTGACCACGACGCCTTCGTGAGTGATGAGAAGACCATCGATTCTGTGGCGCGAAACCTGGAGATCATGGGCGAAGCCGCCAACCGGATTCCCGAACCCTTCAAGTCCGTGCACCCTGAAGTCGAATGGCGTCGGATCGTTGGGCTGCGAAACCGCATCGTTCACGACTATTTCGATGTCGATCTCGAGATCATCTGGGAAATCCTCCAGCAGGAACTGCCCGCGTTGAAGAAAACCCTCTCTTCCATCCACACGGAGGATGATAGGTATTGACCGGGGCGGTCTCCCGTGGTGTCAAGTGGGGCCTACTGCCCGCCGCCATAGTCCCTCTTACCGGGACTGAACGGAAGTCCCGGCCCAGCAACTCCATCGAGCGCGGACTTCAGTCCGCGGTGGTCTATGCCGACATTGCGGTAAACTACCAACTGTCACCGAGCACGGGCCAGTAGCTCAGTTGGCAGAGCACCGGACTTTTAATCCGGGTGTCGCAGGTTCGAGACCTGCCTGGCCCACCACTCCGTTTTGGGCACCAGATGGCAACGACGGACGCTCAGGGTGATCCTTACTTCACAATGTAGAGTTGTGGCGGTGTAGCGGACTACTGCAGCAGCAGGTCGAGCGGTAAGGCCCAGATTCCCTCGCCTAGCGTCGCGATATCGACACCGTTGTATCCCAGGATGCAGAGATCGCATTCAGGAGTCGCCTCCATGAAAGCGCGCAGCGACCTGATGTCTTTCTTCTGCGGGATCTCGCCCGCCTTGATCTCGATTCCCACAACCTGTTCCCTGGTGTCGAGTACGAGGTCCACCTCGCGAGTTTCGTCAACCCTCCAGTAGCCGATGCCCCAGCCGGACGAGTGCGCCTCCAGGATAGCCGTGAGGTTCTGAAACACATAGGTTTCGTACATGAAGCCCCTCAGAGGGTGCTCCGAGAGGTCCCGGCAGCCGGCGAGCGAGCAGGCAATTCCCGAATCGGAGACGAACAGCTTCGGCGACTTCCTGATGCCGCTCCGCAGACTGCGCGTATAGGGCTGAATCCTCTGAACGACGAACAGTTCCTCCAGCAAACCCAGGTAGTGCTTGGCGGTGTTGTGAGGTAGTTCGGCGTCCCTGGCCACCTGGTTCAGGTTCAGTATCTGGCCGCTCCTCGCCGCGAGAAGCCTGAGCATGATCTTAAACCCAACCATGTTTTCTATCCTCGACAGGTACAGGATATCCCGCTCGAGGTATGTCTGCTCATACCCCTCGAGCCACACCTCGCCCACCTCCGCGGATGAGAGCGCAACGCGGGGCATTCCGCCGCGCAGGACTTCATCGTTTGTCAGCGGCACCACGTCGCGGTTCTTCACCCGGCGGGGCTTGCGGATGAAGTCGAGCAGGAACGGTTCCCGCTCGGTCCTGCCGGAGATCTCACGTCGTGTCATTGGCAACATCCGGCGATATACGGCTTTCCCCGCGAGAGTCTCCGCGGTGCCCTTCCTTAGAGGCAGACTCGCGGATCCGGACACGAGGAAGCGGCCCGGCGTCTCTCTTGAGGCGAGCGCCCGCCTGATCGCAAGGAAAAGTCCTTCTTCCCTCTGGGCCTCGTCTATAGTCAGCCGATCGAAGGCGGCCAGTTCCGTGTCAGGGCTCTCACGCAGGGCGGCCTGGGTGACGGGATTGTCGAGCGTGAAGTAGTCCCTGTCGGAGAGCAACGGTTCATTGACGAGGAGGGTGCTCTTTCCGACCTGTCGCATCCCGGTCAGGACCACGACGGGCATCAAACCGAGCAGCCGACTCAGCGCCCCGGCGATCTCCCGGGGGCGATAATCCTCAATGACGTAAGGTCTACCAGATCGAATTCCGCCGCTCTCCACCATTGGCTCTCCACAGATATTGCGGTACTAATGCAATATTATTGCAGTCATACCGCAAATAATCAAGGCGCTACCGTTGCCGATCCCGGCCTGGAAAGCCCCCGGTTTCCGCTATCCGGAAACCCGGCGTTGCCCTTCGTTCTGTATGCTATCAATTGACGGAAGATAGCGCACCAAGACTATGGCTCAAAAAGACCCAATGGCGTCGACTAATTGAGGATCTGTATCTAACACCGGTCTAACAGCGCATACTCAAGCAGAAGACTCTATCAGGCTTCCACGGCTTTTCAGCAAAGCATCTAACACACCTTTAATCTGTGTGATTAATCCTATAAACTGATCAAGCAGGGATGAGATCAGTCTGCGGGCGCTCCGGCGCTCGTCCGAGTGGTTACGTGGGGGGAATATGCGGCAGAGAATCCGAACCTTACCACAGTCATTCGGCGTGGGTATTCAGTCCTTGAGATACGTTCCGGACCGCGAAAGGCGTATGGTAGGGAGGACACAATGAAACCGAGGTTCATCGCGGGCATTGTCGTAGCAATCATAGCCATGCCTTCATTGGCTACGGGATCGACTCAACCGTCTGTCACCGCTACCGGCACTCATATCGGAATGGGCGGCGGACAGGTACGGACTCTCGTGTGGGACGGCGCAAATGTCTATGCGTTGTGCACCCAGGACAACCATATATATCGTTACGACGGTGGTACCTCTTGGACCGACACAGGGAAACCCCCAGGATCTGGCAACACACTGATGTGGAACGGCACCAGTCTATTTGCAGGGTGTGCCGATGGACGCGTCTACAGACGCACCGCTACTGCGGCATGGACCGACTGCGGGAGGCCAGAGGCTTCCGTCGTCACCTATCCGATGTGCCTGGCCTGGACAGGAACTGAGCTATACGCCGGGTGTCAGGACGGGCGGGTCTACAGGTACAGCGGCGGCACCACATGGTCAGATGTCGGACGCCCTGACAACAACGAAGCCATCGACCTGATATGGGCGGGCGGCGATCTGTACATGGCCTCCAACGATACCCACGTCTACCACTACGAGGGCGGGTCCAGTTGGACCGATATCCAGGGCAACGGGGTCCGGCGCATGGCATGGGACGGCGCCAACCTCTACGGAGGCACCGGGGTCGGTCAGGTCGTGCGATATGACGGCGGGACCACCTGGACCGACATGGGTTGCGACACCGGGGGCTCGCTGATCACGGACCTGGCGTGCAGCAGTACCCAGATATATGCCGGAGCCATCAACGGTCACGTGTACCAGTACAGCTCCGGCTCATGGACGGATACCGGTCTTGTGAGCGCACCCGGTCAGCAAGTCAAAGCGCTGGTCTGGAATGGGACGGAGGTATTCGCGGGTTGTGACAGCGGGTACGTCGGCCGTTACAGTGGTGGTTCCTGGGTCAATACCTGGCCTGGAGCCGGCAGTACCGCAAACAACCTATGCTGGAACGGTACGCGCCTCTTCGCCGGCTGCAGTGATGGACACGTGTACCGCTACAACAGCGGCAACTCGTGGACCGATATCGGGGCTACGACGGCGTCGAGCATCGCCGCCGTGGAATGGAGTGACTCAAAGCTTTACGCTGGGGGTGCGGGTGGACATGTCTTCCGTTATGACGGTGGGACTACCTGGACGGACATAGGCAACACCGGGGGTGGAAACGTCCATTCCCTCGCCTGGGCGGGGACGAAGCTCTATGCGGGGTGCGGCAACGGCCACGTGTACCGATACAGTAGCGGCACCGCCTGGTCAGACACCGGGGTCACATCAAGCGGCAAGGAGGTCGCGGCCCTCGAGTGGAACGGCACCGACGTGTTTGCCGGGTGTTACGACGGCCAAGTATATCGATTTCAGTCGGGTTCCTGGTCAGGCATGGGGCCATTACCTGGGTCCATCTTGAGCCTTGTCTGGGACGGCAGCCACCTGTTCGCCGGGCTCAACGACGGATTGATCCTCAGGTATAACGGCGGTGAATACTGGTCCCAGCTCGCGCCCACCAACATGGGCCATCACGTGTTCTCAATGGCGTGGAGTGGAAGCCGCCTGTTCGCCGGCTGGAGTGACGGACACGTCTTGAGACGCGAGGTCGGCAGCGCCTGGACCGACATCGGGTCGACAGCCGGCCAGTCTTCGATCGCGAGCGTCGCTTCTGACGGAACGAAGCTATATACCGGTGGGTCGGACGGGGTTTTCGTTTTCTCGGCTGCTCCGGACCCCTCCACCTTCTACTTCGCCGAGGGGACCTGCCGCCCCGGTTTCGACCCCTACATCTGCATCCAGAACACCTGGGCTACGGACGCTTCTGTGAAGATAACCTCCATGAAGGGGGACGGTACCACCACGGACCAGACGCTGGAGGTGCCGCCGAACTCGCGCTCCACGGTTCGGGTCAAGGACACACTGGGAGAAGGAGACGATACCGCCCACGACTTCTCCAGCAAGGTGGTGTGCACCAGCGGGCAGATCATCATCGCCGAGAGGCCGATGTACTTCAACTACCAGGGTTACACGAACCTGAACTGGACAGGAGGGCACGACGTGATCGGGGCCTCGTCGCCTAAGACGGTCTTCTACTTCGCCGAGGGGACCTGCCGCCCCAACTTCGACCCCTACATCTGCATCCAGAACCCCGGGATAGAAGACGCCGACGTGGAGATAACCTACATGAAGGGGGACGGTACCACGGCCGTCCAGACCCTCACCGTGAAAAAGAACTCCCGCTCCACCGTAAAGGTCACCGACCAGCTTGGGCAGGCTGACGACACCTCCCACGATTTCTCGACCAAGGTGGGGTGCACGAACGGTCACGGCATAATCGTCGAGAGGCCCATGTATTTCAACTACGCCGGTGTCTGGACCGGAGGTCACGACGTCATCGGGGCAACTCCATAGCAGTACGAGGATATGGTGAGGCCTTTCAAGCAGAAGGGATAGGTTCGGGACTCCTAGCCCGCCAGGACCAAATGACATGCTTAGCTCGTTTCGGTTTCTCTTCTAAACACAGGTCGAGGGAGCGCATATCGCGCGCGGACGCAGTCCCGGTTGGAGCCCGCAGAAGGGCCTGGCCAGCGCGCAAGCCTGTAGAATCCGAACTCACCGAGCCAACCAGCGAACCGTTTGAATCCCTGCCGTGCACCTAATGGTATTCTCGATGCAGGCCACTGGAGGTCCATCCCTATGAGAATCGATCTCGAGCGGTACGCCAAAGGCGCGGTAACGATGGGGCCTCGGAGGACTTGCAGGGTTCATGCGCCTGGACTACTCGGTACGATGCCCGTCTTGTTCTTCGCGTCGATCATGGGCAACCCTCTGTTCAAAGCAATCGTGTTCGTTCTGCTCGCTACATTGCTCTCTATTATCGCGGGCTACATGTTATTGGCCATATTAGGTAAATACCGTTCAAATCACGGGGCGATCGACCTTCGTAAAGCGAGAGAGCTCTCCCCCGGTGAATACGATCCGGCCAAGTTGAGAAGGTATAAGGACTCGTTAGAGGCGTTATGCTTAGGAAGAGGGATAGAACAGCCGCCCATCTTCGTGCTCGATCCACCAATTCCATTGGCATACGTTACCGATAGCGATGATGGACGTGGAATCGCAATCACCGGAGATCAGTTGGAAGCCGGGTTCACCTACTACGAGGCAGAAGCGATCGTCGCGGTGCTCCTTGCCAGGTTATTCCTGGACCGGAACATCCTCGACGACGCCGACCAGGTAACCTTGAGCGAAGAAATGCGGAAAGAGCTCAGGTACGCTCCCCGCGAGTTCTTTCGCGAACTCATTCCGTTTAGAGGCAGGGTATGGCAAATCGACCGGGAGTTCATCCTCCTCGCCGACACAGAGGCGATAAGAGAGACAGGAGAACCCGATGCCCTGAGAAGCGCAATTGTGAAGTCCTACGAGCTGTTGAATGCAGGTGCTGCTGAAGTGCGCTCCCTTGATATCAGTGCGGTCAACATGATGTTTGTCGAGCCACGGGTCGCCGATTTACTCGGGAGAACTCGTAATCAGCGCAGGATTCTTTTCGAGGAAAGGCTGGAGAGCATAGACGAGATCATGAACACGACTCGGGCATAGATCGGCCGTCAAAGGCCTGATGAAGAACCCTCATACAACACAGAGGAAGCGCCGCGGATAAACAGGGTTCCTGACAGCAGGTGTCATACCGTAGGGTCAAGGATAGGTTGTTCCTGGGCGATAACCCCGTTGGAATCCTGGAGGACCTCAAAGAGGCCTCGGCAGTCGACTTCTTCGCCGCCAGGCAGTCATCCGGGCGCTGGATGCCTATAGGGGCATGATCGGGCAAGAACCCGCAGGTATCCTCTGTTAACCCCAAATGGACATCGGGTCCATCAAATAGGACTGGGGCCGCTAGTCCGATAATGATACATCTAGAGATGCAGGTGCTCTCTCGCCTCGACTCATGGTTCTTATCTTCAATCCGAGTCCGAGGATGAGGCCTCCCGGAAGCAGCCTCATCAATAGCACAAGCGCCAGGGAGGAGGTATCTCTGGACCTGATGAGATTCACGATCACGCCCAGCACCGCGAATGTGACAATAATCGCACCAAGGACGATATGAATCGTCACCTTCCTGTATCCACGAACGGTCTTGACGCCTGCAACAAGAAGGATGATGGAGAATATCCCAAATGCGATGGATACCACGATAAAGATGGTCCTGTAATCGTCGATGCTCGAACTCGGGAAGAAGCCTGATTCGCGGATAATACCGAGTGACTGTATGAACCTGACAATACCGATCAATAAGGAGACGATGCCAAGTGAACCTAAGAGGATCTCGATTATTGCCGTTCCCGCAAATAGCTTCTCAACCGGGTCGGATGGTCTCGACACTCCTCGAGAGCCACCCGGGGGATCGCCTACCTCTTCAGGCCTTGACAGATCGTTCGGGTAATCGCCTGACTCCAGCTCATCCTTGCTCAACGCCAACCAATTACCGAGGGTCTTCGAGAAGACTATGTAGCGGTATTGTGGTCGCGTTGCGTCGGGGCGTATGTCATAGAGTACAGCCTTCTCTCCTCGCTTGAATGCCGGTTGGTCGCCGATAAAGACATCGGCAGCGATCGTGATCAAATCACCCACAGATGGTTCTTGCTCCATGCCGCTCCTACGTGCAGAGCTCCGTTTCAGATGTAGACGATGCCGGCGCAGACACGAGCAACCTCAGTCCCCTCCGTACTTGAAGTACATCGGTCGCTCGACGATTATCTCCTGCCCGTTGGTGCACTCGACCTTCGAGCTGAAGTCGTGGGCCGGGTCGTTTCCCTCGCCGAGCCTGTCCTTCACCTTGACCGTGGAGCGCGAGTGCTTCTTTACCGTAAGCGACTGGGTGTCGGTCGAGCCGTCGCCCTTCATGTAAGTGATGGTCACCTCGGCGTCGGTACCCCCGGGGTTCTGGATACACAGGTAGGGGTCGAAGAACGGTCGGGCCGTGCCTTCCGCGAAGTAGAACGTCGAGGCCGGCGCCGTTGCGCCGATGACGTCGTGCCCGCCGGTCCAGTTCAACTGCGTATAGCCCTGGTAGTTGAAGTACATCGGTCGCTCGGCGATTATCTCCTGGCCGTTGGTGCATTCGACCTTGGAGCTGAAGTCGTGGGCCGGGTCGTCCCCCTCGCCCAGGACGTCCTTCACCTTCACGGTCGAACGCGAGTGCTTCTTGACCGACAGGTCCTGGGTGCTCGTCGTGCCGTCTCCTTTCATGTAGGTGATCGTAACGGCCGCGTCGGCTCCGCCCGGGTTCTGTACGCAGATGTACGGGTCGAAGAGCGGACGGGCGGTGCCTTCCGCGAAGTAGAATGTTGAATCAGGTGCGGTGATCCCGATCACGTCGTGCCCGCCGGTCCAGTTCAGTTGCGTGTAGCCCTGGTAGTTGAAGTACATCGGCCTCTCGACGATTATCTCGCGCCCGGCGGCGCACTCGACCTTCGAGCTGAAGTCGTGGGCCGGGTCGTCCCCCTCCCCCAGCGTGTCCTTGACCTTGACGGTCGAGCGGGATTGGCCGCCCACGACAAGGTTCTGGGATGCCGTAGAGCCGTCGCCCTTCATGTATGTGATCGCAACGGCCGCGTCGGCCGCGCCCGGGTTCTGGATACAGATGTAAGGGTCGAAATTGGGTCGGCAGGTCCCCTCGGCGAAGTAATAGACCGAGGAAGGCGAAGTGGCCCCGATGACGTCATGCCCGCCGGTCCATGCGCCCCCGTAGTTGAAGTACATGGGGCGCTCGGCGATTATCTCCCGACCGTTTGTGCACTCGACCTTGGAGCTGAAATCATGGCCGGAATCATCACCCTCTCCGAGTTCATCCTTTACCCTTACCGTGGAGCGCGATCTCCCGGTCACTGTCAGTGACTGCGACTCCGTCGAGCCGTCCCCTTTCATGTAGGTGATCGTGACGGCCGCGTCCGCCGCGTCCGGGTTCTGTATGCATATGTATGGGTCGAAGTTGGGCCGGCAGGTCCCCTCGGCGAAGTAGTACTCCGACGAGGGAGAGGTGGCCCCAATTACGTCATGCCCGCCGGTCCAGTTGTGGCCGTAGGGCCAGCCGGCCAGCAGGAACCGGCCGATCTTGCCCACGTTGTGCTCGGTGAACCACAGGTTGCCGTCCGGGCCGGCCGCAATGGCGCAGGGACCGCTGTTGTACGTGGGCACTTCGTACGCCGTCACGTCTCCCCCGGGGGTGATGCACCCGATCTCGCCGACCCCGTTTGCGAACCACAGGTTCCCGTCGGAGCCCTGGCAGATTCCCATCAACTGGCTGGGAGTTGTTGGCACAGGGTATTCCGTCACCGCCCCGGACGTCGTAATCTTGAAGATCCTGCCCTGGCCGCTCGAGTCGGTGCACCACAGGTTGCCGTCGGGGCCCGGGCAGATACCCCAGGATTCGCATCCGGCGGCAAGGGTGTAGACGTCGAGCATGTGCCCGGCCGGGGTCATCTTGATTACACCGATGCTGTCAGTTATCCAGATGTTTCCATCCGGTCCGGTGCAGATCCCCATACAGGCGCTGCCCGTGGTGATCGCCGTTACGATGGTCCCGTCGGTCCTTATCTTGGTAACGAATCCCTCGTCGACGTTCGTGTACCAGAGGGTGCCGTCCACGGCGGCGCATATCGCGCAGGGGCCGGCAATGTCATAGGGTGGTATGTACTCCGTGATGTTGCCGGCCGGGGTTATCTTTCCGATCTGGTGAGGGTTGTACTCCGTGAACCACATGTTGCCGTCAGGCCCGGCGCAGATACCCCACGGCTGGCTGTTCGGGGTAGGCAGCGGGAACTCGGTCACCACTCCCTGGGGCGTTATCCTCCCGACCTTGTTTCCATCCCATTCCGTGAACCACAGGTTGCCGTCCGGGCCCGCGGCGATACGCGAAGGCTCGCAACCCCCGCTGGAAAGCTCGTACTCCACGAAAGGTTTCGAAGGTATTGTTGCACCGGAGGTCGCCGAAGGCCCGAGCATGACGGCGGCTATGAGCAGAACGGACATAACGCGAACGAAACCAGATGCGCTCAAGAGACACCTCCCAGGAATCATGCTTTCCTGCCGCGCCGCCGGCTAGATTCTATCACCGCTCATCGAACCGGGACCAGCAGGATTCCCTGGGGGCGTCTTCCCACTTCCGTCACTGATGTATGCCCGGATGGCCACCTTCCCAATCCCGCAATGATCAAATAGTATTGACCGGTGGCTTGGACTACTCGGAACGGGGATGGAGCGGCCATGGGACACTGGAGTATCCGTATCGTCACGGCGGCGGCGCTGATAGCGACGCTGGTATTCGTCACCTCGCCCTCCGGCGCGTCGGCCGACAGCGCCAAGCGGGGCTCTTCCGCCCTCCCCAACAACAACTGGTACTTCGCCGAAGGGACCACGCGCTCCGGGTTCGACGAGTGGCTGACCCTGCAGAACCCGGGTGACGACCAGGCCCAAGTCACCATCACCTTCATGATGGCCGACGGCTACAACCAGGACCAGCACCTGGAGGTGCCCGGCCACTCCCGCGCCACGCTCGCGGTAAGGGAGGCAATAGGCCCCGACAGGGACGTGAGCGCCCGGGTCTCCTCCGATAAGCCCGTTGTGGCCGAGCGCCCCATGTACTTCTCCTACGAGGGGACGCTGGAGGGCGGCTCCTGCGCCATCGGGGCCACTTCCCCCTCCACCACCTGGTACTTCGCAGAAGGCAACACCCGCTCCGGCTTCACCGAGTACCTCTGCGTCCAGAACCCCCAGGACGCGCAAGCCGGCGTCCACGTCGAGTACATGAGCTCAGGCCCCATCAACTACTTCCAGGACTTCACCGTCCCGGCCCGCACCCGGGTCACGGTAATGGTGGCCGACACCGTTCCCCCCGGCCAGGACGTCTCCGCCAGGCTTTCCAGCGACCGGGCGGTGGTCGCCGAGAGGCCCATCTACTTCGACTTCCGATCCATAACTGGTGGAGACGACGTGGTGGGCACCACCACGCCTCAAGCGGACTGGTACTTCGCCGAGGGCTACACCTCCGATGAGTTCTCCACCTACCTGTGCCTCCAGAACCCCGGAGAGGCATCCGCTTCGGTCAGGGTCTTCTACCTTCTTACCGACGGTCAGGTCCTCTACAACGATTACCTCGTGTCCCCGATGAGCCGCCTCACCGTGGACGCATTCGCAGACATTGGCTACGCCGAGTTCTCCATGGTGGCAGACTCCAGCGAACCCGTAGTCGCCGAGAGGGTGATGTACTTCAACTACAGGGGAATCTGGCCCGGGGGTCACAACGTGGTGGGGACCCCCGCCCCGGGTTATGAGGCCTACTTCGCGGAGGGGACGACAATATCGGGATTCGAGGAGTGGGCCTGCATCATGAACCCGGGCGCCAACCCCGCCCACGTCACCTTCGAGATCCAGGTCGAGGGCTCCGATCCCGTGGTGACCGGCTACACCGTATCCCCCCACTCCAGGCACACCGTGAGCCTGAACGACGCCGTGGGACCGGACAGGAACATCTCCATCAAGGCCACATCGGACGAAGCGGTGGTCATAGAGAGGCCTATGTACTTCCTCTACCAGGGCTCCTGGCCGGGGGGTTCCTGCGTGATGGGGTACATGCCGTGAAGCGGACCTCCACCTCGGTGCAATGCAGACAGAGTGGGTTGGCACATCGATAACAGACGTCATGTCTGCCTGCCGAAACTGTACAGTCAGGAATCAGTTAGGGTCCCGGCGTCGCTTCGCTCCGGAAGTGTCCACGTTCATCAGGAATTGGTGTCCAATTTCGCAGGAATGCGCAATGACGGCCTTGAGCCGCTTGCCGCATATCCTGTCTGATGCCTCCCACAGGACGATCAAAGCCACCTTGACGGCTTCGTCATAGACGCGCTTGCCAACCGGCGGGCGCTCCGTCTCTGATCGATCGCCGTTTGACCCCAGCACCCGTATTGCCTACTTGCGGTAATAACCTGTCAGGGAGATGAACTCGTCGAGAATCCGTGCTTTCTCGGTCTTCGAGGATTTCTGGTAGCGCTCCCAGATCGCGTCGGTGAGTTCGCGCCTTGATTCCTTGCTGATGTTCTTCTGCATGCCGTGCCTCCTTCAGAATCGTGGGTAACAATGCTATGAGGCAACGGCTTCGTTTCGGTAACCAAATCAGTGAGTCAACGCGAACTCAAATCTAATTGTCGCTGATCAGCTCCGTCTCGCTCTTGAGCCTCAGGATCTCCTTCGTCCTTCTCTTGGGCAACCTCCTTGCCGGCATCTCCTCCTCCTTTGAAAGAGGGCTTGCAAAGGCAAGAGGATTGTCGGCCTTTAAGGGGTTACCCGGTCAGTCGCCGCTCTCCGGGTAATACCGCCAAGGCGGTCTGGCAAAGGAATTGCGTCGAATCTGGACACTCAATTTCATCTATCGGTGAAAAGTGTCCACCATGGATGAAATCGGGTGTCCGGCTTGCCTGCAATTCGGTGTCCAGCTTCGATGAAATCACGCAACCAGGCTCACTGCGTCGGCTTTGACGATTGAGGAATGAACTTGAAGGAGTCCTTGATCTGCTCATATAGGGGAGACTCGACGTTCATCTCGATCCAGTAGAGGTACGGCTTCTTGTAGACAATGATATCCCCATGTGGCGAATTGGACGTCTTCATCGGATGAGGCCAATCATCATCATAGTTAATCACGTGAGTGAACTTCAGCCTGATCGCGTCATTGTTATCGATGGTTGAAGTACCATACCAAGTGTAATCCGCGATTCTCAGATGCATGTACTTCTCTGGATCTCGCGCAACTTCCTCGAGTGTCGCTTCTAGACTCTCATATACGGCATCTGGGTTCTCAAACGTATCGAGAGGTACCCCAGTAAACGGCATCACACGATAGACATACACCTCCACCTGGCCCTGTTGCCCTCGACCGGAATACGAATTAAGGCTAATGCGTCCATCTGCCCACTTTCTTAGCGGATCATCGGAAAAAATCAACGAAGAGCGCCCACCCCAGTTGTTGGGCTTCTCAATCTCAAACCCCCACTGCGGGTATTCCTTCACCTCTGCTTTATATGGCTGCGACAGCTTGAGGGTGGTTCCCGAAAGGACGGCAAGTCCCAGGAAGACAAGGGCGATTGGCACCAGGGCGAACACCGGCCTGTCCATTTCCAGCCGAAGCTTCATTGGACCCATGAACGCCCCGGCGACGGCGGCTGCGATGGCGAGAAACCCGATGGTCACGATCGTCCCTTCGGGCACGGGCCTTCCCCAGAAGATGGGCGCCTTCCCCGTAATATTCCTCTGGACCCAGGGAAGCACGATATAGAGATAGGTGGGCGCATAGGCGATGGCCAGGATCCAGCCATACCTCTCGATAGTCGAACCGAGGAAGAAGGGGATCACAGCCCCTGCAAGCGCCATCACCATGAAGGCGACCAGGTAGTACCAGGCAAAAGAGACCGTTGAAAGGCTTCCTACATTTGATACGCTCCAAGCGACCTGCGTTACCAGGAGGGCGCTGATAAGCGCCGCGATGACCGCGCCGGCGAGCAGCAGGAAACCCTTGAAGCCCGATGCCGGATACCCGGTGCGTCTCCTTCCGGCGAATGCGGCCTCGGGGTGGTATTGTTGTGGCGGCACCGCGGCATCGGGCCGACTCGATTCCTGGGCCGGTCTGCTCGAGAAGTCATCGGTTCGTCTCACCAGTGCCTCACCCGGATCATCCCTGCGTTCACCGCCCACGTCGACTCGTATACGATTGTCCCTTGAGAATTCTTGATCCTTATGTAAAGCTCATCCGCCGATCCGATGATTCTCGAATCCCTGTCACGGGCTTCAACGTAGAAGGTGTAACCACCTGCACCGTTGATAGTGCAGGCTCCCGCGAGGAAGGCCGTATCGACATCCTCGGGAATGACCATGTACTCGAAATCCGTGGCAACTATTACCCTGGGTGGTCCGTGCCGGAGCACCTCGGTCAGCCTGAGATGCCCGGTGGGTGAAACCGAATCGGCCGAGTGGTACCGCACCCGCAGGTCGAACACCCTGATGCCTCCCAGCAGGCACAGGCCGGCGCCCTGTACGTAGCCCGAGAGCGGGTCGTAGACGACCAGGTCGGCCGAACAAACCTGGTTCTGGGAATAGTAGTCGTTCTCGCCCAATCTTACCCTGATGGTGTAGAGGCCTGTCGGCAGGGGATCCGTGATGGTCTCGGCATACCCGTGGCCCGGCGCCGTCTGGATTGTCGTTGCTTCGACCTCGCGCACCATGACCCCCGCACAGTCCCATATCTCGAAGACGACCGACGCAAAGGAGAGGTTCCCCGATGCGGTGTCTTCCTCGATTAGAGAGGCTCGCAGGACGAACGTCTCTCCTGCTCGAACTCTATAGTCACCGGTGTAGTCGACCAATACGCCCTCAGTCGTGACCACCAGCTCAACCACTCCACCGGAGGCGGCGAAACTCTCATCCCCCTCGAAGAAGGCGGTGACCTGGTAGACGCCCGCCGGCAGGCCGACCTCGAACACTCCGATAGCGAATCCTTCAGCGTCGGTCTGCCCAACACATGTCTGTCCTTCCAGGGTGAACACAACCGAGAGCCCGGCAAGCCCGACCCCGAGCTCATCGGTGAGCCTGGCCAGCACCTGGACGGTATCCGAATACTGGACCGCCTCGGGCTGGCTAATGTCCAGGACGGTTCGCCTCAGTATGATCAGATCTTTGGGGGCCGAGGCCCCGCCTTCGGTGGTGATGACAACCGGCTGATGACCGGATAT
The DNA here is from genome assembly GCA_043807425.1 of Actinomycetota bacterium. Lineage (GTDB taxonomy): Bacteria > Actinomycetota > Geothermincolia > Fen-727 > Anoxymicrobiaceae > JAHJCO01. The sequence goes on from JAZDFZ010000031.1 coordinate 31,195, forward strand.
GCCGAGGGGCACCGAGACGGTGATGAGCGTGTCGCTCCAGGCGATGTACTCGCCCACTTCGATGTCCCCGATCGTGACATAAGACTCGCCGCGTTCCGGCCCGAAACCGGTTCCAACGAGCTGCACGGTCTCGCCCGCGCAAGCGATCTCGGGGTCCAGCGAATCAAGAGATGGCAACACCAGGAACGTGCGCATCTCCGAAGTCCCAGCCGCGGTTGTCACACGCACCTGTACCTGGCCGGAGAGCCCCGTCGGGACCACGGCTTGTATTTCGCCATTCGTCCACGCTACGTAGTTGGAAGCGACCGCCTGGCCAAAGGATACGTAGGAGCCCGCTCCGGCTTCGCCGAACGCGCTCCCCACAATTGTGACCACGCTGCCAATACAGGCGGCCGGGGGGATGATCGCCTCGATCCGGGGCAGGACCCCGGCAGCAATCGTCACCCTGGTCTCGGACGTCCTTCCACCCTGGTCCGTGACCACCAGCCTGATCGTGTAGAGCCCTCTCGCGAGCGAAGAAGTATCCCAGACCGCGGACAGGGAACCATCAGCGGCCAGTACCCGGGAGAACGCGATGGGTATCCAATAGGCATCCGGAACGGGTTCAACACCCTCAGAGTAACTGAGCTCGTATGCCGCGAACTGGCTGTCCAGCGCCGTGCCTTGAATTTCCACGTCGCCCGTGGTTTCCTCGCCGTCCAGGGGCGCCAGGATCGTGGCCTGCGGGATGTCGGCATCGATGCCGATGACCACCGCTGTCATTTCACTCACGTTGCCGCTGTCATCTGCTGCCTCGCAGACCAGGACGTGCACACCCTCGCCGCTGATGGTTATCGGCCCGGCATAGTCCAGGGTCGCGGTCTCGCCAATGAGAGAGTAGCTGATGCGCGAGACGCACGACCCCTCCCCGGTGTCGGTCGCGGAGATCACCACAGTCACCTCGGAGGAGTACCAGCCTTCCTTCGGCAGGGCCTCACCTATCAGGTCCACTATGCAAACGGGGGGCAGGCCGTCCACTTCGCTGATCACAGCGACGGGTTCGGACTCGGGACTCACGTTTCCGCAGGCGTCGGTGGCAATCGCGGAGATGACATGGGGTCCTCTGGACAGCGGAACCGCCGCCGAGAACAACCCCCGGGAATCGGCCTGCGTCCGGATCGAGACCTGCCCGTCGACCAGGATGTCGCACCAGGAGTAGGCCTCCGAAGTGCCGCTTATCACGAGCGGCGCATATCCGATAGCAACGGCATCGGGCTGAGTCAATACCGGGGCCTCGGGGGCAATCGAGTCTATTGTGTATACGATCTCCAGCGAGGTTGTCAGAACCTCGCCGGTTTCGGTAGTCGCCTCCGCGGTAACGGTTCCCCGGTAGTCACCATCAGCGAATGCCCCCCCGGAGTCTACGATTACGGTGATCTGTCTTGTGAGGCCGGGGACGATGCCGCCGATCTGGTGTTCGAACCGGATAGCGCCGGCCGGGATGAGGTTCCCGTTGCCGTCAATCAGATCGGTGCATGTGAGGGAGAGCCCCGTGAGGGTCGCGGTCCTGCTGATCTCGGCGATGTAAAGGACCAAGTTACCCGGCGGGGTTCCCGCCCCCGCCATCAGGCCGTCGTCTTCAACGAGCCTTGTCCTCGGGCCCGATTCCACCCATATGGGCTGGGCGAACACCCGGGTACCGCCGATGGTCCTTGCTTCCACACGGAAGTAAGCGCCGAAGCGGCCAACCAGATCGCTAATATCTATCGAATAGACATAGGAGTGTGTGGTTGGATCGATGGCGCCCTCGAGGTCGTAGAAGGTCTCGAAATCGTCCATCCCGAAGTACACCCGCAGGTACTTGAGGGGGGCCGTCGAGGTGATTATTAGTGTCGGTGTACCGCTCTCCAGTACGGTCTTCTGAACCGCCTCTGTTGGTTTGTAGGTCCTGGGATTTACTCCTTCACCGAGGTCGAGCACGTAGTACATCTGGTCGATCCCGTCGGAGAAACATGTTCGCCCCTCAGCCAAGGACTTCAGGATGTCGTCTTGAGTCGGCGGCCAATCACACTGAGCAAACGTCCTGTTCCTCCCCACCTTTCCAATCTCAGCCTTGACCAGCTCCGAGAACGACCAGTGACCGTCGCTGTTGGCGATTCCGAACAGCCTGCAACCCAGTGAAAGAAGATTGTCCCAGCAATCCCGGTTCTCCTTCACTCCCTGGTTGATGTCGCTTAGGATTTCGAGGCCCTTTACGTTGCAGTCCTCGTAAGACAGCTCAGACGGCCAGATGTCCGCCTGGTCGCCGAAGCCGAATATCTCCCACGTGTGCCACCTGTTCCCGTTGTGGGGTCCGCAGGGGTGCGGGATATACGCGAACGCCCCTTCCTGCTGCATCAGGCTCTGCAAGAAGTAGTACTCGTAGTTCGGGCCTATGGACTCGAGACCAGGCAGGTAATAGAGAGGATCCTGTCCATCCGGAAGGATCCCGCCCTTGATGTATTGTGTTATACCGTAGGCAAGATAATGTCCTTCCCAATTCACGGCCGCGCTCCCCAGTTCCTCCCCGCAGATCATCACGAATACGCCTGCTGATGTCAGATCATCACAATCATATTCTTTCTCCCATTCCCACGCTGGCCTTCCCAACTCGTCCTCTTCGTAGATCAGATCGGACTTCAAACCGAGCATGGGGCCGTGATCTGTCATTATCACCCAAGAAAGGCCCATCAGTTTCGCACCCTCCGACTGGGTGTAGGGTGTCGGAGGGTTGGGGAAGCGGATCAGCGTGCCCAGAATGTTTCGGTCGAAGACGCCGCACGCGATCTTCCTCCCGCCGTCTTTGTCGAACGTCAGCGCGAGGAGCTTGGCACCGACGAACGAGTGGAACATCTGGTCGCTGTAGACCCCGTCAAACCAGGAGTAGTAGTACTTCGAGTCAAACCAGTACTCATCGGCATGCGGCTGATCGTCCTGGTCGAAGCTCGACCTGGCCGAATGTACGTGGCCATCCCCCGGGTACCACCCCGGAATATCATGGCAGGTTACGTTATCATACACTGACTTGATGTAGACGCTGTACTGATTGCCGCTCCATCCGGTCCAGACAACCACCAGGCCCTTGTACCAGTCGAAGCCCGCGATTGACGGCCATATTCCCGAGATATCCGACCTGACGGGTTCCGGAGCTCTGAGTGGAGTTCCCTGGTAGTCGTAGAGCGCCCACCATGGGGCTCCCTGTCGCTGGAAGGCGAGCGCGAAGTACCCTCGCCTATATGTCTCGAGCCTGGCCTTGGATCCCTCGCCGATCTGCACCTCCGGCCCGAGTATCGGCTCCGGGTCGTCCTCGAGACCGGTCAGATTAACCATCCTGGTATAAACACTGCCGTCTTCATGCCAGGCCACCATGCAGGTGCGCCATATGCTCGCCGCCACCGAAGGTTCGTGTCCGTTCTCCGCGATCACTAGGCTGAATAGGTGGTTCCTGTGGCGGTCCATCCCTTCGAGAATCACCTGCCCATAGCGTTCATAAGTCCATACAACTCTAGCGCCAGTATTGCTTGATTTGAAATCCTCGTTGAGAGCCACGGCTATTGCGTCGCGACTCAGCCCGGAGACGCCTGTGATCGGCGTCCCGGTATAGATTGCGCCCGACTTGCGCTTCCATGCGTAGCGCCATAGCGTGGAGGTGCCGTCTGGCGCTCTGTCTGCTAGGAACGCGATGTGGTAGCACTCCCATTCAGTATCCCAGGCTACGGCTGTTGCTGTTACCATGTCTGTGGTCGGGAAGTGGTCGTACTCCCAGTAGCCTCTCGCCGGATCGCACCAGAATAGCCCGCAGAAGTGGTTCTCTGCGGCATCTCTGCCGGGATCGTAGCCTGAGAACACAATCACGAAGGTGCCATCATCACCAGTCGCGATCGCCGGGTTGTCGGTAACTACGAAACCGCTGGTGTCTCCCTTGCCCAGCTTGCTGTCAACCTGGCAGACATAACTGCTGAGTTCCATATCGCCCTCAGGCTGCACTACAGGTATTAGGGCGCACATCACGTGGTAAGAAGCGAAATGAAGCCACTTCACTTCGTATTCGTATGGATTGTCGCTATGCATCGGCCAGTGCGTTAGCGCCGCGAAGTGGATGTCCACGTTTTTAAAACTGACTTCAAGAGCCAGGTGCGGGATCAGCTCCTGCCAAGTGACCACCATCCAGGCGTAGGGGAGACTCGCGACCTGTGCCTGGCCCGCGAAGAAACCGCATTTAGCCTCATCCACGCGGAAGACGTTGTCGAACAGCACATGGTACGAGTTGTAGGCATCGTCCAGCAGGTATACGCACGTACTATCGCGCCAGTAGTTCGCCTTGTTGATCACTATCGTCTCGGAGTCCTGGTGCTTGGATGCTTCCAGCATTGTGAAGCCACGCCAGAAATCCGGTACGAGCATCAGCACGTAGCCGTCTTTGTCTGGAATGGTCAGCTCCAGCGTCGGGTCCAGGAAGGTCGGCTTCTTGGCGATGTCGGCTAGGATGATCTCCACCGGCACGCACTCACCATCCAGCCAGGAGTAGATGAAGGAGGGCAGCGAGTCCCAGGAGGTGGAGATGAGGGACGGGTCATCTTCCGGCTCCTCGGCCCGGTACACCTGGTCCTTGAATATGAAGCCGGTGGCAAGCGTGAGCGCGTAGCAGTTCAGGCGCAAACCAAGTGAGGACTGATACGAGAAGGAGCTATAGGCCCAGTCCAGGTAGGTGTCGAACGAGCTCGCCAGGTGCACGTACCCCCTGGTACTGCCCCCGCTCTCCAGCGTCCCCAGCCCTGCTGAAAGCCCTCCCTCCTCCAGCGCGATGCTCCCGTCGTAGAGAAGATAGCTTGCCGGTACGCTCCAGTTGGAGAGCCTCAAGGGGAGGTAGAAGTAGTCCATGCGGAGGTCGCTGACAGATGAGCCGTAGTTGGTGAGCTCGAAGCCGGCGCGGTAGTTCTTGCCGAGCTCCACGGTCGGGGGGATGAAGTAGGTTATGGCCAGGGCGGGTGGGCCCCTGACCTGCAGGGTGGTGGTCAGGCCGGTTGACTTCACCAGGCCTTCCACAGAGTAGTTGAATATAGCCTTGAGCGTGTAGTCTCCCGCCGTGTTTCCGTAGGGGATGGCCAGGAAGTTGACGGTCCTGTATCCATCCTGGGGAATGGTTCCTGCTATCGGGTTGAGCGAGATCACCTCGAAGCGGTTGGTGACGTCCTGCCCGCTTGTATCCAGGATCCTCAAGTGGCTGGCGACATCTTCCAGTTGGGTGATTCCCGATGACACCCGAAGGGTAACGAGCACCGGCTCGCGCTCGTAGCACTCATTAGCGCTCGCGCTTACCGTGAAGGCGGCGGCCAGCGTCTCGGGAAGATCAAGCATTTCAGGGGCCAGGTTCACCTCAATGGTTGTCCCTGACTGAAGGTTGCCCGGATCAACCTTGCCCAGCGCGTGCCCGTATCCCTGCAGCGCCACCACCCACAGGTACTCTCCCGTTGGGATGTCGCTGAAGAGGGCGCTTCCCGTAGCGTCGGTCCCGGTCTGCCAGGCCGCGTAGCTGAGGAGGTCCAGCAGGGTGACGGTGGCTCCTTCAAGCGGGCTCTGCCCGATTCCGAACACGTTGAAGTCCAGGTAGGCCAGGTCCGGGTTGGAGAGCTCCACCGTGAAGGGTAGTTCCGCTGTGATCGTCTGCTCTTCTCCCTCGGGTCCGTATGTGCCCTCCACCTTGAGGTTACCGCTGAATGAGCGTGGCAGGGTCATCTCGGATGGTGGTGCCAGGTACAGGTTGACTACTATCCTCTCCCCCGGAGCCAGGTCCATCTTGGCCGGTACCGCCACGCTCATCCATGGCAGCAGCGCTATTCCCTTTATCGCGGTGAGGTTCACTGACGTGTTACCTACATTGGCGATTTGAAGCTCTATGCACCTGAAGTCCCCGGGCTTGAGGCCCAGGAGAAGCTCGGAGGGCGAGAGGATGAGAATCGGGGAAGCCGGGTCGGGGCCGGTGATAGAGAGGGCGGCCTGGGTTTCGGCCGATGAGCCTTCGTGCGTGGCGCTCGCGGTTACATTGACCTGGTCGAGCGGGCCTGAGAGGCCCGCCTCAAGCAGACGTGGGATGAGTTCGGAGACCGGGACCGAGAGGGTCCAGTGGCCGTTCTCATCCGTCCGGACGTAAGCCTTCCAGCAGGCCGCTTCAGAGCTGAAGTAAACGCTCACCAGGAGGCCGGAGAGCGGCGCTGAGCCGAGGTAAGCGTTCCCGGATACCGTGATGGCCTCTGAATAGGAGTAGGCCGCCTGGGAGGCGTTGAGGCTCAAGGTGAGGGTGCCGGCCTCTGGCGGGGTCCAGGCCCCGGTTGTGGCAAGTGTCGCGCTCGCCTGGTTGTTGGTCTCGTTCCTCTCCTCGATCAACCCCGCGGCATCCACCGTGGCGGTGACCGTGTGGGTCCCCTCGCCGACGCTCGCGGTGAAGGCCTGCTCCACGGTGGTGGTGGAGCCCGCCTGCAGGGAACCGACATGAGCGATCGCGACCTGCATGCCGTCCAGCGAGATCAGGACGTCGAACCCCGCAAGCGTGGCGGCCTCTCCCAGGTTGGTCACCGTGATGCGAGCAAGCACCGTGTCCCCGGCGTTCACCGCGTCCGGCGTGAGGGTGAAGCCGGCGATGACAAGGTCGCTCATACGCAAGGAAAGCGGTCCGAAGGAGACCGAGGCCTCGTTGTTGTCCTCAATCGTCTCGGGGAGGAAGCCCTCCTCGTCGGCGACGACCCTCAGGATATGGTTCCCGCTCGAAGCCGGGCAGGTGAGGGTGACAAGGGCGGTCGCTCCCGATGCCAGTTCTTCCACCCTCCTGCTCCCCACGAAGGAGCCGTCCAGGTAGAAGGAGAGGTTGAAGCCGGTGAGCACGCTTCCCTCTCCCGCGTTCCTGATGAGCGCTTGCAGGGAAAGGGGGCTTCCAACAGGGACGGGGCCGGAGTCCGGGCTCGCGCTCAGGGTGAGGATCTCGATATCGGGGAAGAGGACGGTGAGCTCGGGCAGGGTGAGGCTCGCCTCGTTGTTCTCCTCGTTCTCCTCAACGACCCGGCCCAGATCCGCGTCCACTCTCGCGCTCAAGACGTGGGCGCCTGATACGGGGAGGAAGTCCACCGTGACTTCTCTTTGCTCGCCCGAGGCCAGCCCATCAACTGAGCGGGAAGCAAACGCCTGTCCGTCCAGGTAGAAGACAAGGTAGAAGGTGAGGCCGGTCGCGTTGGAGAGGTTGGTTACCCTCGCCGTTGCTGTAATCAGGTGGGCGTAGGAGATGAGGTAGGTATCCCCCCCATCCTGGCCCTCCCCCTCAAGGGGAGAGGGGAGGGAGTAGGTGAGGGAGGAGATCGTGAGGTCCGGGTAGTCGATGGTGAGCATGAGTGACAGCGAGTTGTTTGCCTCGTCGGCCTCATCCACCAGGTCGTTGTCGTCCGCCTTCGCGCTGAACACGTGGTTGAGGCTATCCAGTGTGAGGGTGTGGGGCTCTAGCTGTGCGCTCGCCCCGGGCTCCAGGACTTGCGTGCAGGAGACCGAGCCCAGGTAGGTGCCGTCCAGGTAGAGGCCCACCAGGAAGGAGCCGGAGGTTGGACCCACGCCCTGGTTGGTTACGGTGATCGTGAACGATACCGGAGAGGGCGTCCAGGGCTCAGGTAGAGTGGCCGGGTCTGTCAGGATTGAGGTGACAAGGAGGTCCGGCCTGGTCTCGGCCACCGTGACCTGGCGCGTGACCATTGTGGTGCACTGGTTGGAGTCCTTCACCCGCATCCTGACCGTGTAGGTGCCCGAGGACATGTAGGTGTAGGTCACCTCCGTTCCTGATGCCTGGTAGTGGAAGTACTCATACCCGGTGTCCCCGAAGTCCCAGTAGCAGGGACTTGAATCTCCTACGCAACGACACTTGGATCAACCACCGTCCCTGAGCCCGGCAAACGGAGTGAGCCGTAGGCGAGCGCAGTTTGCCGGGCTCATCACTCTTCTTCCTTCCCCTTCTCTTTTGCCTTGGCAGGCCTCTGCTTGCGCATGGAGGCGCCTTTCATCTCTATCCTGTGCGCGTTGTGCACCAGGCGGTCGAGGATGGCGTCGGCGACGGTGGGTTCGCCGATCACGTCGTGCCATGAGGCCACGGGCAATTGGGAGGCAACGATTGTCGACTTCGACCCGTGGCGATCCTCCAGGACCTCGAGGAACTGGCGCCTCTCGCCGTCCGTGAGGGGCGCGAGCCCGAAGTCGTCGACGACCAAGACGTCCGCTTTCTCAAGTTTGGCAAGGAATCTGGGCCACGAGCCGTCGGCGCGGGCCATCAACAGCGCGCTGAAGAGCCGGGGAGCCCGGAAGTAGAGGGCTGAGTACCCCTTGCGAAGCGCAGCATCGGCCAGGGCACAAGAGATGTATGTCTTGCCCGTCCCTGTCGGGCCTACGACTAGGACGCTTGCGTATGAGGTCACCCAGCGGCAGTCGGCCAGAGACCTCATGAGAGATGCGTCCAGCCCGCGGCTCGCCCGGTAGTCGACGTCCTCCACGGAAGCTGGGATCTTGAGCCTGGCGGCCTTCATGCGGCGCTCGAGCTTTCTGTTCTCCCGGTCGATCCACTCCCGGTCGACGAGCATCCCCACGCGCTCCTCGAAGGAAAGGGAGTCATACGAGGAAAGCTCCAGCTGCTCGGCAAGCGCGTCTCTCATGCCGAAGAGCTTCATGGCGTTCATTTTCTCGATGGTCTGCTCGATAAGCATTTCGTCCTCCTTAGTTGTAGTAGTCAGGACCCCGTACGTTCTCGTGGGCCGGGATCGCGGGACGGTCGGCGTCTCCATCGTCTGAAAGCCGGTCCAGGCCGGCCGAGAGGATGGATTTGACGCTCCTGTAGGAGCAGGCGCGGCAGGCAAGCGCGCGGCTTGAGGCGGCCTCGACGCGATCGAGCCCGAACTTGCCCGAAAGACGGATGATCCCCAGGCAGGAGCGGTAACCCATCTCGGGGTGCGGTTTCGAGCTCATGATCTCGGCAACCAGCCTCGCGGTCGAGGGGCCCGTCTCCTCAGCCCAGGAGATGATCCTCGAGGGGGTCCACTCCAGGTGGGCCCGGTGAGATGCCGGCATATGCTCCTTGCAGGTGATGAACTTCCCCTTCGCGTAGCTTCTGGCGTGTGAGGCGACGCGCTTGGCCTTGTGGAAGATCTCGACGGTCGAGGGGGTGAGTCGCGCCTCCACCTGCTCCCCGATCAGACGGTAGGAGACCGAGTAGTAGTTGCCGTAGAGCGCAACGTGGTAGTCGATGTTCACCCTGGCCTTCTTCAAGGTCGCGAACTCGAACGGCTTGGCGGGAAGGGCCTTGAGCGCCGGCAGGTCGTGTTCCCGGAAGAGGTCTGCCCGAGAGGCGTCCAGTCCGGCCATCTTCCGGTTGTTGAGCCACTCGACCCGTTCGGCGATCGCCAGGTTGGCCTCATGGATGGAGTGGAACGTCCGGTTTCTCAAGGGGGCGATCACCCATCGTTCCACCTGCTGAACGGCCGACTCCACCTTCGCCTTGTCACGTGGCTTTTTCACTCGAGCCGGGATGACCGCGCACGAGTAGTGGGCAGCCATGTCGGCGTACGTCGGGTTGAGGTCGGGCTCGTAGCGGCAGGGGCGGGTAACACCCGCCTTGAGGTTGTCCGACACCAGAATCTCAGGGGTCCCCCCGAAGAAGTCGAAGGCCCTCACGTGGGCGCCTATCCAGTTGGCCAGCTCCTGTGAGGGAAGAGCCTCGGCATAGCTGTAGCTCGAGAAGCCGTTTGTTGCCACGAACATCTCCGCGTCGGTGACCTCTCCGGTTGCCGCATCCACGATGGGGATGGTCTGCCCGGCAAAGTCGGTGAAGAGCTTCTCGCCCGCCTTGTGCACCTGGCGCATGGGGATGTCGAGCTTCTGCGCCCAGGCCCGGTAGTGCCGCGTGAACTGGGCGTAGGAGTAGTGGTCGTCCGGATTCTCCTCGGCGTACTCATGCCAGAGCAGCGCGAGGGTCACGCCCTTGCGGGAGAGCTCCGTGTGCAGGCGCTTCATGTCGGGTAGCGGGCGGGTAGCGGTTCTCTCCTCAGGGTAGAGGAGTTGCTCGATGACGCCGTCATCAATGACGCCTGCGTCGAAGGGCCACACCAGGCCGGCCTCCTCAGCCCTCCTGATGCAGTCCGCCACCGTGGTGGGAGACACCTTGACCGAGCGGGCTATCTGCCGATTGGTCAGGTCCGTCTCTTGTGCGAGCCTCAGAATCTCTTTAGTCTTTCTCATGGGTAACCTCCTGGCTGGCATTTCCTCCTCCTTCGATCAAAGGTAAGAGGATTGTCAGCCTCGGGGGGTTATCCGGCGAGAGCTACGCTTCCGGGGTGACCGCCGCGGCGGTCATGAGAAGGAATTGCATCGAACGTGGACACTCAATTGCATCTCGGGCAAAAAGTGTCCACCTTGGATGCAATCGGGTGTCCAGCTTGCCTGCAATTCGGTGTCCAGCTTCAATGCAATTCACTGTCCAGCTTGGATGCAATTACGCAATACGCGCGACACGCTTCTTGCTCGTGTGGATATCCTCCCTGGCAAGCTCCTTTAAGATCCTGTTTGATCCGTATCTGCCCTCATGCTCCTCGAAGATGCGCTTGACGAAGACCTCGAGCACCTCGCGCTCTATCTGGGCGTTGCTCTTCGGCCGCTTGATGAAGGCGTAGTAGCCGCCCCTTGTGACCTTCAAGATCTTGCAGGCCTTCTTGACGCTGTACCTGTCCCGGTTTTCACTTATGAACCTGAATCGGACAGTCTCTCTTGCTTCAAGAAGGCCCGGAATTTTTTTAGGATCTCGTTTTCCATCTCAAGCTCTTCGATCCGTTTCCTGAGCTTGAGGATCTCATAGTCTTTGTTCTGCCGGGGGTTCCCGTTTCCGGGGAAGGCTTCCTCGCCATGCTCCTCGAACTCAGCTGCCCACCTTCGCAAACTGCTTAGAGGAATCTCGAGTTCCCTTGAGATCTGAGCGACGGGGGCTTCGCCTTCAAGTACGAGCCTGGCTGCGGCGAGTTTAAACTGGCGGTCGTAGCGTTTTCCTGGCATGAGTTGACACCTTTCGCTCGTATCTTTGTGTCAACCGCAGTGTACCCTCTCCACACAATGAAGTTAAGGTGTCAATGGAAACGGGGCAACATCAACTCCAACTCCAGTCTTTAGGACTCCGACAAGGTGACGCCACGTGCAACTACTCAGAGACCATCTTGCCGAAGCACGGCTGGTCGCCGTTTGAGATAATCATGGTCGGTGTCCCGCCCTTAGTAGGGATCGAGTAAATATCCGGGGTTCGCGGGGTCCCGCCAACCCCTGTGTTGAGACTCGCAAATGCAATTCTCTTACCATCCAAAGTGAAAGACAAGGGTTCATTTGTAATTGGTAGTTCGGCCGGTCTGGGTCCAGCGTAGATCAGATCTACGTCTTCAGCGTCCATTCCCATCAGCTCGATGACAGTGCCGAAGGCCACGGCTACCTTCTCCAGTTCGTTGCTTATTCCGAAAGCATAGCAACTTCTGTTGGGTTTACCGCCGGGTTCTATTCTTTCCAGCTTCCCTCCCCTCGTTGGTACTTTGTCTATCCAATGCGAACCAGCAATGCTGTAGCTCACATAGATCTCGTTTCCATCCGGCGAGAAACGGGGGCTCATGATATTAATCGATTGGGACTCCCCTCGATCCACTGTTACTAAAACCTTCGGCTCGCCCGTACCGTCGGCGTTTATGGTTGCAATAGCAAGATATGCCAATCTGTACTGCGGTATGGGCCAACTCGGATTCATATAACACGCGGTGTCGCTGATGATAAAACAGATGGTCTTCCCATTAGGCGAAAAGGAAGGCTGGATACAATTCCGCTTAACCCAGTTCGGGTTCCTACTAGTATGAGAAAGTGGCGTCCAGCCGGACCCTGTCAACCAGGAGGCGGGGGTTACTAGCTTCGGTTGGCCCCCTTCTGATGGAATAGCGTACAGCCCGATTGAAGGACCTGGTTCAGTCATCTGCTGACGGTTCGCAGGCAGCGGCGGTATCCTTGGATCTCCCTCACTGTGCTCGTAGGCTATTGTCTTCCCATCCGGGGATACCGCGGGCGATGCGTCGAAGCCATTCGTCAGTTGTATCTGATCCATGCCATCCCACCGGGCGGTCCAGATCTGATTGTCTCTCCTGAAGGCAAGGAAGGACTTAGTAGATGAGTCATCCTGGGCGCCCCCACAACCAATCGGGAGCATCATCGCTCCAGCGATGACAGTGGCTAGAGCGACAATACGGACGTATGCCCTTCCGTGTTTCATAGTCTGCCCCAGACGTTCCCTATATGTGTTGGCTCAGACCGGTTCATTTTCCGTCCTCATTTACCTATACTCCCTCAGGAGGTGCATGACACGAATCAACTCACCGCCTTATCCTGATCTCCCCGATGGAGAACCCGGAATCCAGTTGGTAGACGATCATCCCGAGGGAATCGAAGACGGTCAGGATGAGCCTGTCTGTGGAATTCAGCTTCCTGGTGTCGTTGTCCTGTGCCTCAAGCCTGAATGTGTACCCTCCCTGACCGTTGAATGTGCATATCCCCTCTATGTAGGCCACGTTCTCATCTGATGGTATCACCATCCAGGTGAAGGAGGTGGCGACCACCAGGCGGGGGTTTCCGGCTCCCGATAGGTCTAGGAGTATGAATTGCCCGCTCGGGGCGGTGGAGTCGTTGTGCTTGTAGGAGACCTTGAAGGCCGCCGTCCTCAGGCCTCCCCCAAGGCTTATCCCCGCCCCCTGGACCGTACCTGCATCGGGGCTGTAGACCACTAAGTCGGCTGATAGGATTTGGCTCTGGGAGTAGTAGGGGTTGTCACCTATGAGGACCTGTACTGTGTAGAGGCCTACGGGAAGCGATGGTGTCGTGGTGGAGGCGGTCGCTCTGCCCGGCTCGGTCTGGGTCACAGGGGCGTCGATGCTCTTCACCAGGATGCCGTCAGAATCGGTTATCCGGAAGGTTACCTGGCCCATGAGGGAGAGGTCTCCGTTGCTGGAATCGGCCTCAAGCAGGAGCGCGCTCAAAGATATCGGTGAATCGTATCTTGTGATCTCGTCTCCTGTATAGATAACGGCAAGGTCCTCGGTGATGCAGTTCAGGGTGGTCGTTTCAAGGCTAGGTGCGTATATTTCGTCCCCTGCAAAGAAGCAGATCACCTCGTAGGTGCCTTCGGGGAGGTTGTTCTGTGGCATCCAGAGGGCAAGGCCCTCAGTGTCGGTGGTCGCCGTGACCTGGGAGTCCTGAAGGATGAAGGAGATGGGGAGTCCGGAGAGGGCCTGTCCCAGCGAGTCTGTGATCCTTGCAGAGATGAGGGCCGTGTCCGAGTACTGGACGGGGTCAGGCTGGTAGAGCGTAAGGATCGTCTGCCTCATTACGGTTACGGTGATGGGGACGGAGGTTCCACCCTCTGTCGAGACTGAGACCTGAACCTGATCCGAGACGGACAAGGGAACTATCACGTGTATCTCGTCGTTGGACCAACTGAGGTAATCGATCGCAGTGGTTGTGCCGAAGATCACTGATGAGATCCCCTGTACATCACCGAATCCGGTTCCGGTGATAGTTATTTCCGACCCCGGAATAACGCAGTCCGGTTCAATCGCGGATATCGCCGGAACCACACTGATAGTCATTGAGTTTGAGGCAAACGGGTTGAAGACCTCGATTCTGCAGATACCGTATGCCCATGAAGGCACTTTGAACGAGATCATGGAATCCGACCAGGACGTGTACTCAGATACCTCAATGCCATTGAGATAGACCCATGATCCGTTCTGCTGGTCTCCGAACCCGGTGCCTTCTATCACCACGTCCTGCCCGCATGACAGTTCTTGTGGAGAAACCGCGCCTATCTTGGACTGCTTGCCCCTAATCAGGAATATCCCCTGCTGGGATCTACCCGTATTAACCATCGTTGCTTGGAAGGCGCAATACACAGGCTTGGATGCTCCATCAAGATATGACGCTACTGTGGGTGTATGAGGACTCTCAATGACTATGTCTTCTTCCTCCATCCTCAATTCTGGGGCATATAGTCCTTCGAGATATGTGCCTGCTGGGTCAAGAACACCGACTTCCAATGATCCTTCAATCGTCCAAGTAACTAGCGTCCGCCCGTTCGCATAAGGGCAGAGAGCCGGGGCAGAAAACGAATAGAGAAGTCTCGCTGAATCCGGATAAGGCAGGCGGTATATAGTCATTGGATCCGTCAAATCGTGAAGTATCCGATAAACACCGTCAGTCAGTGGTCCCGCGTTCCCCTCAATAGAAAACAACTTCAATACTCCGTCCACGTGATCAGTTTTCTCGACAATTCCGATATGATCATTGTTACCAAAAATCACTATGTCTCCTGCCTGTGCCTGGGCCACATCCACGACCCTGCTATGACCTGGTAACTCTAGGTAGTTGGCAATATCAGGCACATAATTCCAGCCCTTGTTCGCTTCTCCCCCACTCCAGATAAGATTCTGCAATCCATGTCGCGATAACACCCAAGACACAAAGACAGCGCACCAAGCCGGGCCCCACGTGTGGCCCGGTGGGTTGGCGTGAGGGTCGAACGCGGGCCAATCGGGATTATCAGTGTAGAACCAATCATTGTATTTCACTTCATTAGGCTTGTCGGGATCTGATCCCTCTTTGACATGCAGATCGGCTTCGTGTCCTGCGATTCTCACCATGGCTTTCGCCAGAGTCTCGTTTATATCGTTCGGTTGGCCAACAGAAAAACCATCGATTGTGGTCGCCCTTACTCTGTGCACCCCATTATCCATGGCCCTCCAGGCAAGAACGAAATGACTCTCCCCGGCAACAGCCACAAGTGAAGGGCTGTCTCCCTCGATTGACATCGGCATCTGTTGCTGATCCAGGGTGCTCTGGCCATCAGGCTTCGTCAGAATTGTTGCGCACAGTTGACCATTTTGGCTCCAGATAACAAGTATGCCAGAGTCCCCGCAGGCGATTGCAGGATCGCTCGCCGCAGTGGACCCCTCTATCCTAACGGGGTCGGAGAGGCCTGTGTCTGGATTGTAATAACACGCGTATACCCCTCCCGGGTCTGAATCGATTTCGTCTTCCACAAACACTATCCAGTAGTGCTCCGATTCAGACTCCGATGGAGGCTGGTAGCAGATCGCAAAGTCTCTCGGAGCCGAGTGTGTACGCGGTGCCTCGACCCTGTGGTATTCGCTCGGCCCGCTGCGATCGCCGATTGTAAGGCAGATGTAGTCCTTTCCATCCCCGGTATCAAACAGGGTGTAGGTGATGGCGAACTGATCTCCATAGGTCGCGATGGTGGGAGAGGAGGACACGGTTCTGTATGAGTACTTTGCATCCAATTGGAAGATCTCGCGGTTGAAATTGTCCACTTCCATACTATGTACTATTCCGCACATCACGTTGTAGGTATCCAATGATCGAGCCTCGGTCGACGCTTGAAGCAGAAGATTGGCGAGTATCAATGGAGCGAAGACAAAACCGAGTGGGCCGTAGGCTGTGGCTTTTAGGAATAAATCCACCGGTGGCTGGTACCACCTGCGATCACACCGAAGCTCCTGCCAGGTGACGACTACTGTGCCATCAGAGAGAACGCCGATGTCCGGCAATCCCACTGCGTAGCCTTCTGCGGCTTGGTCTACTCTATAGGTGAATCCGAACTCAAGCTTGTAGCCTTCCTCCGGATCATCCAGCAGGTAAAAATGGCCGCCAGATCGCCAGACGTTGAGATCGTGGATTACCGCGCCATCATTCCGCTCTGCGCTTAATAGAACGAGGAGCGGCCATGAATCCTCAAGGGATATGAAGACGTATCCGTCCTTCTCAGGAATGGTCAGGTGAAGGGCGAGGGTGTCCAGGGTTGGAGGCTGATCGACGGTGGCCTCTACGTTTGTCACCTGCGCCCGGTTCCCACTGCCCCAGCAGAAGATGTAGGAGGGCAGAGAGTCCGGCTCCGGTGAGATCAGCGAGGCGTCCTCTTCGGGTGCCGTGTTCATGAACACCTGGTCCCTGAAGATGAAATCGGTGACCGCCTCAGTCGAGGGCAGCGAGAGCCTGATCCCTAGCGAGGACATGAAGGAAGTGCCCGCGTGGGCTCCCGCCACCTCCGAATAGAAGGGACTCGCCAGATGTAGGTATCCCCTGGTGCTCCCCTGCTCGGCCAGTGTGCCCAGCCCCGCTGAGAGCCCTCCCTCCTCCAGTGTGAGGCTGCCGTCGTAGAGGAGGTAGCTCGCGGGAACACTCCAGTTGGAGAGCCTCAGGGGGAGGTAGAAGTAGTCCATGCGGAGGTCACTGACGGCTGAGCCGTAGTTGGTCAGCTCGAAGCCGGCGCGGTAGTTCTTGCCGAGCTCTACCTCTGAGGGGATGAAGTACGTTATGGCCAGCGCGGGTGGGCCCCTGACCTGAAGCGTGGTAGTCAGGCCCGTGGACTTCACCAATCCTTCTACCGAGTAGTTGAAGACGGCCTTGAGAGCGTAGTCTCCCGAGGTGTTCGAGTAGGGAATTGCCAGGAAGTTGAGCGTTCTGTATCCGTCCTGCGGGATGGTGGCGGACGGGCTCGAGAGCGCTAGGACCTCGAAGCGGTTGGTTACGTCGGTCCCCGAGGAGTCGATCACCCGAATGCAGGCGGCAAGGTCGTTCAGTTCCTGTACACCCGATGACACGCGCAGGGTTACGAGCACAGGCGCCCGCTCGTAGCACTCCGTGCCGCTTGCGCTGACTGTGAATGAAGCGGCCAGTGTCTCCGGGATATCCAGGGTTTCGGGGGCCAGGTTCACCTCCACCACGGTCCCGGCCTGCAGGTTGCCCGGATTGACCTTGCCCAGCGCGTTCCCGTATCCCTGGAGCGCCACCACCCACAGGTACTCTCCGGACGGCATGTCACGGAATTCTGCGCTCCCCTGAGAGTCTGAGCATGTCTGCCAGGCCGCGTAGCTGAGGAGGTCCAGTAGAGTGACGGTGGCTCCTTCAAGCGGGCTCTGCCCTACTCCGGCAATCCGGAAGTCCAGGTAGGCCAGGTCCGGGTTGGACAGCTCCACCGTGAAGGGAAGTTCTCTTGTGATTGTCTGCTCTTCTCCCTCGGGCCCGTACGTCCCCTCCACCTTGAGGTTACCGCTGAAGGAGTGGGGAAGGGTCATCTCGGATGGCGGAGCCAGGTAGAGGTTGACCACTATCCTCTCCCCCGGACCCAGGTCCATCTTGGCCGGGACCGCCACGCTCATCCAGGGCAGCAGCGCGATCCCCCTTATGGCTGTGAGGTTGACGGTTGCGTTGCCCACGTTGGCGATCGTGAGCTCTATGCACCTGAAGTCTCCGGGCTTGAGGCCCAGGAGCAGTTCGCTCGGGCTCAAGACTAGGATGGGGGAAGCAGGGTCGGGGCCGGTGATCGTTGCGGTGGCCTGGGCGGTCGCGGTGGAGCCGCAGTGGGAGGCGGAAGCGCTGATTGTGAGGTCTGCGAGCGGGCCTGAGAGGCCCGCATCCAGCAGATAGGCCACTAGTTCTGGTACCGGGACCGAGAGCGTCCAGTGGCCGTTCTCATCGGTCTGTACGTAGGCGGTCCAGGAGGCACCCGCAGGGCTAAAGGAAACGCTCACCAGTAGGCCGGAGAGCGGCGCTGAGCCGAGGTAGGCGTGCCCGGATACCGTGATGGCCTCTTGATACGTGTAGGCCGCCTGGGAGGCGGTCAGGCTCAAGGTGAGGGTGCCTGCCTCTGGCGGGGTCCAGGTCCCCGTGGTGGCAAGCGTCGCGCTCGCGGTGTTGTTGGTCTCGTTCTTCTCCTCGATCAACCCCGCGGCGTCAACGGTGACTGTGACCAGGTGGGTCCCCTCGTCTGCAGAGGCGGTGAAGGCCTGCTCTACCGTGGTGGTGGAGCCGGCCTGCAGCGAACCGAGGTGGGCGATCGCCACCATGACTCCGTCCAGCGAGATGAGGACGTCGAACCCCGCGAGTGTGGCCGCCTCTCCCATGTTGGCCACCGTGATGCGGGCCAGGATCGTGTCTCCGGCGGTGGCGGTATCCGGTGTGAGGGTGAAGCCGGTGATTACCGGGTCACTCATGAGCAGGCTCAGCGTTCCGAAGGAGACCGAGGCCTGGTTGTTGTCCTCCACGGTCTCGGGTAGGAAGCCTTCCTCGTCTGCCACGACCCTCAGGGTATGGCTGCCGGCTATGGCCGGGCAGGCGAGGGTGACCAGAGCGGTCGCCCCCGATGCCAGGGTCTCTATCCTCCTGCTTCCCACGAACGCCCCGTCCAGGTAGAAGGAGAGGTTGAAGCCGGTGAGCACGCTTCCCGCTCCGACGTTACGGATGAGGGCCTGAAGGGAGAGCGGGCTTCCCACAGGGACCGGGCCTGACACGGGGCTCGCGCTCAGGGTGAGGATCTCGATATCGGGGAAGAGGACGGTGATCTCGGGCAGGGTGAGGCTCGCCTCGTTGTTCTCCTCGTTCTCCTCCACAACGCGGCCCAGGTCCGCATCCACCCGGGCGCTCAGGGTGTGGATGCCGGATGCGGGCAGGAAGTCGACGGTAACGGTCGTCTCCTCGCCCTCAGCGAGTCCTGCCACCTCGCGGGAGGCGAAGGCAACCCCGTCCATGTAGAAGACCACGTAGAAGGTGAGGCCGGTTGCGTTGGAGAGGTTGGTGACGCGGGCTGTGGCCGCTATGAGGTGGGCATAAGCGATCAGGTAAGACCCCCCACCCTGACCCTCCCCCTCAAGGGGGGAGGGAAGATCGTAGGTTAGGCTACTTATAGCCAGATCCGGGTAGTCGATTGTGAGCATGAGTGACAGTGAGTTGTTGTACTCGTTCGCCTCGTCCACCAGGTCGTTGTCATCCGCCTTCGCGGAAAACACGTGGTTGAGGCTGTCCAGGGTCAGGGTGAAGGGCTCGAGGGAGGCGCTAGCACCCGGTTCCAGCGTTTCGGTGCAGGAGACCGAGCCCAGGTAGGTGCCGTCCAGGTAGAGGCCCACCAGGAAGGAGCCCGAAGTGGGGCCCACCCCCGCATTTGTGACCGTGATCGTGAATGATACGGGTGAGGGTGTCCAGGGCTCTGTGAGAGTGGCCGGGTCTGTTGTGATGGAGGTCACCAGGAGGTCCGGACGGGTCTCGGCAACCGTGACATCCCGGCTCACCGTGATCACGCACTGGTTGGAGTCCTTCACCCGCATTCTCACGGTGTAGGTGCCGGAAGCCATGTAGGTGTAGGTGACCTCCATTCCTGATGCCTGGTAGTGGAAGTACTCGTATCCGGTGTCCCCGAAGTCCCAGTAGCAGGTCACGATCTGGCCGTCGGGGTCGGTGAGGTCTATCGCCCTGAAGGTGGCCGGAAGGAGCACGGTGAGGTCACCTGGAAGCTCTATTGCCCCCGATGGAGGTATGTTGACCGGGACTTCCAGGGTCCGGGTCTCACCGGGGAGGCGGACCTCGAAGGAGTTGGCGACCGAGTAGCCCTCTGCGGGGAAGTCGTAATAGAGCGACAGAAGGCCCGTTTCCCCGGTTTCATACGGCATCATCCTGGGCAGGGGAAGCGAGCCTATCAGTTCTCCCTGGTAGTAGACCTCCAGGGTTCCGGCTTCGGCTACCGCGCCCCTGTTCTCAATGGTGGCCCTGAAGTAGATTCGGCTTCCAGGGTCGGGCAGGTAGGGGTAGCTTCTGGGGTTGTCTCCCACGGTGTAGTAGAGGTCGTGGAACACCAGGCCGCTGCCGAAGGTGGCCTCATACGAGCCCCCCTCCCGGTCCAGCACGAAGAGCTTCCCACATGAGCGGAAGTAGTTGCGTATGGAGAGCGTCCTGGCTCCAGTGGTGATCCCGGTGACGTTCGGCCTGTCCGGGGCGGGGTCGGTGAGGATGGCCAGGAACAGGCCCGGGCTTGCCGGGACGGAGAAGCTAAGATAAGGCTCCTCTTCACTGTAGTTGTGCGTGACCTGAACGGAGTCGGCCAGGCGGAAGTTCACCCTCACCCCGGAGGCCAGGCTGATCAGGTAATCGGGGAAGCCGTCGGAATCCCTATCCACCAGGGTGTAGAAGTCGGCCGGATCGTCCTCCAGCGGGGCCATGTCCTCGGCCTCTATGATCTCGGAGGACACCCCGGTGATGAGGGGGTGGAGGTCTATGCCCTTGTAGGCCTCATGGGTGAGGGTCGCCTCGAAGGAGAGGAACGTGCCGGGCAAGGAAGTGCGAAGTATCCAGTAGCCCACCCGTGTCTCCCCGGGGGCTATGTCACCGAAGTCCACCGTGAAGCCGCTTGAGGTGTGAGACCCGAAGGATGAGTCCAGAAGGTCGAAGTCTATGGCCAGGCCGGCAAGGTTTTCAACGATGCGGGGAAGGCCGCTCTCTATCCTAAGGGTCCGGGCCACTCCATTTCCCCTGTTTTCAACAAGGATCCCCAGCTTGAAGGGCTTGCCCGCCTCAACGGTGCGGGGGAGGTAGTAGTAGAGGAACAGCTCGGGCTCGGGGAAGATGGTGATGGATGCGTCCTCGGTGACCGTGGAGGTGAGCCTTCCCCCCGATCGGTAGGAGATGGCGGCGTAGACCGAATAGTGCTTGCCCTCGCTCGTCTCTCCACCCAGGCCCGGCTTGGGGATGAGCGTCCAGGAGACGGTAGCGCTCGCTCCCGAGGCCAGCGACCCCTGCCCGTCTATCGAGTCCAGCCCGGTGAGCTCCGGGGGCACGGGGTAGAACATCTCTGTGACATCCGCCCCGGATTCATCGCGCACCCTGACGGTGAGGAACAGCCCCTCCAGGGCCAGGGAGGTGGGGTTGGTCAGTGTCAGCGTGGCCTGGAAGGCCTCGCGCTCGAGCGTAGCCTCCTGCGATATCTGGATCTTGACCAGGGCGGCCAGGGGGTCCCCGGGCGGCCGCACCCCGGGGAATGATTCGAACTCGGGGAGCATGACCTCCATCCAGCCGTCCTCTGCGTGGAAGTAGATCATCTGCTCTGAGGGGTGCCCGATGGGGATCTTCAGCTCTACGGTGTGCTCGATCCAGAGGGATTCGGCCGCGTCGTAGGACAGGTAGGTTCCCTTGACCAGCAGGTAGGAGGTCTCCGGGTCCAGGTCCCCGTACTGTCCGGCCATTATCTTGTAGGGGACGGTTATGGCCCCTCCGGCTTCAATTGTCCCCCCGTAGCTGGAGCCCAGGACGAGCCCGGTGAACCCCGCCACCGAGAGGGTCACCTCCGTTATGGCGACATCTGAGGGGTTCATGACCACCAGGCGGTCGTAGATGTCGGAGGTGACCTCATGCGCCACCAGTATCCAGGGAGGCGTGCCCATGAGGGCTGGCTTTTCGAACTGGGCCAGGTAGGAGATGTCGAGGGTTATGTGGTAGGTGTCGGTGATGGTCACAGGCACCACCGTCCAGACCCAGGATACCGGGCAGCAGGTCAGCGTCACCGGGATTATCTCGGGCTCGGAAAGGGGCAGCACCTCGGCCACCCCTGCTACGCTCTCGTGGTGGGCGGCCGTTACCGTGAAGTCGTAGGTGTCTACCGGTACGTCTTCGATGAGCGCGTGGCCTTGGGAGTCGGTCGCGGCGTTGATGACCGTGAAGTAGCTTGAGACCTCTCCGCCGTCGCGGACCACCGTCATGGGCGTGCGGCCGGTCAGGGTCACGTGGGCGTCTGTCAGGCTCTGGCCGGTGTCGTTTAGCACCAGGAAGAAAAGGCTTCCCCTCATCAAGTTTGTTACCTCGCAGGAGATTCCGAAGCTCAAGCCGGTCTCTGTTCCGGAGACGGTGAGGAGCGCCTGGTAGGTGCCAAGCACCGTGCCTTGCGGCGGCGCGAAGATGAACTGGAGGGATGCCACCCCTCCCGGGGGCAGGTCCCCGGAGAGTGCCCCGACCGGGGTTATCCATGGGACCAGGGTGGAGGCGTCGAGAGCAAGGCCGTGCAGGGTGGCGTGGCCCTGATTGGTAATGCGCACCTCCCTGATGAGGCTCATTCCGGGCCGAAGCGCGACTTTGAGCATCAGGGGATCTGCCACCGGCAGCGGCACGGGACTGATGAGGCGCACCTCGATGATTGTGGCCTCGGCTTCTCCGCCCGAGGACGTGACCCTCACCGTGAAGCCGGCGGTGGAGGGACTGAACTCGCTCGCGCTGCTTATCAGCAGGGCTATCCGGTGGGAGGCCCCGGGCTGCAAGACCGCGGGGACGCCGCTGGCGTCCAGCGCGGCGGTGACGTCGTCGCTCGGGTCAAGGTCGTTTAGCTGCCAGGCGAGGTCTGCCAGAGGTGAGTCCCCCACGTTGGAGAGCACCAGCTCGTAGACTATGGACTGGGTCTTGACCCCCGAGAGGATGAGAGAGGCTGGGGTCAGCAACAGCCCCAGCACCTCGAACTCGGTCCAGGTGCCGAACGGCATGGCCCCGAAGAACACCTCGGCCACCAGCATGAAGTGCCCGGCTATTCCCGCGGGGGGTATGTAGTCGAAGCTGAAGTAGCCCTCCTCGTCGGTCCCGGTGTTCTGGGACGCTACGGGCATCATGCCCCGCTCGAAGAGCAGGGAGACCATCTTGTTGGCCACCGGGGAGCCGTCCAGGAAGGTGAAGCGGCCGGTTACGTGGATGAGGGAGCAGCGCTCGTAGACCAGGCGGTCGGTGGTGACGGTCGCGATTATGTCGTCTATGTAGTTGAACTCGCCCGGGACACTGACCGCGTACTCGGGGGTCTCGGCATCCAGCGTGAAGGTGAACTCCGCGTATCCGGTATTACCTGGGCTGAACAGGTAGTGGAACAGGCCGGTCGCGGGGTCGAAGCTCATCTGCGCGCGGTTGACCCAGAGCCCTCCGTCCCTGTGCTGGATGGTCATGTAGCAGACCACCCCGTAGTCGGGGGACAGGGTGAACTCGGGCGCGCTGGCATAAGTGACGCGGCAGGCGAGGTCGGCCGTCTCGCCGTTCACGTAGTAGTCGGCATACGGCTCGAGGGTGACCACCAGGTTGTCCAGGATCACCAGGGGATCCAGATCGAAGGCGTTGTCGGCCTCGTTCTCCTCGGGTACGCTCCCCTGGGGGTCCGCGACCAGGCGAATGGTGTGGGCGCTGGAGGTCGAGGCGAGCGCCCTCCAGGTGATGACCACCGTCCCGCTGGAGTAGCCCTGCAGCGAGTCCACGTGGGCGGTGGCGACCAGTTGGCCGTCCACCAGCAGGCCGACCGTCACGGTCCGCGGGCAGCCCACCACGCTCGCGTTGCCCAAGGTAGCGGAGAACGTCACCACCTCTCCGTAGAGCACCTCGAAGGGCTGGAATGACACGTCGCTCAGGTAGAAGTCGGGGTAGACGATCCTAAGCGAGGGTATCTCCGTCTCCATGGCGTTGTTGGCGGCGCATCCCTCGAGCACCTCGTCCTGCTCGTCCACCACGACCCTCAGCGTGTGGGGCCCCGCCGATGCCTGCCAGTAGGCCCGGGTGTTGATGGTCGCGCCGGCCGCCAGGCCGAAGACGCGCTCGCGGCCCGCCGGGGTCCCGTCCACGAAGAAGGTCACGTTGAAGGCGTGCAGTACGTCGCAGCCAGAATCGTTGAGGATGGAGGCGACCAGCTCGAGGGAGGCGCCCCACGACACGTCGGTCTCGCCGGGCAGCCAGTTGAGGGACACCACGGCAAGGTCGGGGTAATCGAGGGTGAAGGCCGGGAGCGCGAGTGATGCCGCGTTGTTCGCCTCGTTCGATTCGGCGATTCCACAGGTCTCATCGGCGCGGACTTCCAGTGAATGGCTTCCGGAGCGCGGAGAGGCCCAGATGCTCACCCTCCGGGACTCACCCGCGGCCAGGCTTGAGACATACACGCGGTCGAGGAACTCGCCGTCCAGGTAGAAGGAGACGTAGAAGGCCCCGGTGTCCGCGTCCCCGCTGTTGAGGATACCGGCGCCGAAGGAGACCATCTCCTCGGAAGACCACGCGGTCCTCGCGGGGCTCCAGGTTAGGTCCACGAGCTCGAGGTCGGGGAAGTAGACCTGCGTGGTGGCTATCGGGGCTTGAAGAGCGTTGTTGGTTTCATCGGACTCATCGATGTTGTACAGCAGGTCGTCGGCCACCGCCTCGAGCAGGTAGGCGCCCGCGCCCGCCGTCCAGAGGTACGTGACATCGATGGTATGTCCCACCGCGACAAGCGCGTCCACCCGCGTGTTGCCGAGGTAGGTCCCGTTGAGGTAGAAACCGACCAGGAATCCCTTCGTGGTGGGGTTGACTCCCTGGTTCGTTACCCGGACCGTGATGGTGACGAGTTGGCCCTCGTCCGGCGTGACGGGATCCCAGATGAGCGACTGGATGAGGAGGTCCGGGCGTATCTCGCGCACGGCGACCGTCAGCGTATCGCTCGAAGTGGCCCCGGCGTCGTTGGTCACCCGCAGGGTTACGGTAAACAGCCGGGGGGCGTTATAGGCGTGCTGAGCCTGCGCGGCCTCAATGCCGGAACCGTCGCCGAAATCCCACTGGTAGGAGACGATAATACCGTCCGGGTCGCTCGAGCCGGTGGCGTCGAAATCGACGCTCTGCCAGAGGTCGACCTCGAGGTCCCAGCCGGCCTCGGCGACCGGGGCTAGCGTCACGCTCGCCGAGGCGGAGACCGAGTCGTTGCCCGCCTCCGTGTCGGTCACGCCGCAGGAGAGGACGCCTGCGCTCAGGGTGACGCTTCCGTTTGTCTCGGGCACCCAGTTGACCGCCAGGAGATTGGAGGCGCCGGCCGCGAGGAAGGCGTCCACCTGTGCGATAAGGGTGCCGGTCAGCGGCTCTCCCAGGTAGAAGCCGATGGTGAAGGAAGCGGGTGCGGGGCCGGAGTTTCCAACGGCGACGTAGATGGTGCAGACCCTCCCCACCACGGGGTTGACCGGTACGAACGATATCCCGGTAACCGCCACGTCGCAACGCGCTGTCGGGATACCGCTTGACGCATCGCTCGCCGGGCTCTCGTTGCCGGCGGTGTCGACGGCGGTCACCCGGTAGTAGTAAACCGTGCCGTTTGAGAGCGAAGAATCCTCGTAGGCGTTCGAGGGAAGAAGTGAATCGATCAAAGAGAACGGGCCGCCGGGGTCCGTGGCGCGGTAGAGGCGGTAGCCGGCCAGGTCGCTCTCAGTGAGTGCGTCCCAGGAGATGACCAGGCGGCCGCCGGAAGCGGGGTCGAGGACGCTGATGTTGGCGGGCGCCGCGGGCGGCGCGCGGTCCGTGATCAAGACATAGTCCAGGAAACTCACATTCGAGCCGTAGTCCACGGCCTCGACTCTGAGGCTGACCGCGCCCTCGTCCAGTTGTGTAGTATCCAGGCCCGCCGATGCCTGCCAGACCCCGGGGCTCACCTCGATCGCGGGCACGGCGGAGGCGAACAGTTCGAAGTCGGTGCCGTTGAAGCGGTAGAAGTTGAACAGGTCCACCAGCACGTTGTCGCCGGCCCTGACGGTGATGGTTACCACCCCGTTCACACGCGTCCCGTCAGCGGGTGTTACGGACTGTATGAAGGGTGGGGTGGTGTCCTCCAGGGGAGTTGCGGATATCACTTCGCCCGTGGCGCCCTCGTTGCCGGCCCTGTCGAAGGCGGCCAGGCGGTAGAAACAGGCCGCGCCCGGGATCACGTCGCGGTCGGTGAAGAAGGTGGAGGTGGTCTCCTTGAGCAGCTCAAAGCCGGAAAGCGGGTCGGCCGAGCGGTACAGGCGGTAACCCGCCAGGTCACCCTCCGGGGAGGACTGCCAGTAGAGGGTGACGGCTACCTGGCCCTCCAGCGCATAGAGCTGAGGGGCTGCCGGCGGGTCGTTGTCCAGGGTGATGGTGACGTTAAGGGCCGCAGAAACCAGGCCGACGGCGTCGGTGGCGATCGCGCGCAGGACGTAGCTGCCGGAGGGCAGGGCGCCGGAGTCCCAGGTGAGGCCGCCGCTTGCGCCCGCGACCTGCCCGATGTCCGTGAACGCAGTCCCGTCAATCGAGTAGCAGACCGTGATGTAGGCTACCTCGACGTTGTCACGGGCCGCAATGGTGATGATTACCGGACTGCGGGCCAGTGAGCCCTCGCCGGGGCTCAAGCTCATCATGACCGGCGGCGTGGTATCAGATATCAGGATCCCGTCCACCTCCGCTGACGCGGGACTCTCGTTCCCCAGGGCGTCGAAGGCGCTGACCACGTAGTAGTAGCTGGTATCCATCTCGCCTGACTGGTCGGTGAACTCACAAGTCTGCGACCCGCTTTCTCCGATGAGCGTGTACGGGCCTCCGGGCGCCCCGGAGCGGTAGACGCGGTAGCCGGCCAGGTCGCCGGCGTCCACCGGGGACCAGGCGAGTATCACCAGGCGCTCGCCCGAGAGGGCGGACAGGTCGCCGGGCACCGGTGGCGGCGTGTTGTCGAGCGCGATCGTCCTGGTCACGCTCTCGGAGACCAGGTCGTAGACGTCGGTGGCAAACGCCCTCACCAGGTACTGCCCGGACGGAAGATTGGCCGACTCCCAGGTAATCGTCCCGGTGCCGCCCTGTATCGCCCCGATGAAGACCCACCCGAAGCCGTCAACCGAGTACTCGAGCGTGATCGAAGCCACCCCGTAGTTGTCGCTCGCGGCAAGCGAGACGTGAATAGGGCTCGCGTAGAGAGCGCCGTCCTCGAGGCCGAAGGCGGTCAGCACCGGGGGAGTGAGGTCGGCGAACGGCTGCGCGGAAGCGATCTGAGAAGCCGCGCCCTGGTTTCCGATCTCGTCGGTGCAGGTGATGTAGTAATAGTAGACGGTGTCGGGATCGAGCGACCCGTGGGTCAAGGTCGTCTGGGAGGCGTCCAGGTTCGCCAGCAGCCAGAAGGTGTCTCCCCCGTCGGTCGAGCGGTAGATCGAGTAGAGCGCCAGGTCTTCCGCATCCACCGCATTCCAATTGAGGATTATCGCCCGCTCGATGGGAGTGAGGGTTATTTCGGCCGGGGCCGGAGGCGGCGTGTTGTCGATCTCGATGTCGGCGCGCGTGATACCGGAGCTCTGTCCCCGCGAGTCGAATGCTCTGGCCTCGACCAGGTAGACTCCGTCGGGAGCGGTGGAGGTGTCCCAGTAGATATTGCAGTACCAGTACGAGCCGCCCGAATTCGCGCTGCTCGAGGCGGCTTCGGTCCACTCCGTGCCGTCTGATGAGTAACTCAGGGTGAAGTAGGAAACCCTGACATCGTCGGTGGCGCGGGCGTAGACGTTCACGACCCCCCTGAACCCCGAGCCTGAAGGAAGCGAGAACTCCAGAAGGGCCGGGGGCTCGTCGGCTAGCACCGTAGCGGACGCCTCGTTCGAGTATTCGCTCTCGTTGCCAACCGCATCGATCGCTTTGACAACGTAGTAGTAGGCGCCGGGCTCTTGAAGCGTCGTGTCGAGCCAGCTCGTATCGTGAGCCCACCAGTTGACCACGAGGTAGGGACCGCCGGAGGCATCCGCCCGGTAGACCCGGTAAGTGTCGAGGTCGGGATCGCTGACCGGGCTCCAGGTGAGCAGCGCCTCCAGTATCCCGGCGACGGCCGCGAGGTTACCCGGGACGGCCGGCGCCTCATGGTCGACAAGGAGCGTCCACTGGCTCGTCGACTGGTTGCCGCAGCCGTCGGTGGCGGTCACACGTACGCTCACCGCCCCGCTATCCAGGCCCGCGGTTGACCAGGACCAGTTGCCGGACCAGGTCTGATCATACGAGCGGTACCAGGCGTTGACCGTGCCGATCGGCGCCCATTGTCCGGAAGCCGAATCGAAGTACTCGAAGTCGAAGGTCGCGATCTGAGCGTTATCCCGGCCCGTGGCTTCTAGGGACACCGAGAGGCCGATCACCGCTCCGTCCGGCGGGCTGATGCTCGTGATTACAGGCGGCGTGATATCGACCAGGGGGATGGCGAACGCGCTCGCGCAAACACTCTCGTTCTGCGCCCTGTCTATCGAAATGACGCGGTAGAAGTTCGCTTGCCCCTGGAGGGCTTCACTGTCCTGGTAGGTGGTAGCCTGAATTGCGTAATCGGAGATGATGCTGAAGGGACCCGATTCGGAAGCGCTCCGAAGAACGCGGTACCCGGCGAGGTCGGCGTCACCAACGGCGCTCCATGATAGGACGACCACACCCTCGGCGGGTGTCGCGGTAAAGTCGGCGGGTGTGCCGGGTGGGGTATGGTCGATGACGACCAGTATCTCGGATGCCGTCTGGTTGCCGCCGGCGTCGATCGCCACCGCGCGGAACCAGACCGCCCCCTCGGGCAGCGCGCTCGTGTCCCACGGGTAGATCTGGCCGTCCCAGTAACCGTCGCTCATGTGCGCACTCGTGCTGCCGGTCGGCGTCCAGTCCACCCCGTCGGCCGACCAGTAATAACGGAAAAGTATGACGCACGTTTCGTCGGCCGCGCGGGTGAAGATGTAGGAGCGGACTCCCGCGGGGTTGTACTGGTTCGGCGAGTAGATGGTAACCAGGCTGGGTGCGGTCACGTCGGCGGGGTCGGCCCCCAGTATCGATACCGTGTATGTTCTCATGCCCAGGTGCCCGTCCCGGTCGGCGGCGCTCACCCGCACCTCGTAGCTCCCCGGCTCGATCCCGGTCAAGTCCCAGGTCGCTTCGCAGGGGTAGGTGCCCTGCATGTTACACATCAAGGCATAGTGGGGACCCAGCACGGGATCGGAAGCATAGGGGTTGGCCACGCTGAAGACGCCGATCTGTACCCACGCTCCGATCGAGGCATCGAAGTACTCCCAGGTGAATGCGTCGATGGTCCCCTGGTCGGTCGCGGTCACGCTCAGGCGCCCGGTCTCCAGGAGCTTGTTCAACGATAGTGGGCTGATATCTCCGAGCACCGGGGTGTCCTCGTCGGCGAGGGCCACGGCGCTCGCCACCTGGGAATCGGGCCCCTCCACGCCGTCCGAGCCCGTCGCGCACACCATGTATTCGTATGCCTGTCCCGCCTCCACATCGGTGTCCAGGTAGTAGAAAGCCTGCTCGATCGGGATGGCGGAGCCCAGCAGCCCGAAGGCGTCACCGGGCAGTCTCCTATAGACGTGGTAGGAAGCCGCCCAGGATGAAGGCGAGGGCTGGGCGTAGACCAGTATCTTCGCGGCCATTCCCGTCTGAACCCAGGCGACGACCCCGGCGGGGGGCTCGGGCGGCCCCGGCGGGGTGACCTGGTTTTCCACCAGGTAGGTGCCGTAGATGGTACCCGTCATCCCCGACGAGTCGGTCGCGAAGGCTGCGGCCAGGTAGTAGCCGTTGGGCACTGAGGAGGTGTCGAAGTCGGTCGCCGCCTCGAACCTGGAGTCCGCCTCATCCCAGGCGGCGGTTACGAGCGCAATCAGGGTCCAGATAGCCCCATCGGGCGAGTAGCGGAAGGCAACGTCGCCCACCACGTCGTCGTCGGTCATGAACACGGCAAAGTGGGCTATACCGGCCAGGATCGAGTTATCCTGAGGCGATATCGAGATGATGTGCGGGGGAGCGGCGCCCTCGAGGGCGAACGAGGAAGCCTCGTTGGAGGGAGCGCTTTCGGCCCCCGCGTCCGTGACGGCGGTCACGACGTAGAAGTACTCGGTCGCCGGCTGGAGCCCCCCGTCAACCCAGGTGTTGGCAAGGACATGGTCCGCCGCCAGCTCGTAGGGTCCGCCGGTGGAATTCGAGCGGTAGATCCGGTAGTAGGAGGCGGTGGGCGACGTGGAGGCCGTCCAGGATAGCTCGATCGCGTGGTGCAGGCCCCGGGCTAGCAGGCTCGTGGGGGGCTGGGGCGCGAACAGCAGGCTCGAGACCACCTCGTTCGATGGTTCGCTCTCGTTCCCGCTCGTATCGATGGCCGTGACGACGTAGAAGTAGAGCGTGTCGGGGGCGGCGGAGGAATCCGTGTAACCCTCGTCGATACAGGTGCCGAGAAGCTCAAACGGACCGCCGGAGACCAGGGCCCGGTAGACCGCGTAGTGGTCCAGGTCCGCGTCCGCGACCGGCTGCCAGTTGAGGATTATCTCTGTGGTGGACGACCAGGCTTCGAGGCCCTCGGGCGCCTCGGGCGGGAATGTATCGACCACTTCGTAGGCCCTCTCCACGGACGATGTCGCCCCGAACGGATCGTTTGCGGTGACCCTTATCGTGACAACCTGACCGGGGGCGCATCCGGAATCCCATGTCGTCTGGCCCGTCCAGCCGACGCCGTCAGTGTATGTCGGCGTGATGGATGCGATCTCAACCCACGAGGAACCGTTGAAGTAGGAAAACACTAGTGCCGCCACCGAGGTGTTGTCGTTGGCGGTCGCGCTCAAGATGACTACGCCGTCCAGGATTGTCCCCTCGGGCGGGTTCAGCGCGAGTATCATGGGAGGCTGGCCGTCCCCCCGGCTTGCCGCGACCTCGGCGCTCCTTGCCTCGTTGTAGGCCCCGTCGACCGCCGCGACCACGTAGTAGTAGACCACTCCCTCGGGCAGGTACTCCTCGTAGGTGGTGGACCAGGTCTCTGTCACCATCTGGTACGGGCCCCCGGGGAAGCTCGACCTGTAGACCCGGTAGCTGACAACATCTCCCGAGACCGAGGCTGTCCAGGTCAATACCACGTTGTCGGCAGGAACGAGGGCCGCGAGACCGGTCGGGGGCTCCGGCGGTACCCTGTCGACCGAAGCCGTCATTTGGCTCGTGACCTGGTTGCCCCACGCGTCAGCGGCCGTCGCGCGGACGAGCACCTGGGCTTGGCTAAGGTGGCCCCCATCCCAGTTGTAGTTGTTGGAGCCAAGAACGTACCCGATGGGGCTCCAGGTGGCGCCGCCGTCCTCGGAGTATTCAAGCCGCACCCGCGCTACGGCCACGTCGTCGCTCGCGAACACGCTGATCACGAGGATTCCGGCCAGGTTCTGGTTGTAGCCGGTGCTCAACTGGTCGATCGCGGGGGGCTGGGTATCGGGCACGGCGAGCGCGGAGGCCTCCGCCGCAACGGACATGTTCCCCGCGGAGTCGATCGCCACGACCCTGTAATAGCAGGTAGGGGCGGCGCTTCGCACGGTGTCCATCAGGGTGAGCGAGCCGTAGTCGGAGCCGATGAGACGGTAGGCTCCGGACTGAGAATCCGAGCGGTAGATGTCGTAGCGGACGACGTCGCCGGAGGCACTCGCGGTCCACGTGAGGGTCACGTATCCCAGCGAGCCGGTGGCGACCAGGTTAGTTGGCGCATCCGGGAGGGTGGAATCGATCAGAAGTGTCGTCTCCATTGAGGCGGTGTTTCCGGCCAGGTCATCGGCCTCGATTCGCACCTGAACCGGACCCTCGGCAAGCGCGCCCGCGTCCCACGTGCCCTGGGCGATGTAGACCCCGGAGTAGCGATCGAAGATGGGTGATGAGCATTCAAAGACGGTGACCCAGTCGCTTCCGTCGAAGCACAGCAGGCGGATCGATCGGATTCCTCCGGCGTCCATGGCCATGATGGTGAGCTTGGTGATACCCGAGAGCACCTGGGGGTTGAGGCCCGCGACCATGGGAAGGGTGGTGTCGGCGGACGGGGCGACGGCCACGGGAGCGCATGTAGCGCTTTCATTACCCATGTAGTCGAGGCAGGTGACTGTGTAGTAGTAGGTGGTGGAGGGCTCCAGGCCGGAGTCGGTGAACGAATCTGCGGTGAGGTAGTCGCCGACGAGGCTGCGCGGGCCGGCGGGGATGAGCGAGCGGTAGACCCTGACGCTGTAGCCCTCGGTCCCGGGAACGCGGCGCCAGTAGAGGACGGCCCCTCCCTCGGAGGGAAGGACGGCAAGGTCGCATGGGGAAGCGGGAGGACCTCGCTCGATTATGAAGGAGGCGATGAGCTCGCCGCCCGAACCCGCGGCGTCCAGCGCCCGGGCTCTCAGCCAGACCATGGAAGCCGAATTCGCGCTGTTGTCGAGGACGAACTGGCCCATGAACATCTGCGATGAAGCATCATAGGTGGGATTGGAACAGACTCCAAGAAGGGTCCAGCCCACGCCGTCGAATGAACCCTCGAGGGTGATGGAGCTCACGGCCCCGAATGCCGAAACGGCGATGAGCGTGTCTGAGCCGATGCTCGTCTGGCCCGATCCTATGCGGGTGACCGAGGGGGTGCCGTCTTCGGCGATGGCCGTCGCGGACGCCCAGCCGGAGAGCGCACTCGCGCGGAAATCGAAGTCCAGGCGCCCTACCTTGTAGTAGTAGGTGACCCCGGGCTCCACCGATGTGTCGGCAATTGAGTAGGAGCCGAAGACAATGGAAAGGGGCGTGTAGATTCCCTCGGGGTCGCATGAGCGGTAGACGGTGTAGAGAGCCTGATCGCCCTGGAGCGGCTCGATGACGACGAGGTTCTTTCCCGGTTCGGCGAAGGCCAGGGGCGGCGGGGCGGTTCCGGTCGGCGCCGAGTGGTCGATCACGCAGGTGGTCATCGGTATCTCGGTCGAGTTCGAGCCGTCAGTGGCAAGCAGGCGTACCTGGTAGGAGGCCCCTTGAACGAGCCCGGAGGTGTCCCAGGGCGCGAATATCCACCACATGCACGGGTACTGCCTGCCGCCTACCGAGTAGGGCACGGGAATGCACTGGATCTCGGCGTCAGTCGTAATGTCAACCCACGAGGCCGTCGCGGTATCGAAGTACTGGAACGTTGCCTGTGTTACCCCGGTCTCGTCGAACAGGATGTTGAAGAGCCTGGCCTGAGAAGGCACAACCGCGGCCAGGATGGGCCAGTCCGGCATTCCTATTGGCGGTGCCATGTCCACCACGGCTATTAAGACCTCCTGCGAGGGCGCGCTCTCGTTCTGGGCCGCGTCAAGGGCGGTCACCCTGTAGTAGTAGGTGGCGCCCGCCATTATCCTCGCATCCAGGAAGCCGCATGCAATCGCCCGGCCGATGAGAACCCAGGGCCCGCCGGCATCCGCCGAGCGGTAGATGAGGTAGTTCGCCAGATCGACGTCCGGCACCGCATCCCAGGTGAGGGCCACGCCGTCGGCGTCCTGTGCCGCGAGCAGGTTCGCCGGGACCGAGGGCGCCGTGGTATCCGGGGTCAGGGCGAAGTCCAGCGTCTCGTCCTCACTTCCGGTGACGGTGAGGATCGCGCTCGATGGGGTGAAGCCGGGACTCGAACAGGTCACCACGTAGTCTCCGGGCTCGGCGAAGAAATAGTAGGTGCCGTCGGGGGCGCAACTTGCCACGTAGCGCACCACACCGCCCAGGCTCGCCTTGAGGACCGCGCCGGAGATGGGTTGCGCGCCCGGACCCGTGACAAGGCCGCTCACCACCGCCAGCGGGGCCAGCGAGAAGTCGGCCACGAGGACTTCGCCCTCGATGACGGTTACCATGCGTTCCTCGGCCCTGTACCCCTCGCGCGAGCACACCAGAAGGTAGTCGCCGGCCGGGACCATGAAGTCATACGTGCCGTCGGTTGCGGTGGCGCCGGAGCCGTACGTGTACCAGTTGCCCCCTCCGTAGTCCATCTTGGCTTCGACGAGGGCTCCCTCGATCGGCAGGCCCGTGGCCAAATCGGTAACCAGGCCCTGGGGGTCCACCCCGTCCGGGCAGTTCGCCGGCGGGGTGTAGTAGGAGTTGTAGACGGCGTAGGATACCTTGGGGACGGTCTCGAAGAGCCGCGCGTATGCGCCCGCCGCCATCCTGTCGGTGTACTTGACCGGGATGCGGACCTTGTAGAGGCCGGCCACTACCATGTTCTCCAGGACGGCCCCGAAGCGCTCGTTGATCCGGGCGATCTCATCCGCCGTGGCGCCGGCGTCGTACTTGACGTAGATTCGGGCCCACTGAACCGGCTGGTAGCTTACCTTGACGCTCGCCGGATCGCCTACATGGGCACATCTCTTCCCGGCCGCTACGGCGAACTTGACCTCGGGCAGGCGCATGTAGACTTTTTCCAAATCGGTGCTCGCACAGCCGGGAGGGGCGCGGATGCAGTAGGTGTTGGTGTCGGGATCGAATGAGACCACCTCGACTCCCAGCGCGGAGTTTATGGCGCACGAGAGCGCGGACTCCACGTTCGGGTTGAACGCGACGACCAG
>JAZDFZ010000032.1:0-25452 GCA_043807425.1 Actinomycetota bacterium
GACCCTCCCCCTTCAAGGGGGAGGGAGCAATCGGGGAGAGCCCCGCCTCAAGACTCCAGTTACATCTCGTCGAGGAGGACCTCGCGGCCCTCGCGGGACGACTTCAACATGGCCAGGGCGAACTTGAGCACCTCGCGGCCGCGCTCGCCCGAGAGGTGCGGCTCGGTATCCTCGATGATGCAGTCTATGAACTGGTGGGTGCAGTCGATGAACGAGTCGGCCCAGTCCTGGCGGATGTCATCGTACTCAGTCAAAGTACCGTCCCTGTACAGGATGACCGGCGGGACCTTGAGCATCTCCGCGGTCCACTTGGTCACCCAGATGACGCCCTTCTCCCCCGTGACCTCCATCCGCTCGTCGATCGCGTAGTAACGGCTCTTTATGTGCAGCTCGTTGGAGATCGAAGCGTCGCAGACTCCGAACAGGTCCTTCTCCTGCTTGTAGCGCCACATCACCACCCCGGGCGAGTCCACGGCTATCCCCGGGATGACCTCCTTGGCCCCTATCCAGGCGAACACCTTCTCGACCTCTCCCAGCAGGTCGATGGCTACCGACCACTTGTGGTACCCATCGTCGAACAGGCAGGGCCCGCCCCCGCACATCTCCTCCACGATGCGCCACGCCCACGACTCCAGAGGCACCTCCCACCCGGTCGGTGCCATGCTCGAGTTCATCTTGTAGCGGATCGAGACCGGTTCGCCTATCTCCCCCGCTTCGATCATCTTCTTGGCAAGCAGGTACGGCGGGTAGAAGACGAAGTTCTCGTAGACCTTGAGCTTCCTGCCCGCCCTGTCCGCCGCCTCGATCATCTCGTCCATCTCCTCGAGGCTCATCGCGGGGGGCTTCTGGAGGCTGACGTGCTTGCCGGCCGCCAGGGCGTCCAGCACCATCGGCTTGTGGAGGTAGTGGGGCGTCAGCACCTCGACCATGTCCACGGCCGGGTCCTGGAGCATCCGCATGTGGTCGGTGTAGGTCTTGATATCGCCGTACTCGCTGACGCGCCTGGTCAGCAGCTCCTGGCTGGTGTCGCAGAACGCCGCCACCTCGACGTCGTCCCGGTCGAGGTATCCGAGGATGTTCAGGTCCATGATGCGGCCGCAGCCGATAAATCCCACTCCCAGCCTGGACATCGCGCCTCCTTAGTTCGGGATCCGGTCTCGCCGTGGACAGGTCCAGGGGCCCCGTCGGGGTCGAGGACCCAGGGCAGCCCTGCAGCGGTGAAATGCCTCGCATATAATACCAGAGGAAAGGAGAGCGATGGACGACTCGAACGACGACCCGCGAAAGATGATCGACCTGCCCACCGTACACAAGGCCTACCTGGTCGAGAAGACCTGGGGTGAGACCGGCGTGCGCTGCTGTGCGTGCGCGCAGCGCTGCGAGATATCCGAGGGCGAGACCGGGCTGTGCGGCACCAAGATCAACGTCGAACGCGAGCTCTACACCATGAACTACGGCGACGTGATCGTGGCCGAGAGCCGTCCGGTCGAGATAAAGCCGTTCTTCCACTTCCACCCCGGCAGGACCCTGATGACCGTCGCCGCGCCGGGCTGCAACCTGAGCTGCCCCTGGTGCCAGAACAGCGAGCTCTCCAGGGCCCGGCCCAGGCCGCTCGTGGCGCGTCAGGTCCCCATGAACGAGGTCATTCAGGCGGCGGAGGCCGCCGGAGATATCGGTGTGTGCGTCAGCCTGACCGAGCCGATGATGCTGTTCGAGTACAGCCTGGGCCTCTTCCGAGAGGCCGGCGCGCACAAGCTGGTGACGACCTTCGTCTCCAACGGGTACCTGACCCCGGAGGCGGTCCACATGCTGGCCCGGGCGGGCTTGAGCGCGATCAACGTGGACGTCAAGGGGTCCGAGGGGGTCTACCGCGAGATGTGCGGCGGGCGCGCAGGCGACGAGCCGGTCTGGGAGACGATAAAGAACGCGGCGGAGATGGGCGTGCACGTCGAGGTGACCCACCTGGTGGTGACGGGCCTCAGCGACACGGAGGAATCCTTCCGGGCGATCTGCGAGAAGCACCTCGAGTTCGCCGGCCCGGACGTCCCGCTCCACATCACGGCCTACCGCCCGGCGGGCGGGTACGACGCTCCGCCCACCCCGGTCGAGTTCCTGGAGAGGGCGCACGCCATCGCCAGGGAGATGGGCATACGCTTCCCGTACGTCGGCAATATCCCGGGTCACCCGCTGGCCAACACCATCTGCCCGGAGTGCGGAGAGCTGTGCCTGGAGAGGCTGGACAGCGGCCTGGCCAGGGACCTCACCAGCGAGTACCGCTGCCCGGGCTGCGGGTACCAGCTGCCCATCGTCACCTGAGGACCGTGGGCGTCCGTATAAACACCCTGGGCATTATCGGGATGGCCGTCTGCCTGCTCGGGATGGCGCTCTTCTTTATCGTCAACATGTATGCCGGGCTGGCGGTGCTGGCAATAGGGCTCGTTGGCGTGATCGCCGGCCTGCGGCTGAAAAGTGACTAGGAAAGGGGTCAGGCGGGATTCAAGTCAGCCAGGTCGTATCGACGGTCACATTGGGCTGCACCACGATACCCTGGTCTGGTGTAACCTACATACACAGTTAAGATGTGACTGGGTGATAGGCCGACATGAATTGAATCGCGCCTGACCCCGTTCTATTCACCGGAGGGAGAGATGGAGTACGACGTAGTCATAGCAGGTGGAGGCCCGGCCGGTTCGAGCGCCGCCTACTGGCTGGCCCGCCAGGACGTGCGCGTCCTGGTCCTGGACAAGGCCGAGTTCCCCAGGGAGAAGGTCTGTGGCGACGGTGTAGCCCCGCGCGCGGTACGTAACCTCTACAAGATGGGCCTGCAGGAGCAGCTCGACGGCCGGTTCAACAAGTTCCACGGCTTCCGGTTCGCCGGTGCGGGGAAGTCCGTCGTGGAGAACCGGATCCCCGACACGCCGCGCTTCCCCGACCACGGGTACATCATCAGGAGGGTGGACCTCGACAAGATACTCCTCGACCATGCCCGCGCCCACGGCGCGGAGGTCTGGGAGGGGTGCCGGGTGACCGGGCCGCTGGTCGAGGCTGGCCGGGTGGTCGGGGTCAGGGCTCTGCGGGGCGGCGAGGAGGTCGAGGTGACGGCGGAGGTCACCGTCGGCGCCGACGGCCCCCACTCCACGCTGGGAAGGAAGATGGGCCTCCTGGTAAACGACCCGCATTACCTGGGGATCTCGCTCCGGCAGTACTTCGAGGGCGTCCGCGACATCGGGGACTACCTGGAGGTATACCCGGAAAGGGCCATCAGCCCCGGCTCCGGCTGGGTGTTCCCGGTCTCGCGCGACGGGGTGGCGAACGTCGGGGTCGGCGCGATGCTCTACCACATCAACCGCGACGACATAAACCTGCACCGGTTCTTCGATATCCTCATCCACGACACCGAGCACGTCGCACCCAAGATGAGAGACGCGAAGCCGATCGGCCCCCTTCGCGGCGCGCTGCTGAGGGTGGGCCTGGGGGGCAGCAAGGTGGAGTGTCCCGGCATGATCCTGGTCGGGGACGCGGCGAGCATGACCAATCCCGTCTCGGGCGAAGGGATAACCTACGCCCTGGAGACGGGCGAGATGGCGGCCGACCACATCCTGGCGAGCAGGATGAACGGCGGGGGCCTGCACCACGACCCCGAGGAGTACTCGTTCCGCCAGAGGCTGGTGGACCGCTACCAGCACTACTTCGACCTGGGCACACGCAGCATCAAGTGGGGCAACCGCTCCGGCTTCATGCGGCCCATGCTGGCCGTCGTGTCCAAGAGCCGGAGGCTGCGCGAGGACCTCATCCGGGCGCTGATGTACCTGAGGCACTGACCCCGTGAAGGTCACGTTCGTCTATCCCGACTTCTTCCAGTTCGCCGACGGCGGTTTCATGCCCGAGGGGCGGATATACCTGGGGGTCGCATACCTCTCGGCGGTCCTCAAGGAAGCGGGGCACCGGACGTCACTGGTCCACCTGGTGGCGCCGCCCGAGCGCGACGGGTTCCTGGCCAGGATCGAGGAGGAGGCCCCGGACCTCATCGGCTTCTCCAGCACCACGCACATGTTCAGGCACGTCGCCCGCATGGCCGGCTGGCTGAGCCAGGTCAAGTCCCCGCCGGTCGCCTGCGGCGGAGTCCACCCCACGATCGCCCCCGAGGACGTGATCGCCACCCCCGGCATCGACATCGCCTGCCGTGGCGAGGCCGAGCAAACCCTGCTGGAGCTATGCGAAGCCATGGAGGCGGGCTCCGACTTCAGCCGCATCGAGGGGTTGTGGGTGCGCGAGGGAGACCGCGTGGTCCGAAACCCGGTCCGGCCGCTGAACAGGGACCTGGATTCGCTCCCGTTTCCCGACCGCGGTATATTCGACCCCGACCTGTTCTGCGAGGACCAGCATCCGCGCGGCACGTTGATGGCCTCACGCGGCTGCCCTTTCAACTGCTCCTACTGCTCCAACCACGCCCAGAAGAGCGTCTACCCGAACCCCGGAGGCTACGTGCGCTTCCGGAGCCCGGAGAACGTGGTGGCCGAGATCGAGGAGATGATCGCCGGCGACGACCGCATAGAGTACATCCGTTTCGACGACGACATCCTCACGGTGGACCGCCGGTGGCTTGCCAGGCTGTCGGCCCTGTACCGGGAGCGCGTGGGCATGCCCTTCATCTGCAACTCGCGGGTCAACTTCACCGACGAGGAGACCGCGGGGATGCTCGCGGAGATGGGGTGCACCGTGGTCTGCATGGGCATCGAGAGCGGGAACGAGTGGCTCCGCGAGAAGGTGCTCAACAGGCGAATGAGCAACGACCGTATCGCGGGGGCGTTCGCCGCCTGCCGGGAGGCGGGCATGAAGACGGTCTCCACGAACATGTTCGGGCTGCCGCTGGAAGACACCTCGATGGTCCTGGACACCATCAAGCTCAACGCGCGCTGCCGCCCCGACACCATACAGATCTCCACCTTCATCCCCTACCCGAACACCGAACTGTACCGGCTGTGCCTCGAGCGGGACCTGCTGGAGGGGGGCGAGGTCGACTCGATCTTCGCCGGGCGGTCGCCGCTCAAACCTTCCGCCGGCGGCTGGGAGGACGGGGCGGTCAAGCGCAACTTCCACACCCTGGCCTACACATACGGGCGTCTCGGGGAGTCCAACCGCGCAATGCGCTCGCTGGGCACGCGGGCCATCAACTCGATGGTGCTGTCCCGCCGCATCCCCTCGGCGTTGCGCCGCCCCGCCTTCGAGCGCCTGGCCCGCTGGGCCGACGGCCGCTACCAGCCCGAATGGATAAAGTATTGACGGCCGACCGAACCAGTGACCGCCATAGCAACTGACCACCCGGTCATCACTGATTTCCTTCTGATATAATTCGCTAGCGTGTCGCTGGAATCCGGGGGCTTTTCCGCCTCCGTGGAGCAGGAGGTAGAGATGGGCACGACCGTCGTTATCGGTGCGGGTGCAGCGGGACTGGCGGCTGCCTACACGCTCGAGCGGTCGGGTGCCGACTGCGTAGTCCTGGAGAAGCGGGGGTTCAGCGGCGGTCGCATCTACGGCAAGGTCGTCGAGGGTTGCACACTCGACGTTGGCGCCCAGTTCTTCTTCACGCGGTACCGCGAGACCTACGACATCATGGACAAGCTCGGGATCGCGGGTGACCTGGTCCGCTACAAGCCGTTCGTCGGGTTGCTCCGCGACGACAACGTGTACGTGGTCAGCCAGGACATCAAGCAGGCCTTCCTACACCCGGGTATGATGCTGCGGGCCGGCCGCATGCTCTCCTCCATGGGCAAGCTGAGGGCCGTGAAGTTCGGGCTGAAGCTGGCTTCGCTGGGCAAGAAGCTGGACTTCGACGACCCCCTCAAGGCGATCGAGCTGGACAACGTCTCCTTCGCCGACTATACGCGCGGGAACTTCGGCGACGAGATCCTCGAGTACATGGCACAGCCGGTCGCCAGCACGCTCTCGCTCGGTCAGCCCGAGGAGATATCTGCCGCGTATGGCATGGCGCTGACCTGGTACATAGCGCCGGGCCTGGCGACGCTTCGCAAGGGCATCGGTCAGCTGGCCGAAGCGCTGACGGAGAAGATCAAGGACGTCAGGCTCGGCACTGAAGCCACCCGGATCGTCATGGAAGGCAGGAAGGTCAAGGGGGTCGAGGTCTCGGACGCGAACGGCAAGGAGCTCATCGAGGCGGACCACGTCGTCTGCGCGACCCTGGCCCCGGAGGCGGCGGCGCTCCTCGGCGACGGACTGGACCCCGCGCTGGCCGGGACCCTGAAAGACATAAAGTACAGCGCCTGCGCCCACGTGATGATGGGGGTCGAGGGGCGACCCCTGGACATGCTCTACGCGATCGCCACCCCACGCCGCGAGGGACTCTGCTTCTCGGGCATCACCGAGAACGCCATAAAGGCCCCGGGGTACGCCCCGGCCGGCAAGGGCATCATCCACGCCTACACTTTCGGCGAGTACGGGCGAGAGCTGCTGTCGATGGATGACGCGGCCGTAAGGGACAGGGTGCTGAGCGATATCCAGCGGGTGGTGCCCACCTTCCCCGACGAGCCATTCTTCACCGAGATATTCCGCTGGCCAGAGGCGGTGTGCCTCACCGGCCCCGGCCATATAACGGCGGTTCAGCGGATGAAGGTCGGCCTGCGGGACTACCAGGGGCTTCACCTGGCCGGGGAATACCTTGGAATGGGCTCGGTGGAAGCGGCAATCCACACCGGCGTGAAGGCTGCGGAGAAGGTGCTGCGCGTCTCCTAGCAGCGGCCATGCTTGGGGGCGGACTTCAGCGCTCTCAATCGGGCGGGTGCCGGCCTCCATGGAGGAGGCGCGCCGCGCGTGCAGAACCACACCTGGTATAGACGGGGATTCCTCTCAGATGGACGGTAACAGCGTATGAAGACCGGTAACCGCCTCACCGCACTAATAATAGAGGACGACGTGGAGATGGCGGGGCTGCTCAGGAAGCTACTGCGCAGCCGCTTCTCCATGAACATCGAGGTCGCGCACGATTGCACAACGGCGAGGCGGCTACTCGCGGAGGGGCAGTTCGACCTCATAACCCTCGACTATCGCCTGCCGGACGGTGCGGGCCTCGACCTGCTGGACGAGATAACCGATGGCATAGAGCACCCCCCGGTGATAATGGTAACCGGCCACGGTGACGAGGAGATCGCGGCCCGTTCGTTCCGCTCCCGTGCCTCCGGATACGTGGTGAAGGACGAGTCCCTGCCCGAGATGCTGGGCGAGGCCGTCAAGAAGGCCGTGGCGCAGATCTCGCTCAAGAGGGTGGAGCGCGAGCTGCTGGAGGAGAAGCTGTTCATCGAGCACGCCCTCAACGGCCTCCCGGACATCTTCGCCGTGGTCGACCTGGACGGCAAGTTCTTCCGGTGGAATTCGCGGCTCAACGAGGTCACCGGCTATAACGACGCCGAGATCACCTCCATGCGGATGGAGGACATGTTCAGGCACGAGGACGAGCGGGCGGTTCTCGAAGGGATGCGTCGCATGCTGGAGGAGGGGTCGGGCATCGACCGGGTAACGCTGAAGACGAAGGACGGGCAGGAGATCCCCTACGAGCTGAACGGCACGCTGCTGCGCGATTACGAAGGGAACCCCATCGGCTTCGGCGGTATCGGCCGGGACCTCTCGGGCCGGAGCGTACCGGTAACGGACCGCCTGCGGCTGCACCTGGGACTGGAGGAGCTGGTCAAGGACAGCGCCTCGGAGCTTCGCGCGGCCAGCGACGAGCTGCGCGAGGCCCTGGAGGAGACGTCGCGCGCCGGCGAGGCCCTGCGGAGAAGCGAGCGTTACTACCGCAGCATCCTGGACAACTCGGTGGACTTGATAGCGATCTTCGACGGGTCCGGGAACATGATGGACATAAGTCCATCGATCGAAGGGGTACTGGGCCGTGCCCATTCGGAGGTGACCGCCCGTGAGGCTTTCGATATCGTTCATCCGGACGACGTCGAAATGCTCAAGGATCACTACCGGCTGCTGGTGGGGGACCCCGGCGTATCGGCGACGGTAGAGTGCCGGCTCAGGCATGTCGATGGAAGCTGGCACGTCTTCGACGTTGTGGGACGCAGCTTCATGATGGAGGACGGCGCGGTGAGGGTGGTGGAGAACGCGCGCGACATAACCTACCGTAAATCCGCCGAGATGGAGCTGCGGGAGCGCGAGCAACAGCTACGCCTTATCACCGACAACATGCAGGACGTGATCGCGCAGGTCGATACGACCGGGGGCTTCCGGTACGTGAGCCCGTCGTACGGCACCCTGCTGGGCCACGACCCTTCGGAGGCGGTCGGCCACTCGGCCCTGGAGTACCTCGAGCTGATCCACCCGGACGACCTGGACAGCTTTGCCGCCTCGTTCCAGAGCGTAATGAGCGACTTCAAGCCGGCACGGCTCCGATACCGGTTCAAGCACAGCGATGGGCACTACATGTGGCTGGACTCCGTGGGGGTTCCCCTCTACGACGAGGAGCGCAACCTCAGCGGCGCGGTGTTCTCCAGCCGGGACATCACCGAGGCGGCCGCGGCGGAGGAGGCGCTCCGCGAGAGCGAGGAGCGTTACAGGACCATCTTCGACCTGAGCCCGGACTTCGTGTACCTCGTTTCGCCGAATGGCTCTGTGGTCGACGCGAACAGGGCCCTGCTCGAGCGCACCGGGCTCTCCCTGGAGGAGATACGGAGGACCGGCTACATGGACTTCTTCGCGGGGGAAGACCCCGAGGGGCTGAGAGCCGCCGTGGGGAGGCTCATGTCCGGTGGGGAGGTCCGCGGCCTGGTGGTCAGAGCACTTTCGGGGACAGGCAAGGTTTACTACTACGAGATAAACGCCATCCCGCTGATGGAGGGGGACAAGGTCCGGAGCATCTTGAGCCTGGCGCGTGACATCACGGGCAGGATCCGCACCGAGGAGGAGCTCCGCAGCCTGAACCGCGAGCTGGAGGGCTTCGCCGAGACCGTCTCCCACGACCTGCGGACACCCCTGACCTCTATCAAGCTGGCCGGGGAGACGCTCGCGCGGATGTGGCAGAAGCGCGACCAGGTCGAGGAGCTGGGGTCCGAGATCGAGAGGATAGCCGAGGTCATCTCGCTGAGCGCGTCCCAGGCCGAGGCGCTGATCGAGGACCT
Source organism: Actinomycetota bacterium (assembly GCA_043807425.1). Taxonomy (GTDB): domain Bacteria; phylum Actinomycetota; class Geothermincolia; order Fen-727; family Anoxymicrobiaceae; genus JAHJCO01. The sequence goes on from JAZDFZ010000032.1 coordinate 9,135, forward strand.
GCTCCAGCTGGCGAGGGCCGGTCAAGAGCCCTCGGAGGTCGTCCCGGTCGACATCTCGAAGGTGGTCGCACGGGTGCTCGAGGAGCGCTCCGCGCTGATCGAGGAACGGGGTACCCGGGTAGAAGCTGACGAATCGCTGGGGACCGTCAGGGCCAACCCGAGCCACATGTACCAGCTCTTCGTCAACATAGTGGACAACGCCATCAGGCACAACAGGAACCCGGAGCCGCGTGTCAGGGTGCGCTACCTGGGCTCGGACGACGGCAGCCACCACTACTCGGTGGAGGACAATGGCGCCGGGATACCCCCCGAGGACCGGGAAAACGTCTTCCTGCCGTTCTTCAAAGGAGAGGAAGGCGCCACCGGGATCGGGCTCGCGATAGTCAAGAAGCTGATCAACCTGTACGACGGGTCCATCGAGATCGCCGGCGACGCCGCTTCGCGCTTCGACTTCACCATCTCAGACCTGCCAGACGGGGTCTGACGCTCTTGTTGCGTTCGATGTGAAAGAATACCTCACACCAAATATTTCATCGTTGAATTGACGTGAAAGAAATGGTTTGAGGTTCTCTTTCAGGTGTCAGAAGCCGCGCACGCCGATCGGGCCGGTGAGAAACCACACCAGCAGACCGGTGAGCATCAGTGAGAACGCAAGGTTACCGCCGGTGAGCTCCCGCATCCGGAGCGAGACCTTCGCCATTATGGCGAACATGGGCACCGCAAGCGCCAGCAGCAGGATGATGGGTATCCTGAAGTTCTGGAAGTGGACCGTGACCCCCGGTCCGTTGAACAGCGGCAGGAAGGTGAGGATCAGCGCCAGGTCCAGCACCAGGGCCCGCACCACGATGACCCACCAGTCACCGATGTCGGACCTCAACGCCGGGTATGCCAGCCTGTAGAAGAGGTAGTCCTCGATCCAGAAGCCTGTAGCCAGGCATGCCAGCCCCACGAAGAAGTACAGCGGCAGCTTCGCGAACACCCTGGGCAGCACCAGGGGCCCGGCCAGGATGCCCAGCACAAGCAGGCAGACCGCCAGCGGTATGAGGCCGTAGGCGACGCTCCTGCCCCAGCGCGACGCGGCGGACTTCAGACGGCTCTTGATGCCGGAGAGCCCGCCCTGGCTCCTGGCCACGAAGAAGAGCAGGACCGCGAGCAAAGGGAGCAGCAGGAGCGTGCGGGTGAGCCAGAAGATGGACATCTCTCCGATCCCCTCGTAGGGGATAAACGGGCCGATACCCAGGGCCTTCGCCGCGGGAAGCGCCAGGTAGCTGGCCGCGAGCACCGGGGCCGCGTACAGCAGGACATCGAACGCCTTCTCCCCCCGGCGCGGCTCCCAGGCCGGCTCGATATCGATCTCTCCCCCCTCGGGGAACATCCGCCAACGCACCAGCGACATGGCGCCGAGAGAGAGGAGCAGCAGCGCCACGACCAGGCAGATTATGCCCAGGATGCGGCCCCAGAGGAACGGCGGCCTGTCGTTCGCCTTGAGCGGTATACCCCCGAGGTTCTTCAGCCAGTCGATGGCCTCGAAGGTCAGCACCCCGCCGACCAGCTCGGTGACATGGTCGTCGTCGGTTATCGCGAGCCGGCGCGCGTTGCCGGCGGCCATGTCCCCGTAGGTGAACCCGAGCTTCAGCTCCTCCCCCGCGCGGAGGACGGCCGTCGCCTTCTCCATCACCTGCCGCTCCACGGCCTCGCTGGCCAGCTCGTCGTTTCGCCCGCACTCCAGAAGGTAGTTCGGCGGCATGGTGTCGTTCACGAGGTCCAGCGCGTTGTACTTCCCCAGTGTGTCCGCGGCGGTTATATCGGTGTGCCTGGAGAACGCGGTGAGGCCCCAGGCCCTGCCGACGAAGCCGTCTATCGGGCCCATGAGGTCCACCAGCGCGTCCCGGAGGGAGCTCCAGCACCAGATCGCTATCACTCCCTGGATGCTGCCGTCTTTCTGGAGCGCGCCCGCCCGCGTAACGCTGATGCCACCCAGCGAGTGCCCCATGGCCACGATCTTCTTCGGGTCGGCCTCGGGGACGTTCTTCCGCAGGTACTCGGCGGCCGCCCAGATCTCGGCCACCTCGTCGTTGCCGTAGGTGGAGTAACCGCCCGAGCCGCCGTGCCCGCGCAGGTCGATCGCCAGCACCGGGAACCCGTCCCGGGCGATCTCGCGCTCCATCTGCACGTACCACTCCTTGCTGCCGGTTATCCCGTGAGCGAACACGACACCGGGGCGCTGTCCCCCCACGGGAGGGTTGGGCAGCAGGAGTAGGCCCGAGATGGTGACTGGCTCGGACTCGAAACCCCGGGTGGTGAATGTCACCTTCTTGTAGGTGACCCCCGCCTTCGTCCCCCCGAGGATCATCACGATCCCAAACACGAGGAAGACGACGCCGAGCGCCAGGAGGATCATCCAGTTCCTGATGCGGGGTTCCGGGCGGTATCCGGGCGGCGGTCCCTCGGGGGGCCGCCACGGCTCCTCCATGACGGCCGCCTGTTCAACGGGTGGTATGGTCCCAGAGGGGGGGGCTCCTCCATTTACCTGGTTATCGTTCGGCAACTACTCTCCCGATAAAGCGTCTGAGACCGGGCGGTCAACTCGCCCGGTTCTACGGTCTCAGTGTAGACGCCCGAAGGAGCCCGGCGCAACTCGCCCGTCTCCGTACTTCTGTGGTACTTTGTATTGGCAAGAAACAACTGGAATGAAAGCGGCAGCATGCCCTCCAATGAAGCGACGGAAAAGAACGCGCACCGCCTGAAGAGGCGATACTCATACGTCATTGGCTCTACGCTCGCGCTGCTCATCGCCGCCGGCCTGCTGCTGTACTTCCTTACAGGACGGAGCGCGTCCGTGCTGGTGGTGACACTGCTCGGGACCCTCGGCCTCGCGGGCGTGGCAGCGTGGTCTTTCGTGGCCTCGCGAGACGCGCTGGAGAAGACGGCCGCCGGGGAGCGCAGGCGGCTGGCCGAGTCCGAGGAGCGCTACGGCAGGCTCTACGAGACGTCCATGGACGGCATCCTGCACACGGACATGGAGGGTACGGTCCTGGAGTGCAACAAGGCGTTCGCGGAGATGCTGGGCTACCTGCCCGCGGAGCTGAAGGGCAAGACCTACTTCGACATCACCCCGGGCAAGTGGCGGGGCGTCGACTGGGACGTCATCACCAACCAGCTCCTGGTCACCGGGCACTCCGACAAGTACTTCAAGGAGTACGTTCGCAAGGACGGCTCGCTGGTGCCGGTCAGCGTGCGGGCCTGGCTGGACGAGGACGAGGCCGGAGAGCTCTCCGGCATCTGGGCTCGGGCCGAGGACATCAGCGAGCAGAAGCGCTACGAGGACTTCATCCGTGAGACCATCATCCGGCTGGAGCAGGCCAACGACAGGCTGCGCGAGATGGACATGCTGAAAACGGAGTTCGTCGCGGTGGTCTCCCACGAGCTGAGGGCGCCCCTGGCGGCGATCGAGAGCGCGCTGGCCGCGATGAAGGCGATAAACGCGGCCTCGGAGGACCCGCGGCCGGCACAGCTCATGTCGGTCCTGAACCGTGGAGTGGTCAGGCTCTCCCACCTGGTGGACGACCTGCTGGACATCACCCGCATAGAGTCGGGCCAGCTTCGTCTCGAGCAGGTGGAGGTGGACCCTGTCGAGCTGGCATCACGCGTGGTCGAGACTTACAGGGCGAGGGCCGAGGAGAAGGGCGTCAACCTCACCCTTGCCTCCAACGGCGGACCGTGCGCCTCGATCTGCGATCCACGGAGGGTGGAGCAGGTGCTGGTCAACCTGGTGGACAACGCTTTGAAGTTCACGCCGGGCGGCGAGGTGCGCGTGGACGTCGAGTGCGCCCCCTACCGCGCGGTTTACTCGGTGACCGACTCGGGACCGGGTATCCCTCCCGAGCTTCAGGACCGGGTCTTCGAGAAGTTCTTCAGCTCGCCCCCGGTGGTCGAGAGCGGGACCCAGGGCACCGGCCTGGGGCTTGCCATATGCCGCGGCATCGTCGAGGCCCACGGCGGCAAGATGTGGGTCGACAGCGACACCGGCCGCGGCGCCACCTTCCACTTCGAGATCCCGGGGTAGTGTTCCCCTCAGTCGGCGCGTTCCTTGGTGACGCTGGCGAGGTCGAGGTGCCAGAGGCGGCGGATGGAGGGAAGCTCGGAGATTATCATAACCGCCATCGACGCCACCACGATGAACACGATCGTCAACCAGGAGATGACTGTGTCGGGCGCAAGGCGGTCCGAGGAGACCAGGCGCTCGAGGACCACCCACTCCAGCAGACGGCCCAGCAGGATGCCGGGGACAAGCGCGGCGAGCACCACCACCACCGTCTCCACGGTCACGAATCCGAATATTCGGCCCATGCCGGTTCCCAGCGTCCGCATGGTCGCGATCTCGCGACCGCGCTCCAGCAGGTTCACGGTCACCATGCTGAAAAGCACGGCGAACCCCATGGAGAACGCCATCACGTAGAAGATGATGAACAACGTCCTCACCGCGCCGAGCACCTCCTGGAAGACCGCCAGGATGCCGTTCTTGGTCAGGACCTGCGCGACCGACGGAAGCTCGCGGAGCGATGCGACGACCCGGTCCAGGTCCGCGGGCGCCGCCGTCACCACCACCGCGTTGAAGAGGTCCGGCTGGTGGTAGGCTATCGCCAGCAGCGTCTGGATGTAGTGCTGGTCCACGTAGCAGACGCCTCCGAAGGGCTCCGAGACAAAGCCCGCCACGGTGAACTTGAGCGAGCCGACCGCCGTGGAGAGCGTCACATCATCGCCCCTCTTCACCGGTATGCGCGTGGTCACGCCCCTGTTGAGGAGGACCTCCCCGGGCCCGGGGTACGCCTTCGAGCCCGCGGTCGGATAACCGGTGTGCATCCGGCTGTCCTCGGGGTACGCCTGGACCTGCAGGTCGAGCGAGAAGGCGTTGCCGGTCTCGGGGTCGGTGTAGGTGAGCCTGGCGGGAGCGTCCATGACGATCTCAACGCCGGTGACACCCGGGATCGCCTTCACCCGCTCGAGCATCTCTGGCCCCACGGGTGTGGCCCAACCGGCGGCCGCGTCCCAGCGCAGCACCCCGGTGAGGTACTTCTCCACGGCGTGGTCCAGCGAGTCCTTGCCGCCGCTCGCCGTCACCATCACGCAGAGGGTGGCGATGACCCCCAGGAAGGTCAGGATGGTGCGCCTGCGGTTTCGGGAAAGGTTGCGCAGGGATATCCTGAGCCAGGCCGGGAACCCCAGCCTCTCGGTGATGCCCGGAGGGCGATGGTGCGGGTAGTGCCGCAGGGAAAGGCCGGCCTCCACCCTCATCGCCTCGGCCGGCTTCATCCTGACCGCGTGCCTGGCCGGGACCAGCGCGCCCAGCAGCGAGAAGAGGATCCCCACTGCGACCCCGGCCAACCCTATCACGGGATAGAACGAGGTCGTGATGAGCGGCAGCTCAAAGAGCCCCGCGTAGATGTAGATGAAGACGATTGAGAGTATGAAGCCGACCGCGACGCCCAGAAGGCTCCCGCCTACGCCCAGCAGCCCGCCGTAACCAAGATAGTGGACGACTATGTGGCGCCCCTCGTAGCCCACCGCCCGGGTCACCCCGATCTGCCGCTGCTGCGAGTATACGATCTGGGTCATCGTGATGTAGAGCGCGAGCGATGCCACGGCGAGCAGCAGCACCGCGAAGAAAAGGGCGAGCCGCCCGATATCGTCTATCTCCACGTCGAGCGTGGCAGTCCCCGGCTCCTCGGCGCCGGAAGTGAGCCCGATGACTGTGTAGGGCGCCAGGAGGTGCTCCGCGGCCTTCATGGTCTCGTCGAGCCGGTCCTGGTCTCCCACACGGGCGACCACCTCGTTGACCTGCCCGCTCATGCCGAACACCCCGGCAGCCTCGGAGTAGTGCACGAAGACGACGCCGAACTCGGCGGGGTCGGTGACGTACTCGGAGCGGCTCCGGATGAGGCGCAGGTACTCGGGGCTGACCACGGAGGCGGTCACCTCGAACCTGGCGCCCGTGGCGAGCTCCACGGTATCGCCCGGCACGAGGTCGAACTCGGATGTCAGGTGGTGCTCCACCATGCAGGCCATGGACTGTCCCGGCGACAGGTACCTCCCGGACTCGACCAACAGGCCGTTGACGGACGGACGGCCGGTGTCGGGCACGCTCACCACCCGTAACGTGAGCTTCTTCCCCTTAACGGACCCCTGGGTCTCCCGGGTGATGCGGCCCTCGGCCGCCGAGACGTTAGGGAGAACACCAACCTGCCCGGCGACGGTCGCGGGAGCCGAGGCGACCTGGGCTGAGAAGTCCTCATAGAGTGTCCTGCGGCGGATGTCGCTCACAGATTCCCTCAGGTCCCGCTGGGCGATCAGCGGCCCGGAGAACATGATGATCCCCAGTGCAACGACCACGATTATCGCGCCGACCTGCGCCCAGTGGGTCCTCAGGTCCCGGACTGTCTTCTTGCGAAGCTGGCTCAATCGCACCCTTCCCGGCAGGCCGCGGTGGCCTTGTTATAAAATCTAAGGCTGTCGGTGAGTAGAACGTCCGTACGACGTCCGGGAGCCCCCAGTTGGAAAGCCGGCACCGGTTTGCCGGGGGTGGTCGCCTTGCTGATGGGCGGCCATCCGGGTGACGTCTCTGACAGTAGGAGGTTACCAGATGGATGTGCTCGAGGCGATAGACAACCGCCGCAGCATCAGGAAGTACAAGGACAAGGCGGTACCCGACCGCCTGCTGCGGCAGGTACTGGAGGCCGCGAGGCAGGCGCCGTCCACGAGCAATACGCAGTCGTGGAAGTTCAAGATAGTGACCGACGACGAGACCAGGCACGAGATACGGGAGTCGGCCTACGGTCAGCGTTTCCTCGAGGAGGCACCGGTGGTGATCGCGTGCTGCCTGGACTTCGAGGCGTTCAAGGAGCGCGGCAAACAGGCGCTGAAGCTGGTGCTCAAGGGCGTCCGCCCGAGCCTGGAGATGATGCTGCGGAGCGTGAAGGGCGGCAAGGACAAGCAGTTCGAGTCCGAGCGCGTGCTGGTGAACGGAATCATCAACGTGAGCATTGCCGCCGAGCACATGGCGCTGGCGGCCACCTCCCTCGGCCTGGGCACGTGCTGGGTGCGGGCCTTCGACCACAAGGCGGTGGCCGGGATACTGGACCTCCCGGACACCGTCGCACTGGTGGCGCTGCTTACCCTGGGCTACCCTGCCCAGTCCCCCGGTGCCAGGCCACGCAAACCCATCGAGGACCTGCTACTGGACTGACACCCCCCCCCACCCTGACCCTCCCCCACGGAGGGGGGAGGGGAATACGATGAAACGCCGCGTCGGCTATTCGGCCTTGACGCTCTCCGGGAGCTTCTTGGTCAGGATGTCGGCGGCCATTGCCACCATGTCGTCCACGACCTCGCCCGCGGGCTTGATCTCGTGGATGATCCCCACGGCCTGCCCCGCGAAGCCGCCAATGTAGTCTGCGATGTTCGCCTGCATGAAACCCTGGAACAGGGCGCTCGATATCATTATCTGCATGGGGAACGGCAGGGCCTCCAGCCCGGAGGCGGCCCACGCGTCGTGGAAGCTCGACTTTATGGCGCGCAGCGTCTTCCCCGTGAACATCGTGCTTACTATCGTGTCCTCGTCGGTGGCCTTTACGATGTTCTCCTTGATGGTGTCGGAGGCGCCGCCCTCGGTCGTCGCCAGGAAGCGGGTCCCGACCCAGACACCCACGCAGCCCATAGCCAGCGCGGCGGCAAGCCCGCGCCCGTCGGCTATCCCGCCGGCCGCCAGCACCGGGATGGGGTAGGCGGCGTCGATGCAGGGCGGTATCAGCGCCATCGTTCCGATCCTGCCGGTGTGGCCGCCGGCCTCGTGGCCCTGCGCCACCAGGAGGTCTATCCCGGAGTCCGCCATCCGCTTGGCGTTCTTGGTGTTGCCGGTTATGGCCAGCACCTTGATGCCGTTCGCGTGCGCTTCCTCCACCATCCATCCGGGGTTGCCCAGGCCTGCGCAGAACAGGGGCACCTTCTCCTCTATGCAGACCGCCACCGCCTCCTGGGGCCTCATGGTGGTGGTGTCGGTCCTCACCATTATCTCGACCTCGGGGATGTCCAGGTCCGATCGCATCTGCGCTATCCAGGCGCGGTACGGCTCGGGCAGCGTCGCTATCACCTGGCTGAGCGGAAGCTCCTGGGCTCCCATCGCGGCCATCTCCTCTATCCCCGCGATGTTCTTGGGCAGTAGCAGGTCCACCCCGTACGGCTTGTCGGTCCGCGATTTTATCTCCCGGATGGCGTCGCGAAGCTCCTCTATGGAGTAGCCGCTACCCCCCAGCACTCCCATGCCTCCCGCCTCCGATACCGCCACGACGAGGTCCACCGGGGCGCCGGTCTGCTCGCCCAGGGTGTTCGGCCCCATCCCGGCGCTCAGAATCGGGTACTCGATGCCCAGCATGTCGCAAAGGCTCGTCCTCAATACTCTCGTGCCCATCGGAACCTCCTTGGTTCAGTCACTGCGTCAAGCCCCGGCAATCATATCCCATGAACGCGTCGAACGCCGCGCTAGGCCGTCGTCCGCCCGTCCAGGAATCCTTTCACCATCTCCAGTACCTCGGGCATGTTCTCGCGGCCGAACCCGAGCCTGAAGTGGGAGTCGCCGTACAGGAATACCGGCGACGGTACCAGCAGCACGCCCGTCTCCGAGAGCAGCTCCTCGCAGAACGATCTCGCGCTTGTCCCGAAGCGCAGTCGGGGAAACGCCACGGTCCCGGCGCCCGGCCGGACCCATCCGAACAGACCCTCCCGCTCGGCGAAGAACTCGTCCAGGATATCCAGGTTCCGCCTCAGCCTGGCGGCGTTTGCGCAGACTATGCGATCCCTCGCCCTGAGGGCGATCACCGCCAGGACCTCGGACAGGGGGCTCGAGCATATGGTGGTGTACTCGCGAAGCAGCAGGACCCGCTCGCGCAGCCCGGCGTCGCGGGTCGCCAGCCAGCCGATCCGCGCCCCCGGGAGCCCGAACGTCTTGGACAGCCCCGAGAGCGACACCCCCCGCTCGTACAGCTCGCAGGCCGCCGGCAGGGTGCCGGAATCCAGCTCCAGGAAGCGATACATCTCGTCTGAGAACAGCCACGCGCCGCGGTCCCTTGCGATATCGACGATCGCCTCGAACTCCTCGCGCGTGGGGTGGTAGCCCGTCGGGTTGTGGGGGAAGTTGACGATTATCGCCCTGGTATCCGGCCTCGCCAGCCGGTCGAGTTCATCCGGGTCGAACCTCCATCCCTCAGACTCGTCGGGCTCCCACCGGTCCACCTCGCACCCGATGGCGCCCGCCAGCTCGTAGAGGGACTGGTAGCCAGGGAAGGTCGCAACGATATGGTCCCCGGCGTCAAGCATGGCGTTCATCGCCAGGAAGATGCACTCCTCGGGCGCGGCGATCTGCACCAGCGACCGGTCAATCCCCTGATACAGGCCGGCGACCTCGTCCCTCAGCTGGGACGAGCCGGCTGTCTCACCGTAACCCAGCCGCATCCCGTCCCAGGCTGCCCGCATCTCGTCGTCCGCGAGAGACAGCGCCTCTGCGAGGGCAAGCGGCTCGCAGTCCGAGCTGGTGAGCGTGTGCGGCGCGGTGAACTCGTGCCGCGCGAAGAACCTCTCCAGCTCGAAGGGCTTGACCCGCACCTGTCCCATCTCCTTGCGCTCGTCGCAGTGACCAATATTATCAGAGGTAAGGTGAATAGAATGGTGCCAGGCACCATTCTATTCACTGGCCCCTTTCCGGGGCAGAGTACGTATAAGCAAGACGATGCATGCTACGCGAGTTACTACCGGTAACGGCACGGCGCGGGCGTTTGCGCTCGCAGCCGTCATCCTGGCCTGCCTGCTCGCGCTGCTGCTCGCCGCCCCGACCGGCTTCACTGAGGCGGGCTCTACGGCGCGCCGAGCCGGCTCCGGGGTCACCGAGGTCGGCGAGACCATCCGGGTCCTCATACCGGATGGCTCCGTGCAGGTCATGTACATGGATGACTACCTGAAGGGCGTGGTCCCCTCCGAGGTGGGGGCGGACTGGCCATACGACGCCCTGTGCGCCCAGGCCGTGGCCGCACGCTGCTTCGCCGCGACCGCCGACCGCCATCCTTCACAGGGCGCCGACGTCTGCACCACCACCCATTGCCAGGTCTACAACAGCACCCGTTACCCCTCAACCGACCTCGCCGTCGACTCGACCCACAAGGTCGCAGCGCTGTACGGCGACGAGGTCATCCAATCGTACTTCTTCGGGCACTGCGACGGGCACACCCGCAACTCCGAGGACGTGTGGGGCGGGTACCTGCCTTACTGCCGGAGCATTTCCTGTCCCTGCGGCAATACCACCATGTACGGGCACGGTGTCGGGATGTGCCAGGAGGGGGCGCGGACACTGGCCGAGTCCGGCTGGGACTATGCCGACATCCTGAAGCACTACTACACGGGTGTGGAGGTGCGGAGCACCGAGCCCGCGGCCATGGAGTGGCACTTCGCCGAGGGGACCACCAGGCCGGGGTTCGTGACGTACCTGTGCCTGGGCAATCCAGGGGAGTCCGAGGCCGTGGTGACCGTGCGGTACCTGCTCGAGGAAGGTGAGAACAAGGACGTCTCCTACGCCGTACCGGCCCACTCGCGCACGACCATCGACGCGGCCGCCGACATCGGGACCGGGCGCGATTTCTCGAGCCAGGTCCTCTCGACCAACGGGGTCGGGATCGTGGCCGAGCGGCCGATGTACTTCGACTACCGGGGCCGGACGGGCGGGCACGACACCGTCGGCAGCGCTTACCTGCGGCCCACCTGGTACTTCGCGGAGGGCACCACCCGGGCCGACTACGATACCTATCTCTGCATCGGGAACCCGTCGAACACCGACGCCCAGGTTACGGTCACTTTCCTCTTCGAGAGCGGAGGCACGCAGGCGGTCTCCACCGCGGTCCCCGCGAGGAGCAGGAAGACCATCGACGTTGAGGCGGAGATCGGCGCGGAGAGGGACTTCTCCTGCGTGGTGGAAAGCACCAACGGTGTCGGGCTTGTCGCGGAACGCCCGATGTACTTCGCTTACGGAGGCGTGTGGGACGGCGGCCACGACGCGCTCGGCTCCCTGTCCGCGCGGCCGTCCTGGTACTTCGCGGAGGGAAGCACGCGTGCCGGGTTCGCGACCTACCTGTGCCTTTCAAATCCGAGCGGCGCGGACGCAACCGTACGTGTTGAGTACCTGGTGACCGGTGGCGGTAACGTCTCCGCCGACATCACCGTGCCGGTCATGTCCCGCAGGACCGTGAACGCGTTGGACGACGTGGGGCCGGAGAAGGACTTCGCCGTCAGGATCACCTCCACAAACGGCGTGGGCGTGGTGGCTGAAAGGCCCATGTACTTCAACTACGGGGGTGCCCTGACCGGGGGCAGTGATACCGTCGGGACCTCGTATCCAAGGGCCGCGTGGTCGTTCGCGGAGGGCACAACGCGTTCAGGATTCGAGACATACCTGTGCCTGGCGAACCCGAGCGAGAAAGGGGCGCAGGTGCGGATAACCTACCTGAAAGGTGACGGAACCACCGCGCAGCAGGACGTCTTCGTTGACGCCGTTTCGCGCACCACCGTCAGCGCCAAGGACGTGCTGGGGAACGGGGACGACCCGGCCCACGACTTCGGCATCTCGGTGGAGGTCACCAACAACGTGGGGATAATCGCCGAGAGGCCGATGTACTTCGACTACGCCGGCTGGACCGGCGGCCACGTCGCGATGGGCCACTAGCTGAGACAGAATGAAAGTTTACCTCAGACCAAAACTTTCACTGAGGGCGCTGTGAAAGAAATGGTCTGAGGTTTTCTTTCACAAAGAACGAAGCCCGGGCGCTTGTCCCGGGCTCCGAAAGATGCCTCTCGCCTCGAGGGTGACTCACAAGGCGTATCCGACCGTCTAATCCATATGCACGATTGCGTTCTCCCTAACGGTTCGACAGCCTCGGCATCTTTGGTATGAATGATTTCAAGGACCTGATCGTGGCTTTCACCTTCGCCCTGAGACTTGCAGGCTGCAGGGCTTCTGCCTTCTTCAGGGCCTCCTCGATGATCGCCTTGATCTCGGCCGCCACGGCCTCGACGATGGTTCTCGATTCGGCGACCGCCGCCTCGACTATAGCCCCGGACTCGGCCGTCGCGGCATCGAGTACCGCCTGGATCGCTGCGGGGTCTGTGAGGCCCGCAATCTCGGCGTTGGCGTCGGCCCACACCTGCTGGATGTCTGCCACCGCCTGCGCAGCTATTTGCTCGATCTGGGCGTACGCCTCCTCCGCCACGGCTTTGACCTGGTTGATCACGTCGGTCACCCAGGGGGGCATCTCGACCCGCTTCGGCGCCGCCACCGTGACGCCTGTCAGCATCGTCGCCAGCAGCGCGGCCGCGAGTAGGACACCGGTCACCCTGATTCCCATCTTCATTGTGTCTCCTTCCTCCTGTCGGCCGCGGGTGCGGCTTCACTCCCACATAGTTTGATTCGTTCAGCGGTAGCCGGTCGCTGAATACGGAGAAAGTGCCATAAGTTGGAGTGGGAAGGTGGAGATCGCCCGGGCGAACGGGTGATTCCTGGGCCGTATCCGGGAGGTCTACGCTCGGGCTAGTGAGTGGCAACCTCGCTGGGTTTCAGAACCAGGTCGATGCCATCCAGCACCTGGGCGAGCCTCGCACCCGGCAACGATCCTATCTTCTGCCTCAGCTCTGCCTTGAGAATGCTGAAGACCTGCGTGACATTCACGACACTGTGTTTAGGAAGCCCACCCTCGCCCTTTTCAAGGAGTACATTGCCCGGAGCGCGGGCGAGGTTCAAGTTGGTGGTCATCGCACAGACGATGACGGAGTTGATCCTGCTCCGATTGAAGAGGTTGTTCTGAACTATTAAGCACGGTCTTACCGTAGAACCACTCGGATGCGTTGATTCGCGCAGTTCAGCCCAGAATATGTCACCCTGTCGGGCTACCATTCGTCCTCGGTCATTCGAATCATGTGCTCGGAGATCATTGCCTGCATCTCTTCCTCCTCGGGAGTCGAAGGGGTTGAGTAGGCCTCGTTGATCTGAGCGAGGAGGAGCTCGTTCTCCTGCTGTTTCAGGAACGCCTCGAGCGCGACGGCGTAGAGCTGGCTTCGAGACATGCCCATCTCGGCGGCAAGGTTATCCGCCTTCGAGAATAACTCCTCATCGATGGATACGGCGGTCTTCCTGGACGTCATGTCGAGTCCCTCCAAGTTCATACCCCGGTTATACCAATGATATTACACCGGTATTACCAGCAGGTCAAGCAATTTCCTGGAGGATCGACCTCGAACGGAATGTCCCGGTTACTCCCCCTCGAGTTCCTGGTAGAGCAGCTTCTTCATGACCTTGCCCAGTGGGGTCAGGGGCAGCGAGTCGCGGAGCTCGACGTACCGTGGGACCTTGTACTTCGCCAGGCGCTCCGTGCACCACTTCTTGATCTCCTCCTCGGTAGGCGGGGTCTGGCCGGGCATCGCGACGATTATCGCCTTGCCCTCCTCCCCCATCACCGGGTCGGGCACTCCGATGACCGCGCTGAAGAGCACGCCAGGGTGCTCCTGTATGACCTCCTCCACCTCCGGCGGGTAGACGTTCTCCCCGCCGCGGATGTACATCTCCTTCTTGCGCCCCAGGATGTAGACGTAACCGTCCTCGTCGAGGCGGCCCATGTCCCCGGAGCGGAAGTACCCGTCCCCGGTCATGACCAGCGCTGTCTCGTCGGGCCTCTTGTAGTAGCCCTTCATGACCGCGTCGCCCCTCAAGGCTATCTCCCCTTCCTCGCCCACGGGCAGGTCGCGGCTGGTCTTGGGATCCTTGATGGCTACCTCGATGCCCGGGTTGGGCCTGCCTATGCTGCTCGAGAGACGCTCGTAGGAGTCCTCGTCCACCCTGGTGAAGGTGACCGCGCCGCTGACCTCGGAGAGCCCGTACCCGTTGGTCAGGTACACCCCGAACTTCTCCTTTACCTGGCCGAACAGCTCCTTCGGGCTGGGCGCGGCCGCCACCACGGCGAAGCGCACGCTGGAGACGTCGTACTTGTCGAACTCGGGGTTCATCATCAGCAGGATGTACTGGGCCGGCACCTGCCCCGTGACGGTTATCTTCTCGTCCTGGATGGTCTGCAGGACCTCGTCGGGGATGAACTGATCGAGTATGACCAGGGTCCCACCCGCGTACAGCACCGAGACGATCGCCATGACCCCGCCGCCTACGTGGTTCACAGGGATGTCCAGCAGGAGCCTGTCCTTCGAGTTGACGTCCGAGGCGAGCAGCTGGCCCCTGACGTAGGCGAGCATGTTCCGGTGGGTCAGCTCGGCGCCCTTGGGGACCCCCGTGGTCCCCGATGTGTACACCATGAACGCGGTGTCGTCCTGGTCCACCTCGCGGCGCGCCGCTGCGAGCGCCCTGAGGTCCTCGTCCGACACATCCCTGAACAGCTCGTCGTCGGGAAGGGCTCCTTCTATCCTTGCCACCTCGTCAGGCGTGCCGACCACCACCACCGTCTTCACCTCCGGGCACGAGGGCAGGATCTTGTTGACCACGTCCAGGAAGTCCACCCCGGCGAACCCGGGGATCGTCACCAGGAAGGAGGCGTCGCAGTTGTTGACGATGAAGCCGGCCTCCAGCTCCGCGAAGCGCACCGAGACCGGGACCGCGCAGGCGCCCAGCGAGGCGGCGCCGATGTAGCAGTAGACGTACTCGGGGCCGTTGCCCATGTAGAGCGCCACCTTGTCGCCCCGCCTGACCCCGAGGCGTATCATGTTCGCGGCGACCCGGTTGACCATCTCAAAGTACTCACCGTAGGAGACGCGCCGGTCGTGGAAGACCATCGCTTCCGCGTCGGGGGTGGAAACGGCGTGGATCTCAAGCACCTCGTGAAGCAGCATCTCGCCCTCCTTCTCCCGCGGCCGCTCCGGGCCGCCCGGTCTACTTGCCGCTGACCGTCAAACCTTCCACCAGCACGGACGCCGTCCCCACGGACCCCACCAGGGGCGTGAACCGCAGGTCGGAGCCGATGCCGGCTACACCCTCCAGTATCTCGCCGATAGTACCCGCGATGGTCACTTCTCGCACCGGGTGAACGACCCTGCCTTTTTCCACCCAGAGCCCCCGCGCGCCCAGGGAGACCTCGCCGGTGACCGGGTTCAGCCCGGCGTGCGCCCCCTGCAGCTCGAGCACCTCCAGGCCGGTACCCATCCCCGAGCGGAGCGCCTCCCTGTCCGCGTCCCCCGGCTCCATCCGGATGTTGGTGGGCTGGACCCCGATGGACGCCCTGAACGAGGCGCGGCCCGCATTGGCGGTCGTGGAGAAGCCCAGGCGGGAGGCCGTGTAGCAGTTGTGCAGGTAGGTCGAGAGCACACCGTCCTCGATGACCGGGGTGCGGTGCGAGGCCACGCCCTCGCCGTCGAACGGGGCGCTGCCGAAGCCGCCGGGCATCTGGCCGTCGTCTACGAGGTTCACGCGCTCCGAGGCTATTCCGGCGCCCAGCCGGCCGGCCAGGAACGAGCGCGACTTGGCGACCGCCTCGCCCGAGAGCGCCACCGCCAGCGCCGCGAGCAGTTCCGCGGTGTTGATATTGTTGATGATGACCGGGACCCGCGCGGTGGGCACCTGGCGCGCGCCCAGCAGGTCGACCGCCATCGCCGCGGCCTCCTCGGCGGCCGCGGGAGCGTCCAGGTCAGAAAACGAGCGGGCGGCGGTGAAGCCGAACCCGGTCTGCGAGTCGCCCTCCCCGTCCGCGATGGCCACGAGGTAGCCGTAGCACTCGGTGGAGCGGAACCCGGAGTGGAAGCCGGAGGTGTTGGCCAGCAGCACCTCGTCGACCGAGTCGGAGTAGGCGGCGACCTCGACCCCCCGTACCCGCGGATCGAACTCACGGGCGAGCCGCTCCATGGACAGGGCGAACTCGATCTTCTCCTCATTGGAGGTCCTGCTGAGGTCGGGACCGACCAGCTCCAGGTCCGCTCCAAGGTACTCCCCCGAGCCGGAGCCGGTCGGGAACAGGGACGGATCGGGCAGCGCGCGGTGTGGGTCCTCCGGCGAGACCGCGAGCGCCTCGACGGCGGCCCGGACCGCTTCGCGGGCGGCACTCTCGGAGAGGTCGCTGGTGTAGGAGCGCCCGTGGCTGTCGCCCTTCCAGACCCGCAGGCCCAGTCCCTCGCCCTCGGAGTGCGTGAACTTCTCGACCGCCCCGTCGAACACCTTGACGGTAAGCCCGGTGCCGCGCTGGTAGAACGCCTCGGCGCTCGAAGCACCGAGCCGCCGCGCCTCCTCGAGGGCGTCGTC
>JAZDFZ010000033.1:0-98877 GCA_043807425.1 Actinomycetota bacterium
ATGGCGGTGCAAACCACAGAAAGACCCCAGAATAGAATGGCCCAAGGTGCTCCAACGACTGATAACAAGCTAAAGACAGTTGCCATTGCGTTTAGGGCAAGGATCCAGTTTTTACGTTCATTACTCCATGTCGGATCCCTGTCCCTCTGTTGCTCTCCTTCTGCATCGCCGCTTCGCCTCGTGAGTGACTTCGCTAGGTCCACGACCGCCCCGCCTATACTCCCGAGGAACTCCTCTCCTTTCTCGCGTCTAGCTTGCCTATACTCGTTTAGTTTGCTCAGCACCGTCCCTGTCGGGCCAAGGAACGCGAATTTGATGATCGCTCCCTTGTACTCCCATACCTTCTTCGCAATCCACTTCACGGCTCTGTAAGCGGCCTTCCCAAGGTTCACGATCCATCTTCCTATACCCTTCACCAGGTCCATGAAGCCGGCGGGCTTAGCCTTTTCGTTTCTGAGGTTCTCAAAGGCGCGCGACCACATGGCCTGGTTGGCCCCGGCGACGGCCACCTGCTCGCCGAAAACCTCCAGATCCTCGTCCCCCGCCGCTCCACCTTTCTTCTCGAAAGGCTTCGGGGCGTAGTAGGCCTTCTGGGCCTCCAGGTTGTCGTGAGCCTTGCGCATGTTCACCAGGTGGACGATGGAAGCGTAGATGAGCGAGCGGAAGGAGCGTGTGGGGAAGCGGATGGAGTTGCGCGAGGCGTTCACCGAGGGCTTGAAGGTCTCGGCGGGCCTTGCTTCGAGAGAGGACAGGGACATCTCCGCCTTGGAGCCAGACCACACCAGGGTCTGGTCCTTCTTGCGCTCGGCCAGTTCCGCGGTATCCGGCTTCTGGGCCTTGACGGCCAGCCAGTCTTTGGAATTGGCCGGGGCGTTCGGGGCGCTAAGGGTGGCAAGCGGCGAGTCGCCTGCGTACAGGTAGGGGTTGGCCGATAGCGCATCCGTGGCGGCGGGGGCTGATGCCGAAGCGGTGTTGTATCTTCCCAGCTCCGCGTCATACAGCCTGTCCCCTGTATCTACCAGTCCGGTTGCCGCGTCGGTGTAGTCCGAGCCGAAGCCCAGGGGAGCGCTGGAGGCGCCCGATGAGGTCTTCTCGCCGTACGGCCCGTATATCGAGCCCGATGCCAGGTTGCCCTGATCGTCCGCGCTGAATACCACGTCCGAGTGGGCGTTGGTGCCAAGGGAGAGCACATCGCCCTCTGGGGTGACCGTGCCGAGCGCGCTGGATGAGCCCGGAGCGCGTATGAAGCCGGTGGTGCCTCCAGAATCGGTTACAGCCAGAGGCTCGTCGGTCGTTAAGAGCATCTCCAGGTAAGTGTGGGAGCCCCCCCGGGAAGAATCGGTCATGCGTCCCATGGGGTCATAGGTATAGTCGGTCTCCTCGGACCCGACCTGGGAGCCTGTCATCTGGCCCAGCTCGTTGTAGGAGTAGCTGGTATCCTGGCGCGTTCCCCCCGTGATGGATGTCAGGTTGCCGCAGGCATCGTAGCCGTAGGACGCGCCCGAGGAGTCAGCGGTCAGTCGGTTGTCCTGGTCGTAAGCATAGGTGGTGGTCTGGCCCCCCTCGGTCTTGGAGGTCCTGTTCCCCGAGGGGTCGTAGGAGTAGTAGCGGTTTAAGCCCGCGGTGCTTTCTGAGGAAGTGAGCCTTGCCGAGGTGTCGTAGGAGTAGAGGTACTGGCCTGAGGCGGGGTTGCCCTGAACCTCCTGGTGTCCGCCTGAAATGAGGCGCGCGCTGTTGTAGTCGTAGGTGAAGCGGGCCAGGTCGGCGGTGGTGATGCTACGCACCAGGTTGTTGTCCCAGTACTCGTAAGCGGTGGCAAGGCCACCCGGCAGGCTCGAGTGCGCCAGGGTTCCGTCCGGGTTGTAGTTAAAAGCCCAGGAGGCTCCGCGTGAGTCGGAGACGTTCGCGAGCTGCCCGGCCGCGTCGTATGAGTAGGAGGTGGCCGAAGAGCCCGAGGCGTGGTGGTCTATAAGGGTGGTGAGGTTGCCCCTGTAGTCGTAGTCCAGGTTCTGGGAGTAGCACAAGGGAGCCGCAGGTACCTCGGATTCTATGTTAGTGAGGCGCTTGGAGCGGTCGTAGGACATGTAGAGGGACTGGCCGCTTTGGGGTTTGCGTGCAAGGGTGAGGTTCAGATCGTCGTCGTAGTTGTAGAAGGTCTCATAGCTCGTTCCCTCCGCACCCACTCGCGACACCAGGTTAGAGGGGTTGTAGGAGCGAGTGACGGTGCTATCCAGCGGATCTGTGGTTTCGGTGAGGTTGCCCGCCAGGTCGTAGGCGTAGTCATAGGTGTTTCCGGCGTGGTCTGACTTGGACTTCAACCTGCCTGCGTGGTCGTATGAAATAGCCAGGTTGTGGTTTCCGTTGGGGTCGGTTACGTGTATCAGGTTGCCGGCCGAGTCGTAGGTGAACCCGGTGGTCACGCCCGGACCGGCGCTCGCCGCCAGGATGCGGTTTCGCTCGTCGTAGGCGAACGAGGTCACCCTCTGCTCACCGGGTGAGCCCTCCGCCTGGCTCAGCAGGTTGCCGTTCAGATCGTAGGAGTACGCCGTGGCGAACGCCGTTTCGCCTGAATAGGGCTCGAGCTTGAGGGTCGGCTTGCCCAGCCCGTCGTAGTAGAAGACGGTGGTGTGACCCTCGGGGTCGGTGATCGTGGACTTGTTCTCGGCCATCGTGTATCCGAATGTGGTCGTCCTGTCCAGGGCGTCTGTCTGGGAGGTCGGCCTGGCGAGCGCGTCGTACTCGATGCTCACCTCGCTGTACTCATCCTCGGTCCACCGCGTCTTGACGGAAGCGGGTTTGCCCAGCTTGTTGTAGGCGGTCATCCGCTCCTCGCCCTCGGGGCCGTAGACGTAGGTCTCGCGCCCGAGCCTGTCGGTGAAGGTGAGGGTCCGCGCTCCGGCCGGGGTGGTGAGGCTCCTGGAGCGTGCCGTGTCGTCGTACGAATAGGCGGTGGTGCACGCTCCACCGTTGGGAGCGGGCTCGCTCTTCGAGCGTGGCCGGTTCATCTCGTCGTATTCGTAGTGTGTCACATTCGAGTTGGGGTCGGTGCTGGAGATCACGTTTCCAACGTTGTCATACCTGGTGATCGTTTGTGCGTATTCAGTAGTACCCTCGATCAGGTTTCGAACCCTCACCGGGCGGTTCAACTCGTCGTAATCAGTTATTGTCACCCGGGCCTCGGGGCTTTCGGGGTCGCCAAGCGTAATCTTTGTCCTGTTGCCGACACCATCGTATTCGTACGAGGCAAGCGGTGCCCACGCGGGCTCCTCATCCGGAGGGGTCGGCGGAGCGATCATTTCGGTCACAGGCCTGCCCCGGTAGTCGTACTCTACCTTCTTGATGTTCCCGTTCGGGTCGGAGACTCTCTCGAGGTTGCCGTTGTTGCTGTACTCCTGATAGGTGGTCGTCCTCGACCGGCCGTCGTTTATCGTCATCCTTTTAGTCCTGCACTGAGAGTCGTATGTGTAGGTGGTCTCGTAACCATGCGGGTCCACCGTCCGTTTTACTTGTCCGACTCCATTGTAGTAGTAGCGAGTGATTGGAACCTCGCCACCCACGGCAGGTTCATACTTTGTGACCGGCCGGTTCAGGGCGTCGTATTCGTAGGTGGTGATGGCCTCCTGGCCGAACTCCAGATTCTTGATCTCCGCGGTCTTGTTACCTGCGGGGTCGAATTCGTACCGGGTCACCTCTCCTTCGGCGTTTGTCTTCTCGACAGTCCTGTTCATCTTGTCGGTGAGGGTGATCTCCGTGCCGTATCCCTCAACCTCCTTCTCAACGGTGTCCTCGTCGGGGTAGGAGTAGCGTTCGACCTGTCCGTTGGGATGGGTCACGGTCAGCAAGCGTCCGGCACGGTCGTAAGTGTAATTGGTATGATGCCCGTTGCCGTCCGTGCGCCTTATCACGTTACCGCAGTCGTCATAGACGATCTCCTCCGTTACCACGTGCTCTTCGTCCGAGCCGTAGTCGCGGTATGTATAACGCGTCGAGATCAGGCGGTCGGCCTCATCGTAGTAGTAGGTCACCGTCCGGCCCTCGGCGTCCGTCTTCGAGTGCAGGTTGGCGCCTTCGCCATATGGGACGCTACCTGGACTGTATGTGTATGAGACGTGATAACCTTCAGGGCCGTCTTCGGTGAGTAAGAGGCCCGTAGGGCTGTAGGTATAGGTATAGACATGGCCTTCGGCGTCTGTCTTTTCGATGACCCTTCCCTCGACGCTATACTTGAGGCTTACAACGCCTCGCCATGTTCCTCCGTCTTCGTCGGTCCATCTGGATTCAGTGGTCTTGTTCCCGTAGGGGTCGTAGACAAACATCGTCCTCGAGTACTGCCCCAGCGCCATCTCTTCCGCCACTTCACACGGCTTGCCATTCTCGTTGTAGAAATAGGTGGTGTCAGCGCCGCCTGCAGCTACTCCGCCGCCCTCGACCTTGCGGTGCAGGTCGAACGGATGGTCGGTGTCATCGTAGGAGAGCTGTGTCAGGTTGCCGTTCGGATCCTCGACGCTCGCTACCATCGCGTCGGG
This sequence comes from Actinomycetota bacterium, assembly GCA_043807425.1. Lineage (GTDB taxonomy): Bacteria > Actinomycetota > Geothermincolia > Fen-727 > Anoxymicrobiaceae > JAHJCO01. The sequence goes on from JAZDFZ010000033.1 coordinate 4,527, forward strand.
GGCGTCAGAGGTGTAGGTGTATTCGATCTGTCCGCCTTCCGCGTCGGTCACCCGTAGGAGGTCACCGCTTGGTTGGCCGGCGATTTCGCGCATCTCGTACTTGGTGGTCTTGTCGCCCGGGGCCGTCGTGGTCTTGCCCAGGCCATCCGTTCCGTACTGGTAGTTCGTGGCCCTTCCCAGCGGGTCTATCTCCTGGACGATTCGGTTCGAGGAGTCATACCGGTGGACACTAATGCCGCCCGCCGGGTCGGTAATGACCGTGGTCTTGTTGGTCGTCGTGTAGCAGAAGGTTGTTCTCGGAGCGTCCGTTGTGAACTCGTGCGGGTTGGACTTTGACGTCACTCGGTACAGGATATCGCCAGATGCTGGGCTTGTCTCTGTCTCATAAGTATAGTCGACGACCTTACCCCTTTGGTTCTGTACCCACGCGATACCTTTGACATCTAGATCGGTCGTATCGGCATAGTGATAGCGGGTGATGGCTCCATCGGGGTCGGTTACTGACGATTCGTACATGTTAGGGTCTGTGCCCGAATACTGATAATCAAAGGTCCAGTCGAACGACCCGTGAAAGTCGACCTTCTTCAGCTTGCCGAACTTCGGTCCGTCCTCTTCGGGGGCATCGAAGTATTCGAAGGTTATCGTCCGCTGCTGATACATATCCAAGGGGTCCTTGTCGGGCTCCGTCACATGCTCCAGCCATAGCGGGTGATCGGTCCTGTAGGACAAGGTCGTTGTATTCGTTCCCGCCCTCGTATAGTCATTGCACATGGAAACCAGCCGGGCGGTGGTCCTGCCTTCCCATTGGATCGTCTCGAACGTAAAGCGCGTGTGGTCCTTGCGGGTGAGTTGGAACCCTTCCGGGATTGATATGAGCTCGTCGAAAACGCCTCTCGGCGCCTTCCACCCTGTATCGGATGCCACGAAGGGATAGAAAGAGCCATCGGAGTCGACGAGTGTGGCGACCTGGTAGGACGTGCCCTCATAGGTCTTCGTCTCGACGTCGATCCTCATTCCGTAGTTGAACGACCACCCCGGTCCCAGTGGACCGTCCTCCGGAATCTGCCCGGCGCAGGCGGAATAGGCCTTGTCCATCTTATATGAGCTGTAGTTGCGTACGAACTCGAGCGGGAAGCCCAGGGATGGTACTTGGAAATCCTTCTCCTCGAGTGTGACGCTGCCCAGGCTGGTGTTCACCTCATCGTGGAAGCTACAGTAGTTGTCGAATCCCCGGTTCTGTGTCTCCGGCGCCATCGTGTCCAGTCTGACGGTCCCGGACGAGTTCCAGGCGATGAACAGGGCACCGAAGGCCAGTGTCACGCTGGGGTCGCCGTAGGAGGACCATGGCTGAAGCGTGGATGCGTAGCCGAAAGGCGGGTGAGACTCGCTCCCGGAAAACGCATCGAAAGTGTACAGGTTTGTACCGACCCTATCGGCCATACCCGATGCCTTCTGGGCGGCGATGAAGACCTGGCCGTTTCCAACGGTCGGCGCGCCAACCAGTACAGGATTCACTGGACTCGGGTCCATTCCCTCGAGCTTCTGTCTCCAGAGGAGATTCCCGGTTATTGCGTCTCGAGCATCGAGGTAACCGGTGTCTTGCACGTAAGCGGCGTAGACGATGTTGTATGCGACGGCTGGCACACTATACGCATTGCCGGTTTCGCTGTGGGCCGACCATGTCTCCAACCTGTTCGCCAGGTCGAATGCCGTAATAGAGCCTACCTCATGGACAAATAGTCGGTTTCCGCTGATTGCAGGTACACCGTGTATGTTCCTCGCACTCGAGGCTGTGTGGAACCACGGCTCGGGGGGCTGACCCCCTGCCGGTAACACATAGACATAAAGACAGCCGCCGGCTGTGAATGCAAGGTAACGGTCGCCCGCGGCGTTCGGCTCGGAAATCGCCGGTGTGTACGGATTGGATATCTGGATACTCCAGAGTTCTTCAACCGACGAGCCCGAGATCATGAGGCCCCGCAGCGCGTTTGTCGTTGGGACAACCGTCATCCCGCCCGGGAGATAGCAGGGCGCGGCGGTTATCCGACCTCCCGCGTCAAAGACCGTTTGCTGTTGCGCCTCGTCTCCAACCTTGAATCTGCAGATCTTCGTACCCGCGACCGCGTACAGGAAACCGTCCTGTACTGAAAGAGGGTACGCATCGAATTGGACCTGTGGCTCCTCAGTGGCTATCCAGAAGGTCTGGCCGCCGTTATCTGCATCAAAGCCAACGAGCGCGGCATAGTTCTTATGGGTCATCCAATTGTAGCCGCGCATGACGTGGTAGATGCGCCGACAGGGCACACCCCCGATCTCGCCGACACCCGCGATCGGCGGGGTCTTGTTGGAAAGGTAGTCTGTACCGGCAGCCCAGGTCTGAGAGTACCAATAGGGGCTCTTTGAGAATGTGCCGTCGAACCTCGTGTTCGATGAGTCGTGGTTGGGGTGCGGCCACGCGGCCGAATCGCCTATGTACCTTACACTGACAGCCGGGGAAAGGGTGCAGTTGCCCGCCCGGTCGTAGACCCTGGCGAACAGGTCGTAGTAACCCTCGCCCTGCTGCGTTGGATCGAGCATGTCCATGATCCCGTTGCTGGGGTCGTTGTCTCCCCCGAAGTTGATGAGCTGGGATCCCGAGAAAGAGTACTTGAATACGGCGTAGGAGAGCCCCGAACCGTCAGCCAGGTCCGAAGCCGACGCAACGACCCAAACGGGACCGCTGATTGGCGTCTGGTTGGCCGGTGAGTCTATCTGAACGTTGACCGGTGGGGTGGTATCCAGGTGGATTTCCCTATCGAGGCCTGTGACTCGCCCCTGATCGTCGCGCACTCTCGCGTACACGGTGTGCCTTCCGTCACCTTCTGAGAGTTCCCAGGTTCGCTCCGGCGCGTAGGGCTCCCAGGCTGACCAATCCCCCGAATTGTTGCTGAACTGCATGTAACGCGCGCCGGGATTGCGAACCGTTAAGGTAACACCCGTTGACCTGCAGTATGCAGCTCCTTCGTCTATCCAGAGGCCGGTGCCGCTCATCACGCTTGTGACCGTGACGGTAACCCGCGACTCGGAGGTGTTTCCGCTCTTGTCCGTCGTCTTGACCCTGAGGGTATAGGTGCCCTCGGCCAGACCACCGGTGCTCCACGTCGCCAGGATTCCGTCTTGAACCGGCTCGCTTCTCGGAGGTTCGACGTCAATCCAGGTTCCGTCGGCGGGATACGGCCCCGGGGCGTACTGGACCACGTAGTTGTCCAGGTAGTCGTCCGCCGCGGTGCCTCCTATCACTACTTCACCTGATACGGCCTGGGATGCTTCAGGATCGGTAATAGCGGCCTGCGGTGCGGTGTTGTCGAGGTACACCAGCGTGGAGGTCATCGTCTCGTGGTCATATACATCTTCGGCCTCGAGCTTGATCGTCAACGGACCATCGGGGTAGAGCCTGGTGTCCATTGCGCCCAGCTCTCCGTCGTACACCGGCTCGGAGCGCGAAGACAGGACAGTGAACTCGTCGAGGCCCGGGTCCTGTCCCGATGCCACGGAAAGGGTGTAACGCGAGAAGTGCGGCTCACCGGCCGTGCCCGTGATCGTAACTGTGTCGCTGGTGTGGGATAGTGGCGCTGGAGAGTCTATGGCGACGATCGGCCCGTGATTGTCGATCTCAACAAAGCTATAAGCAATCGTGAGATGTCCGGCGCGGTCGTGTACGATGAGTCTCAGATTGTACACACCGTCCGGCAGTGCGGAGGTGGACCAATGCCCGAGTAGTCCCGATTCAACCGGCTCGGTGTACGCCTCGCCTATCGGTTGCCAGGCATCCGGGGCGGCCGAGGGCGCGTAGGAGAGCGTGAAGGAGAGGAAGTTATCGTCGTTCGCCGTGCCCTGGATGTCCACCGTCTCGCCCCTGACCTCCAGCATTGAGGGGTCCGGGGAAGTGATGATGGCGGCCGGTTGGGAGTTGTCAACCGAAAGTCCCGAGATCAGGTGGCAGGATGTATTGGAGAACCCGTCATAGGCGTCCAGCCTCAGGTCGTACGAACCTTCCGGCACAGCCGATGTATCCCAGACTGCAAGTTGCCCGGAGGTCACACTCTGGTTTTCGACGGCGATTTCGTGCCAGTTCTCCGAGCCGCTCGGGGCGTACATCAATACGTACCGGTCGAAGCTGTAGTCATCGTATGCGCTGCCCGATATGGGGACCTCTCCCGATAGCATCGAGGAGCCGTCTGGTGAGACTATCTGAGCGATGGGCGCCGTGCAGTCCACTTCGCAGTCGATACTCGCGGATGCCGAGTAGCCGAACTTGTCGAATGCAGTGAGTCGCAGAAGGTAGTGCCCGGAAGCAAGACCGACCGGATCGAAGGTCTCAAGCACACCTTCTTCCACCGAGGTGCAATGAACGCTTCCCACCAGGTGCCATTCGAGTTCCGGGGCTTGCCGTGCGTATTCCACCATGTAGTAGTCGAGGTTGGCGTCTGTGGCGGTTCCGGTGATCTGTGCCGTTGCCGAAACCGGCCCAAGCGGATCGAGCGAAACCCGGGGCGCCTCGTAATCAAGTATGACGGCCTGCTGATCGTAGGTCGCGTTTCCCGCAGGGCCCTCCACGATGAGCTTGACGGTGCAGGGTCCGACGACTCCGCCCGTGTGCCAATCGGCCAATACCCCATCCTCTACCGGTTCGTAGGTGCGCTCGCAGATATCAATCCACGGGCCTTGCGGCGGGTCGCCGAGCGAGTAGATCACCCGGTAGGCATAGAAACCCTCGCCCGAGGCGGTCCCGCGGATTTGAAGAGTCCGTTCTTCCTGTTGCCACTGCATGGACATGATGTCTACGATGAGTTCATCACTCGCTCTTCGCACGTGGATCTCGGCTGTGCCCAGCCTTCCGCCCAAGTCTTCGACCTGGAGCCTGAGGGTGTAGTCGCCCATGGGAAGGGCGGAGGTGTCCCATGTCTCCAGGTCGCCGTAGGGGCCCGCAACGGGGGAATCGTGGGTTTCGCCGATCTGGATCCAGTCTTCGGGTGTGTGCTCTGTCCACCCGGGGGCATAAGTGACCGTGTAGTTGTCGAACCACTCGTCGGTCGCCGTTCCCTTCATGCCCACGGTGTCGCCGAGCCACTGGCCCTCGGCCGGGAAGGAGATGGCAGCCTGGGGGTCCTGGGTGTTCACCCCAACGTATACGCGGTTGCGGCTCTCGCGCCCGGCCCCGTCCCGCGCCTCCAGCAGAAGCGTGTAGACCCCGTCGGCGAGGGCGCTGACATCCCAGGAGCCAAGCACCCCGTCGACCACTGGCACCGTGGAGGACGAAATCGAAGCGAAATCCCCCGCGTCGGGCACAACCCCCGGGGCGTAAGAGAGTGTGTAGCTCTCCAGAGAGGAGTCGGTGGCCGTCCCCGTGACGGTAACGGTCCCGGAGAGCAATTCCTCGGGGGTGGGATAGGTTATCCCCACCTCGGGCGGCTGGCTGTCCAGCGTCACCTGGCGTGTTGCGTTCGATTCAATGCCGCCGCCCGAAACGCGGAGCCTGATCGTGTAGGGACCATCGTCCAGACCGGATGCGTCCCATGTTCCAAGTAGCCCGGAGATCACCTCGCCTGTACCTTGGGCTATCTGGTTCCAGGAAGAAGGTTCGGCTCCCGAGCCCCATTCCAGCGTGTAGGACTCGAAGTAGCGGTCGGAAGCCGTGCCCGTGACCCCTACTTCTCCTCCAACGGTCTCGTCGGGAGCCGGGGAGTCGATTGCGGCCGTGGGGGCCATGTTGTCTGAAGCCACCCAGACGCTCTCCTGGCTCGTGGTCCCGTAGATGTCGCTGACCGCCAGGGTGAGGTCGTATTCGTCGTCCGGCAACGCCGTGGTGTCGATGGTACCAAGCAGGCCGCCGTCCACCGCCGTTCCGTAGAACTGGCTTACCGGGTCCGGCCTGGGACCCGCGGCGAGCGAATCGCGCCTGATATCCGCCTGTGACCTGGCGACGGAGAAGAGCGCCACCTCGTCCATGGTGAACGAGCGCCCTTCCCCCTGGCCGTTGTCAGGGCCGAGGGAGAACTCGCCCAAGGCGCTGGAGATGATTCCCGACCCAGTGCCGTTGATAATCTGGGCCGCCTGACCGTTCATGAAGAGGTGGAGCTCTCCCGCGTGCCAGGAGGCCGCCACGTGGAATGGGACGCTCGGCTGGATGGCCTGCGGGTCCACCGGCATCTCGCATGTCTTCTGGCCGTCTGTGGAGGTCGCCTGGAACCTGAGGGTCCCCGCTTCGGAGGAGAGCTCCAGGGACTGAGCGTCAGGGGTGGTGGCCGAGAACATGGTTCGCTTCCACAGGTCGGTGGCCCAGTCGTCTTGCGGGACCACCCAGGCCTCGAAGGTACCCCGGTTGTTGTCGATGCGGCCCTCAGCGCTCCACCTCACCAGTTCACCCGGGAAGAGGCTGATACCGCCCGCGAACTTCGCCGGGACGAATGTGCCGCTCCCCGTTATCTGGCCCGGGGCTCCCCCGCGGAAGTCCGAGGCGTCGAAATCCAGGTGGCTTGCGAAGGCGAGGTCCCTTGGAATAAGCCTCAGGGAATAGTAGGAGAACCGCGAATCGGTGGCGGTGCCCTCCACGTCCATCAAGCCCCTGACGAATGTGCCGGAAGCGGGGGCTGTGATCTGGGCTGTTGGGCTGAGGTTCTTCACCGCGACCTGAATGGTGTCATAGGACACCCGCTGCGCGAGGTCCACCACCTCGAGGCGCACAAGGTAGTCACCATCTGCCAGGGTTGAGGTATCCAGCGTTCCGAGAAGGCCGGATATGCGGCACTCACCCGAATCGCTGCTGATGGGGAACCAGTTTTCCGGGTCCACCGTGGACGCGTACTCGAGGGTGAAGTAGTTGATACCGGAGTCCAGGGCCGTTCCTATGACCTCCACGGAGCCTTTGAGGACCGCGCCATCGGAGGGGGACTCGATGGCGGCGACCGGTACGTCGTTGTCCAAGCGAACCGTTCTTGTGGCTTGAGCGCTCCGACCGGAGGTGTCTCGCACCAGGAGGGTGAGGGTGTAGACCCCGTTGGGGACTCCCACTGTGTCCCAGGCCGAGAGGGTGCCGTCCACCACCGGTGTGGCGGTGGGAGGCTGAACAACGGGATCTGAGTAGGAGGCGGTCGCGGCGCAGTCTTCCTGGATTTCGCCCGCGGTCTTGGCGTAATCCCAGATGGACAGCTCGTCTATGAACCCGCCCGCCATCTGGGGGTCCTGGCCCTCCATCACGGCCCCGCCCACGAAGAAGCGCGTCCCCAGTGCGTCGGGTGTGATCTGATCGCCCACCACCATGTCGGGGGGCTGCCCGTTTATGAAGATGTTGAACGAGCCTTCCCGCCAGGTGGCAGCCACGTGGAATGGGACCCCGGAGGAGATCAGGTCGGGGTCCAGCATCTTCATGGCCATGGCGGGGTTGCCCCCCGATTCGCTGGATACCATCAGCATGAAGAAGGGCGCCTCGGGCTGGTTGAAGCTGACGATCCCCAGCATGTTTCGGCCTTCGGCCCCGGCGGGCTCTGTGTAGAAGAGGACATGGCTCTCTCCGGGGATCCCCGTCCACTCGTCGGGTCTGAACCACATCTCGATGGTCCCTCGCTCAGGTGAGATCCTCCCCTCGGTCGGATAGGAGAGGGTGGAACCCGGGGCTAGCTTGATGCCGGAGGCGAACCGTGTGGGCTCATAAGTTGCGTTCCCACTGAGCTCTCCGGGCTCGCCCGATAGGGCGTCGGACGTGTCTTCGTCGTAGCGGGCCAGGAAGCGAAGACCCGCGGGCCTAGCGGTGATGGAGTAATCCTGGAACGCCCCGGCCGTGGCCGTTCCGGTGATGTCCACGGTCCCGAAGAGCACCGCGTCGTCCACCGGGCTGGTTATCTGGGCTTCAGGCGGGATGTTCTCCACATTCGTCTGCCTGGTGGCAACGCTCACCCTTCCCGATTCATCCCTAACGGTCAGGCGCAAGGTGTATTGCCCGGAGTCGAGCGTGCGGGTATCCCAGGTGCCGAGCTCGCCCTGCCAGACCCAGGCGCTCTCTCCCAGAGCTATTCCCTGCCAGGTGTCGGGGGCCGAAGCCGAGGCGAACTCCAGGTCGAAGCCGGAAAGCGAGGCGTCATAAGCCGTGCCTCCTACCCTGTACTGCCCGGAGACGGTCTCACCTTCGGCGGGGGCGTCCAGGACCGCCACGGGGGCGACGTTATCGCAGACGACCGAGCGCGAGGCGCCTGCGGTGTTACCCACCGTGTCGGTCGCGGCAAGCCTGATGCGGCACGGTCCGTCAGCAAACGTGGAGGTGTCCAGCACTCCCAGGGTCCCGTCGGTCACGCTGGTGGAGTCCACCTGGCTGAATACGGTGTAGCCGGCTACCGCAAGCGGGGAGGTGGCCTGGAAGTCGGAGCGGACCTCCTCCGGGCTTCTCTCGCCCAGGTAGGCTGCCACTTCATCTACGAGCATTGGCGAGCAGCCTGGCAGGCCTTGAGCGCGCCCGATCTGGAGCCTGTCTCCAAGGGCGGGCAGCTGCCCCGAGCCCGGACCGCTCGAGTTCGGAGAGGTAGCGGGGTGACCGTTCAGAAATACGTGGATGTCCCCGTCGTTCCAGGAGAGCGCCACATGGCTCCAGGTCCCGGGGGCCAGGTCGCCTTCTGCAAGGGGGTATTCGACGATCTTCTCTTCGCCCTCCGCGTCAACTATGCGCGCGGTGAGTGAATCAGGGTACTTGATGAGCGAGAGTGTGTTGCCGCTCGTGCCTTCCGGCGCGCTTGTGGAGAATAGCGACCGGGGATCCTCGGTCTCCGGGTCCCAGGCGGGATTGATCCACATCCCGACCGTGCCCGAGTCGGGAGCCAGGCGGCCTTCTGTGGAATAGGAGAGGGTCGAACCGGAACTGAGGCTCGCCGCGGAGGCGAACCTGCCGGCCTGGAAGGCTACCGATTCGGACTCAAGGGGCCCGGTGCCGGAGACCGCGTCGGTGAGGTCGGAGTCCAGGTGGAGCAGCAGGCCAGTCGGGGAATGGGCGGAGGCCACCGTGTAGCGTCCCATGTGCGGGTCGCTGGCGGTGCCCGTGATGGTGAGGCTTCCCGCGACCAGCGCTCCTTGCGCGGGGCTCTGGATAGAGGCGGCGGGAGCTGTGTTGTCGCAGGCCACCGTGTTGGTGTCGCTCTTGGCCGCGCCGTGTGTGCGGTAGACGGTGAGTTTCAGGACGTAGGAGCCGTCGGCAAGGGAGGTGGTGTCCCATTCACCCAGGAGGCCGGCGTCCACCTCGGCAGAGGATTCGGCGAACACGTGAAGGTCGCCCGGGTTGCTCGCGGGCGCCCAGGCCAGCTCGTAACGCGAGAAGTGGTTGCAGGAGGCCGAGCCTGTTACCGCCACCACCCCGCCGGTGATGCTCCCCGAGGCTGGAGAGTCTATGGCCCACTTGTCGCTCTTGGCGAAGGTGCGCTCCGGGCCCTTGACCGTGAGCGGGGAGGCCTCCTGGAGGCCCCAGGCGCTCGCCACAACCCGTCCGCTGCCCGAACGCTGGGCGTTGAGTGTTCCATCCGGCGCGATGGAGCCCATGCCCCCCTCTAAGGTCCAGGAGGGAGTAGCTGGCAGTAGGTGGCCCTCCTCGTCGGTTACCAGGGCGCGGAAGGCCGCGCTCTCCCCGGTCTTGAGATCGGCTGAGGGAGGATCTATGGAGATCCGGGAGGGGCCGTGGGACGCCACCCCGCCCGAGATGTCGCCTCCCCGGCAGGGGCCGGTATCGTAGTAGATGGGTCTTTCCACCAGCACCGGCTTCTCCGCTGTGATGATGGTGCCGTGGTCAATCCCCCGCCCGATGGTATCGCAGACCGGGATGGTGGTGCGCGAGCGCGCCGGGAGGTCCACCTCCCTGGTGATGGCGCCGCCTCCGTCGGGCAGGAAGTCGATCCTGGCATGGTTCGCGCGGCCGTCCGCGTTCTCGATGCACAGGTACTCGTCGAAGCCGGGCCGGGTGGTGCCCTCGGCGAACAGGTAGCTCCTGTTTGTGGCGTTCGCACCAACTCCGACGTGTCCGCCGGTGTAGGTGCCGGTGTTGAAGTAGAGGGGGCGCTCGGCCACCAGGGGAACGCTCGAGTTCAGGAAGCATGACACGTCCCGGTCTGGGCCGACCTCTTCGGCCACCTCTATCGTGTAGCGTGACAGCGGAAGCACCGAGTGGTGGCGCACAAGGGCGTCCCCGCCACTGAACAGGTAGGTGATCTCCAGGTCGGCCGGCTCGCTCGCCGGGTTGAACAGTGCCAGGTACTCGGCGTATCCGGGGCGGGTGGTGCCCTCGGCGAAAGCAACGGACGTGGCCGGCTCGGGCATGCCTGAGGACACGTGGCCCCCACAATAGCCTTCGAAGTCGAAGTACTGGGCGCGCTCTGCCACAAGAGGAAGGTCGGATGCCACCTGGCAGGCGACGTCCTGCCCCGGGCCTACCACGTCGCTGGCCTTCAACGTGGTGCGCGACCAGGGCTTGACCTCAAGTGGCCTTTCCTTGCGCTCGCCTTTAGAGGTCACGAACTGCACCATGGCCTTCGCGGTATCGGGGGAGGGATTGGCCAGGCAGAGCCACTCCTCGAAACCGTCGCGCGTGGTGCCTTCAGCGAAGAAGTAGGTGGTGCTGGGGGGCCTCTGGCCAACAGCTAAACTTCCGTCTCGGTATGGACCGTGGTCGAAGTAGAGGGGGCGCTCGGCCATTATCGCAGAGTTGGAGCGGACCACCAGGGAGACGTCTTCCGGAGATGCCAGCTCGTCGTTGACGTTGAGGGTTCTCCTGGCCGAGGGGGCCACCGAGTAGGTGCGGGCGAACCCCTGCTTGTCGGCGAGCAGGTAGATCACCTCCACCTCTGCCTCCTCCCCGCTGGGATTCAGCAGGGTGAGGTACTCCGTGAAACCGGGCCTGGTCGAGCCCTCGGCGAAGTACAGGTTGGTCCTGTACGTGGAGGTGGACATGCCCCGGGGAGCCTGAGCACGGGCTTGCGCCCAGGCGCGTACGGCGGCAAGCGGTATGAAGGTGGCCGCCAGGGCTATGATGACGAGTATGGCGACGGCCTTGATGGAAAGCGGTAGCCTGGAAGAATTCTCACTCATGGAACATCCCCCTTGATGGCGTCGGCGGTGTTGAAGGAAACCCCCCAGAGATCCTTGAGTTGCTTACCGCCAGAGCGTGCCTGTGGGAGATACTCTATCCAACGGAGCAAGGAAAGCCAAGGGATTTTGGGAGTTTTTTAGAACGAAAGGGGGTGTCGGAGCGTACGAAAGGGGCACTGATGCGAACGAAAGCGGTGGCTCTAATCCCCGTACATCGCCCTCTCCACGATGACAGCTCTGTTGGAGGTGACCTTGGTGGAGACCTCCCAGACGCCGGGGACGGTGCTGGCTATGTTGTAGGTCTTTCGGGAGTTGGCCGGGACCGTGTCGGTGGGGCCTTCCACCGGTCCGCTGTCGGTCATGTAGGTTATCTGGATACTGGCGGCCTGGGAGTTGGGGTTCTGAACCAGGACCCAGGTCTCGAAGTGGGTGGAGGGGTCTCCCCCGGTGGATCCCTCGGCCAGGTACCAGGTGGCCTGTGCTTGCGCCACTCCCTTCGACTCGTGAGCCCAGGTGCGGTTGTTCCCGTAGCAGGAGCGCTCGGCAATCACATTGCTGGTTGAAGACACCTTCGTGGAGACCTCCCAGCAGTTGGCAACGGTGTCTCCCGCGAAGTAGGTCTTGCGCGAGTTGGCGGGCAGTGTTTCGGAGGGTCCTTCCACCGCTCCGTTAGGTGTCATGTAGGTGAGGTCTATGGAAGCAGGTGTGGGATTGGGGTTCTGGACCAGCACCCAGGTCTCGAACCCCCCGTTGGTGCAGCCCTCCGCTAGGTACCAGTCCTTACCTGCTTCGGGGACGCCCACCGAGTTGGTGGCCCAGGAGCGGTTGTTCCCGTACATGGCGCGTTCCACTATCACCTCCTGGTCGTCGCAAGTCACCATGCAGGAGACGGACCACTGATTGGGGACGGTGTCCGCTGCGAAGAAGGTCTTACGTGAGTTGGCTTCGAGAGTGGCATCCGGGCCTTTGACCGCTCCGTCGGGGGTCATGTAGGTGAGGTGTATGTTGGCGGGGGTGGTATTGGGGTTCTGCACCAGGACCCAGGTCTCCATCCCGCCATTGGTGGAACCCTCTGCCAGGTACCAGGTCTTAGAGGTGGATGATGCCCCTATGGAGTTGGTGCCCCAGGACCTACCTCCCCCGTACATGGCCCTCTCGGCTATCACCGCCTCATCAGATGTGACCCTGGTTGAGACCTCCCATGTCTGAACCGTTTCAGCCACGTTGAAGGTCTTTCTGCTGTTGGCTTCTATGGTGGCGCTTGGGCCTTGTACCTCCCCCTGGTCGGTCATGTAGGTGAGGGAGACGTGGGCCGGGGCTGATCCCGGGTTCTGTACCAGTATCCAGGTCTCAAAGCCCCCCATGGTGGCGCCTTCAGCCATGTACCAGGTGGTGGAAGGGGCGGATACTCCCACAGAGTCGTGTGCCCAGCGCCTGCCTGTGGGGGTTGGTTCGGGGGGAGCAGTGAGGACGCCGCGATAGACACCGGTGTCGCCAAACGCAAGAGTCATCACGTTGTTCCTATCTGAGGCGGAGATTCTGAAAAGGAAGTCGCTGGCGCTGACTCCCATGTTCTGGGAAATCCAAGTGAATCCGTTGAAGTACAGTAATTCGGCGGTTGGAATCGATGCCTTCATCGCGCCAACCGCCCAAATATGACAGGAATCGACCACGGCAATATCTTCATACATGCTGATATTTCCACCCGTGCTGACTATCGACCAGCTCACTCCATCCCAAGAAAGGAGCCGTGATTGGTTACCTGCTATCCAAACGTGGTTGGAGTCCCAGCCCGATAACCTTTGAAGAGCGACACCTTGTGGCGCCTCCACATCATGAAAAACGAAACCATACCCTCCGGTGCTGAAATATACGCAGCTGGAATCAATGGCCCAGATGTGAGACGGATCGCTTCCATAGACACCCTTGAGGGAAATGCCGTCTCCGATTGATTTGTCGTACCACTGGTCCCCATTGAAGTGAGCAACGACGCCGAAGTCGCCGACTGCCCACACATCGTCGGAAGACACCGCGTATATGTCGTTGAAACGTTGGTTCTCATCTGAGTACACGACTGACCAGGTCGATCCATCATAGAAGATTATTGACCCGCTATCGCTGCAGGCCCAGACGTGAGTCGGGTCCGCCGCAGTCACCGCAGAAAGCGGTTCTGCGATGGGAGAGATACTGGTCTGGTCCAGCCACTGGCTTCCCTGCCAGAGGAAGATTTTACCATTCCAACCAACGGTCCAGGCATGGCTGCTGTCAAGCACGAAGACATCCAGGAGATCCGTGGCGTTGGGTCCCAGTTCGGTCCTCATCCACGAATACCAATCAAGTGCCTGAGCGCAGGGCGCAAGCATCATCGACCAGATGAAGCAAATGATCACGAGCGCCGATATCACCCTTGCCGCATGCTTCATTAAAAAACCCCGATTCCCCGTCGCCCGGTTGAGCACCATGGTGCTACCTTCTACTGATAACCCACTACGTCGTGGCCGCCGGTCCAGGCCCCATTATACTTGAAGTACATGGGCCTCTCGGCGATGATCGACTGCCCGTTGGTACACTGGACTTTGGTAGAGAAGTCGTGGGCCGGATCGTCCCCGGTACCCAGCTTATCCCTCGGGCACACCGTTGCCCTCGAGCCCTTGGCGACGGTGAGTGAATCGGTCTCGGTCGTGCCGTCCCCCTTCATGTAGGTGAGGGTCACGGCGGCGTCTGTTTCCCCCGGGTTCTGTATGCAGAGGTAGGGGTCGAAGTTGGGACGGCAGGTGCCCTCGGCGAAGTAGACGGGGGTAGAGGGTGAGGTGGCTCCGATGACGTCGTGGCCTCCCGTCCAGTTTGCCTGGGTGTAGCCCTGGTAGTTGAAGTACATGGGCCTCTCGGCGATGATCGACTGCCCGTTGGTGCACTGCACTCGCGTGGAGAAGTCGTGGGCCGGGTCGTCCCCGGTCCCCAGCTTGTCCCTCGGGCACACCGTTGCCCGCGAGCCCTTGGCCACGGTCAGGGAATCGGTCTCCGTGGTGCCGTCGCCCTTCATGTAGGTGAGGGTCACGGCAGCGTCTGCCTCCCCTGGGTTCTGGATGCAGAGGTAGGGGTCGAAGTTGGGCCGGCAGGTCCCCTCCGCGAAGTAGAAGGTTGTTGAGGGAGAGGTTGCCCCGATTACGTCGTGACCTCCCGTCCAGTTGGCCTGGGTGTAGCCCTGGTAGTTGAAGTACATGGGCCTCTCGGCGATTATGGACTGCCCGTTGGTGCACTGCACTCGCGTGGAGAAGTCGTGGGCCGGATCGTCCCCGGTCCCGAGCTTGTCCCTCGGGCACACCGTTGCCCTCGAGCCCTTGGCCACGGTCAGGGAATCGGTCTCGGTGGTGCCGTCCCCCTTCATGTAGGTGATGCTCACGCTGGCGTCCTCTTCCCCGGGGTTCTGTATGCAGAGGTAGGGGTCGAAGTTGGGACGGCAGGTCCCCTCTGCGAAGTAGAAGGTGGTTGAGGGAGAGGTAGCTCCGATGACGTCGTGGCCTCCCGTCCAGTTGGCCTGGGTGTAGCCCTGGTAGTTGAAGTACATGGGCCTCTCAGCGATTATGGACTGCCCGTTGGTGCACTGCACTCGCGTGGAGAAGTCGTGGGCCGGGTCGTCCCCCGTCCCGAGCTTGTCCCTCGGGCACACCGTTGCCCGCGAGCCCTTGGCCACGGTCAGGGAATCGGTCTCGGTGGTGCCGTCGCCCTTCATGTAGGTGAGGGTCACGGCGGCGTCCTCATCCCCGGGGTTCTGGATGCAGAGGTAGGGGTCGAAGTTGGGCCGGCAGGTGCCCTCCGCGAAGTAGAAGGTGGTGGAGGGTGGCGGCTGCAGCGTCGTCCACACCTCGCAACCGTCGTCGGTGTTGAATGTCCCGGCGTACAGCTCCTCGTTCCAGACCCGCATTGAAGACACCGAGTCGTTTTCGGCGTCTTCGGCGAAACCGGGGTCGCTCTCGCGTGTCCAGGAGGCCCCCGCGTAGCTCCACACTTCGCAGCCGTTCGGCAGAGCGCTCTCAACACCCGCGAACAGTCTCTGATTATAGACCGCCATGGAAGAAACGACCCTGTTGGTCACGGCGCCGAAGCCGTCGTTGTTGACCTGTTCCCAGCTCGAACCGTCAAACGCCCAGACTTCGCAACCATCCGAGCCGCCGTCTACCCACTTCCCGGTGCCGACGTAGAGCTTCGAGCCAAACACGGTCATGCTCTCGGCGCTGAGATTCTCATCATCACCGAATCCGGACACGTTGACCTTGCTCCAATCGGTCCCGTTGTAGCGCCAGATCTCACAGCCCGCACCCTCACCGGTCCTCGTCCCCACGTAGAGCTGCGACTCGAATACCGCCATCGAGACCGCGCCCGGGCTGGTTCCGATGCCGGACCCGTCCTCACTTACCTTGGTCCAGCTCGCTCCGTCGTAGCACCATACCTGGCAACCACCGGAAGTCTGGTTGTCGGTCCCCACGTACAGCTTCGAGTTGTACACCGCCATTGATGCGGCTTCCCGGTTGTCTTGCCCGAACCCCGCCGTGTTTATCTGGCTCCAGGTCGTGCCGTTGTAACTCCAGACCTCGGCGCCCGATTCGTTGTTCACGGTTCCGGCGATGAGCCTGTCTCCGTAGACCGCCGCCGACTGGACCGAGATGTTGTCCCTGCCCTTTCCGAATCCTTCGCTGCTCACCTCGAGCCAGGAGTCCTCCGCTCGCTTCCATACCCGGCAACCATCGCCGTAGTTGGCCGTCCCGATATACAGATCCGAATGATACTCAGCCATCACCGAGGCCATCATGTCGCCAGGCACCTTGAAGCCGCCCGTCGCCACCCGGTACCAGCTCGTAGCACCATACGTCCTGGTCACGGGGAGGACAAGGACGGTGAGCATTGTCACCGCAGTTACAACCACGAGGATGCGATTTCTTGTCGGCATGTCACGCCTCCCAAATCACAAGAGAAGCCAGTAATAACTACGCCCCGCGATGGAATTATGATTCCCAAGCATCCGGCAGGTCAATCCTCGGGTCCCCTTTAAGAAGTGCGGGGAGGAAAGATCAAAGCCTTAAGGATGTGCTCCGCCCTCTCCATGGTGGCGCGACTGATCGTACCCCGTGGATCGATAAGCCTCGACGTGGAGATCGACTGCACCTGGTCACAGATGATGAAGCTTCTTTTCTCGAGACCGCCCTCCTTGGGCGGGATCGGGATATGGTATGGGATTCCCGTATCTCGAGACGTAACTGGCAGCACGATCACCATCCCGGCGGGACCGTTGTTGTAGATATCATCAGAGATCACCACGGCAGGCCTCGAGCCTCGCTGCTCATGACCCTCTCGCTCCTCGGGCAACTCCACCATCCAGACCTGCCGGCGGGAGATCTGCATCACTCAGAGATCCCTCGTGTCTTCGGCGGAAGCCACTTCCCACCGGTTTGACTCGGCATCGAACTCCGTTGACTTCTCGCGGTCTTCCCGCAAGCGAGCGTAAGCCTCATTCGCCTCGCGCAGCAACTCGACTCTTTCTAGCTCCTCTATGGCAAGCGAGACCACCTCGGCCTGTGATGTGGAGCGTTCCTTCGCTATCCGCTCGATGCTGGCCTTGGTCGTCTCGGACACTCGTAGAACCCTGCTGCCCATCGGCCCCCTCCAGGCTGTAACAGATATGTAACTATCATGTATATCAATTAGTTTACTTCTGGAACAGGATCAAGTCAAAGCCATGTAGGAAACGAGCGCTCGTCGAGTGGCGATAAGCTGTGCGTCAGGTCGAATTGTCCTCGAGGATCAGATCAGGTCTTTTGTCCTCTTCTCAACCCAGTCCAGGAATGTCCTCGCGTCACCGGCCATTCCGCTGGCCTCGGTGGAGGTTAGAATGCGACCCTCATACATGAACTGCTGCTTCTTATTCAGCAGCCGGGTCAGGTACTTCGAATACTTCAGATCGTCCTCTGAGTCGAAACGTTCTCGAAACACACCGACGGCGTCAGAGTGGTTTGGACTGTCCGAGACCACTTTGAAGACAAGCCCCATGGCTGCGTCATTCGCCGCGATGATTCCAAGGATCGCTTCGTTACCAGCGACAGTGAACTGGCCTTCAGAAACCGCCCGCTCGGCCGCGGCGACAGATTCCTTCGCTTTCTCGAGGTAGGTCAAAGCCTCTTTGTGTGTAGCGTTTTTGACTCTGAAATGCCTGGGGGGCGTCATGCGACTTCTTGGAGCAGGTCGATGCCGTAGTCGGGCAGTTCTCTCCACATTCCCCTGCCCTCTTCCGTCTTCGATTCGAGTTCAGACTCGGTAACGACAAGAGTATCGATGGGCCTGCCGAATTCGACTATCGCGTCAGCGACGATCCCCGCCGCCTCCAGTTCGATTGACTCGACATCCGAGCCATTCCTCACCACGATCACCAGGTCCATATCGCTCTGGGGGGTGGCTGTGCCTTTCGCCATGCTTCCAAACAGTATGATCCGAACCAGGTCGCTGCCCAACCCATCAACAAACCTGGAAGCCAGTGCGTTCAGGTAGTTCTGCTCCGCTTCGAGGAGGGGGATTATCACGTTCCTGACGATGTAGCTCTTCTCGTTGAACACGTAGGTATTGGCCGCGCCGACTCTCCTCCTGATGATCAGGCCGCCATCCTCCAAAGCGCGGAGATTGTTGATCGCGTGAGTATGCGAACAACCTATCTCGTGAGCGAGTTCCCTACCTGATCTCGGCATGGAGTTCACATGAAGCCGCCTCAGAAGACGGATCCTTGTTCTGTTGGCCAGTGCCTCTTCAAGGATGTGTTCCATGTTCATAATGTAAACTATTAGTTTACATATGTCAACTAATAGTCATTTCATCATTGATGCCATGAAACAGGCTTGCCGGAAATAGCGTTACCTCACCTGGCCGTCGCCGTTGATGATGAACTTCGTTGAGGTCAACTCCGGCAGGCTCATCGGGCCTCTCGCGTGGAGCTTCTGCGTGCTGATGCCGATCTCGGCGCCCATGCCGAAGACGGCTCCGTCGGTGAACCGCGTGGAGGCGTTCACGTAGACGGCGGCCGAGTCCACCTCGCGCTGGAACCTCCTGGCGCGCTCCCAGTCGCAGGTCACGATGGCATCGGAGTGATGGCTGCCGTACCGGTTGATATGCTCTATAGCCTCGTCGAGGCCGTCCACCACCCTGACCGCCAGCACGAGGTCCAGGTACTCGGTCATCCAGTCCTCCTCGGTCGCCTCTCCGGCTTCGGGGAGGATTGCCCGCGTGGCCTCGTCGGCCTTGAGCGTGACGCCCTTCTCGGACAGAGGCGTCCAGACGGCGTGGAGGAACCCACCGGCTATCTCGCGGTGCACCAGCAGCGTCTCCGCGGCGTTGCACACCCCAGGCCTCTGGGTCTTGGCGTTCACAACGATGGCGACGGCCATCTCGATGTCGGCGCCCTCGTCCACGTACACGTGGCAGTTGCCCACCCCGGTCTCGATGACCGGCACCGTGCTGTTCTCGACCACGGTGCGTATGAGGCCTTCTCCTCCCCTGGGGATGAGAACGTCTATGAGGCCGTGCATGCGCATCATCTCGCGGGCCGCGTCGCGACCCGAAACCCCGATGAGCTGTACCGCGTCGGCTGGGAGCCCGGCGGCGGCGCCGGCCTGCCTCATCAGCTCGACCAGCACGCGGTTGGAGCTTCGGGCGCTGTCGCTGCCGCGCAGCACGACGGCGTTGCCGCTCTTCAGGCAGAGCCCGGCGGCGTCCACGGTCACGTTCGGACGCGCCTCGTAGATGATGCCGACCACACCCAGCGGGACCCTGACCTTCTCTATGACCAGGCCATTAGGCAGCCGCCATCCCTCCAGGACCTCGCCCACGGGGTCGCGGAGGGCCGCTACGTCGCGCAGGCCCTGCGCCATCTCGTAGACCCGCTGCCCGTTGAGGGCCAGCCTGTCCATCAGGGCGGCGCTCAACCCCGCTTCGCGGCCCGCGTCCAGGTCCAGCGCGTTGCTCTCGATGACGACGTCCATGGAGCGCTCCAGCTCGTCGGCGATCTCGCACAGCGCCGCGTTCTTCTCCTCGGCGCCCGTGACAGCCAGCACGTGTGCGGCGCGCCTGGCGCCCTCGCAGATGGACCTTATCTCGCCTGCCATGTCGCTGTCGTTCATCCCTGTGCTCCTTTATCCTCCGGCCTCCGGGCCGAAGACATGTTTCCGCGGGGCTGAGAGCCCCGCCTCAAGGACTTCCCCCGGCTTCCGGGCCGAAGACGACAAGCTCGTCCCGGTGGACCATCTCCTCGGCCCGCTCTCCCAGCACCTGCTCGACCTGTTGCGAGCGCAGCCCCTTCACCTTTCGCGCCTCGGTCGAGGAGTAGTTGGAAAGACCCCTCGCTATCAACCTCCCGCTCGTGTCCTCTATGTCCACCGAGTCGCCGATCCCGAACTCGCCCCTGACGTCGGTGACCCCCGCCGGAAGCAGGCTGCCGCCCCTCTCCTCCAGCGCCCTCACGGCGCCGGCGTCCACCACCAGCGTACCGCACGCCATCGTCGCGTAACCTATCCAGTGCTTCTTGGACGTGACCCGCCCGGCGGCCGGGAAGTAGGTGCCGGGCCTCTCCCCCTCGATCACGCGCCTGATCGTCGACGGCTCGCGTCCGTCCGCGATGATCGTTGCGACACCTGTCGAGACCGCGGCCTTGGCGGCCTGGACCTTGGAGGACATGCCCCCCAGGGCCCTGTCGCTGCCCGCCTCCCCGCCGAGGCACTCGATCTCCTCGGTGACCTTCTCCACGACCTCAATCAGGCGCGCATCTCCCGACGTCCGGGGATCGGCCGTGTGAAGCCCGGCCGTGTCCGTCAGCAGGACCAGCAGGTCCGCCTTCACCAGTGATGCCACCAGCGCGGCGAGCATGTCGTTATCGCCGAAGGTTATCTCCTCGGTCGCGACCGTGTCGTTCTCGTTCACCACCGGGACCACGCCCATGGAGAACAGCCTGTCCAGCGTGTGCCTGGCGTTCAGGTACTGCTGCCTGTGCGTGATGTCGTACTGGGTCAGCAGCACCTGTCCGGCGGTGATACCCCTGGAAGCGAACATATCCGCGTACATGGTCATCAGCAGGCCCTGGCCGACCGAGGCGACCGCCTGGAGCGTGTCCAGGTCGGCGGGCCTCCTGTCCAGCCCCAGCCTCTCGACGCCGGCCGCTATCGCCCCCGAGGAGACCAGGGCGACGTCCACGCCCGCCTCCTTCGCGGCGGCGATACCGTCGACGACGGCCGACGCGCGCTCGCGGCTCACGCGGCCTGATTCCTCGGTTATGACGGCGGTGCCGACCTTTATGACCATCCTCGAGAGACTGCTCAGTAGGGTTCACCTCCCGTGTTCATATCCAGATATTACGGGACTGAAGTCCCGTCCCAATCCAAACATGGTCCGGGGCTGAGAGCCCCGGCTCAATCAGGTTCGGAGGCGGGCTCGGGGACGTACTCGAAGGCCCTTCCCGCGATCTCCACCTCGTCCCCCTCCACCGCTCCCGCCCGCGCCAGGGCATCCTCCACGCCCATGCGGCGCAGCCTGCCTGCCAGGTAGGTCCTCGCGTCGTCGTTCTCCCAGTCGGTCATCAGGACCGCGCGCTCGGGCACGGGGCCGGTGACGACGAACCGCTCACCCACGCGGGCGACGCTCATGACCTCCTGCTCCGCCTCGACGAACTCGACCGGGACCGCGGGCACGGCGCCGAGCCGGCGGGCGGATTCTACCATCCGCCACATCGCGCCCAGGACAGCAGGCATGCCCTCGCCGGTCACCACGCTCACGGGGTAGAGGTCGAGGCCCCTCTGACCGCACGCTTCCGCGATCGCCTCCATCTCCTCGAGCGGCGGTGAGAGGTCCATCTTGTTCGCCGCCACCAGCCTGGCCCGCTCCAGCAGCGCCGGGTTGTAGGCGCCGAGTTCCTCCTCGAGACCCACCAGGTCATCCACGGGCCTCCTGCCGCTCATCGGTGACATGTCCACCAGGAACACCAGGGTCGAGGCCCTCTCGATGTGACGCAGGAAAGCGATCCCCATCCCCCTGCCCAGGTGGGCGCCGGGGACGAGCCCGGGCACGTCCGTCACAACGAAGTCCGAGTCCTCCCCCACCACCACTCCCAGGTTTGGCTCGGTGGTGGTGAACGGGTAGTCCGCTATCCGGGGTCGCGCCCTCGATACCCTCGATATCAGGCTGGACTTACCGGCGTTGGGAAAGCCCACCACCGCGACGTCCGCCACCAGCTTGAGCTCCAGGTCGAGGTCTCGCGCCTTCGGCGGCTCTCCTTTCTCGGCGAATCGGGGCATGGGGCCGGCCTCGCGCACGAGTGAGGCGTTGCCCCTTCCGCCCCGGCCGCCCGCCGCCGCCACGAACCTCTGTCCGCCCGCCAGCAGGTCGCACAGCGTCCTGCCCTCCCCGTCGAACACCACGGTGCCCTCGGGGACCGGGATGATGAGGTCGGCGCCGCGGGCGCCCTTCCTGTTGTTGCCACCTCCCCGGCGACCCGATGAGGCCTTGAAGTGCCGTCGCCGGTGGTACTCGGCCAGCGTCGAGCGACCCGGCGTTACCTCCAGCACCACGTCCCCGCCCGCGCCGCCGTCTCCGCCGTCGGGCCCGCCCCTCGACCTGTGAGGCTCATGCCTGGAAGAGACGCACCCGTCCCCGCCGCGCCCGCCTTCAACGTATATATGCGCTTCGTCGATGAACATGGGAATACCCTGGCCGGTCGTATGCGGGAGAGTCCGCCTGTAATCGCTCAGGCGGACTCGGTCTTGGGTCGGGAGAGGCTGCGCAGGACCTCCAGCTTCTCCTTCTGCTTGCGCCGGCGCTCCAGGCGCTCGTCGTAGGAGCGGTCCAGCACCATCTTGATGACCTCGACCAGGAGGAGCGGGTTGAACGGCTTGATCACGTACTCGTCGGCTCCGAGCTCCCAGCCCCGTATCACGTCGCTGTCCTGGGTCTTGGCGGTGACAAGGATGACCGGCATCTCCTGGGTCTCGGTGTTGCTGCGGATGCGGCGCAGGACCTCCCAGCCGTCCACCCCCGGCATCATGATGTCGAGCACCACCAGGTCGAGCGGCTCGGTCTGGATGACCTCCAGGGCCTGCTCGCCGGAGACGGCCTCGACAACCGAGTAGTTGTTGAGCTTGAGGTTCACGTTGATGAGCTTGACCATGGTGGGGTCGTCATCCACCACCAGTATCTTCCGCTTGGCCACCTGGAAACCCCCGTTTCCGGTCACTGCCCCTCGATTATACCTTAGTCAGGGATGACGCTCACGACAGAACGGTCGCCGCTGCTCGCGTACTGCACCACACCGTCCACCTTCGCGAACAGGGTGTGGTCCCTGCCGACACCCACGTTCCGTCCCGGCTTGATTCGGGTGCCGCGCTGGCGGACCAGGATGTTGCCGCCACGGACCTGCTGGCCGCTGAACCTCTTCGGGCCCAGGCGCTTGGACTCGCTGTCGCGCCCGTTCTTCGAGCTCCCTACACCTTTCTTGCTTGACATCCTTCAGGCAACCTTTCGCTACGCGCTCTCCTGGGCGGCCGCCGCTTTACGGGGAGCGGTCTTCCTCACGATTATATCCTCGATCTCGAGCCTGGTCAGCTGCTGGCGATGTCCCTTCTTGCGGCTGTACCCCTTCTTGGGCTTGTACTTGAAGACCACCAGCTTCCTGGAGCGGCCCTGCCCCAGCACCTTCGCCGAGACCTTGACCCTTGCCAGCTCCTTGGGGTTGGCGACCAGCCTGTCTCCGTCGTGATACAGGACCACGTCGTCGAATGTGTACTTCTTGCCCTCGGCCACGTCAAGCTTCTCGACCGTTATCCGGTCGCCCGGCGAGACCCTGTACTGCTTGGATCCGCTCCTGACAACTGCGTACATCGTATTTCTCCATGTCAACTAGAACGCTCGAGCACCCCCGTCGGGGGCGCCCGGTCACTGATTCAGCATATGAATCAGCATATTATACACTAACGATCTTTCACGGAGGACTCACCGCCGGAGGGCGCATTCCCGGAGGACTCACCACCGGATGGCTCTCTCGCGGAGGGGGCATTCCCGGAGGACTCACTGCCGGAGGTCACTTTCACGGAGGACTCTCTGCCGGAGGGCGCTCTCCCGGACCCTCTCCCGGAGGGCGCTCTGCCGGAGGAAGCTTTCACGGAGGGCGCTTTCCCCTCGTCCCGCTTCTCCTCCTCGAAGACGAGGCCCCGTCCCTCGCATCTCGGGCAGGTCTTGCCCAGAGTCTCGGCGAGGCCTTCCGTGACGTTCTTGCGGGTCATCTCCACCAGCCCCAGCGGGGAGAGCGTCACAACCTGGGTCTTGGTGCGGTCTTTCTCCAGCTCGTGCTCCAGGATGTCAAGGACCTTCTTCTTGTTGTCAGGGTTCTCCATGTCGATGAAGTCTATGACGATGATCCCGCCTATGTCGCGCAAGCGAAGCTGCTTGACGACCTCCACCGCCGCCTCCATGTTGGTCTTGAGGACGGTATCCTCCAGGCTCTTCTTGCCCGTGTAGGAACCCGTGTTGACGTCAATGGCCGTCATCGCCTCGACCTCGTCGATGACGATATGGCCGCCGCTCGGCAGCGGCACCTTCCTGCGCAGGGCCGCCTGTATGGCCTGGTCTACCCCGTAGCGTGAGAACATGGGCTGGGAGTCCTTGTAGAGCTGCACCCTGTCCTTCAGCTCCGGGGAAGCCGTGGACAGGTAGTTCTTGATGCGGTCGTACTCGCTCCTGCTGTCCACCAGCACGCTCTTGAACTCCCGGGTTACCGTATCGCGGACCACCTTCACAGCCAGGTCGGGCTCCTGGTATACCAGGGTGGGCGGCTTGGCGCCGCCGTTGATCCTCCTCTGTGTCTTCTCCCACTGCTCGACCAGGTAGGTGAGGTCCTCCTCGAGGTCCTTCTTGCGGGCCCTGGCCGCGGCGGTGCGGATGATGGTGCTGCCGTGCTCCGGGCGCACCTCCCGGGCGATCTTCCTCAGCCTCTCGCGCTCCTTCTCGGGCAGCTTCCTGGAGACCCCGGACCGCCTGGACTGCGGCATGTAGACCATCATCCTGCCGGGCAGGCTGAGGTAGGTGGTGAGCCGCGCGCCCTTGCTGCCCATGGGGTCCTTGGTGACCTGGACCACGATGGTGTCGCTCGCCTTCAGGACCTTGGATATCTTGCGCGGTTTCACGTGCGAGCCGTCCTCCATGAAGACCAGGTCCTGAAGGTACAGCAGCGCGTTCTTGCCCACGCCGATATCCACGAACGCCGCGCTCATCCCCGGCAGCACGCTGGTGATGCGCCCGATGTAGATGTTACCAACCACGCTCTTCCTGCGGCTCTTCTCGATGTAGACCTCGACCACCTCTCCATCCTCGAGAAGCGCCAGCCGGCACTTGCCTTTCAGGCAGGTGACGAGGAGTTCGTTCCTGGCTTTTTTCAAATCCGTATTACCTCCTCCCCCTCGGGGCCGCGGCGCCCCTGCGCCCCATCTCCATCGGCGAGACCAGCCTGTCCCCCCGCCTGGAGAAGAGACCCTCTCTCGTGATCCGCGAGCCTTTCAAGACCTCCATGCCTACTCCGGCCATCCCACCCAGCACCTCGATGACCTCCCAGGGCTTCACGGTCCCGGCGACGCCGTCGTCGAGGGCCATGGCCAGGGTCACACCATCTCCCTCCAGTTCTTCGACGTCCAGCCGGTGGACGCCCTTTCTGATGTCCACCACCCTCGTCCTGCGGGGCTGAACCCTGGTGAACTCCACGGAGGCACGCGACATGAACTCGACCGCCGCGTCCCTCCACCCCCGGAAGGTCCCCGCGCCCCCCGGCGGCGATACCAGGTAGGTGGCCGTGTCTATCAGCTTTCCCACCGCCTTGTCGGAGCCGCTCATCAGGCGCGCCTCCACCACCTCGATCCCCGGGGGGAACACCTCGGACAGTGCCCGGTCCGCCTCCGCCGCGGGAACGTAACCGACGAGGGAGAGGTCCACCAGCTCCCCCACACTCTGCACTCCGATGGGCAGGGGCGGCGAGAGCGAGATCTTCACACGGGGGCGGTGCTTCCCGGCATACTCGAGCGGGAGCCCGCTCCTCCGGGCGGCGAACATGATCGCGCGCGAATACTCGGCGTGCGACAGGAACCGGGCCTGGCCTTTCTTGGTGAGCCGCAGCCTCAGGCGCAGCGGCTCGGGCAGTGGCCTCGGGCTCATGGCCAGCTCCCCTTGAGCACCTGCGCCCTGTCCAGCCTCTCGCACGCTCCGCACTCGATACAGGTCCCCGCCCGGCAGTCGGGGCTCGTCTCGGCGCGCATGGCCCGTTGGTACTCCCCCGCCAGGAACTCCCTGGTGACCCCGAGGTCGAGATGCTCCCAGGGGAACACCTCGTCCAGCGGACGCTCTCTCTGAAGGTAGAACGCCGGGTCGATGCCGGCCCGGTCGCACGCGTCCCGCCAGCGGGCATGGTCGAAGCGGTCGGACCAGGCGTCGAAACGGCCCCCGGCGGACCAGGCGTCCTCGATCACCGCTCCGAGGCGCCGGTCGCCCCTTGCCAGCAACCCCTCGACCACGCTCATCCCGGCATCGTGCCACGACAGGTTCACCGCGCGCGAGCGCAGGCCCGACTTCAGCGCGTCCTGCTTTCGCCGGATGGTCTCCAGGTCGTCCTGCGCGCACCACTGGAACGGTGTGTGCGGCTTGGGCACGAACGTGGAGACGGAGACGTTTATCGCCGGAGGAGCCAGTCCCTGCGCGCGTACCGCGTCACGGAGCCGGAACACAAGCGCCGCGATCCCGTCCACGTCCTCGTCGGTCTCGGTGGGCAACCCGATCATGAAGTACAGCTTGATCCTGCGCCTGCCTGAGCGCGCGGCGCAGACCACGGCGTCAACCATGTCGCTCTCGGCGATGGGCTTGTTGATGACGCGGCGCAGGCGGTCGGTGGCCGCCTCCGGCGCGAAGGTGAGTCCACCCCGGCCTCCACCGGCGAGGCCGCCCGCGATGAGGGCGGAGCGCGCGTCCATTCGCAGCGACGGCAACGAGAGCGCCAGCCGGCGGTCCTCGCATATCCCGCCGACCTTGTCGGCCACTTCCTCGATGAGGGTGTAGTCCGTCGAAGAGAGCGAGCACAGCGAGACCTCGTCGTGGCCCGTCAGCGCCGTGGCCTCGTCCACCATGCCGGCCACCAGTGACGCTGAGCGCTCGCGCACCGGCCTGTACACCATCCCGGCCTGGCAGAACCGGCATCCTCTGACGCATCCGCGGAACAGCTCCACGTTGACACGGTCGTGGACCGCCTCGCAGGACGGGACCACGGGCCGGCGCGGATAGCACCAGCGGTCGAGGTCGACCACGGTCTTCACCCTCGAGGAGGAAGCTCCGGGCACCGGGTCCACGGCACGGACCGTCCCGTCCGGGTTGTAGACGACCTCGTAGTCGGAGGGCCGGTAGAAACCGTCCAGCCTGGACGCCTCTGCGATCAACCGGTCGCGGGGCCAGCCGGATGCCTTGGCGAGACCGACCAGATCCACCAGCCGTGGCAGCGATTCCTCGGCTTCTCCCAGCGCGAAGAGGTCGAAGAACCCGGCCAGCGGCTCGGGGTTCGCTGTGCCGCACCCGCCGCCCACCACCAGCGGCCCGCCGGACCGGTCCCGCGCGTGCAGCGGGAGACCCGCGAGGTCGATGAGGTTGAGGATGTTGGTGTAAGTGAGCTCGTGCGGGATGGTGATCCCGAAGATGTCGAATCCGGAGACGGGCCGGTGCGTCTCCAGGGTGAACAGGGGGACGCCCGCGGTCCTCATCTCGCGCTCCATGTCGACCCAGGGAGAGTAGACCCTCTCCGAGGAGGCGCCGTCCATGTCGTTGACGACCTCGCCCAGGATAGCCAGGCCCAGGTTGCTCGCGCCTATCTCGTAGACGTCGGGGTACGCGAGGGCGACCGTGGTGCCCCCCTCCTCGATATCGGGGGCGTTCCACTCACCCCCCAGATACCGGCTGGGCCTCTCGACCTCCAGCAGCAAGGGCTCCAGGCGCTCCCATACGCCGCCCGGGAACTGCTCGCTCAAATACGGTTCACCTAACCCAGTGATAGTAATTAATAAGCGCGGCGCTACGCCTGGCCCCGCGCGTCTTCTCCAGCCTGCATTATAGCAGCGACCCCTCAGCGGTTGCGCAGGAACGAGGGGATGTCCACCGGCTCCGGCTCGCCCTTCTTCGCCTGCGCCGGCGCCGGCGCCTTGCGCCTGCGCTCCCGCTCCGGCTTGAGCTGGGTGCCCGGCTCCTTGAAACCCGAGGCGACGACCGTGACCTTCACGTGGTTGGCCAGCCGGTCGTCGACCACGGCCCCGAATATCATGTTCGCCTCGGGATCGACCGCCTGTGCCACGACCTCCGCCGCCTCGTTGACCTCGTGCAGCGCAAGGTCCCGGCCCCCGGAGATATTGAGCAGGACGCGTGTCGCCCCGTCGATGCTCGACTCCAGCAGAGGGCTGTCGATCGCGTGCAGGGCCGCCTGGCGGGCGCGGTCATCGCCCGTGGCGTGACCTATGCCGATCAGCGCCGTGCCGGAGCCCTTGAGGACCTCCCTGACATCCGCGAAGTCTATGTTTATCTGCCCGGGTTCCGTGACGAGCTCGCTGATCGCCTGGACTCCCTGCCTGAGGACATCGTCAGCCATCTTGAACGCCTCAACCACCGGGATGTTGTCCGCCACGTCCAGCAGCCTGTCGTTGGGGACGATGATCAGGGTGTCTACGTTCTCGCGCAGCTCTTCGATCCCGGCCGAGGCCTGCATCTCCCGCTTTCGACCCTCGAAGGAGAACGGCCTGGTCACAACTCCTACGGTGAGTGCCCCGGTTTCCATCGCCAGCCCGGCGACGATGGGGGCCGCTCCTGTGCCGGTGCCACCCCCCTTGCCGGCGGTCACGAACAGGAGGTCGGCGCCCTTCACCGCCTGCTTTATCTCCTCGGTGCTCTCCCTGGCCGCCAGCCGTCCCACCTCCGGGTCGTTGCCGGCCCCCAGCCCGTGGGTCTGTTTTCCTCCTATGGCCAGCCTGACCTCCGCGCGGCACCCCCGCAACGCCTGGGCGTCCGTGTTTATACCCACGAACTCGACGCCGTGTATACCGGCGTCGATCATCCGGTTGAGGGCGTTGTTACCACCCCCGCCGACACCCACTATCTTTATGACCGCCTTGAAGGTCCTGCCAGACTCGAACCGCTCTTCCATCCACCTGCCTCTTCAACACCGCGTCGCCTTCACCGGATCCGCCGGTTCACAGCCCCCCGGCCTTAGACTTATTCGCCGGGCGACAGGCGCATTTCCTTTAATGCGCTCAGAAGCGCCGGCCAAAGAGTCTCGACCGGCGCTCTAGGGTTTACGCTAACCCTCCAGCAGCTTCTCTGTAGTCTTGATTTAGAGTTTACCTGTTCCGGAGGAACGGTGGTATAGTGATATCTTCTTCCTCATACACGGTCTTACTCGGACGCTCGCGCTCGCGCTCCCTGGACTTGCGCTCCCGCTCTACGTCGCGCTCGACATCTTCCTCCGCGCCCTCCACCCTGCGTCGCGCGGTCGCCCGTGAGGGTCTCGCGAACCCGAGCCTCCCCAGCTCTATGCCGGAGGCGATCACGGTCACCTTTATCTTGTCGTGGAGTACCGGGTCGACGATGACACCGAAGATCATCTCCGAGTCCGGGTCGCAGGCGCTCCTGATTATCTCCGCGGCGTCGCGCTGCTCCTGAAGGGTCATGTCCGGTCCGCCCGTCACGTTCACGATAACCCCCTGCGCTCCGTCGATGGAGGACTCGAGCAGCGGGCTCGATACGGCGTTCTCGGCGGCCTTTATGGCGCGGTCCTCGCCGGAGGCCTCCCCGACCCCCAGCAGCGCGGAGCCCGGTATGGACAGGATCTTCTTCACGTCCGCGAAGTCGAGGTTTATCAGCCCCGGTATATTGATCAGGTCGGTGATCCCCTGGACCCCGTAGCGGAGGACCTCGTCCGCCTTGCGGAACGCCTCCTCTATGCTGATCCGTGAGTCAGTGAGCTCGAAAAGCTTGTCGTTGGGGATGATGATCAGGGTGTCTACCTTGTCCTGCAGCCGTTCCACACCCTCCTCGGCCTGCCTCTTGCGATGGGTTCCCTCGAACTCGAACGGCTTGGTCACCACGCCGATGGTAAGAGCCCCCAGCTCGCGGGCCAGCTCGGCGACCACGGGTGCCGCGCCGGTGCCGGTGCCACCGCCCTCGCCTGCGGTTATGAACACCATGTCGCTGCCCTTGAGGGCCTCTTTGATCTCGTCCCGGTGCTCCTCGGCGGCGTCCCTGCCGACCTCGGGCTGGTTCCCCGTACCCAGGAAGTGCGTCAGCTCCTCGCCGATGCTGATCTTCACATCGGCGTCGCACGCCAGGAGGTCCTGGGCGTCGGTGTTTACCGCGATGAAATCGACACCGGTCATGCCGTCGCGGATCATGCGGTTTATGGCGTTGTTCCCGCCACCCCCGACACCGACCACCTTTATGACCGCGAAGAACTGTTTCAGATCCTCAGGCATAGCAGCTCCCTTTCTCCCGGCGAGGTACCGCTATAGATGTATCCCCGCCGCCGCGGGCCTCAGGCCCGCACCACTCTCTACAAAAAGGTGAAAGTTATTATAACAGATAATTACTGTTAACTATAGATACATCTTCACCTAAGTTAAGGCTTTAGTATAGACCCGCCCCTGGAGGCATGCAAGCAGGTTGCCCCGGGGCCTGATCCCGGGGAAGCGCCTTCGGTCAGTTCGGCTTGATCACGGGTGAGTCGGGAACCCTCACGTCCACGTAGGCGATGCCGCGGTTGTTATTGGCGACGTCGACCAGGACCGCCTCCAGCACCTCGTTCTTGAGGCGCGACTGGTCCGCCGACCCGTAGACTATGTTGAAGCCGGTACGCGCAACGAACACCTGTCCCCTGCCGTCGTAGGGGTTGCAGAGCTGGAGCAGGTTGCGTATCCCGGCCGGCATCGACGCCATGACCCGGAGGCCCTCGACGACCTTCGGCTCATCTATGGTGGTGCCGGGTTCGGGGGGCTTCATGTCCCCGCCGTAGATTCTGGGCAGCTCCGGCAACTGGTCGTCGGGCGCGCCCGCGATTACGTATCCGCGGCCGTCCACCAGGAAGGTCGGTCCACCGCAGTACAGCATGGCGATGGGGCTTCTCTCGGTGACCCTGATGGTCACCGTGTGAAGGAGGTGCCTCTCGATACGAGCGTCGGCGACCCAGGAACTGGCTTCCAGGTCGCGCGTGAGCTTTCCGACAGGGAGGGTGACGAGGTTGGTGTAAGCCTCGACGCCTGATATCTGTACGACCTGATCACGCGTAAGGAAGTGGTTCCCCTCCACCCGAACGTCGTCTATCTCACAGGCCCCGGAGAACATGGCCAGCGCCAGCATGCCCCCCGCGGCGACCGCGGCCAGCGCCGCGACCCACAGCAGGCCGTTGCGCACTCCCTTCCAGGAGATGCGCCGCGCGGATATCCTCGAATCGGGGTTCCTCTTGAGTCTCTTCAAGGGCCCTCTGCCATCTCCACCTTCAGCCGCGCGCTGTCGAGTATCGCCTGCACGACCTCGTTGAACGTCATGCCCATCGACGCCGCGGCCATGGGCAGGTTGCTGGTCTCGGTCATGCCGGGGATGGTGTTGACCTCGAGCACCACCATCCTGCCGGTGCCGTTCTCCAGCATCAGGTCGATCCTTCCGACACCCTCGCACATGCACACGTCGAACGATCTCAGGGACAGGGCACAGGCCAGATCCGAAACCCGCTCGTCCAGTTTCGCGGGTACCTCGTAGTCGGTCGTCCCCGGCCTGTACTTGTGCACGTAGTCGTAGAAACCATCCCTGGGCTTGATCTCCAGCACCGGGAGGACCACAGGAGGCGTTCCCACGATGCCCACCGTGAGGAGCCGCCCGTCTATGTACTCCTCGACCAGGGCACGGTCGTCCATACCGAACACGTCGTCGAGCGCCGCCTCCAGCTCGATGTTTGAAGCGACCTTGTACACCCCGATGCTGCTGCCCTCGGTGGCGGGCTTCACCATCACCGGGAAGCCCAGCTCGCCGGCCACCCTGGATGACTCCCGGCGCCCCTGGCGGGTGACCACCACGTCGGATGCCACCGGCACGGCGCTGTACTCCAGCAGGCGCTTGGTCATCACCTTGTCCATGGTCAGCGCGCTGGAAAGGACGCCACACCCTGTGTAAGGGATGCCCATTACCTCGAGCAGGCCCTGGACGGTCCCGTCCTCCCCGCCGCGGCCGTGAAGCGCGAGGAACACCACGTCGGGCCCGGCCTCCCGCAGGTGGGCGGGCAGGTCCGAGCGCGCGTCCACCTCGACCACCCTGTGGCCCAGTTCCTCCAGCGCCGTCGCTATGGCGTGCCCCGTGGCCAGTGATACCTCCCGCTCGGCGCTGCGCCCACCCATCAGTACCGCAACCGTAAATCCCACCGCTCTCACTCCCGTCCCTCAAAACCTATCAACGACACCTCAGGTTCGAGCCTCACCCCGAACCTCTGGAACACCTCTTCGGCGGCCAGCGACATCAGCGTCCTGATGTCCGAGGCGCTGGCCGACCCGTCGTTCACTATGAAGTTCGCGTGTACCTCGGAGATCCACGCCCCGCCCTCGCGCCTTCCTTTCAGGCCGCAGAGGTCCAGGAGCCGCCCCGCGTGATCCCCCCCCGGGTTCTTGAACACAGAGCCCGCGGTGGCTCCCCCGGGCTGCGAAGCCCGCCTCGCGGAGGCGCTCTCCTTCATCCGGGCGCGCACCTCGCCGGCGCCGTCCCGGGCCAGGTCGAATACGGTGGCGACCACCACCTCCCGGTCGGGCACCAGGGCCTCCCGGTAGCCGGCCTCGAATGACTCGTAGGTCCTGCTCTCACCTTCAGGCCCGAGCGTCTCCACCGACATCAGTCGGTCGGAGACGCTGGAGGAGAACGCCCCGGCGTTGGTCATCACCGCGCCCCCGATCGTGCCCGGGATCCCGAAGGCGAACTCCAGCCCGGCGAGCCCGGCCCTCGCGGCCGCTTCGACCGCCGCCCCCAGTCCCGCTCCACCCCCGGCATGGACCCGCTCGCCCTCGATAGACACGCCGGACAGCTCGCCGGAGAGCCTCAGCACCACGCCGCGATAGCCGTCGTCCGAGAACAGCACGTTGGAGCCGTTGCCGAGTACCATCGAGCCCACGCCCCGGCTTCGGACCACGGAAAGGATCCCCGCCAGCACCCCTGTCGATCCGACCCATGCCATGAAGTCAGCCGGCCCGCCCACCTTCCAGGTCGTGTGGCGGGAGAGGGGTACGGACGCCTCGACGCGCGCACCCGTCTCTGAGAGGGCCTCGAGGAGGGGGCTCACGGCGCACGCAGCCCCTCGCGCTCCTGCAGCAGCTCGAGGATCTCCCTGGCGCACAGCGTCACGTCGCCGGCCCCCAGGGTGATCACGGTGTCGCCTTCGCCCAGCGCGGCCGCCACCTCGGCGGCCAGCTCCGGGCGGGACGGAACGTACAGGACCTGCTTGCCGACCTCCGCCCGTGTGATCCCATCGGCCACCAGCCTTCCGCTCACCCCCGGCTCGGGCTCCTCGCCCGCTCCATAGACGTCGCAGACCACGACGACGTCCGCGTCAGTGAAGCTGGTGGCGAATCGTTCGGCCATGGCCGCGGTCCGGCTGTATCGGTGCGGCTGGAAGACCGCAACAATCCTGCCGCCGCACGCCTGCCGCGCGAACCCCAGGACGGCCTCTACCTCCACCGGGTGGTGCGCGTAGTCGTCCACCACCCGGATCCCCGCGCTCTCCCCGACCGTCTCGAACCTCCTGCGTACCCCCTTGAACGAGGCGATGCCGCGGGCAATCTCTTCGAACGGAAAGCCCAGTTGGTGCGCCAGCGCGCACGCGGCGAGTGAGTTGTAGATGTTGTGGAGCCCGGCGATGCCGCTGCGCACCCCGCCGAGCTCCCCGTCCCGGTACCAGACCGTAAAACGGTTCCCGTCGGCTCCGATGGACTCCCCGGTGAAACGGTAGTCGTTCGCCTCCGCCTTCCCGTAGAACAGCACCCGTCCGCCTTCCGACCTGAAGCCCAGCCCCACGTGCCTGGCCGGCCTGTCCTCCCCGCAGACCACGGCGAATCCCCCTGCCTGTGTCCTGCGGAGGAACTCGGTGAAGACCCGCGCCGTGTGCTCCAGGCTCTCGTAGTAGTCCGGGTGGTCCAGGTCGACGTTGGTCAGCACGGTCGCGAAGGGACGCAGATACAGCAGCGATCCGTCGCTCTCGTCCGCCTCCGCGACCAGGTAGTCGCCTTCGGTGTAGTGCGCGTTGCCGCCGATCTCGTTGAGCTCCCCGCCTATGAGGTAGGAGGGATCCGCCCCGCACGACAGCAGCACCTGCGTGACCAGGGAGGTGGTGGTGGTCTTGCCGTGGGTACCGGCTACCGCGACGCCCTTCCTGGTCTCCATGATCGCGGCCAGCATCTGCGCCCTGTCCAGGACCGGTATCCCGCGCTGTCCAGCCTCGAGCAGCTCGGGGTTGTCGGCGCGTATGGCGCTCGATCGGACCACCACCCTGGCCTCGCCGAGATTCTCGGCCCTGTGGCCGATCCCTACCGCGGCTCCGAGCCCACGCAGCCGCAGGACGTTGGCCGACTCCTTGAGGTCCGAGCCGGAGACCGGGTATCCCATCTCGAGCAGGACCGTGGCGATGGCGCTCATGCCCGCCCCGCCGATGCCGATCAGGTGCACCGCCGAGCTCTTATCCAGCTGTCCCAGGTACAGGGAGTCAGGCAACGGTCGCTCCGTTCTCCAGGGGGCCGCCCTCGTGCCGCCCCTCCCTCAATTCTTCCACAAGCGCGACTATCCCTTCAGTCCCCCGGCCCAGGCCCACGCTCGAAAGAGATGAGGCCATACGACCCCTGGCCTCGGGGTCATCGAGGAGCGAAAGCGCCGCGACGAAAGCCCCGGCGGCCGATTCCCCCTTCTGCTCCACCACCAGCGCGGCGCCGGCGGACTGGAGGGCTTCCGCGTTCTGGTCCTGGTGGCCCGCCGCGGCGTGGGGATAAGGTACCAGTACCGCGGGCAGACCGGCGGCGGCCAGCTCGGCCAGCGTGCCTGCTCCCGCCCTGGAAAGGGCGAGGTCGCTGACCGCATAGGCGAGCTCCATCCGCTCCAGGTAGGGGACCGCGCGGTAGACGTCTCCTCCAGCCACGCCCTCGGCCGCGCTCCTGCGTATGTCCCCGTACGCGCTCCTGCCGGTGATATGGAGCACCCTCAGGTCCGATGGCAGACCCCCCGCCTCGATGGCGTCCCAGACGGTCCCGTTGAGCGCGCCGGCCCCCTGGCTTCCGCCTGAGACCAGGAGCGTTCGCCCGCCCGGCGACAGGTCGAAGAACTCCAGGCCCTCCGCGCGCGCGCTCGACCTGGCTCCTTCATCCGCGAGCGCGGTTATCGCCCGCCGCACCGGTACCCCGGTGGTCACCACCCGCGCGCGTGGGCTCAGGCACCCGGCGGTCTTTTCGAACGCCGTGGCGACGGCGTAGGCCCTCACGCTGAGGTAACGGGTCACCATTCCCGGGACCGTGTTCATCTCGTGCAGTATCAGGGGCACGCGGGACAGTACCGATGCGAAGCAGGTGGGTGCCGCCGCGTACCCCCCGGTGCCTATGACGCAGAGAGGCCGTCGTCGCCGGAGCCAGGCAAGGCGGCCCGCGGTCCCGCGCGCGAAAAGGAATGCGGCCGTCATCTTCTCCAACGGCTTCTTTCCGGATATACCCCCCAGACTGATTCCCTCGAAGGCGATCCCGGCGGCTTTGGCCGCGTCCCCCTCCGGGCCCGATGCCGACCCCACCATGGTCACCTCGAACGGCGGCTCCGACGAGCGCAGAGCCTCGGCCAGGGCGATGGCCGGGTACACGTGCCCGCCGGTCCCTCCGCCAGTAATGACCACGAGGTCACTCATTGCTTGTCCTGGTCTTTTCTACCGTGGCGTCGGACAATTTCATTCGCTATCCCGACACGTCGGGCGGCGTCAACGAGCGCATGCAAGTGTCCGACCCCAATTGCCTGTGCTCCTCTTGATTACGGTCCTCGGTTCACGTTGACACGTCGGTGTTCGACGTCCTGTCCCCTCAGGCACGGCACTGCCTGGAGATATTGACCAGGATGCCGATGGAGGCCATGCATACGACCAGGCTGGAGCCGCCGGCGCTGACGAACGGGAGCGGGACCCCAGTGATGGGAAGGAGCCCGGTCACCCCGCCCATGTTGACGATCGCCTGTATCACTATCAGCGCCGTCAGCCCGATCGCCAGGAAGCGACCCATGTCATCGGGCGCCCGCCTCGCCACGCGCATCCCTCCGAAAGCCAGAAGCCCAATCAGCACGATCACCACCAGCGTCCCGATCAGCCCCAGCTCCTCGCCGATGATCGCGAATATGAAGTCGGTGTGCGCGTTGGGCAGGTACAGGAACTTCTGGCGGCTCATACCGAGCCCCAGGCCCCGGATACGGCCGGACCCCAGGGCAATGTATGATTGGATCACCTGGTATCCAGCCCCCCTGGGGCTCTTCCAGGGGTTGATGAAGGAGAACAGGCGCGCTCTTCGGTACGGCGCGGAAAAGGCGAATACAAGCGCCAGCGCCACCCCGCCGCCCCCGAGGGCGAGCAGGTGCTCCGGTTTCGTATCCGCCACCCCGAACAGGAGCATGATGCAGAAGCACAGCACCAGGGTGCTGCCCATGTCCGGCTGCATCATTATCAGCACCACGTCGGCGGCCAGGAAGAGCCCCACGGGGAACAGCAGGTGCGACAGCTTCCGCGCCTTCTTGCCCTTCACGGCAAGAACGTAGGCCGTGAACACCACCAGCGTCACCTTGGCCAGCTCCGTCGGCTGCAGGGTCAGCGGGCCGACCGCAATCCAGCGCCTCGCGCCGCCGATCTCCGTTCCGATCGCCAGCACCATGCCCAGCAATCCGAGCGACAGCAGTACCCCCGCCAGCGAGAGCTTGCCCAGCTTGTGGTAGTCGAACCGCGTGAAGAACGCCATCAGGCCGAAGCCGATGACCGCCCAGCCTAGTTGCATGTAGAAGTACTTGTAACCACCGGCTCCCTGACCCATCCCCATCACCGACCCGGCGGAGAACACCATCACCAGCCCTATCAGCAGCAGCGCCAGCGTGGGAAGCATGATGAAGTACGACAGCTCTGCCCGCGACGCCTTCGCCTTCGACCTGGCCCGGGCACCTGAGGCGGGCTTGCCCCTGGCGGGCTGAAGCTTCCCGCGCGCCCCCCTGCCGCCGGTCGCCTGGCCTTTCCCCTTCGCGGGAGCCAGAGGCCGCCTGGCGGGCGCCCTCGCGGCGGGCCTCTCCTTGCGGACCGCGTTACCCGCCGGCATCGGCCTCACCCTTGAAGCGTCGGACGGCGTCCTTGAAGGCCAGACCCCTCTGCTTGTAGTCGGTGAACATGTCGAAGGAGGCGCAGGCCGGGGTGTAGACGACCACGCCTTCGCCGCGCGCGAGCCGATGCGCCGCTCTCACCGCCTCCTGGAGCCCCCCGGCGGTCTCGACGGGGGCCCGCCTGTCGGGGCAGGTGACGCTGACGGCCCGTCCTATCTCCGGCGCGCTCTCCCCCACCAGCACCAGACCCCTCACACGGCCGGACGACATTCCCCGGCAGAGCTCGGCGGCCAGCCCCGCGAACTCCAGGCCCTTGTTGCGCCCCCCGAGGATCGGCACCAGCGGTCCCTCGAACGCCTTCAACGCGGAGAGGGCCGCGTGCGGGTTGGTGGCCTTTGAGTCATTGTAGAATGAAACGCCCGCCACCTCGTCCACGAACTCCGTGCGGTGCTCGAGGCCCTCGAAGCCGCGGACCGCGTCCCTTATCATCGGCGGAGCCACCCCCAGTATCAGCGCGGCGCCGGCAGCCGCCATCACGTTTTCCAGGTTGTGCACGCCCGGGAGGGTGATCTCGTCCATGTCCATTATCCGGGCCGCGAACCGCCCGGCGGCCTCGAGGGTGCCTCCATCGATAAATACTCCCTCGGTAAGCCGCCCGCGCGAGGAGAACGGCAGCAGCCTGCCCCCCGCGGAGGCCGCCATGCGCGCGCAGAACTCGTCGTCCCCGTTGTAGACCAGCCAGTCGTCGGGCCTCATGTTCTCCACCAGCCGCATCTTCGCCGCCTGGTAATCGGAGAGGTCCCGATGCCAGTCGAGGTGATCGGGGGCCATGTTCAGCACTATGGAGACCGCGGCCCGGAACTCCTGGATGTAGGCCAGCTGGAAGCTCGAGACCTCCGCCACCAGCACGGTGTCATCCGCGACCGAGCCCCTGAGGCCGGTGATCGGGGTGCCTATGTTCCCGCAGGTCGCTGCGCCCAGACCCGCTTCTGTAAGGATCGCCGCCACCAGGTTTGTGGTCGTGGTCTTGCCGTTTGTGCCCGTTACGGCGACCATCGTGTTGCTCTCCAGCAGCCTGAACCCCAGTTCCAGCTCGCTGATAACCGGCACGCCGGCGGACGCGGCGGCCTGGAGTACGCCGGAGGCGGCCGGGACCCCGGGGCTGGTGACCACGAGGTCGAAGTCCCCGATGTCGTCCGGGACCGCGACCCCGAGCCGTACCTCGATCCCGCGCTCCTGAAGGCCGGCGGCCCCGTCCAGGCGGGCGGGCCCGGTGGAGCTGTCTATCACAACCGTGCGCGCTCCCATCTCGGACGCCCCCACGGCGGCCTCGTATCCGCTGGTCGCGAGCCCGACAACGAGCACGCGCTTCCCCTCCAGCTCGATCATTTGGGCACCCGGGTGACGAAGTCCACGTAGAAGATCGCGAACCCGATCAGCACGCAGAACCCGCAGACTATCCAGAGGCGCACCAGTACCGTGAACTCCGACCACCCCTTCAGCTCGAAGTGGTGGTGGATCGGCGCCATCCGGAAGACCCGTTTCCCTCCCGTCAGCTTGAAGACCCCGACCTGGATTATCACCGAGGCGGCCTCGATCACGAACAGGCCTCCCAGGGG
This sequence comes from Actinomycetota bacterium, assembly GCA_043807425.1. Lineage (GTDB taxonomy): Bacteria > Actinomycetota > Geothermincolia > Fen-727 > Anoxymicrobiaceae > JAHJCO01. Next base: position 42,665 of record JAZDFZ010000033.1, read on the forward strand.
GATGAGCAGGAACTGGGTGCGGGTCATGATGGCGACCGCCGCCAGGACCCCGCCCAGGGCGAGCGATCCCGTGTCTCCCATGAATATCCGCGCGGGCGCGGCGTTCCACCACAGGAAGCCCACGCAGGCCCCAAGGACCGCTCCGCAGATTATGGCGATATCCAGCGCCGGCTGGCCCGTGAACTTGTAGAAGTTGGCGTGCTCGCTTATCGGATGCCTGAACATGGTGAAGGCGATGAGCATGTAGGCGGCCATTACCAGGATCATAGAGCCGGCCGCGAGACCGTCGAGGCCGTCGGTGAGGTTGACCGCGTTGGTTGTGGCGGTGATCATGATGAACACCCATATGAAGAAGAACCAGCCCAGGTTGACCGCCGTGTTGCCGAGGAAGCTCAGTTGGGTCGGGAGCACGGTGCTTCCCTGGTAGGCGTAGTGGGTGGCCAGGAGGGTGAAGCCGAGGGCTATCGCGACCTGGCCCAGGAACTTCACCGAAGGCTTGAGGCCCAGCGAGCGCTTGTGCCGGATCTGCGTGAAGTCGTCGATGAAACCCAGCAGCCCGCAGGCCACCATCGTCCCCAGCACCACCAGGCCCTCGGGCGTCCGGCTGGAGAGGATCAGGTAGGCGACCACGGTGGACAGGACGATGAGTATCCCTCCCATGGTGGGAGTGCCCTGCTTGGTGTAGTGCGCCTGCGGTCCGTCCTCCCTGATGAACTGCCCGTACTCCCGGCGCCGGAGCAGCCGGATGAGCAGGGGCGTGAGGACCAGGCAGAGCAACCCCGCTATGGTGGCGGCGCCGAGGACCCTATACATCGGCCGCCGCCCTCTCCCCCGTGAAGCCGGGCGTGACGAGCCTGGCGGCCATCTCCTCCAGCCCGACCAGCCGTGAAGCCTTGACCAGGACGACGTCTCCGGGCTCGAGGACCTCGGCCAGCAGCCTCTCTGCTCCGGCGGGGTCCTCACAGCGGAAGACACTACCCCTTGGCATCCCGGCCTCAAGGGCGGCGGCACCATAGTCCCTGGCGCGCCTGCCGACCGTCACCAGGAGATCGACGTCGAGAGACTCGAGCCTCGTCCCGGCGGCGCGGTGATAAGCGCGGCTCTCCCTCCCCAGCTCGGCCATCTGCCCCAGGACCGCAACCGTCCGCGCACCCGCTCCCAGCTCGCACAGGGTATCCAGTGCCGCGTCCATCGACTGCGGGTTGGCGTTATAGGCGTCGTTGATCACCACGAAGCCACCCGACGCCCGCCAGACTTCCGTCCGCCACGGGGAGAGCTCGGCCCCGCTCAACCCGGCTGCGATGTCGTGGGGGGATACTCCCGCGTCGCCCGCGCAGGCAGCCGCCGCCAGGGCGTTGTAGACCTGGTGCCGCCCCGCCACGGGAAGCTCGACATCGACGGAGAACCCCGGCCCCCGAATCGTAAAGATGGGGCGGCCCATGGCGTCCAGCCGCCCGCCAACCGCCCGGAAGTCGGCGTTCCGCGAGAGCCCGAACCGTACCACCCGCGCCCTGGTCTTCTTCGCGATCTTGCGGACCTCCGGGTCGTCGGCGTTCAGGAACAGCGCCCCCCCGGCAGGCAGCGCCGCGGCGAGCTCGGCCTTGGTCCGGGCTACGTTCTCGACCGTCTTGAAGAGCTCGAGGTGCCCGGCCCCGACGTTGGTGATTATCCCGCGGGAGGGCCTCGTTATCTCGGCGAGTCTCTTTATGTCTCCGGCGCGCCTGGCGCCCATCTCGCATACGAGCGCTTCGTCCGCCGGCTTCACCGAGAAAATGGTGAGCGGGATGCCCACCTCGTTGTTGTAGCTGCCCGCGGACCCCGCCGCCCGGTACCGTCGCGACAGGCAGGAGACCAGGAAGTCCTTGGTACAGGTCTTGCCGGTGGTGCCGGTCACCGCGAAGACCTCCAGGTCCAGCTCCGCGCGCACCTTCGCGGCGAGGTCGCCCATCGCCCTCAGGGTGTTCCCGACCAGCACCAGGGGGAGCGCCGGCGCCCCGCGCCTGAACTCCACGGTGAGCGGGCTACGGCGCCTGACCACCGCCGCCCGCGCGCCTCTCTCCGCCGCCTCGGCCAGGAAGGAGTGGCCGTCGTAGCGCTCCCCCTCCAGGGCGAAGAACAGCGCGCCTTTACGCATCCTTCGGGAATCGGTGCAGACGTCCGCGACCGTCAGGCCACCGGGCCCCTCCAGTACCCCTCCCATCGCACGGGCGACGTCCGCCAGGCTAATCCGTTTCACCGAGCATCTCCTTGAGGCACTCGCGCGCCACCTGTCTATCGTCGAAAGGAACCACCCTATCAGAAAATATTTGCCCGCTCTCGTGACCTTTTCCTGCAACCACCACCAGGTCGCCCGGCCCGGCCTGTCGGAGCGCGAGGCCGATAGCCTCCCGCCTGTCGGGCTCAACCATGTACCTGTCCTCGCCGAAACGGCCTCGTATTCCTTCCAGGATCATCTCGATGATAGCCTCCGGATCCTCCGATCGCGGGTTGTCACTGGTCACTATCACCAGGTCGGACAGCTCCGCGGCCACGCGGCCCATCAGCGGACGCTTGGAGCGGTCGCGGTCCCCGCCGCACCCCACCACTACGATCACCCTGCCGCCCGTGACCTCCCTGCAGGCCTCCAGCAGGCTCCGGACTCCATCGGGCGTATGCGCGTAGTCGACCAGCACGGTGAAGGGCTGCCCCTCGTCGATGTTCTCGAACCGGCCCGGCACGCCCTGAAGGCTCTGCAACCCCCCGGCTATCGACAGGTCGTCCACCCCCATGTCCAGGGCCGCCGCCGCCGCGGCCAGGCAGTTGTACACGTTGAACCTCCCCTGGAGCCTGGTCTCCAGCTCGATGACCCCTCCCGGGTGCCCTACCCGGAAGCGGTTTCCGTGCGCCGTCACGACGACGTCCTGCGCCCTGACCTGGGCCGCCGGGTCCAGTCCGTAGCTCAAGGTGGGAAGTGCCGTCTCCTGGCGCAGCCTCGCGCCGAACGGGTCGTCGATGTTGATCACCGCCCGGCGGCCGGCGCCGAACTCCTCTTCCGAGAACAGGCGTTTCTTGGCCCCGAAGTACTCCTCGATGGAGATGTGAAAATCGAGGTGGTCCTGGGTCAGGTTGGTGAAGACCACCTCGTCGAAGGCGCATCCGGCTACCCTGTGGAGCTCCAACGCGTGCGAGGAGACCTCCATCGCGACATACTCCACGCCGTTATCCACCATGCGCCGGAGCAGGAACTGCAGGTCCAGCGACTCGGGTGTGGTACGCGTGACCGGCTCGGCCTGCCCGGTAATGTGATTTTCGACCGTTCCGATAAGGCCGGTGCGCCCGCCCGCACGCCGCATGATGGCCTCGAGCAGGAAAGCGGTGGTGGTCTTGCCGTTGGTGCCTGTGACGCCTACGAGACTCAACGCATCGCTCGGTCTTCCAAAGTACGCCGCCGAGCAGAGCGCCAGCGCCAGCCGCGTGTCTTCAACGGCGACCATGACCACGTCGCCGGGGATCCCATCCTCGGGTACCCGCTCGACGAAGAGCGCGACGGCACCCTTTTCGACCGCCTTCCCGGCGAAGAGGTGACCGTCCGTCACAAGCCCCTTTATACAGAAAAAAGCCCGTCCCGGCTCCACCGACCTGCTATCGTATGCCAGCCCCGTGATCTCGGGGTCCCCCAAACCGGTGACTTTCTTCTCCTCAAGCGCCTCCAGTAGCTCGCTTAAACGCATCTCTGCTCCTCCGGATTTGCCCGCGGGCGTCTTGTTCATGGAACCTTGTAGAACGGTGCCATGTCAAAGTCAAGTACCGCCTCATGCCGCGATGCATCCCACAGCGCATCAGCTCGACGGCCACCCGCGCGGTCTCAGTCATGGCCGCCTCCCCGTGGACCGCCGGCGACCCGGGACTGAAGTCCCGGCCCAAGCGTGGGGGCGGTCTCAGTCATGGCCGCCTCCATCCTGTGGAGCCTGGGGGGCGGCCGGTGCCTGCTGCGCCCAGCTGGGCGCTATCTTGAGGTGCTGCAGGCTGAACTCCATTATGGGCTTGAACGTCGGCGCGGCGGTATGTCCGCCCCAGATCGGGGATGGCTCGTCCAGCACCACCATGCACACTAGCCTGGGCCGGTCCACCGGCGCAAAACCCACGAACGTGGCCATGTAAGTGCCGGTGTATCCCGCGGCACCCTGCCTGGGCTTCTCCGCGGTGCCCGTCTTTCCCGCGACCCTGTAGTAGTTGACCGCGGCCCTGGTCCCAGTGCCCTCCGGTCCGAGGACCTGCTCCAGTATGGGAGTAAGGACATCGCAGGTCCCCTCCTCCAGGACCTCCTCACCGAGCCCGCCGAGACCCACGTCCTTGATGCCATCGTCGCCGATCTTCGCCTTCAGGAAGTGCGGACAGACCTTTCTCCCGCCGTTGGCCACCGTGCCGGCTACGCAGGCGAGCTGGACCGGGGTGATCGATATCCCCTGGCCGATGGCGATCGTCGCCGCGCTGGTGCCGGTCCACTCGGACGTCGGGGTCACTATCCCGGCAACCTCCCCCGGGAAATCGATGCCGGTCAGATGCCCCAGCCCGAACCGCTCCAGGTAGCGCTCCATGTTCTCGGGCCCCAACTGGAGTGCAGTCTGTATGGTGCCGATGTTCGACGACTGGCTGATGACCTGGCTGAAGGTCATCGAGCGGGCCGGGTGCTCCTCCGCGTCCTTGAAGCGCTGGTCCGCCACCTGGAGTTCCGAGGGAACCTGTATGACGGTATCCGGCTTCACCACCCCCTGCTCCAGCGCTCCCGCCGCCGTCACTATCTTGAGCGCGGAGCCGGGCTCGTAGACGTCTGTGACCGCACGGTTCCTCATCGACGCCGGGTCCAGGATGTTGCGGGTGTTGGGGTCGAAGGTCGGGACGGAGCCCATCGCCAGCACGTCACCGGTGTTGCAGTCCATGACGATCGCGGTGCCGGCCGTCGCGTGATAGCGTTTGACCGCGGCGTCCAGGTTCTCCATGAGGCACGTCTGTATGTCCTTGTCCAGGGTTAGCTGCAGATCCACCCCGTCCGCCGACTGCTGCTTGAGATGCTCGCTTCCCGGTATCGGGTTGCCCGCGGCGTCTCTCTCGAGGGTTATCTCGCCTTTGGTGCCCCCGAGCAGGTCCTCATAGTAGAGCTCCAGCCCCACCTGGCCCTTGTTGTCGACGTCCACCATGCCAATCAGCTGAGCGCTCAGCGGGCCCACGGGGTAGAAGCGCTTGCTCTCCTCCAGGTAGCCTATGCCGGGCAGGTCCATCTTCTTCAGCTTCTCCGCCAGCGCGTGGTCCAGCTTCCTGGCTATGTAGACGAAGCCCGAGTCGGCCTTCAGCTTCTCGAGGACACTCGCGGGATCCTCGCCGATGACCGAGGCTATCCGCTCGGCCGTCGACGACTTGCTTTTCACCAGGTAAGGGGTCGCGTAAACGGTGGTGACGTCCTCGCTTATCGCGAGGATCTCGCCCTCCCGGTCCGTAACCGTGCCCCGTCGGGGGGTGACGTCTATGACGGTATCTCGTTGCTCGGCCGCCAGCTTCACGTATCGGTCTGCCTTTATGACCTGAAGCCAGACCAGCCTGCCGGCCACAAGGCCGAGACAGCAGAAGAGGACCATCGTGGCGATCGAGAGCCGCCTGTCGAATCGGGCCTTGCGCACGAGGCTCCTATCTCCTGGTGATGGCCCCGTCCGGCTGCTCCTCCACGGCCGGAGGCTTCACGGCCGGGGAGGCCGGGTCGCGTTTCTCATACGTGCTCTGGCTGGCGATGTTGCCGTCGGCGTCCCGGGTGTACTTGAGGTAGATCACCCCGCCCGGCTCACCCATGACGAGCTCGTCCTGGGCTATCCTGGCCACGCGCCCCGGGGACTTGAGCCTCGCCAGCACGATGCGCAGCTCCTTCTGCCGTGTCTTCTCAGCCGCGATGCTCTTCTCGACGGTACGCGCCTCGAGGTTGCTCTTCGCGGCGAGCTGCTGCTGCACCTGTATGAAGAAGGCGATGGCGGTCAGGGCGAACAGCACCGCGACAAGGAAGCCCACCGTGAAGCGTCTGCTCCTCTCGCGACGTGTGCGCTTGCGCGCACTTTCTCTTTTCGCCCCTTCTTTCTTCGCCATCTCCCGTGCCACCTCGCGGTCAGGCGACCCGCTTCGCCGCGCGGAGCTTGGCGCTCCTCGCGCGCGGGTTGCTCTCTATCTCTTCAGGCGTCGGCGTGACCGGCTTCCTCGTCAGCAGGAAGAGAACCGGCGGCGTCTCGAGCGGGTGTCCGGGCGGATAGTCCGATCCTTTTGCCAGGGAGCCGAAGGTGTGTTTCACCACCCTGTCCTCCAGGGAGTGGTAAGACAGCACCACTATCCGCCCGGATGGGGCCAGACAACCTATCGCTGCGGATATCCCCTCCTTCAGGTCGTCCAGCTCATAGTTGACCGCTATTCGGAGCGCCTGGAACGTCTTGCGCGCCGGGTGCTTGCGTCCCCGCCTCGCGCCGGCGGGAACGGCATCCTCGACGATGTGCTCGAGTTCCGTGGTAGTCCGTATGGGCCGGCGCCCCCGGGCCTCTATGATGAAGTGAGCTATGCGTCTGGCCCACCGCTCTTCCCCGTAACGGTAGAGGATGCCGGTGATCTCATCCTCGCTGTCCTCGTTGACTATGTCGGCCGCCGTCCTTTCCTCGTCGGGCCCCATGCGCATGTCCAGGGGCCCCTCCTCGCGGAAGCTGAAACCACGCGAGGGGTCGTCGAACTGCAGGGACGAAACCCCCAGGTCCAGAAGGACGCCGTCCACGGCCTCTATCCCCTCGCCATCAAGGATGGATTGTATATCTCGGTAATTTTCGCGATGGTAACCGACCGCGGCATCAAACGACCCCAGCCTGACTCTCGCTTCAGCGATCGCTTCCGGGTCCCTGTCAATACCAACGAGCCGCCCCGTCGGGGCGATGCGCTCAAGGATAGCTTCCGCGTGTCCGCCTGTTCCGAGCGTACCATCGACAATCACCTCTCCTTTCGCCGGCGCCAGGTACCGCATGACCTCCTCGACCATCACCGGCCGATGGCGCTGTCCTTCCATCAATCTCAGTACCCGATGTCCGCCGCCGACTGCTCGTAGTGCTTTGCGCTCTGCTCCTGGTAGAGCTGCCAGGCCTCGGGGTTCCACACCTCGGCCTTACTGGCCAGCCCGACCACGACCACTTCCTTCTGAAGCCCGACCATCTCCCTGAGCCTCGGCGGGATAAGCACCCTCCCCTGCCCGTCGGGCACGAGGTGGCTCGCGTTGGCGAAGAACAACCGGGTGAAGCGGCGGGTGGATTCGCTCCCCGAGGGCATCTCATCTATCCGCTCGACGAGCTTCTCCCACTCCTTCATGGGGAACAGGAACAGGCAGTTGTCCAGCCCCTTGGTGACCATCAGGCCGCCCTCGAACTCCCTGCGCATCTCGCGCGGGAGGATGATGCGGCCCTTCGGGTCTATGGTCCTCTCGAAACTCCCTACCAGCATGCCTTTTCCCCACTCCGACGATGAGTGAATCCACTTTACACCACTTCTCACCAAATTGCAACATATTTTACCACATAAGACCTACAAATCGCCACCGTAAGACCCCAAAACGGGTCTGTCGATCACCGATTATTGGGATAAGTGGAATATCTTGTGGATAAGGTCAGACTAGGCACAATATATTGTGGTGGAGAGCTATCCCAGGCCGGATCCTGTTGAAAAGGGTTGCCTCACGCCTGGAATGTCACCCGGCAGGCCCGTGATGTCCTTGCCGGTGTCGGAGGTTTGCGTAACACTATCAACAATAATTTACTGATGAATCAACAACCACAGAAATAGCCCGTGCGCCGGCTTCAACTGGTCTCAGACTGTTACTTATGTTTTGAAATTCTATTAGTTAACGATTAGCCCCTTCGCTCAGGTGGCGTATTCTCATGAGAAATAACCTCAACCATTTTTTCTCATGGTAGCCCCAGACCCTGGAAAACGATACTGATGAGAAAAAATGGTTGAGGTTATTTCTCATGATCACCTCCCAATACTGAGCGAAGGGGCTAATCGTATTAGTTAATATAAGAGTTGTTTATTGTGAGTCAAACCTCCGACACCGGTTCACTCGCCGGGGATTCGCTCGATGCCGAAGGCAGCGCATTTGAACGGGTCCGGGAGACACTTGCACGCGCTCAACTCACGTCAACACTTCGACTTGAGTCAACGCGTGAAACTGTCTGGCGCCCCTCTTCATCCGGGTGGTGCCGGCAACCGCTCCCCGCAGTACTGGCAGAACTCCGCGGTCCCCTCGGTAAGGTAACCGCATCTCTGGCACGCCTTCGTCCTTGCCGGTTGTCCCGGAGGCTCACTCCATCCCTGCCCGGGGGGCTGCTCCGGAGGAGGGCCGTACTGCTGCGGGGGCTGCCGATAGGACCGGGACGGCGGCTGGGGGGGCCCGCGATCCGTGATGAGGTACATCAGAAGGACGCCCAGAAGGCCGATCGCGAAGCCGGCGAGGAAGCCGATCCAGAACGCGTAACCTTTGCGCTGCGCCACCTTGCCCGCCCAGAAACCCATCAGCCCGGCTATCAATACGCTCAGCAGCAGGATCCCTGCCACGGCGCCGGCGGACATGGTTTCGCTGTTCATCCGACCTCCTGTTCAGCGTGAGATGATTATAAGACAGAAACAGGGCGGGGCACCAAGGTTTAGAATAACCGTGTCCGACCGTATCCGCGCCGGGGCGCCGCCCCGTAGCGGAGGGACTCCGGAGGTCGCCATGATCGAGAAAACCATACTGGTCCTTTCCCCGCTGCCGGCCGCGCTCGTCGAGGCGCTCTTCAAGGCGGCCGCCCGGGGCGAGACGGTCGAGGAGGTAAGGGCTGTCGTGTACGAGGGGAGCGGTCGCGCGGAGCTTCTCCAAGCGGTGAAGGACGCCGACGTGATCATCGGCGACTACACCTTCAACATCGAGATGGACGCGGAGGTCATGGAGGCGGCGGCCCCCTGCCTTCTCATCCAGCAGCCCTCTACCGGCTACCAGCACATCGACGTCGAGGCGGCCGCCCGCGCCGGCATCCCCGTGGCCAACGTGGCGGGAGCTAACGCGGTCGCGGTCGCCGAGCACACGATCATGATGATACTGGGGTGCCTCAAGAGGCTGACCCTGTGCCACGAACTGACGCGCGGAGGCGAGTGGGCGCAGGACGAGATGGCCACCCGGTACGGCGGGGTCTTCGAGCTGGAGGCAAAGACCCTGGGGATAGTCGGTATGGGGCGCATCGGCGCTGAGGTCGCGAAGCGGGCCGGGCCTTTCGGCTGCGCGATGGTCTACTACGACCCGGTGCGGCTCTCCCCCGACATAGAAGCCGCCTGCGGCGTCTCCTACCGCGAACTGGACGACCTGGTGTCCCAGTCGGACGTGGTCACGGTCCACGTCCCCCTCACGCCGGAGACGGAGAACATGTTCGACGAGGAGCGCATAGCCCGCATGAAGCCGAACGCCGTGTTCGTGAACGTCTCTCGCGGGGGGCTCGCCGACGAGAAGGCACTGGCGGCCGCACTCTCAGAGGGCCGCCTGATGGGAGCGGGCCTGGACGTCTTCTCCTCGGAGCCGGTGGACCCGGGCAACCCCCTGCTTAAGGCACCCAACACGATCCTGACCCCGCATACCGCCGGCGCCACCAACGAATCGCGGTTGCGCATAATCGGGGGGGCCCTGAAGAACGTGGCGACCGTCCTGGCGGGCGGCAGCCCGGAGTTCGTGGTGAACGGCGTCCTCTGACGGATCCGACCGGGGAGGTTACACGATGCAGCGGGAGATGACCGGCGCGGCCGCGCTGGCGGCGGCTTTGATGAAGATGGGTGCCCGGCGCGTCTACGGCATCATCGGCACCTCGAACCTGGGGTTCGTGGACGCACTCTTCGACGCGCGGGACAGCCTGCGGTACATATCGTGCCGCCACGAGCAGGTGGCCGCCAGCATGGCCGACGCCGAGGGCAGGCTCACCGGGATTCCGGGCGTCGTCATGGTCCACTCCGGGCCGGGCGCCCTCAACGCCATGATCAGCGCCGGCAACGCCTACAAGGACTGCTCCCCGTTCATCATCATCTCGGGAGCGGTCAAGCGAAAGCTGGCCGGCAGCGACGGGATGCTGGAGCTGGACCACCGCAGGGTCTTCGCCCCCGTATGCAAGGGCACCTACAGGATCGCCTCGGCCTCGGAGGTCTGCGACGTCTTCTCACGGGCGTACCGCGCGGCGATGAGCGGGGCCAGGGGGCCGGTGCTCATCGAGGTTCCCGAGGACGTCTGGCTGGAAGCCGGGCAGGTGGACCTCGATGCCATGGAGCTCGCGGCCGAGCCTCCCCCGACCCTGGATGATGCCGACGTCACCGGCGCCATCGAGATGGTAAACCGCGCTACGCTTCCTCTGGTGCTGGCCGGGGGCGGGGTCGCCTACTCCCGTTCCTCGGAAACGCTGGCGCGTTTTGTCGAGGCGCTCGGGGTCCCCGTCGCCACCACCGGGAACGGCCGGGGAGTCCTGCCAGAGACCCACCCGCTGGCGCTGGGGCGCGCCGGTTTCGGGGGCGGCAACCTGGTGGCCGACCGTGCGCTGGAGAGGGCCGACGCCCTCCTCTGCCTGGGTTGCGGGATAAGCGACATGACGACCTACGAGTTCACCCTGCCACTGGGGATGAGCGAGATCATGTGCGTCGACCTATCGGGACACCTGGCTCCCCAGGCACCTCCGGCCAAGGTGGTCGCCGCTGACGTGGGCTCGTTTCTCGAGCGTGCTCTCGAGCTTCTGGGCGATGAGGAGTCGCCGCCCCGGCAGGCCTGGGACGAGGCGCTCTCGGAGCCACGGACCACCTGGGAGGCCATGTGCCAGGCCTCCCTCGACCGGGACACCGAGCAACCGCCCGGCGCCCGGGTCGCCCGATGGCTGTCGGTGAACCTCCCCGAGGACACGATTGTCAGCGTCGGCGCGGGGACCCACCTCCTGTTCGCGATGGACTTCATGCCCTGCCGAGCGCCCCTCACCTTCCTCTCCACCGTCAACTTCGGGTCCATGGGATTCGGTTTCGCGGCGTGCATGGCGTCCAAGGTCCTCTACCCCGGGCGCAGCGCCATAGCCATCCTGGGGGACGGGGACTTCATGATGACGCTGCAGGACCTCGAGACCTGCGTTCGCGAGGGGGTCGCGGTCAGGGTCTTCGTGATCAACGACCGCCAGTACCGGGTCCTCAACATCAGGCAGATGCTCTCGTTCGGCGGGCGCGTGCTCGGGACCGAGCATGGCAACCCCGACTTCGCTGCGCTGGCGCGCTCGTTCGGGGCGGCCGGCTACACCCTGGACAGGGCCGAACGCATCGAGGAGGTCCTCTCCTCCGCCGTCGCCGAGGAGGGCCCCGTGGTGGTGGACGTCATCATAGACCCGGCCGATCTGCCGCCCCTGAACCTGGAGGCAACCCTCAGGATGTCGGTGCCAGGCACATAAGCCAAAACTAATACAGTGCCAGGCACATTAGGCTAGATTTATTAGTGCTAATACTTCAGGGCTAATGTGCCTGGCACTACTATTAGGGCACTGCTATTAGATGGTGCAGATGCGGCCCGCGCCCTTCTCCGACCAGCGCTGCTCCAGGTACACCTTCTCGTTGACGAACGCCCGCAGCACGTCGTCGATCACCTGCTCGACCTGCTCGTGGGCCAGGTCCTGCGTGCGGTTGGCCATCGAGGCCACCATACCGAAGTAGAGCGGCGAGGACAGGTCCACCAGCTTGTGGGTATTGCCCGTCCAGCAGTTGTACACCACCGCCAGGTCGTAGACTATACGGGCCCACAGGTCGGGGGGCATGTGGAAATCGCAGTACCCCTCCGGCGTGCAGACCTCGCTCTCGGCTATCTGGCGCAGCCTCCTGAAGCTGTCCTCGCTCAGCAGTTCGGCGTAAAGGGCGGAGAAGTGGGCCATGCCCATGTTGAACTCCTCCACCAGCCTGGTGATGCTGATGGGGATGGGCTCGGGTTCCCATGGAACGGCTGTCCCCCTGACCGCGACGTCCTCCACGACCTTGACAGCGGTCCAGAAATCAGCGAAGTGGCTCATCGAGCTGAACACGGTGGAGAGGACGTGCATGTACATCGGGCCCAGGGTGAAGGCCGGGTCCTTGGCGCCGTGGATCTTCGCGCCAAGGCTCGCCTGGCAGATCATCATATCGTTGACGATCGCGCTGATGGTCATCCATGCGTCTATGCCGAACTGGGCGACGTAACGGCTCCAGACATCCTGCCGGGCCAGGGTCTCTATGAACCGGGCCGACAGCCCGAAGTCCCCGCCTATGGGCTGACGGAGCTTCTTGCCGTACAGGGCGGAGATCAGCGGATACACGATCAGGTTGGTAATCGTCCCGTCGTACTTGTAGCGCTTGTAGAACGGTGTGACCAGATCGAACCCCTCGTCCAGGACCGGTGAGAGCAAGTTGTTGACCCAGTCGGGGGTGATGCTTCGTATGTCGGCGTCGATGAGGGCGCATGCCGTCACACCGAGGTCGCGCGCCACCTGGAACACCGCCCGCAGGGCGTTTCCCTTCCCCGCCTCTCCCCTGTAGGTGCCCACCATCTTGCCCACCGTGAGCCCGATGTCGGTCATCAAGGCCACGTTCTTGGTCTCGTCCAGGGAGCCCCCCTCGCAAACGAAGAGGACGCTGCGGCGCTCGGAGAAGAAGGTGGCAAGCCCCTCGGCTACGCGCTCCATGACCACGCCCAGCGTCTGCTCGCTGTTGTAGGCGGGTATGGCGACCATGAGGTCGGCACTGCCCGTGTCCCTGACCGCCATGGCTATCTCGGGCGAGACTGCGGGAAGCATGTCCATGGGTTTTCCTTTCTAATAATGAGGGGCATCAGACAATTGCACGCGTCCATGGGTTGGTTTACTGTTCGCGGCCATTGGCGTGTTTCTCTTGCGCCTCCTTCCAGTAGAAGCGCAGGTACTCCTTGAGGGCCTCGAACACCTCGGCCGTCCGCTCCACCTCTATCTCGGCCTCGAAGCTGGACAGCTCCTCGGTCTTCCTTATGAAGTGCGCGGTCCTCGCGCAGTACAGCGGCAGGAGCGCGTCGACCAGAGCCTCCTTCTTGAAGGGGCCGAAGTTGTAGCCGATGGCGAAGTCGTAGACCGTCCTCACCCACACGCCGCTCGCGAACCCGAACTCCTTGTCGCCCATCCGGTAGGCACGCTCGATGGCGGCGAAGTTCTCGGGCCTCAGCAGCATGCGCCACATGTCGGAGAGCTCCTCGTACCCCTTGCGGAAGTGGTCGAGGAGGTTCTCGAACGACACCGGGGCCTCCTCCGGCTCGATCTCGCACTGCTCCCCGAAGACCGCCGCTGCTTGCGACCCTTCGATCGACATCCAGTTCTTCTCATACGTCGTCATCAGGCTGAACATGGTGCCCGCCACCTGGCGGAACATGGCTCCCAGGTCACTGCCCGGGTCCTTGTTGTTGTGCAGCTTCAGGCCCACGCACGACTGGCAGACCTCGAACCCCTCGTTCATCGCCAGGGTGGTCATCCAGATGTCGATCCCGAAGCGGGCGATGTCCGTGTCCCACACGTCCCTCTTCGAGTAGACGGACGCCAGCTTACCCGAGAACCCGAAGTCGCCCCCGATCGGCTGCCTGATCCGCTGACCGTACAGCGCCCGGGTCATGGGATACGCGAGCGCGTTGGTGATGGTCCCGTCGTACTTGTAACGCAGGTAGTGCGGGCTCACGAAGTCGAAGCGGTCCTCCATTATGGGGAACCCCAGGTTCTTGATCCACTCGGGGGTTATGCTGCGCAGGTCGGAATCTACCACGATGCATAGCTTCACGCCCAGGCGGTCCGCTATATCGAAGATGGTGTTGAAGGCACTGCCCTTTCCAGCCACCCCGCGGTACGGCGTGACTATCTTGGTGACCTCCGGGGGCACCTCGGTAGCCAGCACCACCTCGCGGGTCCTGTCCTTCGACCCGCCGTCGGAGTTCACCAGCACGGGCTTCATCTCCGGGAAGTACTCGACCATCCCGATCCCGGCCTGCTTCACGACGTGGGCAATCGTGTCCGCGTTGCGGAAAGAAGGGATGCCCACCAGGATGTCGGCGTGGCCGATCCTGTGGACCTGGTCGATTATGTCCTTTTCGAGTACCGCCAAGTGACCGCGTTCCGTCTAGTAACAGGCTCTCACCGGTGCCCGACGGCCCGGGTCACATAGCCCCCAGAAGCTCCTTCGACATGTAGTCGTCGGTCGCCAGGAAACCCATGAGCTGCTCCCAGCGTTCCCGGAACTCCAGGTACCACTGGAACGGGTCGTGGTCCGGCGGCGCGTCGTAGCGCGCGTAGAAGATATTCCTCATGGTCTCAGTGAATCCTACCTTGTAGGTCTCGCTGCTGTCAGACGACTGCGTGTAGTTGAGTCCCGACAGCACGCAGGTGCGGTAGATGAGGTCCTCCAGGTCGTCCCGCATGAGCCTGCCCGGGTAGGGATCGAGGTCCTCCACCGTCACCAGCCTGGGACATGCCCCGGGCACCTGCCGGCGCAGCTTCTCGCGCGCGTACACGAACCGGTAGAGGTCCTCGCGGAATCCCTGCCAGGCCGGCCCGCTCGAGGCGGGCTGGAGGTGCTTGATGGCCAGCTGGTTGTCCAGCAGGAAGTCGATGTCGGAGAACTTGCAGTTGGTCAGGAAGTCTATGTCCTCCCCCCTGCGCACGTTTGGGTCGAATGCGATCCTGCGGAAGATGTCGCGGTGTATGACCATGTTCCCGCCGAACACCCAGGGGGTGGGCTTCAGCCGCGGCTCCTCCTCGATTATCCTGAACGCTTCCCGCATCGCGTCGACCTTGGGCCACTCGGCCATCCACCAGTCGTGCTCGGTGCACGGCCGGGGATAGATGGTGTCGTCCGCGCGGATGTAGTAGCCGGCGATGGTCCCCACAAACTTGCCGTCGATCTCCCCGCCGACGTTCTCGAAGACCTTGTCCAGGTAGTGCTTGTCCTCGTAGACCTGGTCGTCGTCGAAGAGCACCGCGACCTCGGAGCGGGCGAGCTCGGCCACTACCAGGCACATGTTGCGGATGTTCGAGTACCCGGTGAGCGAGAGCATCTCCGGTCCGAGCTCGGCGAGCTCGCCGGGAGCGGCCTTCCCTATCCTGTCCTTCAGCCGGTCCTCGAACCCGTGCGATACGACGGCCACCGGGAAGTAGCCGCGGAATGTGCCCGCTATCCCCTTGACCCTCTCTTCCACCTTCTCGGCGATGTCCGGGCTGGTCGCGCAGGCCAGCACCACCACGTTGAAGTCCTTGCCGTCCAGGACGGTTATGCTGTGCAGGGCCTGCTCCAGCGTGCCCGTGCTGTCGAGCTCCGTGGGATGGTCGTAGACCGCGTCCTCGGGGTGCACCATCTCGGTCGAGGGGCGGCCCCAGTAGGTTGGAATGACTATGGTAGCGCGCATTTACCCTCCCTCCGCCAGTATCTCCTATATCGCGCCTATCACGGCAGCGTTCTGATCGCTTGTTCCGATGGTCATCCTCACGTGCCCGGGATAACCGAGCGAAGCCCCGTCGCGAACGATAATCCCCTGGGCCAGCAGCTTCGGCGTGAGCGATTCGATGAGATGGTCGAACCGGAACAGCACGAAGTTGGCCTGGGTTGGAACCGGGTCCATCCCGAGACGTCCCAGCTCGGAGGCCAGGAAGCGCCTGCCCTCGGCGTTGACCGCCCTGCTCCTCTCCACGTGCCCTGTGTCGTCCAGCGCGGCGCACGCCGCCACCTGTGCCAGGCTGTTGACGTTGAAGGGCGGCCTGACCCTCTCCAGGTAGTCCACCACCTGCGGGTGCGCGACTCCGTACCCGACCCTCAGGCCCGCCAGGCCGTAGACCTTGGAGAAGGTGCGCAGCACCACCAGGTTGGGGTACTCCATTATATAGTCGAGGCTCTCGGGGTAGCCCGGCCGATCGACGTATTCGTAGTAGGCCTCGTCCCAGACCAGCAGCACTTCGGGGGGCAATCCCCCCAGCATGGTCTCCAGGTCTTCCCGGTCGCAGATGGTGCCCGTCGGGTTGTGAGGCGTGCCCACGAACACGGCCTTGGTCGCGCCGTCCACAGCGGACAGCATCTCCTCGACGTGGTGCGAGTGCTCGTGCAGGGGCACGTACCTGAGCGATGCCCCCATGGTCATCCCGGAGAGAAAGTAGGAGGAGAACGTGGGGTCGCCCATCACCGCGGCGTCCCCCTCGTTGAAGAACGCGAAGAAGATGAAGTCGATGACCTCGTCCGTGCCGTTGCCGAAGATGAAGCGCTCGGCCGGGACCCCCAGCTTCTCGGCCAGCCTGGCACGCAGTACCGTGCAGGCCCCGTCGGGGTAGACCGAGACGTCCTCGAGGGAGCCCCTGATGGCCTCCAGGGCCATGGGGCTGGGCCCGAGCGGATTCTCGTTCGAGGCGAGCTTGATCACCTCTGTCACCCCGTACCGGCGCCGCACCTCGTCCGTACCCATTCCCGGGCTGTAGACCGGCAGGTCCTTTATCTGCGGGCGCGCTATCCTCTGGAAATCCATGGCTTCGAGGGGGTCTTTCAATCTCCCCCGGAATCCTCCCTCGTGATGCTCTCGGAGGCCTCCTGCAGCAGGACGGCCCCGTCCTCGCCGTGCTCGGGGTACGCGGCGAGCCCCACCTCTATGCTGATCTCGGTGAAGCCCTCTCCCATCCCCGGCAGGTACTCGGCGACCTGGCTCTTCAGCCTCTCGGCCGCCTGCTCGGCATGCTCGGAGCGGGTCTCCGGCATAAGCACGGCGAACTGGTTGGCCTCGAGCCTGGCCAGTATGTCCGAGGCGCGCGAGTTGCGCCGGAGCACCCTCGCGACCGCCCTCATGAGCTCGGCCTCCTCCTCCGACCCGGGGTCGAACACGGAGTCTACGTGCATCAGCATCACCGTGACGTCGCGCAGGTACCTCTCGCTGCGCTTGACCTCCTCCTCCAGGCGGGTCTGGAAGTAGAGGGAGTTGAACACGCCCGTCAGCGGGTCCCTCAGCGGGTCGAGTACGTCCATGGTCGGCTCGCGGGTCTGGTACGCCTGCACCGTGGCCTGCAGGACCCCGTTGAAGCACTGGAGGACTCTCTTCTCGACGGCAAAGTCGTGCACCTTCTCGGAGCGGGTGCGCCTGTATTCCCAGAAGACGTCCCTGATGGCGATGTGCTCCTGCATCACGCTCTCTATGGGCACGTTCCGGTTGCGGCGCCGCACGCCGTGCTCGCCCGCCAGCCGGTACATGGAGCCGTACGGCAGGAACTCCTGCAGGTAGAGCTCGTCCTCGACGCAGGCCAGCATCCCGGCATAGAGGGACTCCGCGAGGCGTTCCGTGTCTGCGTCCCAGACATCGTTCGACTTATCCTCCGTCATGCTCTTCCGGAGTGCCTGAACCAGCTTCTTCACGTTGCGTTTCTGGGAAAACGAGCTCATAAGCCCCCGCTTGCTCTGCGATGCTCTCGCGTATTCTATAATAACCATCCGTGCTGCCAAAAGAAAACGGACTCCTCACAAGAATATGTGGGTAGAATCCAGGGAATGTGGCGGTGTCGGAGGTTTGCCTCACACTATCAACAGTACTTGATTGATGAATCAACAACCACGCAAATCGCTCCGAATTCCCCTTTGAAGCCCGATTGGCCGTCACTGGAGTTGCTTGTGTTGCTTATTTAGTGAAGATGCTTGTATTGTTAGGCAAACCTCCGACACCAGGTGCTAGGGCGATTGGGGTCTACCGAACGGCGGTTTGGTCGTTTCAGCTAATACCGGTGCCAGGCACCTTAGTCCCTAAGTATTAGTGAAACGGGGTCGTTCCGGTCCAAGCTAGTCGTCCGGGGAATCCTCGCGGTCGAAGGTGTCCTCCTCGGTGGTGAAGCCGAAATCTATCTCGAGCACGCGGCCGGCCTCGCCCGGGGCCGTGATCCGGTGCGGGGTCCCGGCCCTTATCACGAACTCGTCCCCCGCCTTCGGATGGAGGACCTCCTCCCCCACCTGGACCTCCAGGCCGTCGTCCAGTATCACCCACATGTCGTCGCGCAGGCGGTGATGATGGACGCTGGTCTGACCGCCGGGAGCCACCAGCAGCATCTTTACCGTGCTGATCTGGTTCAGTGTGTACTCCTTGATGACGCCCCAGGGCTTCTCCAGGATCATCCGTATCAGTCCTCTCCCCGGGTGCTTCCGCGACCCCGGTGTCTCTCCATCTCCCTGCGGTCTTCCTTCTCGCGGAGCTTGCCACGCCGGTCCTGCTCCACCTTGCCGGGAGGAGCCATCGGCTTTCTGATACCCCTGTATATCTCCTGAAGCGTGCGTCTTTCCTTTGCCATGGTGACCTCCGCATCGATTATACTGCGAGCGTGATGAGCATGGACTTGAAAAGAGTACGCCAGGCGGCCGCGCTGCTGCCGGTGCTGCGGGGGATCAGGGACGAGCGAAGGCCGCCGGGCGGGCCTCACTGCAACATGTACGTTGGCGGTACGGACGGGGTGGAGCTTTTCTGCACGGTGCTGGGCTCGGACCCGCGGCGGGCGGTAGTGGTGGCCCACCCTGCGGTGGTCGGCTCGTCCCACTCCCAGGTCGTGGCACTGGCCGAGGAGCTGTCACGGTCCTTCACCGTTATCACCTT
Source organism: Actinomycetota bacterium (assembly GCA_043807425.1). Lineage (GTDB taxonomy): Bacteria > Actinomycetota > Geothermincolia > Fen-727 > Anoxymicrobiaceae > JAHJCO01. The sequence continues at coordinate 61,326 of JAZDFZ010000033.1, forward strand.
CGACTTCAGGGGGCACGGCCGCAGCACGGGCCGCTGCCCGCTGGGTTTCGGCAAGGTGTCCGAGGACCTGGAGGCGGTGCTGGCGCGGGTGAGGCGGATGGGCTTCGAGAAGGTGGCGGTGGCGGGGTTCTCCCTGGGTGCGGCCGCCGCGTTTCTCGCCGGCGCCAGGGGAGTGCCGTTCGACGCGCTGGTATCCATAGGATGCCCGCCGGTTTTCCCCGAGATCGCACCCTGGGCGGAGGGACATCCACGGCTGGTCCGCTCGGGCCTGCGCCTCATGGGGATGAGGGCCGATGCCTCACCCGACGGCGGGCCGACGCCCCTGGACGTGGCGCCCGATGTGCCGCCCGTACCAAAGATCCTGTACTTCGGCGAGTGGGAGATGTGCCCGCCCGAGCAGATAGACGTCTTCGTCCAGAAGGTGAGACGCCCGGTCGAGGTGGTGACGGTGGCCGGAGCCTGGCATGCCGACCTGGCCGGCAGGGAGCCGAAGGTCAGGGAGTGGCTGGACCACCGGCTGACCCCGAGAATGCTGGGAACGGGGTCAGGCCAGTGAATGTGAATCATCGGACGGCCAGCTGATCGAGGACGTTGTTAAACGGGATCCGCTTCTGTATTATCAGTATTCGCCGCTGGGGGATCGTCTAGTGGTAGGACACCTGACTCTGGCTCAGGTAGCGGGGGTTCGAATCCTCCTCCCCCAGCCATCTGGTATAATCAAGAGGACCCGGTAACCCGGGTCGTTTTTGATGATAACACGGCGCATTCGTCTAGCCTGGCTCAGGACGCCGCCCTCTCAAGGCGGTAACACGGGTTCAAATCCCGTATGCGCCACCACTCGCATTAAACTGCGATAAACAGCTAAGACACACCATACGGAAAGGCAGCAATATACCTCCAGGGCGGTGGTGTTATTTGTGGCCGGAATCGAATGGGAATCGAGATGCTACTCATATATCATCGCAGGTGGTTGCCGCCGAGACAATCCGACAGTTAATGACCACACTTCATCTCATATTACTTTCTTGCACCGGATATTTTCGATGGTCTCGAATAGCTCGTTTGTTCTGAAAGGCTTACTCAGAAAAGCGCTGCCCCCCGCCGTAAGAGCCTCCTCGGAGAACTCCTCTGACGTCTTTGCGGTGACGAATATCACCGGGATGTCCCTCGTGCTTTCATCTGACTTGAGCCTGCGGCAGGTCTCGATCCCGTCCAGGCCGGGCATCATGATGTCAAGGAGCACCACGTCCGGAGTCTCTCGATTGACCATCACAAGGCCTTCCTCACCACTGTAGGCGGCAATGGCCTCGTATCCTCTCGACTTGAGCAGCATCATGCTCATTTTGACGATATCCGGGTCGTCATCGATGACGGCCACCTTAAGCACCCGTTCTACGTCATCGTCATTTAGCCCCTCATCGTCCCGACTCTCATCAGGGGGGCGCGGTTCGCACGGTGGTGATAGCTCAGCTTTGACATGCTCGTGCTCCGTCTCCGGGCATAACTCTGCCTTCGGTTGCTCAGGGATGAAGAACTCGAAGACAGAGCCGCCTCCCTCGCCGGGCCGGTATCTTATCCACCCTCCATGCTCATCAACAATCGTCTTTACGATGTGCAGCCCGAGGCCCATCCCCGGGATCGAGTGGTGTTCTACTTCCTCGACCCGGTAGAAACGCTCGAAGACCAGCTCCGCGTGCTCTTCAGATATGCCGGGACCATCGTCGCAGACCGAGAAGAGCAAACCGCCGGGCGCCGCCTCTACGCATACCTCTACAGGTGAACCGTCAGGGGAAAACTTGATTGCGTTCTCGACCAGGTTCCCAAGCACGGACTTGAGCTTTTCCCGGTCGGCCTTGAACACCGCGCATTCGCCCGTCTTATCACTCGTATTGATGTTCGCGCCTGTACCCTGGAACTCGGCAGTTACGCGGTTTAGCAGGGTGTGCGGCTCAAACTCCTCATGTTTAAGCGATATCCCCCCACGATCTATTCTGGAGGCGTCCATGAGCTGGTTGACTGTGCGTGCGAGGCGGTCGCTCGCGCTGTCTATGCTCATAAGCGCATCCCTTATGACATCCGAACTCAGGTCGTTCGCGTTCTCAAGCAAGATGTGGGAGTAGCCCTTGAAGATGGTGGCCGGGTGGCGAAGCTCGTGGGAGGCGACGGTAAGCATGTCGCTCAGTTCTCTCGCATTCTTCTGGGCGTTCTTCTTGGCCGCCTCTACGGCAGCCAGTTCCTTTTCCATCTCCGCCAGCCTCTTTCGCTCCGTGATATCTCGGATTAAGTGGATGGCGTAGAGAAGGTTCCCTTCATCATCTAAAACAGGGTCGGAAGCGACCTCCAGATGCTTGCCCAGGAACGGCTCGTAAAGTTCCGCCTTGGCGCTTCTTCCTTCCTTCAGTGCGGAGCAGGTGTAGCAAAACAGGGCGGGGGACGTTAACCCATGAACCACTTCGTAGCACTTTCTCCCTATCAGGTCCATCGAATCCTCTCCAAGCAATTCCACGAATGCCGCATTACACTGGAGTATTGTGAAATCCTTATCGAGAATGAACATCCCTTCACCGACTTGAGCGAAGGAGCGTTCCCACCTCTCTCTTTCCATAACGGCCTCGTTTTGCTCCCTTTCAAGCTCGTCCCGATACAAGTCGAGCCAGCCTTCAAGTCGGATAACGCCTTCGGAGAGGATATCCAGTTGCTTTTTCAAAGATGGATTCTGAGGCTCGAGTGCGTTACTGATGGACTCAAGCCTCTTGACCGCATCGGACAATTCCCTGAAGCGAGTCCCGAACTCATCTAAGGGCATTTCGGGAACCTGCCTTCTTGTCAGTTGACATCTATTATTCACGTCACCTTTCTGGAAAAGTGACATTTCTAGTCTGTCTCTTTCCTATCCCAGCATCTTACCACCCTCCTGCCTATATGACAGAAACGACCGGCGTCCTCCGTATTTTCAGAACCCGGAACTAGACCATCGCCAAAGAACCACTCGCACCCTCGTTTCGGCGGAATGTTGTACCCGCACTCGCCTCCACCCTGCTTTCCGCCTCAAGGCAGGCACCATCTGACAGGCCCCCCCCTGGGCTGAATTCTCGATTGCTACGACTGGTGGGGTTCGGGGAACCAGCCCTCTCAAGGCGGTAACACGGGTTCAAATCCCGTATGCGCCACCAACGCCTTCGTTAAGCCTTTTGTCCCCCTTGGCCACTGGTGGAAACACTACCCAGAATCATGCAAGGCGGTGGTGTTATTATGGCCGAAAACAAGGGGCCGACTGTCTGCTCATTGCCCATACTGTCGACCTCCTTCTTTAAAGCGCCGAGGGACCACTATATAATTAAAGGGAGTTGAGTGCTTACTCCGGCCCAGTGTCGTCTTGACCGCAAGAGTCTCGGAGTTTAGGGATCATGACGAGGCATGCCAAACTGCGTATACTCGTTGTCGACGATGACCCTGATCTGGCATCCCTTCTAAAGACCGTTCTCAAGCACAAGCTCTCCGCAGAGACTACCACTGCCGGAGACTGTGCCTCAGCGAGGCAAGCGTTGGCCGTTTCCACGTTTGATGCTATCACCATGGACTACGAGCTTCCCGATGGGAACGGCATCGACCTCATGGAGGAGATCGTTTCCGTTGAAGGTCACCCTCCTGTCGTGATGGTCACGGGTAAGGGTGATGAGAAGACCGCCGCCCGTGCGTTCCTGGTGGGCGCGGCAGGGTACATCACCAAGGACCAGAAGCTAAATACGATGCTCGTTTCCGTAGTCCGAAACGCACTCGAACGCACCCATTCGGAGAAGCTTCAGAGTGATTCGGAGATCAGGTACCGGCGACTCTTCGAATCCGCCCGGGACGGAATCCTGATTCTCGACGCCGATACGGGAAAGATAGAAGACGCCAACCCTTACCTGATAGAGATACTCGGTTATTCGCTTGAGGAGTTCGTCGGCAAGCATCTCTGGGAGATCGGCCCGTTCAAGGATGCAGGGCTTTCTGCTGCAGCTTTCGATGTGCTGAAGGAGAAGCGATACATCCGCTACGAGAACCTGCCGCTTGAGACGAAGGACGGCAGTGAAGTTGACGTGGAGTTCGTGAGCAATATCTACATAAGCGACCACAGGGAAGTCATACAGTGCAACATCCGTGACATAACTGTAAGAGCACAAGAAGAGCTACTCCACAGGGAGCACGAGAGTGAACTCGCTGAAGCCAGGATCCTGCTTGAGGAGACCGGCAGGATGGCAGAAGTGGGGGGCTGGGAGCTTGATGTCGAGAGCGGGAAACAGGTGTGGACTCGGGAGGTCTACCGCATCCACGAGGTGGACCAGGACTTCCAGCCCACGGTCGATAAAGGAATCGCTTTCTACGCCGCCGAGGCAGTTCCAGTCATAAGTGAGGCGGTCAAGCGCGCTATCGATGATGGAGAGCCGTTCGATGTCGAACTCCGGCTCATCACCGCCAAGGGCAATGAACGCTGGATTCATACTATTGGCAGGGCTGAGCGCGTGGATGGGCGGACTGTCAAGGTGCGGGGGACTTTCCAGGACGTTACCGACCGCAAGCAGGCCGAGGAACGCAGAAAACTGGTCGCCGAACTCCTGCTGATTCTCAACAGGTCCGCGATGAGCACCGATGCAATAAGAGAGATACTGGACAAGGTCAAAGATTTCACAGGCCTTGAGGCTGTGGGTATACGCCTCCAGAGAGGTAACGACTTTCCATACTACGAGACAAGCGGGTTCCCCGGCAGTTTTCTGGAAGTCGAGAATTACCTGTGCTCATACAGCAAGGAAAGAGGACTGCTGTACGACGAACTGGGCAGGCCGGTGCTCGAATGCATGTGCGGGAACATCCTTCGGGGAAGGACGGATCCCTGCCATTACTTCTTCACCGAAGGTGGCAGTTTCTGGCACAACAGCACCACCCAGTTGCTTGCCACAACCACCGTGGAAGAGCGCCAGACGGTAACACGGAACTACTGCAACACGGTTGGCTACGAGTCTGTCGCCATTGTCCCTTTGCGTTGTGACGACGAAATCATCGGGCTTATCCACCTGGTAGACCACCGCAAGGACATGTTCACCCTCGACCTTATCGAGTTCTTCGAAGAGGTAGGTTCAAGCGTGGGAATAGCTATTACCGGCAAAGAATATCAGGAGAGAATTGAAAGAGCCAACAGGGAACTCGACGGCTACGCCCATACCGTGTCCCACGACCTAAAGGGCCCGATATCAGCCGTCTCCTTGGCCTTTGACCTGCTCATGAGCGTCCTGGAAGAGGTTGAAATGCCGGCGGAGACGGCTGAACAGCTCATGGAGACGTTTGAGATCGGACGGAGAAATGCGAGTAACGCCAATATCCTCATTGACAACCTGCTGGTCCTGGCGGAGGCAGGGGAGCCACAAGAAGTTTCCTATGTCAGCATCGAGGAAACAATAGGCAGGGTGCTTGAAGAAAGCGCAGAGATAATCAAGGAGAAACGGATAACCGTCGAGGTCGCCTCACCGCTGGGAGGGGTGGTCGCCAGTCCGACCCACATCTACCAGCTGTTCTCCAACCTGATATGCAACTCTTTTCAGCACAACAATGCCGAGAACCCCGTCATCGAGATATCCAATCTTGGCGCGGATGGCACGGTCCACAGGTTCCTGGTGCGCGATAACGGAAAGGGAATCCCTGAAGCAGTCCAGGATGATTTGTTCACGCCTTTTGTGAAGGCACAGTCCAAGGGTAGCGGCATCGGGCTATCGATTGTGGAGAAGATAGTCAAGGCCTACAGCGGCGAAATCACCGCCTACAATGACAGGGGCGCATGCTTCGAGTTTCGACTGATGGACTACAGTAAGTAATAACCGTTCTCAAGCACTGCCGAAAACCCGGTCCGTTGGTCCCTATGTTGCTGCCAGCGGCGGCGCAAAGACGGAAGTAGCAGTCAGGCCAAGCCGATAGGATTAATGGATATCACACCAACCTTCTTCGACCCTTCTGAGTGTATTTACACGTTGATATGCAGTCGCGAGGCTCCTATTATGGTCCTGCATGAACAGAGTAAGGCGGTTGTGTTTTCGCCGGTGATTCCAGGGCTTATCAGGCAAGAAAGGCTTAAGAAGGGGATAAATCAAGGGGCGGTCCGGTGGAGTTCGGTCGGTCACCCTCTCAAGGCGGTAACACGGGTTCAAATCCCGTATGCGCCACCACGCCTACTAGAAAAACACCCCATCGCATACGTCGCCGCAACTCGATTCGAGACTGCTGCCCGTGCTATCGTCTGCTAATCAGAAGTGGTCTACAAGCGTGAGGTGTCATTATGAAGGTTGAGTTCACCGCCGTGTTTCGAGAGGTGCCTGAAGGCTATATCGCTTTCGTGGAGGAATTGCCTGGTGCCAACACCCAGGGGGCGACCCTGGACGAGGCTCGAGCAAACCTCCGAGAAGCCGTGGGGCTCGTACTGGAGGCCAACCGCGAGCTTGCCGAAGAAGAGATCGGCGATGCGGTGGTGATACGCGAACCGTTAAAGCTCTCGGCATGAAACGAGTTGATCTGATCCGGCACCTCGAAGATGGTGAGAGGAATGAGGGCGCCCGCTGCCGGCTAGAAGAAGGTCTTGCCGTCGCCTCTATATGTCGTGACCTTGTCGACGACCTTCCCGTCGGAGATCAACGCAAGGTGATTGAACCTCTCGCACAGTTCGCCGGCACAGCTCGTTCTGAAGAACACGGGGTCGCCCAGCTGAAGGTCCGTGCTTCCTTTGAACATCAGGGGGGTCTGGACCTCACCTGCGCCTTCATGGCTGGCCAATCGGAGGTCCGGACTCAGGTACGGAACCGGCTGCTTGTACTTGTCGGCTATCCCCGGTGAGTTGTATCCGCCCCCATAGCATACGATGTAATCGGCGGCCTTTCTGGTCACCTCCACCGCGTATCCGGCCGCGGGCAGGTGCCGGTATTCGGCGTAGTAATCGAAAAACGCCGGAGCGTAGAACGCCGAGCCGGGCGACACTTCGGTCACGGAGGGATCCGCAGAAGTGGAGGTCAAGCTCATCGTGCCTCCACCGTTCACGAAATCGAGGTCGAAGCCTTCACTTCTTATTGTGTCGACCAGTCCTTTTCTGAACGCCCGGATCTTCCTGATGGATATCGCCTTGAGTATCCTGGCAGCCCGGTTCAGCACCAGGTGGCCGGGGAGCCTGTCGGGCAGGCCCGCGATCTGCCCTTCGTAGGCGACGACACCCGCCAGCCTCAGGTTCGGGCACTCCTTGACCTTGTCGAGAAGCGCCCGCACCCCCTCCATCGAATCGACCGATGACCAGTGCGAGCCGAAATGCAGGAAGGGAAACCTCGTGGTCATATCCATATCGAGACATACCGGAAGGACGACTTCGTTGTCCGCCGCGGCTGCCTGGTAACGTTCGAGATGATCGACCGAGTCAAAGGTGAGTACCAGCGTTCTACCGTTCCTGACTTCCCGGCAAACCGAATCTACCTGAGCCCTCTGCACTATCGGATAGGCAATCAAGAGGTCATCGATGCCGCTGGAACTCAGATGGACAGCTTCCGGGGCGCTGGAACACATCACACCCGAGAATCTCGCATCGCTTCCCAGTATTGTCTTGAGGACGTACACACTCCGTATCGCTTTTGAGTGCACCCTTATTCTCTTGTCCTTCGACCTCGTCAGGATACTCTCGGTATTCCTGTGAAGCAGGTCCAGGTCCAAGAACGCGCATGGAAGGCCCTGCCCTTCGAGTGCCTTCCTGTAATAGCCATAGTCTCTATCCATCTTTAGCCTCGTTCTTCACATGATCCACCCAGTCTTTAAAAGCTTCCCTCGATGTATAGTTGTATTCGTATCCCGTTTCTTTCCTCAGCTTCTCGCTCGACACGATCCATGGGTGACGCAGCCCGAGCAATCCGGGGCTTGGTTCATCTGTTATGAACGTCAACCTCAGCGACCATGCAACCGAGTTGATGCCGTAGAGCAGCGGAAAGGGAATCGGTATCGGCCAACTGCCGACCATCTTGACCATTTCTTTGAGTGACAGAGTCCCGGTCGATCCGACATTGAAAGCTCCGGCAACGGACCTGGAGAACAGAAGATAGAGAATATCCATCATGTCGTCTTCGTGTACGAACTGCAGCTCACATGCTTTGGACGGAATGAGGCAGAACTTGTCGAGCAGGTGTTCCGACAAAGGATCGTCAAAGCCCTTTCCTACGACAAATACAGGCCGGACGCTAGAGACCTTGATCTCCGGATGTTCTTTCGCAAAGGTCTCGAAAAGCCCGTCGATTATCTTCTTGTCTTTTGTATAGATGTAGTTGTCGTTCCCCCTCAGGGGGCTGCTTTCCGTCAGTGGATTGTCGTTGTCCCGGTGGAATCCGTAGGCGGTCGCCGAGCTCGCATAGATGATCTGCCCTACATCCGACTCCAACGAGGACCTCATCACGTTCAGCGCCCCGTTGATGTTGATGTCCTCCATCAGGGACTTGTCGTGAATGGGTATCTTGACGAATGCCAGGTGGAATATGGCATCGATGTCGAATTCCTGCAGCACCTCCGTGAGGGGCTCCCTGATATCTCTTTTGAGGAACTTGAACTTCTCCCGTTCGAGGGTCGGAGCCTTGACGTCGACACCTACGATCCGGCCGATATCCGGTTTTCCGTCCAGCAGGTCCACCAGCTTCGAGCCGAGATATCCCGAGGACCCCGTCACCAGCACGTTCCTGAGATCCGGGTCGTTCATCGTTCCCCCTCACGCCGCAGGTTACTACTGCATAATTCTGGCGGTTACGATACTTCGTGTGAGTCAGGCGCCTACCGAAGCCACGTCGTGGGACCTGGCGGCCACCACGGTCTGGCGGTAGAGCAGGTTGAAGGCGAACCAGTAGGACCAGCGCCTGTGGAAAGACATACGCTTGATGATGTTGCGGTAGGAGTAGAAGTCGCGGTGCAGTTGCTCCTTCAGCACCTTCAACTCGTCCCCGGTCATTTTCTTGGGTGTGTAGACAACCCGGCTGTCCCAGTTCCGGTCCAGCCAGAAATCGGGCTCCACCCGCCGTTCCTCCAGCAGCTGGGCATAGATACGGGTTCCGGGGTACGGGGTGAGGGTGGCGAACTGGGCCACCTGGATCTTGTTTTCTATGGCGAAATCAAGCGTCTCGCTGAATACTGTGGGGCGGTCGGCGTCGAACCCGAACATGAAAGCCCCCATCACGCTTATCTTGTACCTTCTAAGAAGCGCCAGGGCCTCGGCGTACTTCTCCACCTTGTTCTGCTTCTTGCCCATCTCGGCGAGCGACTCGCCCGAAAGGGTCTCCAGGCCAATGAACAGGAAGTGGCACCCGCTCTCGGCGGCCAGCGCGACCAGCTCCTCGTCGTAAGCGAAGCTGATGGAAGCCTGCGAGCCCCAGAGGACTTTCATCGGAATAAGCGCCTTGAACAGCTCCTTGGCGCGGGTGGGGCTGGCCCCTATGTTGTCGTCGACGAACTCCACCGCCTTATGCCTGACGAGGTTGTGGCGCCTCAGCGTTTCGACCTCCTCCAGCACGTTATCCGTGTCCCTGAGCCTCACCCCGCGCCCGTTGAACGCCGTCACGGAGCAGAAGTTGCAGCCATGCGGGCATCCCCTCGAGGTCTGCACCACGTTGGCTCCCCAGTACCTCTTGGGGTTTATCACCCCGCGGTCGGGAAGGCCCGGTCGCTTGAACTCGGCGAAGCCGTCCCGCCGGTAGACCGGCTTCAGCTCGCCGGCGGCCGCGTCCGAGAGCACATCGGGCCACTGCTCTTCCGCTTCCCCTATGACCACGGAGTCGCAGTGCTTCGATGCTTCGTCGGGGACCATCGAGGCGTGCACCCCCCCCAGGACCACCCGGGTGCCCATCGACCTGTACCTGTCCGCTATCTCGTAAGCGCGGGGGGCGGTCGCGGTCATGGTGGTTATACCGACGAGATCGGGGCGCTCTGAGAAATCGAGCCGCTCCACGTTTTCGTCGATGAGCCGCACCCGGACGTCGGTCGGGGTGTTGGCCGCCAGGTACATGAGGCCCAGCGGTGGCATGAGGCCCTTGTTGAACAGGTAGGTTTCACCCGTCTTTGTCGGTGAAACAAGGTGTATCAGCACTTTGACGCTCCCCGGGTTACGCGCAGAAAGAAGACTGCAGCTCGGCTTTCTCTACTATTCTTGCACGAATCGAGGTAATTGCAAGCGTGGACGTCCATCATGACTGGAACGGCGGTTCTCTCCGGACGGTCCGGGCATGCTACCTTGCGATGCAGTTGTCGCATGCCGCCCCGGTCCTCCTGCAGGTGCCGTCATCGTAGAACCGGCAGTCCGTCGCGGCCGTGGGTGCCCCGGCGCCATCCTGCCCGGAGGCTCCGTCCGGCACGGCGGGGGCCTGGACCGCTTCCCCTGCGCCAGCCGCAGGCGCTTCGGTCTTCACCGTCGCTGTCCCGCTACCGCATCCCGCGAGGGCGCCGAGGGAGCCGGCCAGCAGCAGGGACCCCGCCAGAAGGGCGGTGCGCCTCAGGAACTCCTTTCTCTCTATCTCATGTGCCGCGCTCCCGGACGCCTCCGGCACCTGCTCCTTCGCACTGCCTTTCGAACCGGTATCCCTCATCTCCGACTCCCTTGCGCCCTCTTCGCTGTTGGCGATGCCATCCGGGACTGAAGTCCCGGCCCAATCTTCTTGTGCTTGGGGGCGGACTTCAGTCCGCCGTCCGGTACCGGGGCTGAAGTCCCGGGCCCGAGCGGTTGACCCGTTTATACACGGGCAGCCTGAAGAAAGGCTGTGAGAGATGTGTGTATCGTGTTAAGGCGCTGGTGCTCAAGAGTGGTTGAAGCCGCTGCCCTCCTCCGGCTGGATGGAAGAAGACACGGGGTGTTGCTCGAAGAACTCCAGGCTCCGCCCGATATCGTCCAGCAGCATGACCGCCAGGTCCAGGCTCACGCCGTGCCGTACCAGTATCCGCTGCACGGCGAGGTCCTGGCAGTTCGCCGGGAGCGTATAGGCAGGCACCTGCCATCCTCTCGTGCGCAGTTTCTCCGCGAGGTCGAACAGGTTGAAGCCGGGGTCAGTGCCCTCCTTGATCCTCCAGCAGACCGCCGGTATCCCGTCGCTTCCGTCGTAGATGATGTCAAAGGGACCCATCTTTCCTATCTGCTCCGCGAGGTAGACCGCGACCTCGCGGCAGGCCTTCTGGATCATCGTGTATCCCTGCCTTCCGAGGCGCACGAAGAAGTAGTACTGCGCTATGATCTCTCCACCCGGCCTGGAGAAGTTCAGGGCGAAGGTGGGCATCTCTCCACCCAGGTAGTTCACCTTGAAGACCAGGTCTATGGGCAGGTCCCCTTTGTCCCGCCAGACTACCCAGCCGACACCCAGGGGCGCCAGGCCGAACTTGTGTCCCGAGGCGTTTATCGACTTCACCCTTTTCAGCCGGAAATCCCATTTAAGGTCCGGCTCCAGGAACGGGGCCAGGAAACCGCCGCTGGCCGCGTCCACGTGTATCGGGATGTCGAGGCCCTTCTCCTCCTCCAGCATGTCGAGCGCACTGCTGATCTCCTCGACGGGCTCGTACTGGCCCGTGAAGGTCAGACCCAGGGTCGGTACGACACCGATGGTGTTCTCGTCGCAGCGCTTGACCGCCTCCTCGCCGTTCATGGGGTACCTGTCCTTATCCATCGGCACCTCGCGGAGCTCGACGTCCCAGTAGCGCGCGAACTTATGCCAGCATATCTGCACCGGCCCGCACACCAGGTTGGGGCTGTCGCATGGCTTGCCCGCCGAGCGCATCTTCTCCCTCCAGCGCCACTTGAGGGCCATCCCGCCGAGCATGGCGGCCTCGGACGAGCCCGTGGTCGAGCAACCGACCGTCTGGGCGGCGGTCGGCGAATGCCAGAGGTCGGCGACTATGTTCACGCAGCGCGACTCGATCTCCGCGGTCTGGGGGTACTCGTCCTTGTCGATCATGTTCTTGTCGATGCATTCGGCCATCAGCCGCTTGACCTCGTCCGGCAGGAAGGTGGTACAGAACGTGGCAAGGTTCTGGCGCGAGTTTCCGTCGAGTATCAGCTCGTCGCGGACCACCCTGTAGGCCGCGTAGGGCGACAGCATGTCCTCGGGCAACTCGTACTTGGGGATATCGCTGTCCAGGTAGGTCGTCCCGTAGGCCGGCGTCAGCAGCTCGTCCGTCTCTATCCTCTCATGCAGCATGGCGGTTGTCCTTCCTCTTCCGTCGTTCTCCCGGTCGTCGGCGGGAACGCTACTTCGTCGAGATGGTCTGCCTCGTCTCCCAGTCTTCCACGAGCTCCCTGTAGGCGGGCAGGTTCCCGGGAGCATACACCTCGAGGACCGCCTCATCATACGAGACCACGCCGGGATCCAGGTAGACCGGCCTGCGCCCCGTGTTGCCGAAGTGGATGAGGTTGTAATGTGTCTGGAACTCCGAATCCGAATAGATGCCGGCAACGCCGCCGTTGGTCCCGTAGAGCTCGACCAGGACATCGGCATCAGGCACCGGCAGTCCTCTCCCTCGCAGTTTTTCCTGAAGCGCGTGCGCCTTTCGAAGCGCCTCCGGGCCATGCGGATCGGTCGCCGGGCTTCCCTGGCACCCACCCAGGAGCAACGCCGCCAGCAGTATCAACACGACCGGCAGCACGCCGTATCCGCCGGGGAGCGTGTCCTTCATCTCAACCGCCGTCCTTTCGAGAGCAGGTAGGCGCTCACGTCTATCCCTCGTCCAGTGAGAGCTGCGACTCGGTGTTCTGGTCGGTCTTCCAGGCGGGTTTGCGGATCTTGTAGAAGATGAACGGCCCGCAACCCAGCACCAGTATGCCCGCCACGAGCAGCAGGGAGTACAGCGCCTGGTTCATCTTCTGACCCGATGGCACCACGAATCCGAGCAGGAAGGCCAGCAGGCTGGCCGTGAAGCCAGTCCAGGCGACGAGCCTCATGGCCGGTACCTTGTACCCCCGCTCGACATCCGGGGCTTTCTTGCGCAACCGCATGGCGGCGAGGAACATCATCATGTACATGATGAGGTAGAGCTGAATGGCCATCGTCACGATCAGCCAGAAGGCCGACTGCACGCTTGGGATGAGGGCGAAGAAGGCGGCCAGCAGCGACACTATGCCGCCCTGCACCAGGAGTATGTTCACCTGGATCTTGTTCTTATTCAGCTTCTGCAGCCGCAGGGGCAGGTAGCCGTCCTCTCCGACCATCAAGAGGCCACGGCTCGGGCCCGCGATCCAGTTGACGACCATCGCGAGGATACCAACCACTATGAACACGCAGAGCACCTTGGTGAGCCACGCCACGCCGAAATGACCGAAGAACACGTCGAAGGCCTGCATCACACCGGTCGTGAGGTCTACCCCCTTTGCGGGGACGCCCACTGAGATGGCCAGTGTCGGAGGGATGAAGATCAGAAGTATCAGCACGCTGGCCAGCACCATGGATTTCGGAAAGCCCTTCTTCGGGTTCTTCATGTCCCCCACGTGCACGGCGTTCATCTCCATGCCTGCGTACGCCAGGAAGTTGCTGACTATAAGTACGATGCTCGCGAAGCCGGTCCACGCCGGGAACCAGTCGCTCGCCTTCCCCACCGCCATGCTGGAGTGCCCGCCGGTGGCCACGAACAGGACCGCCATAACCACGAGGACCAGCGCCGGGAACAGGGTCCCGACGATCAGGCCCTTGCTCCCGACGAAGGTCGCCGTGTTGAGGCCCCTGAGGGCCAGGAGAGTGGCCATCCAGTAGGTCACCAGGATCGTTATTCCCACGAAAAGGCCGTTGTTGGCCAGCGACGGCGAGAAGATGTAGGCGAGCGCCCCGGCGAAGAACGCCAGCTGCGCCGGGTACCACACGACGTTCTGTATCCACTGCTGCCAGATAGCCACGAAGCCTGCCCTGTCTCCGTACGCCGCCTGGATCCACCGGAATATCCCGCCCTTCCAGCCGCTGGCGAGCTCCGCGGAGACCAGCGCTGTTGGAAGGAGAAAGACTATGGCTGGGATGACGAAGAGCAATATGGAGGCGAGCCCGTAGGGCGCCATGGCGGGGAGGCCCCTGATGCTGGCCACGGCCGTCGTGGTAAGCAAGGCCATGGTCACCCAGGAAAGAGGGGTTCCCTTTCTTCCCCTCGGGGACTGCGCCTTGTCTCCTGTCATCCGGCACCCTCCTCTTCTTACCAGTCAAAACGCACGCATTATACACCGGCACACGCCCCGTCCCCCCGCGATCAGTCTCCTTTTTCCCAGTCCGAGATCGATCGGACATCTCCCTGCATGATGAAGTGGAGGTTCGTCATACGCTCCTTGAAGAACCTCTTCTCGGAGCCCACAAGGTCGGACATCGACATCTTCTCCGCGTAGAAGGCGTCCGAGCCCAGCCTGTAGGCAAGGATGCTGCCAGCATACCGGTAGTAGTCCCCGATGGTCGTGCTCGGAGGCAGGAACAGGTACTTGGCCAGGAACACCTGGGTGAAGTCGTAGCCCTGCCCGATGTTGAGCTCGTGGACGCGCTCGATGGCCCGCCGCAGCGAATCGGGGTCCCGTATCAGCTTCACCGCGACGGAGTCTGCGAGCATGTCGCCGTGAAAGTAGAGCAGGTCGGCAAGGCGCATGTTGTATGCGGATGAGAAGCGCAGGCCCACCAGCCCCACCAGGATCATGACGTATATGACCGCGAGCATGGCCTTGGCCCAGCCGTCCATGTCGATGAAGAACAGGCTCACGGGGATGAATATGTAGAGGACGAGCAGCAGGTTCGGCACGAACTCCGGCTGCAGCAGGTGTGGCGCGTTCACGTTCAGCCCCAACTGGTGGTGCGCCAGCTCGTGGGCCATGACAGCGGTCGCCTCGTCAACCGGCAGGCCCGCCTTCAGCATCCCGGTTGTGACCCCGACCGTGGGCTCGCCGTCCCGGTCGGTGTACGCCATCGCGTTGGCCCTCCTGTCGTCGACCAGGAAGACCAGCCGGGGAGCGGTGGTGCCCGCCGCTATACTCGCCGCGTCCAGGGCGTTCTCGAACTTGACGGCCTCCGGGTCGTGCAGTTCATCCACCCTCACACACACGTACTTGCGGAATATCACAAGCGAGTGAATCGGCCTGTAGAAGACCTGCCCGATGAACGCCCCGAGGGCCACAGCGCCGTAGGGGATCGCGATGAATAGCAGGGCCAGGGTCGGCGCCAGGTCGGCCTCACCCGAGGTCTGGGTCGCCGTGGAGTCCGGCCGGCCGGCCAGCCAGCCCAGCACCACCAGCCCCGCCATGACCGCGATGGCGCCGATGAAAGGCAGCAGGAGCAGGAAGCCCCGCTTCCATGTCTCCCGCAGGTTCTCGCGCGTGCTCTCTATGCCCCTTGGCTCCAAGTCAAAGGCCCCCCGTCACTCCCATGCTGACGAAACCGTATAGCAACCGCGAGTGCCGTGTCCACAAGACTTGATGTTTGAGGCGGGGCTCTCAGCCCCGCTCGTAACCCGGCCTGAGAGGCCGGGCTCAAACACGGGGCGTTGGGTCGGGGTGAGGGGGGAATGCTAAACTCATCCCATGAGCCGCTGGGACGCGCACCTGCACATAATGCCTCCGGAGAGGATCGCCGGGCTGGTCCGCTGGATACAAAAGGCGTTCCCGGGCCACCCCGCGCGCCAGGACATCACCCCTGACGAGATGCTGGACGACCTGCGGTCGGTCGGCATCACCAACGCCTTCAACTTCGTCTTTCCCTTGCGCGAGGAGGAGACCGAGCCCCTCAACCTGTTCAACCGGGATATCGGGCGACGCTACCCCCAGCTCGTTCCTTTCGGCTCGCTGCACGCCCTGACCCCGCGCAAGGACGAGGTGACCGAGCGCTGCATCCTGGAGTACGGGCTGGCGGGCATCAAGCTGCACCCCTACGCCCAGCGCTTCGAGGTGTTCTGCCCCCAGTTCGAGCCGCTCTACCGCAAGCTCGACGAGCTGGGCAAGCCGCTGTTCGTGCACACGGGCTTCGACGCTTTCTACGGCCGCACCCAGGACCTCGACTGCCTCCGCGGCATCCTGGAGAGGTACCCGGGCATGCAGGTCGTGCTGGTCCACTCGCTCTTCCCGCGGCTGAGACTGGCTCGTGAGCTTGTCTCCGCCTACGACCAGGTCTGGCTGGACATGACAAACTCGCTCTCGATGGTCAGATGGTCCCGCACCGCCCCCGGGGCCATGTGGGTTGAGCACTTCGGGGAGGAGCCGGAGGCCGAGATGGACTGCTTCGAGCCGCTGGTGGAGGAGTTCAGCCGGCGGGTACTGTTCGGGACGGATCACCCGGTCGGGATGGGCACCGTCGAGCAGATCTACGCGGACCTGGACAGCTTCGGCTTCGACGAGGAGGTGAAGGCCGACCTCACCGGACGCTCGGCCGTCGCTCTGCTGGAGAAGACGGGCTGGTCGCATCATCAATGATTGGGCCGGGACTTCAGTCCCGGTTGGCGTGGTCGACGGCGGACTGAAGTCCGCCCCCAAGCTCTAGGATACCGTGCCCGGGATGGCTACGGGCTCCAGCTCCAGGAAGGTGGTGGTCCAGAGCGCGCTGGAGGTAGCGACGAAGAACGTGCCGAGCAACGCCGCCGTGGCCCAGGCCAGGAAGTAGCCGGCGATCGCGACGCTGAACAGCCAGGGGCTCTGGTGGTCGTACGCCGAGCGGAACAGCGCGCTAAGGGGGTTCTCCAGGATGCCCGCGATGACGACCGCCATGGCGATAATGTTGAGGACCCCGATCAGAAGCGCGTAGAACCAGCAGGCCAGCACCTCCTTCCACCAGTCCCGGAACAGGTTCACCGCGGAGCGCAGCGACTCCATGATGCCCTCCCCCTCCAGCACTACGAAGCGCACGGACAGCTCGAGCAGTATCCCCGCGAAGATGGAGAAGACCACGAACCCCATGCCCAGCGCGAAGCCGCCCAGGCAGGGGAGCACCATCTGCTTCGTCCCCCCCCAGGCGCGCCAGTACAGCAACGACGGCACAGCGACCAGGGACATGACGGCGGCATAGCCGATCACCAGGACAAGGAAGCGGAAGAAGGCGTTGCGCCCCCAGTGCAGCGATCCCCGCACGCCGGGGGAGCCGCCTCCCTCGATTTCGGCCACCGCCCCTATGGCGGAGCCCTGCGCTATGACGCCGGCGCAGAGCAGTCCGAGCCCGATCAGGAGTCCCACCGCTCCGGCTATCAGGGCGTATATCCAGTGGGTGCGCACGAAGGAGCTCAGCCGCGTCCCGGCCAGGCCGGTCACGCTGCCGGAGAGCGGCGCCTGCAGCCAGAGGTTGTAACCCTGCGAGCCCCCGCCGGCCAGCGCGATGACGAAACCGAACGCCCAGAGGCATCGGTTCCGTATCACGGTCCCGAAGGAGTCCTTCAGTATCTCCCAGGGGTCGGTCCTCACCTCACCACCACTATGCACTTGGGCCCGGGACTTCAGTCCCGGACCGTACGGGTCAGGATATCGTCACCGACAGGGTGCCGATGCCCTCTATGGTCATCGAGACCTCGTCCCCCCGGCGGACCTCCCCCACCCCCGGCGGTGTCCCGGTGAGGATCACGTCGCCCGGGTACAGCGTCATCACTCCCGAGATGAACGAGACCAGGGCGGGGACACCGAATATCATCCTGGATGTGCCCGACGACTGCCGCACCTCCCCGTTGAGCCTGAGCTCTACGGCCAGGTCGCCCGGGTCCAGGTCCGTTTCCACCCAGGGGCCGAGGGGGCAGAACGTGTCGAAGTTCTTCGCGCGGGTCCACTGGCCGTCCTTGAGCTGCAGGTCGCGCGCGGTCATGTCCAGGCCGCAGGTGTAGCCGAGGACCGCACCCGGGGCCTCGTCCTCGGAAAGCGACCGTGCCTCAGCGCCCATCACTACGGCCAGCTCCGCCTCGTAGTCCACCCGTTCGCTCTGCTCCGGGTAGACGACCACCCCCCCGGGGTCGAGGACCGTGCTGGAGGCCTTCAGGAACAGGATGGGCTCCTCCGGTATCTCGAGCCCGAGTTCGGCGGCGTGGTCGGAGTAGTTCAGGCCGACCGCCACTATCTTGCTGGGCACGCTGGGGGCCAGCAGCGTCACCTCCGACTCCTCGAGGGACTGCGGCTCCTCCTCGATGCGGTCGAACGGCTCCCAGCAGGTGGCGTACACCTTTTCGCCGTCATGGACCCCGTACCCCGTCCGGCCCCCGTGCCTGAACCGTACAAGCCTCATGGCGCTCCTACTCGTCGTGCCGTCTCTGGTGGGTAAGGCCGTACTCGATGGAGTCGACCAGCGCCTGCCAGGAGGCCTCTATGATGTTCTCGGAGACCCCGATGGTCCCCCAGGACTTCTCCCCGTCCGTGGTCTCAATGAGGACCCTGGTGATCGCGGCCGTACCCTTCTTCTCGTCGAGCACCCTGACCTTGTAGTCGGTGAGCTCGATGTCCTTGAGGGCGGGGTACGAGCGGCCGATGGCGATGCGGATGGCGCGGTCGAGGGCGTTCACCGGGCCGTTGCCCTCGGCCGTGGCGATGAGCCTCCTGCCCCCGACGTGGATCTTGACCGTGGCCTCCGTCATCACCCGGCCGTCCTCGCGCTTCTCCATGATGACCCTGAACGACTCCAGCCGGAAGAACTGCTTGTGGGTACCCAGGCTCTTGCGCACGAGTATCTCGAAGGAGCCGTCCGCGGCCTCGAACTGGTAGCCCACGTGCTCCAGGTCCTTCACCTGCTTGAGGATGTCCGTGACCTTGGCGGGCTCGGAGTCCAGGTCTATGCCCATCTCTCCGGCCTTGATGATGAGGGTGGATTTACCCGCCAGCTCGGAGACCACGATGTGCTGTATGTTGCCCACCAGGTCCGGCCTGATGTGCTCGTAGGTGCGGGCCTCCTTGCTGACGGCGCTGGCGTGGATGCCGCCCTTGTGGGCGAAGGCGCTCAGCCCGACGTACGGCTGGTGCGCGTCGGGGGTGATGTTGGCCAGCTCGCTGACGTAGTGCGAGAGGTCGGTCAGGGCGGCAAGGTTCTCGGCGGGCAGGCAGTCGACACCCATCTTCAGCACCAGCCCCGGGATCACCGAGCAGAGGTTCGCGTTGCCGCAGCGCTCCCCGTAGCCGTTGACGGTGCCGTGCACCATGGTGGCGCCCTGCGTAACCGCGGTGAAGGTGTTGGCAACCGCGCAGTCGGCGTCGTTATGGGCGTGTATTCCCAGGGGGGTCTCTATCCTGGCGCGCACCTCGCGCACGACCTTCTCGATGTCAGAGGGGAGCCTGCCTCCGTTGGTGTCGCAGAGCACGATCCAGTCCGCCCCCGCCTCGGCGGCCGCCTCCAGGACCTGCATGGCGTAGCGCGGGTTTTCCGCGTGGGCGTCGAAGAAGTGCTCCGCGTCGAAGACGACCTCCATGTTCTTCTTCTTCAGGTACTTCACGGACTCGCCGATCATGTAGAGGTTCTCGTCCAGCGAGGTGCGAAGCGCGGTCTCCACGTGCAGGTCCCAGGCCTTACCGAAAATGCAGGCGACCGGGGCACCCGAAGCGGCAAGGGCCTTCATCTCCTTGTCGCGGGAAGCCGAGGTCAGCGCGCGGCGGGTGGAGCCGAACGCCACCAGCTTCGAGTTCTTGAGCTCGAGGCCGGCGGCCGCGTTGAAGAACTCCAGGTCCTTGGGATTACTCGCCGGGTAACCGCCCTCGACGTAATGCATGCCGAAGGCGTCCAGGTGCTTCAGTATCTTTATCTTGTCCTCGAGGGAGAAGCTTACGCCCTCCCGGGCGGCCCCGTCCCTGAGGGTGGTGTCGTACAGGTAGACCTGTGGCAATGTACCGCCTCTCGCGCGGAACTAGTCGATGGGCGTGCCGTAGTTCTCCTTGAGCTCCTTGAACGAATCCATCAGGCGCATGGTGAAGGGTCCGGGCTTCCCGTCCCCGATGGGCCTCTCGTCGATATAGGTCACGGGTGCGACCTCGGCCGCGGTGCCTGTCAGGAACGCCTCGTCCGCGGTGTAGCACTCCACCAGGGAGAGGTTCTCCTCCCGGATCTCGATGTTATGCTCCTTGGCCAGGTTGAAGACCACGAGCCTGGTGATGCCGTTCAGAGCTCCAGCGTTGGTGGGCGGGGTGAGTATCACGGCGTTGACGACGATGAAGAAGTTGTCCACCACGCACTCGGTCACGTACCCGCCGTCGTTGAGCACCAGCCCCTCGTCGGCGCCCGCGTGCAGGACCTCCAGGTGGGCGAGGATGTGGTTGAGGTAGTTGAGAGACTTGATCTGCGGGCTCAGGGAATCGGGGTTGTTGCGCCGCGTGGACACCGTCACCACGTTGAGGCCCCTCAGGTACACCTCTTCGGGGTAGATCTTGATGGTGGCCGCGATGATTATGATGTTGGGGTCGGCGCACTTCGACGGAGAGAGACCGAGGTCGCCCTTTCCCCTGGTCACCACCAGGCGCACGTAACCGTCGCTTATGTCGTTGATGCGGACGGTCTCGCGGACCTTGTCCTTCAGGTCGGCGGGCGTCATGGGTATCTCGAGGCGTATCACCTTCGCGCCGTTGTACAGCCGCTTGAGGTGCTCGTCCATCATGAAGAGCCGGCGGTTGTACACCCTGATGCCCTCGAAGACCCCGTCCCCGTAGAGCAGGCCGTGGTCGTAAACCGACACCTTCGCGTCGTCCTCGTCCACGAACCTGCCGTCGATGTAGACCTGTAATCCCATCGCTCTACCCTAGCCCCCTTCTCTCACGTAGCCGGCCACCAGGTCACCGACCTCGCGTGTGCCCATGCCCATCTTGCCGGCCGACAGGCTCTTTATCCCGCCCGAGGTGAGCGCCTTCACTATGGAGCGCTCGACCAGGTCGGCGGCCTCTTTCTCG
The DNA here is from genome assembly GCA_043807425.1 of Actinomycetota bacterium. GTDB lineage: Bacteria > Actinomycetota > Geothermincolia > Fen-727 > Anoxymicrobiaceae > JAHJCO01. The sequence goes on from JAZDFZ010000033.1 coordinate 82,177, forward strand.
CCGAGAAAGTCCAGCATCATCTGCACCGCCGCGATGGCGGCAAGCGGGTTTATGACGTTCTGACCCGTGTACTTGGGTGCCGAGCCTCCGATCGGTTCGAACATGGAAGTGCCCGACGGGTTTATGTTGCCACCGGCGGCGATCCCCATGCCGCCCTGTATCATCGCCCCCAGGTCGGTGATGATGTCGCCGAACATGTTGTCGGTGACCACCACGTCGAACCACTCCGGGTTCTTCACGAACCACATGCAGATCGCGTCGACGTGCGCGTAGTCGCATGTGATGTCGGGGTACTCAGAGGCGACCTCGTTGAAAACCCTCTCCCAGAGGTCGTGGGCGTAGGTGAGCACGTTGGTCTTGCCGCAGAGGGTGAGCTTCTTCTCCATGCCGCGCTCGCGGCACAGCTCGAACGCGTAGCGGATGCAGCGCTCGACGCCCATGCGGGTGTTCACCGACACCTGGGTGGCTATCTCCTGGTCTGTCCCCTTGCGGGTGAACCCGCCGGTGCCCACGTAGAGCCCCTCGGTGTTCTCCCGGACCACCACCAGGTCTATATCCTCGGGTCCCTTGTCCTTCAGGGGGCAGTCGACCCCGGGATACAGCTTCACCGGGCGCAGGTTGATGTACTGGTCGAGGGCGAAGCGGAGCGCGAGCAGGATGCCGTGCTCGAGTATGCCCGGCCGGACGTCGGGGTGGCCGATCGCCCCGAGGTATATGGCGTTAAACGCCTTCATCTCCTCTATCGCGCCCTCCGGCAGCGTCTCGCCGGTTGCCAGGTACCGGTCTCCCCCGTAGTCGAACTCCTGCAGCTCGAAGCTGAAACCGCAGGCGTCGCCCGCCGCCTCGAGGACCTTGAGGCCCTCCGCCACGACCTCCGGGCCCGTCCCGTCTCCCGGTATAACGGCTATCTTGTGCAAACCCTCTCCTTGTCGAAACCTGATTGGGCCGGGACTTCAGTCCCGGTCCTGGGGTCGGTGGCGGACTGAAGTCCGCCCCCAAGCCACCAAAGTCATTCGCGGACTGAAGTCCGCGCCCAATCCTTTAGAAGCGCTACTTCCTGGACTTCAGGTGGTCTATCAGCCCGCCGGCGTCCATTATACGACGCATGAACTCGGGGTATGCCGGGACCCGGAAGTCGACAGAAGCCGTAGCGTCCTCTATGCGGCCCCGGGCGAGGTCCACCACCAGTTGGTCCCCCTCCTGTATGGATTCCACCGCCTCGGGCGACTCCAGGATGGGGAGCCCCGCGTTCACGGCGTTCCTGAAGAAGATGCGCGCGAAAGAGCTGGCTATCACGCATGAGATCCCCGCGCCCTTTATGGCCAGCGGCGCGTGCTCCCTGCTGGACCCGCTCCCGAAGTTCTCGCCCGCCACTATCATGTCTCCCGGCCGGACCCTGCCGGCGAAGTCGGGGTCCAGCCCCTCCATGAGGTGCTTGCCGAGCTCCGCCGGGTCGGTCGAGACCAGGTAGGTCGCCGGGATTATGAGGTCCGTGTTCACGTGGTCACCCAGCTTGTGGGCTCTGCCCTGCAGAACCGAGCCGTTCATACTATCTCCCCGGGGTCCGTGATGGAGCCGGTTACCGCCGAGGCGGCCGCCACGGCGGGATTCGAGAGGTAGACCTCGCTGTCTCGGTGCCCCATCCTCCCTACGAAGTTCCGGTTGGTCGTCGAAAGTGCCTTCTCGCCGGCGGCAAGCACCCCCATGTGCCCCCCGAGGCACGGCCCGCAGGTGGGCGGCGAGATCACGGCGCCCGCGTCCAGGAACACGTCGAACAGCCCCTCGTCCAGCGCCTGCCGGTAGACCCTCGGGCTTCCCGGTATCACGATGAGCCTGAGGCCCGGCGCCGCTCGGTTTCCCTTGAGAACCTCCGCCGCCGAGCGCAGGTCCTCCATGCGGCCATTGGTGCAGGACCCTATGACGACCTGGTCCAGCCTGACGGAAGGCGCCTCCCCCACCGCCACCGCGTTCTCGGGGAGCGAAGGGAGCGCGACCTGCGGCTCCAGCGCCGAGAGGTCGACCGTCATCTCCCCGGAGTACCCGAAGCGGTCCGGCTCGATAGGGGCCTCGACGGCGTCCACCCCCACGGAGGCGAGAAAGCCGACGGCCTGCCCGTCGACCGGGAATATCCCGTTCTTGGCACCCGCCTCGATGACCATGTTGGCTATAGTGAGCCTGCCCTCCACGCTCAGCGCACAGACGCCCTCCCCGGTGAACTCGAGCGATCGGTACGTCGCCCCGTCCACTCCGAGCGCCCCGATCAGGTGGAGTATCACGTCCTTGCCCCCGACCCAGCGCCTCGGCCTGCCGGTGAGCTTCACCTCGATGGCCTCCGGGACCTTGATCCAGGTCTCACCCGTGCCCATGGCGGCCCCCACGTCGGTAGAGCCCATCCCGGTCGCTAATGCACCCAGCGCCCCGTAGGTGCAGGTGTGGCTGTCGGCACCGATGATGACATCCCCGGGCCGGACAAGCCCCTCCTCGGGCAGGAGCACGTGCTCGATGCCGACCTCCCCGCAGTCATAGAATCGCTCTATCCCGTGCTCGAGCGCGAAGCGGCGGACCCCGGCGCACTGCTCGGCCGAGGCCACGTCCCGGTTGGGGGTGAAGTGATCGAGCACCAGCACGACCTTGCCTTTGTCGAAGACGGTGTCCCTGCCGAGCCGGTGGAACTCCTGTATTGCCAGGGGCGCGGTAACGTCGTTGGCAAGGACCAGGTCAACCGGCACCTCGAGAAACGCGCCCGGCGCGACCTCGTCCAGCCCGGCGTGCTTTGCGAGTATCCGCCTTGTCCGACTCATCTCAGGACCTTGTTGACAGCGTTTATGTAGGCGCGGGCCGATGCCTCGACGATATCCGTGGAGACGCCCCTCCCCACCACGCGGCGCCCCTCGATGTCCAGCTGGATGGTCACGTCCCCCAGGGAGTCCAGCCCCTCGGTGATCGCCTCCACCGTGAAGGAGATCAGCCTGGCGTCGACGCCGAGCGCCGTCCTGATGGCCTTGCACGCCGCGTCCACCATGCCGTCCCCGATGGCCCTCTCGGTCACGTGCCGGCCCTCGCGTTCCAGGGTGACGGTGGCGCTTGGCGGCGCCTCGTGTCCGCCGCTGTGCACCTCGTACCCGGTGAGCTTCCAGTCCTGCCCCTCGGTGCGTATGTACTCCAGGGCGACCGCCTCGATATCCCCGCCCGACAGCGAGCCCTTCTTGTCCGCCAGTTCCTTGAAGCGCACGAAGGCCTGGTTCAGCTCGTCATCGTTGAGGTAGTAACCCAGCCTCTCCAGCTGCTCCTTGAGCGCGTGCCGCCCGGAGTGCTTGCCGAGGACGATGTCGCTCTCGACGAGCCCCACGCTGGAGGCGTCCATGATCTCGTAGGTGGTGCGCTCCTTGAGCACACCGTCCTGGTGGATACCCGACTCGTGGGCGAACGCGTTCTTCCCCACTATCGCCTTGTTGGGCTGGACCGGGTAGCCCGTGAGCAGGCTCACCAGCCGGCTGGTCCTGCTTATCTCCACGGGATTGATGCCGGTGTCCAGCCCGATGTGGTCTTGCCGGACCTTCAGCGTCATCACCAGCTCCTCGAGGCTGGCGTTCCCGGCGCGCTCCCCGAGTCCGTTGATCGCACACTCCACCTGCCGGGCCCCCGCTTCGCAGGCCGCGAGCGAGTTCGCCACCGCGAGCCCCAGGTCGTTGTGGCAGTGGACGCTTATCACCACGTCGCGGGCTCCCCGCACGTTCTCGAGGATCCCCCGGATGAGTGCGGCGAACTCGTCGGGAACCGCGTACCCGACCGTGTCCGGGATGTTGAGGGGGCCCGCGCCCTCCTCTATCGCCGCCTCCAGCACCCGGTACAGGTACTCCGTGTCGCTTCGGCTCGCGTCCATCGGGCTGAACTCGACGTCCTCGCAGTATCCCCGAGCCCTTCTCACCGACTCGCGGGCCATCTCCAGCACCTCTTCCCGGCTCTTGTGCAACTGGTGCTCCAGGTGGATGTCGGAGGTGCTCACGAAGGTGTGGATGCGCGGCCTGGCGGCCTTGCTTACAGCCTCCCAGGCGCGGTCGATGTCCTTCGGATGCGCCCGTGCAAGGGCGCACACGGTGGATTCGTTTATCTTCTCGGATATCTGGCGCACCGCCTCGAAGTCCCCCTGGCTGGTCGCCGGGAACCCCGCCTCGATGATATCAACGCCCAGGCGCTGGAGCTGCTCGGCTATCTCCAGCTTCTCGCGCACTCCCAGGCTGATGCCGGGCGACTGCTCGCCGTCTCTCAGCGTCGTATCGAAGATGTAGACTCGGTCGCCCATTGCTCCCCCGCTCAAAGGATGATGAATCGGGTCTCCTTGATGCCCTCCTGGGCACAGAGCTCGGAGATGATCTGCTGGTCGAGCGGGCTGTCCAGGTTCAGGCCCATGCCCGCGTCACCCTCCACGCTCTTGCGCCCCACCTGGAGCCCGGAGATGTTGATCCCCTGGTCACCGAGGACCGTTCCGACCCTGCCGATCATGCCCGGCCGGTCCTCGTAACGGACGAACGCCATGTACTTGCTCGGCGCGATCTCGATGTCGAAGTCCAGGACGTTGACGAACACCTCCTGGTTCATGCCCACCAGGGTAGCCCCGGCCGTGACCTCCGAGCCGTTCACCTTCGCCCTCACCGTTATCAGGTTCACGTAGTCCCGCGACTGGCGGCTCTTGCTCTCCTTGACCTGTATCCCCCGCTCCATGGCCAGTATCGGCGCGTTCACGTAGGACACGGTATCCATCGATATGTTCTCGAAGAACCCCTTCAGGAAGGCGACCGTCAGCAGTGAGGTGTCATACTCGCTGATGGCGCCCACTATCTCGAACTCGATATCGCCGAGTGCGCCGTGGGTCAGGTTCATGAACAGCTTGCCCAGCTTCTCGCACAGCGGCATGTACGGGTGCAGGGCCTCCACGACCTCCTTGTGTGGCATGGCTATGTTGACCGCGCCGCTCACGAACCCCCCGGTGAGCCCCGCGATGACCTGGTCGGCGATGGCCACGCCGGCCTTGTACTGCGCCTCGGACGTGCTCGCCCCGAGGTGGGGCGTCACCACGACCTCCCTCATCGAGCAGAGCTCGCTCTCACCGGGCGGCTCGCACTCGAAGACGTCCAGGGCGGCACCGGCGACCGTGCCGTCCTTGATGGCCCGGGCCAGGGCGTCCTCGTCCAGGACCCCGCCGCGCGACACGTTCACGATCCTCGCGCCCGGCTTCATCAATGCCAGCTGCTCGGGGCCTATCATGTGGAAGGTGTCTTTGGTTCGCGGCACGTGCATGGTCACGAAGTCCGCATCCCGGAGGACCTCCTCGATGTTCGGCTTCATCTCGACGCCCAGCTGCCTCGCCTTCTGCGCGGCGACGAAGGGATCGTAGCCGATCAGTTTCATCCCGAAGGCGCTGGCGCGCTCGGCCACCAGCGCACCGATGCGTCCTATGCCTATTATCCCCAGGGTCTTGCCGTAGAGCTCCACCCCCTGGAACTCCCCGCGGTTCCACTCCCCGCGGGCCAGCGAGGCGTTCGCGGCCGGGATGTTGCGCGCCGCGGCCATTATCATGGCCATGGTATGCTCGGCGGCGCTTATGATGTTGCTCTCCGGCACGTTGGCGACCAGGATACCCTTCTTGGTCGCCGCATCCAGGTCGATGTTGTCCACGCCTATGCCCGCGCGGCCGATGACCTTGAGGTTTTCCGCCTTCGCTATCACCTCGGAGTCCACGCTGGTGCCGCTGCGCACCACCAGCGCGTCGTACTCGGCGATCGAATCCAGGAGGTCTTCGCGCGACATGCGCTCGAAGTAGTCCACCTGGAACCACTCCTTGAGCTTCTCCACGCCGTCGGCGGATATCTTCTCCGCGACCAGGACCCTGTAGCCGTGTTGAGCTGTCAAGAGGCTCTCCCGTCTCGTCGCCGGTAACGCCCTTGCCTTCCAGGCCGCCTCAACCGGCCAGCACCTCCAGCGCGGCGGTAACGCCGCAACCGATCTCGACCGGGTGGCCGAGTCGCTTCAGGCCGACCTCGACCGCGGCTACCTGGGCGATCACGTCGAACATATCGAAGTAGCCCACGTGCCCCAGTCGGAATATCTTTCCCTTGAGCTTCCCCTGCCCGCCCGCGATGGAAACGCCGTACTCGCTACGCAGCAGCTTCACCAGGTCGCCGGACTTCAAGCCCTCCGGCGCCCGGACGGAGGTGCATACGAAGGCGCGCGAGAGGTCCGAGGCCACGAAGCGCAGGCCCATGGCCTTGACCGCGGCCTGGGTCGCGCGGGCGAACAGCTCGTGCCTCGCGAACACCGCCCCGAGCCCCTCCTCGCGCAGCATGCCGAGTGCGACGTCGAGCGCCTGCACCAGCGTTATGGCCGGCGTGTACGGCGTCTGCGGCGGGCTGGCGGACTGCGCCTTACGGGCCACCTCCAGGTTGAAGTAGTAACTGGGCAGCGTGGCCTTGGCCGCCGCCTTCCACGCGGCGTCGCTTACCGCCACGAACGCCAGCCCGGGCGGGGTCATGAGGCCCTTCTGGGAGCCGCCCACGCAGAGGTCCACACCCCAGTCGTCCGTCTTGAGGTCGACCGCGCCCAGTCCGCTTATCGCGTCCAGCAGGAACAACGCGTCGGTCCCCAGCACGATACGACCGAAGGCCTCCACGTCGTTCACCACACCCGTCGAGGTCTCACTCTGGGTCAGGAACACCCCCCTGGCGCCGGGGTTCTCCGCGAGCGCCTTCTCCAGATCGGCGGGGTCGGCGCAGTCGCCCCAGGCGTACTCTACGACGACCGCTTCCAGCCCGAAGCAGTTCGAGATCTCCACCAGCCGTTCGCCGAACTTGCCGCCCGAGAAGACGATCACCCTGTCGCCCGGCGAGAAGCAGTTGGCGACGGCGGCCTCCATCGCTCCCGTGCCGCTGGAGGTGAGCAGCATGACCTCGTTATCTGTCTGAAAGACGAACTTCAGGCCGTCGAGCACCCGCGCGAGGCATTCACCGAACTCGTCGGTCCTGTGGTGCACCATGCGGGCCTGCGCCGCCGCCACCTCAAACGGCACCGGGGTCGGGCCCGGCGTGTAGATGTACTGCTTCTTCAAGGCACGCTCCCTGGGGTCGGTTCCCCTCCTACTTCTTGAGCCAGCTCATCATGCCCCGCAAACGAGCACCCAACTCCTCGATGGGGTGGGCCGCCTCCCGCGCGCGAAGCGCCTGCATGGTGGCGCGGTTCGCCTGGTTCTCCAGCACCCATTCGCTGGCGAAGCGCCCGGACTGGATCTCCTCCAGTATCCGCTTCATCTCCGCTCGCACGTCCTCGTTTATCACGCGCGGGCCGCGGGTGAGGTCGCCGTACTCGGCGGTGTCGCTGATGGCGTTCCTCATGCCGCTCAGGCCCTGGTAGTGGATGAGGTCCACGATGAGCTTGAGCTCGTGCAGGCACTCGAAGTACGCCACCTCGGGCTGGTAACCCGCTTCCACAAGGGTCTCGAAGCCGGCCTTTATGAGCGCCGTGCAGCCACCGCAGAGGACCGCCTGCTCTCCGAACAGGTCGGTCTCGGTCTCCTCGGCGAACGTCGTCTCCAGGACGCCCGCGCGCGTGGCGCCTATCCCCTTCGCGTAGGCCAGGCCCCTCTCGAGGGCCATCCCGCTGTAGTCCTGGTAGACGGCCACCAGCGCGGGCACGCCGCCGCCCTCCTCGTAGACCTGGCGGACCATGGGCCCCGGGCCCTTGGGCGCCACCATTATCACGTCCACATCTTCCGGGGGGACTATCTGGTTGAAGTGGATGTTGAAGCCGTGGGCAAAGAATAGGGCGTTGCCGCTCTTCAAGCCCTGGCGTATGAATTCCCGGTACACGCGCGCCTGTATGTCGTCGGGGACGAGCATCATCACTATGTCGGCCGCCTGGGCGGCCTCCTCCACCATGGCGACGTCCAGGCCGTCGCCCTTTGCCGCCTCGATGTTGGGGCTTTCAGGGCGCAGACCGACCACCACCTCGAGGCCGCTGTCACGAAGGTTCCGCCCGTGGGCGCGGCCCTGGCTGCCGTACCCTATGACCGCTATCACCTGGTCCTTGAGCAGCTCCAGCCTGGCATCGTCGTCGTAGTAGACCTTAGTCATTCCTCCCGCCTCCTTGTCAGCAGCCCACGCCTTGACTTGAATGGTGCCTGACCCCACTTTGAGTCACTGACTTGAATGGTGCCTGACCCCAATTTCAGTCAGCCCCTCGGCAGGGCGATGGTTCCCGTCCGGGCCAGCTCCTCCACGCCGTAAGGCCTGAGCAGCTCCTCGAAGGCGCTCAGCTTGGAGCCCGGGCCCGTCACCTCCACGCTGAGCGTCCCCTTGCCCACGTCCACTATCTTGCCGCGGAATATCTCGACTATTTCGATGATCTCCGCCCTGTTCCTCGGCTCCGCCTTGACCTTCACCAGCACCAGCTCCCGCTGTACGCTGTTGGCGTCGGGCAGGTCGATCACCTTTATCACGTTGATGAGCTTGTTGAGCTGCTTGTAGACCTGCTCCAGCGAGTGCTCCTCTACGTCCACCACCACGGTCATGCGGCTTATCTCGGGCTTCTCGGTGACCCCGACGGCGAGGCTGTCTATGTTGAAGCCGCGCCGGCTGAACAGGCCGGCCACCCGGGCCAGCACGCCCGGCTTGTTCTCCACAAGGACCGAAAGGGTGTGTTTCAACTTCAGCCCCCTATCATGTCGTCCAGCGACGCCCCCGGCGCCACCATGGGGAAGACGTTCTCCTCCTGCTCCACGATGAAGTCTATCAGTACCGGCCCCCGCGTCTTGAAAGCCTTCTTCAGCGCGGGCTCGACGTCCTCCGGCTCGGTGACCCGCATGCCCGTGGCGCCGTACGCCTCCGCGAGCCTCACGAAGTCGGGCGACTCCCCCCTGCGCAGGTGGGTGTGCGAGTACCGCTTGTTGAAGAACAGCTCCTGCCACTGCCGGACCATGCCCAGGTACCCGTTGTTTATTATGGCCACCGTCAGGTCCAGCTCCTCGAGCACGGCGGTGGCGAGCTCCTGGGAGTTCATCTGCACCGAGCCGTCCCCGGCGATGTTTACCACCCTGGCGTCCGGCCTGCCGATCTTGGCCCCGATGGAGGCGGGCAGCCCGAAGCCCATCGTACCCAGGCCTCCCGAGGAGATGAAGTAACGAGGCTTTGTTGTCTTGTAGAACTGGGCCGCCCACATCTGGTGCTGCCCCACGTCGGTTACCACCAGCGCGTCGCCCTTCGTGGCCCGGTAGATCTCGTCGATCACGAACTGGGGCTTGAGGTTGTCACCTACCGGGACGACCAGCGGGTACTCCTTCTTCCACTTCTTTATCTGCTCGTGCCACGCGGCAAGACCCTTCTTGCGGCCCTCCTCCAGCGGCTTGAGGGCGGCGATCAGCTCTTTGAGCACTCCCCTGGCGTCGCCGACGATCGGGATATCGACCGGCACGTTCTTGCCTATCTCCGCCGGGTCGATGTCTATGTGTATTTTCTTCGCGTGGGGGGCGAAGGTATCCAACCTGCCTGTGATCCGGTCGTCGAAGCGGGCACCCACCGCCACGATGAGGTCGGCCTCCATCATCACGTAGTTGGCGTACGATGTGCCGTGCATCCCCAGCATGCCCAGGCTGAGCCTGTGGGTCTCGGGGAAAGCGCCCTTGGCCAGGAGGGTTGTCGTCACCGGGAACTCCAGCAGCCTGGACAGCTCGCGCAGCTCGTTCGAGGCGCCGGCCGCTATCACTCCGCCACCAGCGTAGATGACGGGCCTCTTCGCCGCGAGGATCAGCTTCGCCGCGGCCTTTATCTGCCGGGCGTGCCCGGTCGTGGTCGGCTTGTACCCGGGTAGCTTGGTCCTCTTCTCCGGGACGTGGTAGTCCAGCTCGGCGCGCGAGACGTCCGATGGCAGGTCGATCACCACCGGGCCCTTCCGGCCCGTGGAAGCGATCAGGAACGCCTCACTCACCGTCTCCGGGATCTCCGCGGGGTCCTTCACCAGGTAGTTGTGCTTGACGATGGGCAGCGTTATCCCCGTCGTATCGGCCTCCTGGAAGGCGTCCGTGCCGATCACGTGGGTGGCGACCTGCCCGCTGATGGCGATGAGCGGGCTGGAGTCCATGGCCGCGGTGGCTATGCCGGTCACCAGGTTGGTGGCGCCGGGGCCGCTGGTTGACATGCAGACGCCGACCTTGCCGGTCGCGCGCGCGTAGCCGTCGGCCGCGTGGGCCGCCCCCTGCTCGTGACGGGTGAGGATGTGGCGTATCTTCGAATCGAGCAGCACGTCATATACGGGCATGATCTGGCCGCCCGGGTAACCGAAGATCACCTCTACGCCCTCGTTCTCCAGGCTCTTGATGAGTGCCTGGGCCCCGGTCATCTTCATCATCTACCCCCGCTCCTCGTGGTCCTTCGCGTCGATCACCGCTCCTCCCGTCGCGCTGCCGATGAGGTGCCTGTACATGGCCAGGACTCCTGTGGGCGGCTCCTCGGCGAAAGCGCCCGTTACCGGCTTCCACTCCCGCCGCCTGGCCTCCAGTTCGACGGCGTCCACGTGCAGCTCCAGCGCCCTCGCAGCGACGTCTATGGATATCTCGTCGCCGTCACGCACCAGCGCGATGGGCCCGCCCGCCGCCGCCTCAGGCGACACGTGCCCGACCGCGCCGCCCCGAGTCCCTCCGGAGAAGCGGCCGTCCGTCACCAGGAGGACCTCGTCGTCCAGCCCCATCCCGGCGATGGTAGCGGTCGGCTCGAGCATCTCCCGCATGCCCGGGCCTCCCCTCGGGCCTTCATACCGTATAACAACCACTTCGCCCGGTTTTATACCCCCCGCCCGTATAACGGCGATACCTTCCTCCTCGGAGTCGAACACGTGTGCGGGACCCCGGTGCGAGCGCATCTTCTCACCCATTGCCGCTTCCTTGAGCACCGAGCCCTCGGGGGCCAGGCTGCCGCGCAGGATGGCGAGGCCTCCCTTCGCCGAGTACGGTTCCGCGGCCGTCCTTATGACTTCGCGGTCCGTGCTGCGCGCCCCCGCGACGTTCTGCCCGAGCGTCCGCCCGCTGACGGTGGGGGCCTCGAGATCGAGCGCCCCGACCTCGGACAGCTCACCCATGACCGCCGGGATGCCGCCCGCCCTGTGCAGGTCCTCCATGTGATGCCGGCTCCCCCCGGCCGGGGCTATTCGCGCGAGGTTGGGAGTGACGGTGCAGATGCGGTCCACCTCGGCGAGGTCCAGCTCCAGCCCGACCTCGGCCGCTATTGCCGGCAGGTGAAGGAGCGAGTTGGTGCTGCCGCCGATGGCCATATCCACCGCCAGCGCGTTGTGAAAGGCGCGCCCGGTGAGGATGTCGGCGGGCACGGTCCCGCTCTCGACCAGCCTCATGCAGGCGGCGCCGGTGTCCTTTGCCAGCACCAGCCTGGCGGGGTCCACGGCTGGCGTGGTGCCGTTGTACGGCAGCGCCATGCCCAGCGCCTCGGACAGGCAGTTCATGCTGTTGGCGGTGAAGAGCCCGGAGCAGCAACCGGCTCCCGGGCATGCGCACGCCTCGAGTTCGGCGAGCCTGTCGTCCGTCACGTCCGCGTTCGCGGACGCCTCCATCACCTGTATCAGGTCGAGCGACAGGTCTCCGAGCCGTCCCGCCAGCATCGGCCCGCCCGACACCATTATGGCCGGGACGTCCATTCGCGCGACCGCCATCAGCATCCCCGGGATGACCTTGTCGCAGTTCGGGACTATGACAACCCCGTCCAGGGCGTGCGCGCGCACCATTATCTCCACCGAGTAGCTGATGATCTCCCGCGAGGGCAGGGAGTACTTCATCCCCCGATGTCCCATCGCCAGCCCGTCGCAAACCGCGATGGTGTTGAAGACCAGCGGAGTACCCCCGGCCAGCCGCACCCCCTCGGCGACCGCCCGGTTCACCTCGTCCAGGTGGATGTGGCCCGGCACCAGCTCGTTGGCGCTGCCGGCGACGCCGATCAGCGGCCGTGACAGCTCCTCCTCGTTGAGCCCGAGTGCGCGGAGCAGCGAGCGCTGCCCGGCCTTGCCCCGCCCCTTCTTGATCTTGTCGCTTAACATCTTCCACCCCCACCCGGATGGCGGACTGAAGTCCGCCCCCAAGCAAATCGGGCTTGGGCCGGGACTTCAGTCCCGTTCCCAATCGCGAACTGAAGTCCGCGCCCGATCGTCTATCGCTCTATGGCCTCGACTATTGCCGCGGCCATCTCGCTGGTCTTTGCGTCGCCGCCTATGTCGTAGGTCACGACCTTGCCCTCCCCGATCACCTTCCGAACGCCCGCCAGCACGCGCTCGGCGACGTCCTCCTGGCCGATGTGCCTGAGCATCAGGTAACCGGAGAGTATCTGCGCGGTCGGGTTCACCTTGTCCAGCCCAGTGTACTTGGGGGCGCTGCCGTGCGCCGGCTCGAAGACCGCGAGCTCGCCGTCGCCGAGGTTGGACGACGGGGCTATGCCAAGGCCGCCGATGAGCCCCGCGCACAGGTCTGAGAGCAGGTCGCTGTACAGGTTGGGCATAACCATAACGTCGTAGATGTGCGGCTTCTGCACGAGCTGCATGCACATGTTGTCGACGATGCGCTCCTCGAACTCGACGTCGGGGTACTCCTCCGCCATCTCGCGGGCAACCCGCAGGAAGAGCCCGTCCGTCATCTTCATTATGTTGGCCTTGTGGACCACGGTCAGCTTCCTTCGGTCGTTGCGCCGCACGTACTCGAAGGCGAAGCGGACAATCCGCTCGGAGCCCTGCCGGGTGATGATCTTCAGCGACTCGGCCACGTCGGGCGTCACCATGTGCTCGAGCCCGGCGTAGAGGTCCTCCATGTTCTCGCGCACCACCACCAGGTCGATGTCCCTGTACGGCGAGCGCACCCCCTCGATGCTGAAAGCCGGCCGCACGCAGGCGTAGAGGTCCAGCTCCTTGCGCAGCGCCACGTTCACGCTGCGGAAGCCGCTGCCCACGGGAGTGGTTATGGGCCCCTTGTAGGCGACCCTGTTCTCCCTGATGTTGTCCAGCACGTCGGGCGGGAGCGGGGTCCCCCGGGACTCCATGACCGCCTCGCCGGCCTCCTGCCTGTCCCACTCGATATCGGCCCCCGCCGCGTCCATCACCGCCAGCGCCGCGTCGACCAGGGAGGGGCCGACCCCGTCACCGGGTATGAGTGTCACCTTCCTCTTCGCCATTAGAGCCTTTCCGCACCCGCGCTATACCGTGAGCGCGCCGTGCTTCTTCATGTACTCCACGAGGCCGCCCTCCGAGAGTATGCGGAGCATAACCGGGGGCAGCGGGTGAGCGTTTATCTCCTCGCCGGTGCTCGCGTTCCTGATGAGCCCGGTCTGAAGGTCTATCTCCAGCTCGTCGCCGTCCATGATCCGCGAGGTGTCGCAGACCAGGGCCGGCAGGCCGTTGTTTATCGAGTTGCGGAAGTAGATGCGGGCGAACGACTGCGCCAGCACCGCCGCGACGCCCGCATGCTTGAGTGCCAGAGGGGCCTGCTCCCGCGAGGAGCCGCAGCCGAAGTTCTTTCCCGCCACCAGGAAGTCCCCCTCGTTGACGCGGCTCGCGAATTCGGGGTCGAGATCCTCCATTACGTGGCAGGAAAGCTCCTTCATGTCCAGGGTCTTGAACTTGTAACGCCCGGATATGATGTAGTCGGTGTTTATGTCGTCACCGAACCTGTGGGCCCGTCCCTTCATCGCCATCGCGCCTCCCGCCGCCTTGTTCAGCCCAGGTACTTCCTGGGGTCGGTTATCTTCCCCTCCAGCACGCTCGCAGCAACCGTGGCCGGGGAGGCGAGGTATATGAACGCCTCCGGGTTGCCCATCCGGCCTTTGAAGTTACGGTTCGCGGTCGATATCACGTTTTCGCCGTCGCCCGGGATGCCCTGGTGGGTCCCCACGCAGGAGGCGCAGCCGGGGCACATCACCGCGGCCCCGCACTCGGTGAACGACTCGATGAGACCCTCCCTGAGCGCGGCCAGCATGACCTCGCGCGACGCGGGCGCCACGATGAGCCGGACGCCCGGGGCCAGGTGCCGTCCCTTCAGTATCTCCGCCGCGGCCCGGAGGTCCTCCAGTCTCCCGTTGGTGCACGTCCCGATGAGCCCCTGGGCCACCGGCGTCCCCCCGACCTCCCCCACGGGGCAGACGTTGTCCACCGTGTGTGGCTTCGCCACCATCGGCTCGAGGTCCCCCACGTCGTAGGAGCGCTCCTCGGCGTACTCCGCGTCGGGGTCGGGGCTCACCGGCTCGTACTCGACGTCGGTGCGGCCCTCAAGGAACGCGCGGGTCTTCTCGTCGGCCTCCATGAGCCCGGCCTTCGCCCCGATCTCGACGGCCAGGTTGCTGATGCACAGGCGCCCGTCCAGGTCGAGCGCCTCGATGGCGGGCCCGCCGATCTCGAGCGCCATGTAGGTGGCCCCGTCGGCGGTTATGTCCCCCACCATCATGAGGGCGATGTCCTTGGCGAAGACGCCCGGCTCAAGGGTGCCGCGTACTTTCACCTTGATGGTCTCCGGGACCCTGAACCATAACGACCCGGATAGCAGCCCCGTGGCCAGGTCGGTGGAGCCTACCCCGGTGGCGAACGCGTTCAGCGCCCCGTAGGTGCAGGTGTGCGAGTCGGCCCCGATGACCAGGCTCCCGGGCACCACGTGCCCCCTGTCCAGCATCACCTGGTGGCAGACACCCTCGCCCACGTCGTTCAGCTCGAGCCCGTACTTCGATGCGAAATCCCGCATCTGCGCGTGCAGCTCGGACACGGCCCTCAGTGGGCTCGGGGCGTTGTGGTCTATGCAGAATGCGGCTCGGCCCCTCATGGCGACCTCGCCGCCCTCCATGCCCTCGAAGGAGCGGATGGCGAGCGGTGCGGTCCCGTCCTGCGCCATGCAGTAATCGAGCCTGGCGATGACTATATCGCCGGCCCGGGCGTCTCCGCCCGCGTGCGCTCCCAGTATCTTCTCGGAAATCGTCCTTCCAGCGCCCAAAAACGCCCTCCAATAGCCGTCGTTCCCCCTCGGGGCCTGCCCGCCCGGGTGGGGAACGATACTAAATTCAATTGTATTCGTTTTGGGATTCTATGTAAAAGTTCAGCCGTTACCGGTACTATCAGAAGAACGCCCAGCGAAGCGGAGCCCGGGGGGGGCCGAAGTCCAGAATGACGGGCTTGGGGTCCGGCCGGTCGTTCCAGTCGATACCAACCGATACGATGTCCCCTGATCGGACCATCAATGCCCAGCCCTTCGTGCTTGGAGCGGCAGATATCGACATTACCTCGAAATCGATGACGTCGGGGGTCAGGGGGCCCAGAATTCTCGTCCAGGTCTCATTGCCGGGACCCTGGGGCACCACCTTCTGAAGAGTAACACCACCGGACGGATCGTCACCGCAGACTACGAGTATCGTGCTCCTGTTTACCCAAGTGAAAGGCCCCGTCGCGTTTGGAAAGCCACCGGGGTCGACCTGATAGACACTGCTTATCACGGTCCCGGAGATACTTCCGATCATCAGCACCGGGCGGGAATCGACCATGCGGACATAGGCGAGCCTCTGCTCATCGGGTGAGAAGCAGACCGATTCCATCCTCAATAGTTCCTTGCTCCCCTTCAGGGTCACCTCGGTGAGCTCGCCGGTCTTGTACTCCAGGAACGAGAGCCTGCCCGAGTCGAGAAGCCAGAGGGCGGCCTCGCCGGGGACGTAACCGACCTGTACGGTGTCCAGGAATTCGGGCCCCGGCTCGAAGGCGTACTCCATTCGCAGGCGACTGCTCGAGGCGCTCCTGATCTGTATGGACGCCTTCTCGACCTTCTCCCCCGTGGTCTTGTACCACACGTCCACGAAGCGGTCCCTGCCCGGCGAGAGCCCCCAGGCGGCGTATCCCTCGCCCTTCGGGGGAGCTTCCAGCACGAGGTGTGCGGTCCCGTCCGTCAGGGTAAGAGCGCCGATGCCACCGTCCATACCAATCAGCGCTTCCCTGGTGTCAAGGCCCATCGGAAGGAGCACCTCCAGGAGCAGCGCGGCCACCACGAACACCGTGAACATCACGGCCAGGGTCGTCCTGGTCCTGCGTCCCTCCGCGAGCCGTATTTCCCTGTCCGTCTGCAAGCGCCCTCCTCACCTCACCGCTATTATATTGTTACCCCATTCGCTATCTGTTATATTCCATTGGGATTTCAAAGGAGGTACGGACACATGGAGAATTTCCCGGAGGACGTCAAGTATCACAAAGAGCATATGTGGGTTCGCGAGGACGGCACCATCGGCATCACGTTTTATGCCCAGGACCAGTTGGGCGAGATAGTCTTCATCGAGGTCCCCGATGCCGGAGCGGCTCTGGAGGCCGGCGAGGCGTTCGGCGAGATCGAGTCGCGCAAGTCGGTCTCCGACCTGTACGCCCCCGTCAGCGGCACCATAAGTGAGGTCAACGCCGAGGTGGTGGACGCGCCCGAGACCATCAACGAGGACCCCTACGGCAAGGGCTGGGTGCTCAAGGTCGACATCACCGGCGCCGGCGAGCTCGACAGCCTGCTCTCCGCGGGCGAGTACAAGGAGCTGGTGTCCGGGGACGAAAGCTGATCTTTACCGGGACAATCGGAAGCGGGGGCCCGCGCCGGGCCCCCTTTTTAAAACCCCCCCCGCGGATAACAGCGCGGGCACCGCTCACAACCCCACAACCCACACC
>JAZDFZ010000034.1:0-74007 GCA_043807425.1 Actinomycetota bacterium
GCGTACGCGTCGGTCGCGCGCCTTGCCAGAAGCCTTCCCGCTGTGAATGTAGGCTGATTGAGTTCAACCGCACCGTAGTGCGAGCCGACCTGTGGCCTACCGACCTGGCTGGCGCCTCGCCGTTCTCGATACGACACCGTATCTATGAAATGAGGCACTCGGGCCCCCGCGCGGTCGTGTTATACTTCGGCGCATGGTAAACGGAGACGTCATGCTGGACAGGTTCAAGGGGACGATGCTCGGCTGCGCCGTGGGTGACTCGGTGGGCGGAGTCATCGAGCTGCTCAACGCCGTGGTGGTGGAGCGCGACCCGGAGAGCCTTGCCGCCCGTTCACCTCTCCCGTCGGTCACGGTGGACCTAACCTCCAACGCGCTCACGATGGTCGCCCTCGCCCAGGCCATCACCGAGCTTGGCAAGTTCGATCGCATACACTTCGCCGAAAAGCTCGCGCGCCTGTACGAGAACTCCGAGAAGGGCCTGCGCCGTGTCCGTTACATGGACGAGGACACCGAGGACGCGAGCCGCGCGCTTGCGGAGGGCGCGAGCCCCGAGGAGAGCGGGATCGAGACCGACAGCTGCGAGGCCGCGGTGCGGGCGTGCGCCATCGGTATGCGGTACTACGACGACCCCCGGGAGCTGTACGAGGCCGCGGTATCCCAAGCTTCGCTCACACACAAGGGAGACGAGGCCGCCGCCGGCGCGGTGGCGATCGCCCGCGCGATCTCTCTGTGCCTCACATGCGAGGAGGACCTCGACGTGCCCGCTTTCCTATCCGGGGTAGCGTCGTCGATCGAGAAGCTGAGCGAACCGATGAGCGAGAAGATCGCCGGGCTCGATTCGTTCCTGGACGCGCCACCCCGGCAGGCATTCGACCGGCTGGGCAGCCGGCCGGGGGCCTTCTCGGCCATACCCGGGGCGATCTACTCCTTCCTGCGCACGCTGGATGACTTCGTCGGCAGCGTCGGCTTCGCTACCAACCTGGGCGGGGTCGCCGCGGCAAGGGCGGCAATGGCGGGTTCCCTCGGCGGCGCTCTCAACGGGTTGTCGGCCATACCGCCGCAGATGCTGGAGACCCTGGTGGGGGCTGATTATGTCGAAGGGCTGGCGCAGCGCCTCTTCACCCTGACCCCCGCCGCGAAGCCGCCGGTGCGCAGGATCTAAGAGACGGTCCCCCTCACCCCGACCCTCTCCCCCCAGGGGAGAGGGAGAGTCTAGTCCAGCACCAGCCCCAACAGCGTCTCCACGACCTCGGCCCATCCGTCCCCCATCCGCCCCTCGGTCACGAAGACGGTCTCGGTCTTCTCTATCTCCTCGGCCAGGTGGGGGTTGTGGTCCAGCCCGTTCCTGACCAGGAAGAACGCTCCGGCGGCGCGCCCCAGTGGCAGGTCCGCCTCTGCGTCCCCCACCGCGACCGTGGCCTGCCTCGGGATGTCCCGGTGCTCCTGGTCCCTGCGCACCGCCTGGTCCTTGCTCACGCCCCTGGGCACGAGGTGGTAGGCACGTGTCTCGGGGACGTCCAGGGTGGGGCTCTTGCGGGGTATGACGCCGTTGTCGATCAGCACGAACTGGTCGAACCCGTTCTCCTCGAGCAGCAGGTGCGCCTCCTCGATGTTGATGAACCCGCGCATGAGCGGGGTGCAGTCGCGCTCGTCCGACCAGGGGGAGTGCATCTCCAGTCGGCGAGGGTAGTTCGCGAGAAGCAGCTCGACGATGCCCCGGTCCATGATCGACTGGTAGACCGACTCGCAGTCCGGCTCGAAATCCCCGAGGTTCATCACCACCTCGGTGCCCAGGTTGTAGACCAGCTCAGTGCCCAGCTCCGCCACGTAGTTACGGCAGCCGAGCAGTCGGGCCGTCTCGCGGAGCTGCGACTTGTGCCTTCCCGAGACGAGCATTACGTCGACGTTGCGGGCCAGCGCGGCGAGCAGGGCGCGCGCGGGGCGGAGTGTCAGCTCCCAGTCGGTGTCCCTGAAGAAGCAGCCGAGCGGCCCGACCATGGTGCCGTCCAGGTCGGTGTAGATGACCCTCACCGGCAGGAGGTTGTCGCGAAGCCATTCCAGGTTGGCCCCCACGCTCCTCTTGCGGGCGACCTCATCAAGGTACGCTTTTGTCTCCGGGGAGTTGTCTGGAGGCAGAGGGCTACACCTCCCGCCGGGATGGCTCTGCAGCGAGGCGGAGCGAGCCCCCCAGGATCAGCAGCACGGCGGCCGGGAGCATCAGCCACCAGCCGACCGACACCTTCACGCTCAGGTACTGCTTGGTCAGGCTGATGATCATGTCCCCGAGCGCGTCCCCGATCACGGGGATGGTGCGGGCGATCCCGATCACGTCCCCGATTATGGCATTGATCTTCTGCCAGGCGCCGATGTAGAACATCACGTCGAAGAGGACGCAGAATATCCCGGCGGCCAGTACCAGGGCTCCACGGGTCTGGACGAAGTACATCCCGCACAGTATCACGGCGAAGACGCCGATCAGCACCCAGGCCCAGGGGCTCTCGAACAGCCCGTAGCTGGCCGAGGGGGCCTTTATTCCGAACATCTCCTGGATGCCCATGACGTCCTTTACGCCCACCGAGATCCAGGGGAGGAAGCACACCGAGACCAGGAAGACGACCGCGCCCACCGCGGCCAGCCAGTCGCCGGCCAGGGTCATGGGACGCGGGTAGCGGCCCTTGAGGGGCACGGTCCAGAACGACTGCCTGGAGGGAACGGCCTCGACTGGTTCGCTCTGGACTGGCACGGGTCCTCCCGGGCCGGCCTGATCGGTCGGTTCCATCAGGTCACCCCCCTGTTCGCTCGCCGCGTTTCTCGTAGGAAGACACGGTGAGGGCCGGCGGCCTCTCGACGATGTTCACGGGCACCTTCCTGATAGCGTAGTCCCCATCCGTCCGCTCGATGGTATTGTAAACCGTCCGGGGCTCCGCTTTCAGGGCCAGCTTGCCGTCCGACTCCAGGCGCTTGAAGACGGCCTGCATTATCCCGAATGACATCTTCGACAGGGATGCCAGGGGCTGGTTGTGGTGAATCCGTACCTCCAGGTCCACCTGGGCCAGGGAGTCCAGCCCGCTCCTCCCGTAGATGTCCAGCAGCAGGCCCGTCTCGACGCCGTAGCCGGTGAAGAATGGCACACTCTGAAGGACCTCACGCCGGCCCGCGTACTCCCCGGAGAGCGGCTGAATGAGCCCGGCCAGGTCGGGGTAGAACAGGTTCAGTATCGGGCGGACCGTCAGCTCGGTGACCCGTCCCCCGCCGTCGGGGTGAAGGACCCCCGCGCTCTTGATGGGACGCTCGTAGAACGCCTTGACGTAGGCGATATCCGGGTCGGTTAGCAGCGGGCCGATCAGCCCGTAGACGAAGCGGGGGTGGATATTCTCGATGTCCGAGTCCACCCAGCAGATGATGTCGCCCTCGAGGACGAACAGGCTCTTCCAGAGTGCCTCGCCCTTTCCCGTGGCCGGCTCCACCTCGGGGGCTATCTCGTCGTCGAAGAAGACCCGGGCCCCCTCGGCCTCGCATATCTCGATGGTGCCGTCGGTGCTGTGTGAGTCGATGACGGCAAGCTGGTCAATAAGGGGAAAGCGCTCGACCAGCTCGGTGCGGAAGGTGCGCAGTATGAGACCGACGGTGTCGGCGGTGTTAAGAGTGGGGAGGCAGACACTGACTGTGAGGCCCCGCGCGCGCTTGAGCTCCACCAGGCGCTCGACGTCGGCGAAGTCGTGATGGCTGTACGTACGTTTCGCAAACCAGTCATCCAGTTGTGCCAATACCGCCTCCCACAATCGTGAAAGAAGACCTCAGACCATTTCTTTCACACATCCGATTCGCCCTACATGAAAGTTTTGGTGTGAGGTATTCTTTCACTCCCCTTTAGAGCTCGCGTCTGTCGATTATCCTTTTCATTTTACCCTGACTTCTCTCCAATGAGTGGGGCTCCTTCAGGCTCACCCGGGCCCGCACGTTCAGCACCTTCTTGAGGTGGTTTTCTACGCGGCCGGCGAACTGCCTCATGGCGCGGGTGTCGTCGCTGAACACTCCCTCACTCACCTCGACCAGGACCTCCAGGCTGTCCAGCTCGGCCCTGCGGTCCACCACGATCAGGTAGTGCGGCTCTATGCCCTCGACCTCCAGCAGCGCCTTCTCGACCTGCGTGGGGTAGACGTTGACCCCCCGTATGATGAGCATGTCGTCGCTGCGACCGAGCACCTTGCTCATGCGGGCGCTCCGCCTGCCGCACTCGCACGGCTCGCGGTCGAGCGAGGTCAGGTCGCCGGTCCTGAACCGGACCACCGGCATAGCCTCGCGCGTGAGCGTCGTCAGCACAAGCTCGCCCTGCCGGCCGTCCGGAAGGGGCTCCCCCGTCACCGGGTCCACCACCTCGGCCAGGAAGTGGTCCTCCGAGATGTGGAGGCCGTTCTTCCTCTCGCACTCGCCGGACACGCCGGGGCCGACCACCTCAGAGAGCCCGTAGTTGTCCGTGGCGCTGATGCACAGGCCTTCCTCGATGCGCCGGCGTATCCCCTCGCTCCACGGCTCGGCCCCGAACAGCCCGACCCGCAGGCCGCACGCCTCGAAGTCGAAACCCAGTGCGCTTCCCTCCTCGGCCAGGTGGAGGGCGTAGGTCGGCGTGGCCACCAGGACGGTGGTCCCGAGGTCGGTCATGAGCCCGAGCTGCAGCTCGGTGTTTCCTCCCGACACGGGTATGACCATGGCCCCGACCTTCTCCAGGCCGTAGTGGAGGCCGAAGCCGCCCGTGAATAGCCCGTAGGTGAAGGAGATCTGCGCGACGTCGTCGGTGACCACGCCGGCGGCGGTGGCGAAGCGGGCCACCAGCTCCGACCAGGTCTCCAGGTCGGTGGCGGTGTAGGCCACGACCGTGCGGCTGCCGGTGGTACCCGAGGAGGCGTGGACCCGGACGACGTCCCTGCGCGGTACCGCGAGCATGCCGAGCGGGTAGCTATCCCTGAAGTCGGCCTTGCGGCTGAACGGGAGGCGCGTGACGTCCTGGATATCCGCGATATCGTCGGGGGAAAGCCCCGCCTCTTCCATCTTCGAGGCGTAGGGGGCGCCGGAATCCAGTATTCGCTGAAGGGTCGCTCGCAGCCGCTCGAGCTGGAGCGCCTCCAGCTCGGCCCCCGAGAGCGTCTCCATCTCCTCGTCCCAGATCCTCAACCGATCCCCTTGTCCATGTAGACGATTCCAACCCCTGTCTTGAGGCGGGGCTCTCAGCCCCGCGGGACCCGGCCTGAGAGGCCGGGCTCAAACCTCCCGGGCCAGACGGCGGCCCTCGAGGAAAGCGTTACGGTTACTCTCGAGCGCCTTCTCCTTGACCAGCCTCTCGATCACAGAGAGCCACTCTCCCTCGCTCACCGGGAGCGACGCGCTCAGTATCCCCAGCAGGACCGTGTTGGCCGCGCGTTTGTCGCCGGCCTCCGCCGCGATGCCCACCGCGTCCACGACGATGCTTCCGGGCGCGAGCTCGCCGATGCGCTGCTCGGCGTCCTCGGGATAGCTGACGGCGCCCTGCAGCACCGGCAGCGGGTCCACCCGGGCCCGCGAGCATATCAGCCGGCCTTCCGGCGCCAGGTAGTAGAGGTTGCGCAAAGCCTCGAGCAGCTCGGTCGCCACCATCGCCTCCGCGCCGCCGTACGGAACGAGCGGGCTTGCCACGGACTCCCCGAAGCGCACCATGCTGATGACGCTGCCCCCGCGCTGCGCCATGCCGTGGACCTCGCTGGTCTTCACGTCGTACCCGTGCAGGATGAGCGCGTTTGCCAGGATGTTGGCGGCCGTTATGGTGCCCTGTCCGCCCACCCCGGCCATCACCACCGACCGCGTCCGACCGTTGTCGCTCATCGCTACCGTCTCACCAGCTGGATAGCCTCATGCTTGCACACCTGCGCGCACACCCCGCACCCGGTACATGAATCGGGCAGTATCAGGATCTCCTCGCCGCGCTTCACCAGCGCCGGGCAGGCTATCCCCATGCAGAGGCCGCACCCGTTGCACACCCCCTGCATCACCTGGTAGTAGACCGGCTCGCGGTCGCGCACCTTGAGCACGCACTCCCGCCGGCTGATCACCACCGACGGGGCGTCGCGGTTCATCTCCTCGGTCAGCACCCGCCTGCACTCCTCCAGGTCGTAGGGATCCACCACCCGGACGTTAGGGATGCCCAGCGAGCGCGCCAGCATCTCCATGTCGACCATTGAGGACTCGTCCTCCTGCAGGGTGATGCCGGTCCCCGGGTGGTGCTGGAACCCGGTCATGGCGGTTGTCCGGTTGTCCAGTATCACCACGGTGTAGCGGCCGTTGTTGTAGGCCATCTCCATGAGCCCGGTCACACCGGAGTGGAAGAACGTGGAGTCGCCCAGCACCGAGACCACGCGGTGGCTGCCCGGGCCCTCGTAGCCGTCCTCCCCCTGTGCCAGCTCCAGCGCCTTCTCCAGGCCATGCCCCATGGTGATGCTCGCGCCCATGCACACCTGGCAGTCGTGCGCCGACAGCGGGGGCAGCACGCTCAGGGTGTAGCATCCGATGTCGCCGGCGATTATCGCCTTGAGCCGCGCCAGGGTGTACATGATGCCCCGGTGGGGGCATCCCGCGCACAGTATCGGCGGCCGGGCCGGCAGGCCCTCCACCCTGCGCACCTCCGGGGGCTCGACCTCAGACAGCTCCGGGAAAGCCGCCCGCACGTTGTCCACGTTCAGCTCGCCCACCCGGGGCACGCTCTCCTTGCCCTTCGGCTTGAAGCCGAGCGCGGCGACGGCCTCCTGGAGGAAAGGCTCCAGCTCCTCGACGACGTAGATATCCTCGTACCGCGAGCAGAAATCGGTTATCAGCCGGCTCGGAAGGGGGTTGGTCATGGCGAGCTTGAGGATGCCGACGTCACCGAACGCCTCCTTGACGTACTGGTAGGCGACCCCGGAGGTCACCACCCCGGCCCCGTCTCTTCCATCCTCGACCCGCTGCCAGCCGAACTCCTCGCTGAAGCGCTCCAGCTCGTCGAGGCGCCGCACCATGACCGGGTGCCGCATGCGCGCGTGGCCCGGTATCATCACCCGCTTGGTGGAGTCCTTCTCGTAGGGGATAGCCGCCACCGTCTCCGGCTCGCCGGGTTCGACGATGCTGCGCGAGTGGCACACCCGCGTGGTCATGCGCATCAGCACCGGCGTGTCGAACCGCTCGCTCATCTCGAAGGCGACGCGCGTCAGGTCGTAGGCCTCCTGGCTGTCGGCCGGCTCCAGCATGGGGACCTTCGCCGCCTTGGCGTAGTAGCGGTTGTCCTGCTCGTTCTGGCTGGAGTGCATCTCCGGGTCGTCCGCGCTGACCACCACCAGCCCCCTCGAGACCCCTATATAGGGAGCGGTGAACCAGGGGTCGGCCGCCACGTTCAGCCCCACGTGTTTCATGGCGGCCAGCGAGCGCACCCCGCCCAGGCAGGCGCCGATCGCCGCCTCCAGGGACACCTTCTCGTTGGGCGCCCACTCGGCGTACACCCCCTCGTATCGCGAGAAGTTCTCCAGTATCTCGGTGGAAGGCGTGCCGGGATACGCCGAGGCGAAGCGAGCCCCCGCGTGGAAAGCGGCGAGCGCCACCGCCTCGTTCCCGGTCATCAGCCTTCGTCCGGCCATCAGTCCTCCGAAATGAAAAACGGACACATCTGAGGTCCCGCTCAATAATACAGCAGTGTGAGCGAGGCGCGTAAGGCCGGCCGCCGCGCGCCGCCGGTCCTCCCGAGCCACATCCAAGCTGTGAATACAGGTCGAGCAAGATCAGGTTGACCATGTGCATCCAAATTGGGCGCATATACGACTTGGCTGTTATAATCCGGGCCATGGATAAGGGGGAAGACGAGGGCCGGGCAGGGCAGGACGACGAGCTCGTCGCCCGCGCGAGGACGGGTGAGGCCGCGGCCGTCGAGGAGCTTTTCGACCGCTACCGGCACCAGGTCTTCTCTCTCGCCTACCGCATGACCGGCAATCCCGCAGACGCGGAGGACCTGACCCAGGACGTGTTCGTCCAGGTCATGCGCAAGATCGGCTCCTTCCAGGGACGCTCCTCCTTCTCCACCTGGCTCTACCGGGTCACGATGAACCGCTCCCGGGACTTCCTTCGTCGAAAGAAGCGAAGCCCGGAGATGCTCTCCACCGACGGGGAGCCGGGTGACTACCTGATGGAGGACCGCGTGGGCACGGTGCAGAGGGCGCCCGAGGACAACGCCATCGCCTCCGAGGCGCAGCGGCTGGTGCAGGAGGCGCTGCAGCAGCTGCCCGTCTCGCTGCGCGCTCCGCTGGTGCTGCACGAGCTGGAGGGTTTCGAGTACCACGAGATAGCCAGGATGCTGGTGCTGCCCGTGGGAACGGTGAAATCGAGGATTTTCAGGGCGCGGCTGAAGCTCGGGGAGATTCTTGAGCCGCATAAGGAACAATGGAGTTAGGCGCTCCGTCTAACCGGTTGGTGGAGGTAACCGGATGAATTGCCGCCAGGCAAGGAAAGCGCTAATCGAATACAACAACGGCTCACTGGTACCCGAGGACTCCGGGCGGATAAAGGAGCACCTGGCCTCGTGCCCCGGGTGCGCCGCGATGGCCGAGCAGATCAAGCTTTCGGGCGCGGCACTCTCCTCCCTGCAGCCGGTCCTGATGTCCGACGCCGCGGCTTCGCGCGTGCGCGCCTCCATCAGGGCCGAGGCTCCCTCCATGAGGACCGGCAGGTCGGCGGCTGTATTCGGGTTCCTGCAGAGGCCGGCCACACTGGCCGTCGCTGGGGCGGCGGCGGCGATACTGGTCGCGGTGGCGGTGGTAGTCGGCGTCTACACCGGCCCGCCGGAGGAAACGACGACAGTCTCGGAGTACTCGAAGGAAGCGGGGACCTCCGGCCCGGGCATGAGCACCCCCGCTTCGATGTCGGAGGACGCGCTGGCTCCCGGGATGGCCAGAGTCGGCCTGCCCACTCCCGAGGTCAAGGTGAGCGACACAGACTACGACGGCGAGTCGCTGCGGGCCATGTTCGAGGACCTGGACGTCAAGAAGCAGTACTCGGCCAACTACAGCATGGGAGACGCGGTACAGCTACGCGGCAATTACACCGATAGAGCGGCCCTGGAGTTCCAGGCCCTGGGCGGTGACGGCGGGATGTACGAGGCGATGGTCAGCTATATCACCTCCAGCGAGCCGGTGATGCTCCCGTGCTACCTGGAAAAGGCGCTCTTTGCGGGCCAGTCGGCCTATATCATCGGGCTCGCGGCGCCCTCGCGCAGCGGCGACTCGAAGAACCTGAACCGGGTCGAGGTGTGGGTGATGAGCCCGGAGAAGTTCACGGCCAACCCGAACACCAGCATCCTCTACTTCATAGAGCAACGCGAGACCCAGTAAGGGATTCGGAGCGTCAGGCGGAGCGGCTAGATCTCGCCGCCGCCGACCATCTCCTTGATCTTCATCAGGCGGTTGAGGTTCGCTCTCTCGAACTCGTCCAGCTTCATGGTGATGTAGCGGACAGTCTCCTCGAGCTGGGGGATCAGGACGTACTCCAGGGCGTTCACGCGGCGGCGGGTCTTCTCTATCTCCCAGGCAAGCATCTTTATCGTGTTCTCGCGCTGGGCCAGGAGCACCATGCGGGGAAGGACCTCCCGCATGCGCGACAGCGCCTCGTCCAGCATCGCGGGGGTGGAGGCGAGCCCGTAGCAGTCGAACTCCCCCTCCAGTTCGAGCTCGAACTCCGGGACGGTGAGCGAGACCAGGTTCCTCTTGCGCACCGCCACGTCCGCTTTTACCTTCGGCTGGGACAGCGCGGCGTCCATCTCCACCGCCGATGTCTCCACCCGTGCGATGGCGAAGAGCCGGAACGCGTCCGCCAGCTCCGCCTCGACCTCGTCCCGTATCCGCCCGGTCTCCTTGATGGCGGCCAGGAACGGCTTCATGAGCTCGTCGAACTTGTCCTTGAGGAGCTTGTGCCCGCGTCGTGCGACGGCGAGGCGCCGCTTTATCTTCAGCAGCACCATCCTGTTCGGGTTGACGCTCAGCTTCTCGGCCATCCGGATCCTGCCTTCACAAACCAGACCCCCTCACCCCGACCCTCTCCCTCAGGGGAGAGGGAGGAATGAGCTACGTCATGTACTTCTTGATCTGCTCCTGGCGCACGCGCTTCAGCGCGGCGCGCGGAAGCATCTTGAGCAGCTCCCAGCCCAGCGCCAGGGTTTCCTCGATGGTCCTGTTCTCCTCGTCCCCCTGCCTGATGAACCGGTCCTCGAACTCCCCGGAGAACGCGGCGAACAGCTTGTCCTCCTCGGTCAGCGCCGCCTCGCCCAGGATGACCGCCAGCTCCTTGGCCTCCTTGCCCCTGGCGTACGCGCTGAAGAGCTGGTTCGAGAGGTTGGAGTGGTCCTCCCGGGTCCGTCCCTCACCTATACCCTTCTCCTTGAGTCGGGACAGCGAGGGCAGCACGTCGATCGGAGGATAGACGCCCTTGCGGTGCAGGTCCCGGCTCAGGATGATCTGGCCCTCGGTGATGTAACCGGTAAGGTCCGGTATCGGGTGGGTCTTGTCGTCCTCGGGCATGCTCAGGATCGGAATCTGGGTGATCGAGCCTTTCTCCCCGATTATCCGCCCCGCCCTCTCGTAGAGCGTCGCCAGGTCCGTGTACAGGTACCCGGGGTAGCCGCGCCGCCCGGGGACCTCTTTGCGCGCCGCCGATACCTCACGCAGCGCCTCGCAGTAGTAGGTCATATCGGTGAGGATGACCAGCACGTGCATTCCCAGCTCGAAGGCGAGGTACTCGGCCGCGGTCAGCGCCACCCTGGGGGTCGAGATGCGCTCGACGGCTGGATCGTCGGCCAGGTTCATGAACAGCACGGACCTCTCGATGGACGCCGCGCTGCGGAACTCCTGCACGAAGAAGTCCGCGTCCTCGAAGGTGATGCCCATGGCCGCGAACACGACGGCGAACTCCTCCTCCTTGCCCAGCACCGAGCTCTGCCGGGCGATCTGGGCCGCCAGCTCGGAGTGGGGCAGGCCCGCGCCGGAGAAGATGGGGAGCTTCTGCCCCCGCACCAGCGGGTTCAGCCCGTCGATGGCCGAGATTCCGGTCTGTATGAAGTCGGAGGGATAGTCGCGCGCGTAGGGATTTATCGGGTTGCCATTTACATCGAGCCTCTTGTCGGGGATTATCTCGGGCCCGTCGTCGATTGGGCGCCCCAGCCCGTCGAAGACCCGGCCCAGCATGTCGCGGGACACGGCCAGCTCGAGGCCCCGGCCTCGGAAGCGGACCCTGGTGTTTCCGATGTCCAGCCCGCGCGTGCCCTCGAAGGACTGGATGAGCACGCGGTCCTCGCTCACCTCCAGCACGTTCCCGAACCCGACGGTACCGTCGGGGAACTCCACCTCGACCAGCTCACCGTACTTGGCGCCCTCGACCTGCCATACCAGCAGCAGCGGCCCCACGATGTCCCTTACGGTCATGTAGTCCCTGATGGCCATGCTATGTCCTTTCGCGAACCCTCCCGGGCTAAGAGCCCGGGCTCAATCCTATCTACCCGGGACCCCGGACTGAAGTCCCGGCCCAAGCAGCTAGAGGTTTGATACCGCTCCCCTCTCCTCCCTGGGGATGAGGTCCTCCATCGCCTTGACGGCGGCCTGGTCCAGCTTGTCGAAATCCTCCAGCTTGTCCTCCGGTATGAACTTGGCGTCCGCAAGCCGCTCACGCAGCGGGCTCGCCAGCACGTCGTCAATCTCCGCCCCCGCCTCGAGCGCCTTCTCCGCCTCCCTGTGGAAGGTGATGACGCACCGCAGCAGCAGGAACTGCTTCTTCAGCGAGCTGTAGGTATCTATCTCGTCGAAGGCGTTCTGGTGCAGGAAGTCCTCCCGGATGCTTCGGGCCCCCTCCATGGTCAGCCGCTCGCCGGCGGACAGGGCCTCCACGCCGATCAGCCTCACTATCTCCTCCAGCTCGGCCTCGCGCTGGAGCAGCGTCATGGCCTCCGTGCGCAGGTCCTTGAACGACGGGTCTATTATCTCGTCCCACTTCTTCGACACCTGGGCCAGGTACATCGAGTAGCTGACCAGCCAGTTGATGGCGGGGAAGTGCCTCATGAAGGCGAGCCTGTCCTCCAGGCCCCAGAACACCTTGACCACCCGAAGCGTCGCCTGGGTGACCGGCTCGGACAGGTCGCCGCCGGGGGGGGATACCGAGCCGACCACCGTCACCGAGCCGCTGCGCTCCTTGCTGCCCAGGCAGCTCACCAGGCCGGCACGCTCGTAGAACGATGCAAGGCGTGAGCCCAGGTAGGCGGGGTAGCCCTCCTCGCCGGGCATCTCCTCCAGGCGGGCGCCTATCTCGCGCAGCGCCTCGGCCCACCGGCTGGTGGAGTCGGCCTGAAGCGCCACGTTGTAACCCATGTCCCTGTAGTACTCGGCGATGGTGAGACCGGTATAGACGGAAGCCTCACGCGCCGCGACCGGCATGTTGCTGGTGTTGGCGATGAGGACCGTACGCTTCATAAGGGGGTGCCCGGAGTACGGGTCGGTGAGCTCCGGGAACTCGAGCAACACCTCGGTCATCTCGTTGCCGCGCTCCCCGCACCCCACGAAGAGGATCACGTCGGCGTCGGCCCACTTGGCTATCTGGTGCTGGACGACCGTCTTGCCGCTGCCGAACGGGCCGGGTATGCAGGCGGTGCCGCCCTTGGCGACCGGGAAGAACGTGTCTATCACCCTCTGGCCGGTGGTCAGCGGGTCCCGCGGGGCGTACTTGTGCTTGTACGGCCTTGCCCGGCGAACGGGCCAGCGCTGGAGGAGGGTCACCTCCGTGGCGGACTCTCCGTCTCCCACCACGGCAACCACGTCCGTGATCTTCAGGGCCCCCGACCTGATGGACTGCACCCGGCCTGGCTTCACCCCCGGCGGGAGAAGCACGCGGTGCTCTATGACGGGCGTCTCCTGTATGGTCCCCAGCAGGTCGCCGGGCTGAACCTCGTCCCCCTCCTTCACTACGGGTACGAACTCCCAATCGCGATCCCGGCTCAGCGCCGGCATGTCGGTTCCCCGGGTGATGAAGTTGCCCTCCATTTCGCGCAGCAGGTTCAGCGGTCGCTGCACCCCGTCGTAGATGGACTCGAGCAACCCCGGCCCCAGCTCGACGCTGAGCGCCCCGCCCGTGGTATACACGGGGTCTCCCGGTCCCAGCCCACCCGTCTCCTCGTACACCTGGATGGAGGCGTCCTCGGCCCTCAGCTCGATGACCTCACCCATGAGCCCCTGCTCCCCGACCCTGACCAGGTCATACATCTTCGGCGCGGGGAGGCCGCGCGCAACCACCAGGGGTCCGGCGACCCTTACTATCTCACCCGCCAGGTCGTCGTCAGCCATCATCTCTCCTTCTTGCTCAACGATGTTGCAAAGGGGTCAGGCACTTTTGCAACATCACTCTTATTACGTGTGTCTACTCCTCGCGGAACATGATGTCGGTCCCCACCGCCTTCTCCACCAGGGCCCTGATCTCGTCCCGCCCGGCGTTCCTGCCGCCCAGGACCGACGGGATGACCGTCACCACCGGGTAGACCCTCTCCCGGAGCGGCTCCAGCTCTTCGGCGAGCGCCCGGTACGCTGGCTCCGTCACGAAGATTATCGAGTACTTCTCGGGGTCCACCGTCCGCCAGACTTCCTGCGCCCCGGCGGGCCCCGAGACCGTGAAAGCGTCGAGGCCCAGCGCCTTGAACCCCTCGGTCGCGGTCTCGTCGCCCAGGATCGCCATCCTCACAGGATCACCTCGTCGCTTCCCGTATGTGGGTGACCGGCAGGCGTGACTCGATGACCTCGGGGCTGAGTGCGTTGAGCTTGCCCACGAAGATCACCCTCAGCATCGCAACCTCGTTCTCACGCGCCAGCATGTAGCGCACCACCCGCTCCGGCCCGACCGAGACGGTCGAGAACTGGCGCAGCTCCTCGAGCAGGAACTCGTCGGACGCCCGGTCGAACGAGGTGAGCCTGGTCACCTCGTCACCCTGCTCGAGCATGACGGCGAGCATCCTGGCGTACCGCGAGCCGGGCATCGCCGCGGCCACCGCACCCACGGTCTCACCCTCGAGCTTGAAGAGCCGCGAGCGCTTGAACTCGCCCCCCGCAGCCAGGGCCTCCTCGTAGAACTCGGGACCCTTGTCCAGCTTCCGGCCCCGCACCAGGATCAGGATGTTGGCGAGGTCGATGGCCGCTCTGCTGAAGTCGACGAGCAGCTCGCTGCGGGTATCCTCGGCGACGGCCAGGCGCCGCTCGAGAAACGCCCGGTCCACTATCGAGTCTATGCGTTGGGGATCGGGCTCCCCCTGCTCCATGGCGTCCGAGACCTTCTCGGCGACTTCTCGGATGTAGTCGGGGACCGCGGCCCGACCCTCGCCCTCGACCATCCCCCTCAACGAGTCCACCTCCACGGAGCCCAGGCCCGACAGGAGTCCGTCGCCCTCCATACCCCCGAAGTACTTCTCCCTGAGCAGGACCTTGAGGTTGTGGAAGTCGTACTTGAGGTGCAGGAACTCGCCCACGAGGGAGCCGCTGGTGACCCGGTCGATGAACTGGTACTGGTTGGCCAGGAACCTCATCAACCCATCCTCGACCTCCGCCTGAGTGGTTGCTCCCTCCAGGTAGGGGCCGTAGACGGTCTCGCCCGCCACGGCAAGCGCCTCGCCGTAGTCGGCCTCGATCATGCGGTATATCTGCTGCATGTTCAGCAGCCCCGCCTCGTGGACCATGATCCGGCCGACGGCGTGCCCGTAGGTGCTTCCCTGGCTGAACAGCGTGAGGGGCCGTTTCATCGGGACCTCACCCGGCCATCGCGAGACACGAGGAGAAGCGCCTCATCAGTCGGCCTCACCGAACAAAGCCTCAACGACCATTGGCTCGAACTCCTCCTTGCGTGAGTTTATAAGCGCCTCGAGCGAGTAGTTGATCTCGATGCCCCCGCTGGAGAGGATGAACCCTCCCGCGATGTCCCTGGTGCCGGGCGCGAGGGTGAAGGCGCCCGCGGCGCCGGTGGAGGAGACCAGCTCGTTGGCGCGTGCCACCAGCCGCTCTCCCACGCTCTCGCGGTCCCGGGGCGAGAGAAGCACGTCACCGGCGCGCCTGCCCGAGGCCTCGAGCTGCCCGGCCATTCTCTCGACGTACTCGGCCGGGGGCATGTCCCGGACGGCCGAGACCGCCGCCTCGAAGACCCCGGCGATCATCTCCTGCTTCCTCTCCAGCACCGACTTTCGGGCGTCAAGCCCGGCGATGGTCACGCGCTGCTTCTTCTCGTCAGCGGCGGACCGCTCCGCGGCCCTGACCATGCGCTCGTACGTGTGCTCCGATTCGGCCTCGGCCGTCTCCTGCAGCCGGTCGTGCTCCCTCTGCGCGTTCCCGACTATCTGGAGCGAATGCTGCTCGGCGTCGTGGAGTATCCGTTCTAACAGCTTGTCTAACGGCATCTCATGCGCCTCCGGGGGTGACTGTCACCCTATCCTTTTATCTGCGTGAACAAGTAGATCGTAAGGATCAACGAGAAGACCGCGTAGGTCTCGACCAGCGCCGGCAGTATCAGTGCCTTGCCGGCTTCCTCGGTCCTCCTGGCGACCATCCCCGAGGCGCTCGCCGAGGAGAGACCCTGGTATACCGCCGACAGGAAGCACACGAAGGCGACCGGCAGGCAGGCGAAGAACACCAGCAGGCCCTTGGACGCCGCGAGCTTCGGCAGGTCGAAGAATATCGGGACCAGGATCCCCGTGATCAATCCATACACACCCTGGGTGCCCGGGATGGCGATGAGCGGGAGCAACGGCCCGAACTTGTCGGGGTCCTCCACCAGGATTCCGCTGGCCACGTGGTTCACGTAGGTGATACCCACAGCCGACCCCATGCCTCCCCCGATGAAAGCGAGCGCGGCCCCGAGAATCGCCCACTGGTAACCGGTCAGCCCACCCCATGTGACGGCCTTGGCTACGTTGACCGCTCCTTGTAAGGCTCCGAACAATTGCCTCCTCCTTTCAAGAGGGCACGTCAGTCGTGCCTTCCGGCTCCTTTATCATCACTACCTTTGACTCGACTCCGAACGGCTTGAACTCAGCGCCGCCGTCGTCGTAGAACTTGCCGAAGAACTCCACGAACTCCAGTCGCAGCGGGTGCACGAACGCACCCAGGAGGTTGATCGCCACGTTGAAGGTATGCCCCACCAGCAGGATCACCAGCATCAGGATGATCCCGATGACCGGGGCTATCCCCTGGACCAGGCCGGCCATGATGTTTATCACCATCCCGATGATGAAGGTGGCAAGTCCCAGGGCGAACAGCCGGACGTAGGAGATGGCATCCGATATGTAGCCCACCACGGTGCCGTACGTCTCGTAGAGGCCGTTGACCAGCTTGCCGGGTATGCTCTTCGCGCTCCGCCCCAGCAGGAGTATCATCGCCACCACGACAGCCAGGATCACCCAGACGACGGCCATGGCCGGTGTCAGGCCGATCACCGTGAGTACCGCGGCAAGCGCGCCTCCCACGAACAGCAGGAAGATCAGCCCCTGGTCGATGAGGGCGGCGCTTCTGTCCCCCGCCTTCCAGTTGTCACGCATCTCCGCGCCCGTGCCAATCAGCATGTGGACCATGCCGATCCCTATGCAGACCCCCATCACCAGCAACGTCCGGTCGAGGGGGTCGAGCACGCCGATCTTCTGCAGGAACAGCGGCAGCTTGTCCGTCTCGATGCCGAAGTAGGAGCCCGTCAGGGCGCCTATCACTATCGCGAACACCGATCCGTACATCAGGCAGGTCATGAAGTCCTTCGCCCCATCGCCAAGGGGGAGGAACCTCCTGAGCAGGTACAGCGCGACGAGCAGGCACAGCCCGTAGCCGAAGTCCCCTATGCAGAACCCGAAGAACAGTGAAAACGAGACGGCCATGACCACTGTCGGGTCGTACTCCCTGCGGTTCGGGGTGCCGTACATCTTCACCAGCAGCTCGAAAGGCCTGGCCCACCCCGGATTCTTGAGCTTCACGGGCGGGTTGTCCTCCTCGGCGGGCTCGCTGACCTCGAGCGCCAGCTCATCGGCGACCGCGTTCAGCCTCTCCGTGGTGAAGTCCACACTGTCCTCGGCGAGCCAGCCCTCCACGGCGACGGTGGAGCTGGTGGCCCCGAAGGAGGTGGTGACCTCGATCTTCCGCCTCTCGTTGACCATGAACTCCCGAAGCACCTCCAGCGAGGAGACGAGGTACATCTGGCCCTCGACCTTCTCCTCCAGGTCCTCGCGCCGCCGGTCGATGGAGGCGATCTCCCTCTCGACGTGCTCCCGGCGCTCCTCCGGCTCGTCCTCGATGTCGGGCAGGGTCACGATCTCGGCCTTCTGGCGGGCCAGCAGAGTCAGCAACTCCTCCTCGACGGGCGGATAGTAGATGATCAGGCAGCTCACCCAGGGTGTCCGCCGGGTGACGACCTCGACGGAGCTCTCGGGCACCTCCGCCTCCAGCTCGGCCGTCACCGCGTCGAAGTCGGTGTCGAGTATCCTCACCAGCTTCAGGGCGAAGAGGTGCTCGCCGTGGAGCTCCTCCATCGGTATCACGAGGTCGGCCCAGTACCGCAGCTCGTCCCTCTCGGCCTCGAGCTTCGCCTTTCTGGCCTTCATGTTGACGAAGCGCCTCTCGGAATCGGAGACCTCGTGGTATAGCCTGTCGAGGTCCACGAGTTGTTCCGCGTTCTCGAAATCCTCCAGGGTCATCGGGTACTTGTCCCGGATCATGGTCTTCAGGAAGCCGGGCTTCTCCGTGGCGTGCCGCCTCAGGAACCCCAGGATGAACTCGATCTGGACGACGGCGAAGCTGTAGCCGCGGGCCTCGTGGTTCTCGCTCTCGCTGAGCATTTTCGCGTCCAGGAGCTCGTCAGTCTCGACGGTATCGATGTGGACGGTGCCGAGGCGGTACATGGCCTCCACGACGTCGTCCTCGATGGTGTTGTGCGCTATGACGGTTATCTTGGTTACCGGGTCAATCGCCAAGACGCGTCCTCATCGTTCCATGGCCTCGAGCACGACCTTCACCGCCGCGTCGCGGTGCATCTCGGCCAGGCGGGTGACCCGCTCGCGTTCCTTCTCGGCGGCCTGCTCGATGGCGCGGATCTCGACGTCGGTCTCCAGGCGGGCCTGCTCCTGTATCTCTCGGGCCCTGGCCGAAGCCCTGCCCTCCGCCGCGGCCAGCACCCTGGAGGCCGCGTCACTCCCGTCCGCGATGATGCGCTCGGCGCGCTCCGAGGCCGCGTCGATCTTATCCTCGGCCTCTTCCTCCGCTTCCCTGACCTTTCGGATACCCTCTATCGGCATCTCCACCTCCGTATTCCCGCGTTCGGGAACGAGAAATAAAACAACAAGAAGCCGTATTGCGTTGACCGGGACTCCCCGGCCGCGGTTAGAGGTCGGTACCGCCTATAATGTCACAGAGCCGCACCGAGGCTCATGGAGTCCGGTCGGCTCTGGCTATTTTGCCAGGATTATACTCAAGCGGGCTACGAAGACTCAAGTGTTTAGGTAGGATTTTTTTCTGGGGTTCTAAGAACACGCCGCGGCCTGCTTCGCGTCTCTCACCTTCTTCACCAGGAAGCTGCTCCACTCCTCGAGCCCCTCGCCCGTCCTGCAGGATACCTTGAAGATGACCACCCCGGGGTTCATCTTGAGCACGGTCTTCTCGAGGGCATCTATATCGAAGTCGGTGTGGGGGATCAGGTCGGTCTTGTTGACTATGAGGACGTCGCTCTCGGAGAACATCAACGGGTACTTCAGCGGCTTGTCGTGGCCCTCGGCGACGGAGAGTATCATCACCTTGAGGTCCTCACCCAGCTTGAACTCCGCGGGGCATACAAGGTTGCCCACGTTCTCCACGATGACCAGGTCCGTCTCCTCCAGGTCCAGGTGCTTCAGTGCGCCGTTGACCTGCCGGGCCTCCAGGTGGCAGGAGCCTCCCGTGTTTATCTGGACCGCGGGGACGCCGGTCGCCGCTATCTGCTCAGAGTCCACCTTGCCCGCGATGTCACCCTCGATGACCGCGCCGGATAGATGGCCTTTCATCCCTTCCAGGGTCCTCATGATCACCGAGGTCTTGCCGGCTCCCGGGCTGGCCATCAGGTTGATCATGTAGACGCCGGATCCGTCCAGCAGTTTGCGGTTCTCCGCGGCGATCATCTCGTTCGCATCGAACACGCCCTCGAGGACCTCGATCTCCATTGTGGCCTCCTAGCTGATCTCTATGGACTCCACCTGGAACTCCCGGCCCGATATTATCTCCGTCTTCGTGCCCTGGCAGCCGGGACAGGTGAAGTCGTACTCGACGACCTGGAACTCCTCGCCACACTCGGGGCATTTCGCCTTGAGAGGCACCCGCCTGAAGTTGAGCTCGGCCCCCTGCGCGATGGTGTCCTTTCCGATGATCTCGAAGTAGAACCGCACCGACTCCTCCATAACGGTGCTGGAATCGCCCAGCACCAGGTTGATCCTGGTCACGCTGGTGGCGCGGTTGCCCGCCGCGTGCCTGAGCACCACGTCGAGCATGCTCTCTGTCACACCGAGCTCGTGCATCGCACTCCCTTGATTCTCACCAATGGTTTTCCCTTCCGTGTCCCGCTATCCTGCGTCCGTTCATGTCACCACCAGAATCAGGAACACCAGACCGGCCAGCGCCAGCCTGTAGACCACGAACGGGTTTAGCGTGCCCGTCTTCAGGTACCGCATCATGAACCCCACCGCGAGGAATCCCGTCACCGCGGAGGCGAGGAATCCGACCACGAACACCCCCGTACCGGCGGGGCCGAAGCCGTGCCTGACCACCTTCTGGCCCTCCCAGATGCCCGCTCCCGCGATGATCGGCGCCGACATGAGGAACGCGAACTCGGCGGCGGCCTTGCGCTCGAGCCCGTCCAGCATCCCGGCGGATATGGTTATCGCGGAGCGCGAGGTCCCGGGCAGGAGCGCCAGCACCTGCGCGCATCCCACAACCCCCGCGTCGCGCATGCTCACCTGGAGGATGGAGCGCTCGCGCCTGCCCCACCTCTCCGCGGCGAGCATGACCAGCGAGCCGGCCACCAGGAAGACGGCCACCCAGAACGGCGTGCTGGTGTGACCTTCGATGGTGTCGCCCCAGGCGGCGCCGACAACGGCGGCGGGGATGCTCGCCAGCACCAGCATCCAGGCCATCCTCATGTCAAGGTCCCACTCGGCCGGCTTGTGCCGGAACGAGAGGAAGAACCCACGGATGACCCGCGCCCAGGCGTGCCGGAAGTAGGCAAGGACCGCAAGAAGGGTGCCCAGGTGGACCGCCACGTTGAAGGAGAGCCCGAGTTGGCTCCAGCCGAACGCCCGCTCGAAGAGGATCAGGTGCCCGCTGGAGCTTACAGGCAGGAACTCGGTGATTCCCTGCACGATGCCCAGGAACAGAGCCTTGAGTACAAGCATCATAAAGACAGAGTGGCGTCGGAGGTTTTCATTGCGTAATGACCTTGTCGAAATCGACGTACTCCAACGGCACTGCAAACCTCCGACCCCACGGGATCTTCCATGGGTTGATCAACCTCAACGTTGTGCGAGGACATGTTCCCTCTCGAGGAAGCGGTGGTACTCGTAGAGTGCCGCCAGGGTCTTGGCCCCGCGCTCGGGAGAGGGGTAGATCACGACCTCGCTCTGCCGCGCCAGCATGGGGGTTATCGCCCCGGAGGTCGGGAAGGAGACCGCGATGATGGGCTTGCTTGTCTCCTTCATCAGGCGCTTGACCTCGTTCCGGTACGCCTCGTCGGTCTTCTGCAGGGCCGCGAGGAACTCGGTGCCGATCACCCTCGGTTTCAGGGTGTCGCGCTCGACGTCGCCGTTGGCCTGCCCCTCCAGTACGAACGACTGGAAGCTGGAGGTCGCCCCCATGGTGCCCAGCGTGATTACGCTGTCCACTACCTCGCATCGCACGATTATCTCCAGGCACCGGAAGTGCATGG
This sequence comes from Actinomycetota bacterium, assembly GCA_043807425.1. Classification (GTDB taxonomy): domain Bacteria; phylum Actinomycetota; class Geothermincolia; order Fen-727; family Anoxymicrobiaceae; genus JAHJCO01. The sequence continues at coordinate 20,977 of JAZDFZ010000034.1, forward strand.
AGAGGTCGAGTGTACCCACCAGGTCCACCGGGTTGCCGCGGCTCCAGTAAGGCGGCAGCACCGCGTCGAGCTCGGCGAGCGTCTCGTCGGGCAGCCGCACCAGCTCCAGGCCGTGCTTGGCGAGCGCGTCGGCGGTCACCACGCCCCAGCCGCCTCCCCAGGTCAGCACTCCCACCCGCCTGCCCCGCGGGTGCGGGATCGCGGCGAACGCCTTGGCGATATCCAGCATCTCCTCGGTGGTGTCGGCCTCGATCATCCCGGCCTGCTTCATGACCCCGTCGAATATCGACTCGTCCGCGGCGAGCGCGGCGCTATGGGAGCGGGCCGCGCGGGCGCCGGCGTCGGTCTTGCCCGCCTTCATGACCACGATGGGCTTCCTCGGCGACGTCTCGGCCGCCACCTCCACGAACCGGCGGGCCTCCCGCAGGCCCTCTATATACAGGAGGATGACCTCGGTGGCCGGGTCCTCGGCGAAATACTCCAGGTAGTCCGCGCACTTCAGCTCCGACTCGTTGCCAATGCATACGAACCGGGAGAACCCCACCCCGAGCGCCTTTCCCAGGCTCAGCATCTGGGTGCCGAGGTTTCCACTCTGCGCCGCGAACGCTATCTTGCCCGCCACGGGCCTCACCGGCGGCATCAGGGCGTGTAGCGACACCGGGCCGGAGTAGATGCCCATGGTGTTGGGGCCGACCAGCCTCATATCCGATTCCCCAAGCGCCGCGACCATCTCGCGCTCCAGCTCCGCCCCCCGCTCGCCGGTCTCCGAGAAGCCGCCGGATATGACGATGCAGGTCTTTACGCCCTTCGCCACGCACTGCTCGATCACCGGGACGACGCGCTCGGCGGGTATGGTGACCACCGCCAGGTCTATCTCGTCGTCGATGTCCATGATGCTGGGGCAGCACGGGCACTCCAGTATCTCGGTCTCCTTCGGGTTGACCGGGTAGACCTTTCCCTTGTACCCGCCGGCCAGGATGTTCGCGGGGACTATGTAGCCCCACTTGCCCATCCGGTTGCTGGCGCCGATCACCGCGATGGTCCTGGGCTCGAAGAGGTGGTCCAGTTGCTCGCTGATCCGCCTCATGACCCGTCCCCCACCGGCCGCAGGTCGCCGTACTTCTTCTTTAGCCCGGCCACCATCCACATCGCTTCCCACATGATGTCCTTGCTCATCTTTGACTGGCCAACCCGCCTGTCGGTGAAGATTATGGGCAGCTCGAAGATATCGAACCCCATGACCTCACAGACGTAGGTCATCTCCACCTGGAAGCCGTAGCCGGACGCCGATACCCGCGAGAAATCGATCCTCTCCAGCACGTCGCGGCGGTAGCAGCGGAACCCGCTGGTGGTGTCGTGCACCTTCACACGGGTCAGCAGCCGCGTATATGCGCTCGCGCCCCGGCTGATGAACTTCCTGATGATGCTCCAGTTGCGCGTCCCGCCTCCCTCGACGTAGCGGGACCCGATGACGATGTCGTGCTGCTCGATCGCGGAGAGCATCTGCGGGACGTAGCGCGGGTCGTGTGAGAAGTCCGCGTCCATCTCGAAGATGTAGTCGGCGCCCATCCCCAGTGCCACCTGGAACCCGTGCTTGTAGGCGGTCCCCAGGCCCTGCTTGGCGGCCCTGTGCTCGACGTGGACCATCTCGGATTCGGAAGCCAGGCGGTCGGCCGCCTCCCCGGTGCCGTCCGGCGAGTTGTCATCGACGATCAGCAGCTGCGCGCCGCAGTCGAGCGCCAGTATCTCGCGCGCGATCTTCTCTATGTTCTCAATCTCGTTGTAGGTCGGCATAACGATAACCGGTAACATCTTCCTCCTTGAATCGGGTCGGGCGGCGGAGCCGGTTCCGGCTACGGCCCTGTCTCAGTCTCACTCCCAGCCGTGCTGCCCTATGAGAGGCACGAAGACGCACGAGCCCTTCTGCTCGGTGAAGATCCTTCCGCCCCTCTTCTCCACGACGGTCAGCATCTGGAGCGACGAGGGACCGACCGGGATCACCAGCCTTCCGCCTTCGTCGAGCTGCTCGACGAGCACGTCGGGCACCCTCGGCCCGCCGGCGGTGACAATTATACCTTTATAGGGAGCATGCTCAGGAAGTCCTCTGGTGCCGTCCCCGACGATGACCTCGACGTTGTCGAGCCCGAACTCCGAGAGGATGGTGCGGGCGCTCTCGGCCAGGGCGGGTATGCGCTCGATGGTATAGACCTTCCCGGCGAGCAGAGCCAGTATCGCGGCCTGGTATCCGCTGCCCGTGCCCACCTCGAGGACCACCTCGTCCCCCTTCAGCCCCAGCAGATCGGTCATCCACGCGACGATATAAGGCTGCGAGATCGTCTGCCCCTCAGCAGTGGGGAGAGGCGAGTCCTCGTAGGCCCTGGGGCGGAGAGCGGGCGGTACGAACAGGTGGCGCGGGATCCTGAGCATGGCCTCGAGGATCCGTTCGTCACGGACTCCCCTGGCCCGTATCTGGCGTTCCACCATCAACCGGCGTTGCTCGGCCTGGCGCTCCGTCTCTTTCCAGTCGCTCTTCATGACTCCGCCTCAAAACAACACGAGGCGGACATTGGGTCCGCCCCGAAAATAGTGTCGCCCCGGATCCCTGAGAACCGCGTACGGACTCTTCGGTGTCTAGAACTCGTCCGTGTTCTCGTACATCTTGAAGATCTTGGTGAGCCCGGTGATCTTGAAGATGCGCAGGATCTTCTCCTGGTTGCAGATGATCCCCAGCTCCCCGTCGTGCTGCTTGACCCTCTTGAGGCCCCCGACCAGCACACCGAGACCGGTGCTGTCGAGGAAGTCGACCTCGTCAAGATCCACCGCTATCTTGTAGCGGCCCTTCTCAACGGCGTCGACGATCGTCTCGCGAAGCGAGGGCGCGGTGTAGATGTCGACCTCACCCTTGAGCTTTATGACCGTATGCTCCCCGACATCCCTGGTCGATACTTCAAGCTCCAACTTCCCCCTCCTCGCTAAGGGACCCGGCCCTGCCGAATGCAGCACCAGAGCCCAAAGGCTACTTCTTCTTTGGCCTCTTCACCTTGTTGCCGCAGTGCGGGCACTTGACCTCGTCCTCATCCGGTTCGATGGTCACCCGGTTGCTGCAGTTGGGGCACAGCACCCGTAATATCTCCTCGCCGACTTTCTCGTGGCCGTGAGCACCTCTGGTCAATCTCCACACCTCCCAGTACAAACGCCCGGGGTTTTTTTTCTTGCCGGAATCCTACTCTCCTACCCCCCGAGGACTCAATTATATCGCATTTGGCCGGCTATCCACCCCAGAGCTCCCGGGCGAGGTCATCCTGCGGCACGACCTTTCCGCTCCCCTCGTACACCTTCCAGGAAACCCAGTGGGCCTCGCGCCCGACCTCGTAGACATATGAGACCATCCACACACCGTCGGCGACCTCCTCGGCACCCCAGCTCGGCTTGAACCCCAGGTCCACTATCTCGATGCCCTGCTCTCTGATGAAGTCGTAGATGCCTTCGCCGACGGTCAGGTCCGTCCCCGGAATGGCGTGGGTCCTTACCACCTCGATCGGCTCGCCGGCGCGGTGCGCGAACTGGTACCACCCGGCCGCCCCGACCAGTACGATGCACACGAGGCCGGCCACCACAAGCGTCAGGACGACCATGGGCCTGGTGAAACGGCGCGGTGTTCCCGCCCGCTCGTCCTCCGGCTGCTCGTCTTCGTCCATGCCGTCCTTGCCTTCTCACCCGGGAACCGGGGCGCCCCTCCGGGCCGGGGCTTCCCCTGATGGGCCCGGATCCTCCCGGGCCGGGATTTCATCCCGGTATCATACGCCACCTTCGCCCCGGTATCACGCGGGCCACGCCCTCGTATGCCAGCGGATTCAAACGGCAAAACGGACCGATCGCTGCCAGACTATATTTTAGTACCAAATACTTGACTGGAGTCTAATTAAGGGTCTAATATTTTCGATATACCGGCGCAGCAGAAGGAGGAGTCATGTGGAGCATAACCGGAAGGCGATCTCGATGGATCATGACCGTACTTGTTGCGACGACCCTGCTCGGTGTGACCGCCGTGTCCGGCTGGCACGGGGCTGCGGGGGCCGTCGGTGCTCGATCCGATCGACAGGCGATGAGGCAGCAGTTCAGGGTGGTGTCTGGTATCCAGTATATCCAGGACGGTAACAGCAGGCACACGCTCGACGTTTACTACCCCGCGTTCTGGTCGTATAACAAGGTCCTCGTTTTCGTTCACGGGGGCGGGCTCTCGAGTGGCGACAAGGCCGATTACGCGGAGCTGGGTAAGACGTACGCGGGCCTCTATCACTACACAACCGTGCTGGTCAACTACGAGCTGTCATTGCCTAACGGAACCGCCGTACACCCGGATCACATCGAGGACGTCGCCGCCGCCTTCGCCTGGGTCAAGGCGCACATAGGAGAATACTACGGCGACCCGGGCGAGATCTTCCTCCTCGGGCAATCTGCGGGCGCATACCTGGTCTCGCTACTCGCGACGGACATCCGGTATTTGCAGGCCGAGGGCTGCTCCAGGTCCGATATCGAAGGGGTCATCTCCCTGAGCGGCTACTATGACCTGTACGACTATACCGTGTACCCTGATAATCCCCTCGGGCTCACCGAAGAGCAGGTGCAGATGTTCAGGACGATGATCTTCAACTCCCATCGCACCTTCATCAAGCGACAGCTCGATAATGCCTCTCCATACTGGAAGGCAAGCTCTACCCAGCCGCAGTTCTGCGTAATGCGCACGGAGAACGACATGCCCGGGCTGGACGTCGACGCGTGGAACTTCTACACGAAGGTGGACGCCTTCGCCGGTCAGAACCCCGACTTCTTCGTGCTGCAGCTGTCCGACTATTCCGAGGATACGTGGGCCTGGTCGGTACTGAGCGCGACGTCGGCCGGGTTCGACGACGAGGCGACCCCCGAGAACGAGGCCGAGCTGGTAGCGGGGCACTGGGCGGAAGTAGCGTCGATGAACCCGACCGACGCCCTCGACCCCGAGCACGACACGTCAATCGAAACGGTGGTCGACTTCATCGAGTCACACTGATGAGAATTCACCTCAACCATTAATTCTCAAAACTGACGAGAAAAGGCGGTTGAGGCCAATTGCGACCTCCCACGTGAGAAAAGATGGTTGAGGTGAATTCTCATTCACCAATCCCCTCAGTGACGTGTTGATTGGGAGAAGTGGAGCAGAGGGGATTTGAACCCCTGACCTCATCCGTGCGAGGGATGCGCTCTCCCGACTGAGCTACTGCCCCGTGCCGCTAATTCTAGCCCAAGCACCCCCGACCTTCAAAACAACATGCCGGTCGGGTCACCGCAACAGCTCGTCCCAGTTGTCGATGGTGACGCCCGCCTGCTCGCAGAACGCCTTTACCACCAGGAGCTGTTCGGCGCACTACCGCGCCAGGTCCATCTTCTCGCACACCTCCACGCCGAAGGCCGGCTTGCCCTCGCCGTAGTAGACAGCGTAGGTGGCGCTGGTCGGTATCGGCCAGAGCAAAAGCGAGAATTTTTCGATAGGGTCGGTGATAGACAGGTTGGCCGCATCGCAGGCCAGGCCCGCCTGCACGGCTATCGCCTGGTCGTCCAGTATGATCGTCTGGCCCACCGCATCCGCGTCGACCAGGTGGAAGTTGTCGGCCGAGTGGAGGTTGAGCAGAAGGTCGATGTCGCTGTTACGCGCCAGCTCCATGAGCTCCCAGGCCAGCCTGTCCTCGGCGGTCCCCTCCTCCACCCCGGGGAAGCAACGGTTGAGGTCCTTGTTGTAGTACCTGGCGTTGATCGATATCGCCGCCTGGTTCGCGTGCGGGACCACCACCAGCCTGCCCTCCGAGACCACCGCGCGGGTCAATGTCTCGGCGGTCTTGAAGCCGGCGTACTCGTTCCCGTGCACCCCGCCCATCACCATCAGTGTCGCGGAGCCCTCCGGGCACCCTCCGCCGGTGAGCGTGTACGCGGACGTCTCGAAGGAGGTACCCGCCATGAGCGTCCTGCCCGCGACGGTGGAGCTCCTGTCCCCGTAGACGGCCCGTTCGACCACCACGGGGTTGTCGCTTGTCACAATGGTCGAGACTCCCCAGCGCCCCGGCACCGTATCGGCGACGTTGACACTCCGGCGCCTCCCGGGCTGGAGTGTGACCGCGGGCCCCTCGACGAGGCCACCGTCGGTTAGGTATGTGAGCTGCGCGGTGGACGCGGTCGCGGTGGGGTTCTGGAGGAGCACCCAGGTCTCGAACCCGGTCCCGGTGGAACCTTCCGCCAGGAACCAGGTACGCTCGCCCGACGGGACGGCGGCCGATCCGGTCGCCCACGAGCGTTCCGGGCCGTAGACCGCGCGCTCCGCGACCACCGGCCGGTCGCTCGAGACCGTGGTCGAGACCTCCCAGGCGTCCGGGACGACATCACTTACGAAGAAGCTCTTCCGTGAGAACGGAGCGAGCAGCGCGCCTGGACCGCGAATGGTGCCGGAGGAGGTCATGTAACTGACCGTGACGTTCGCGGCCTGGGCGAACGGGTTCTGCACCAGGACCCACGTCTGGTTGCCGCCCGCCGTCGAGCCCTCGGCCAGGCACCAGGTCGGCGCGCCCGATGTCAGCCCCGCCGAGCCCGTGGCCCAGGAGCGGTCCACCCCGTAGACGGCCCTCTCGACCACGACAGGGTTGTCGCTCTCCACGGTGGTCGAGACCTCCCAGGCCCCGGGGATGGTGTCCGCTACGTTGACGGTCTTGCGGGTCAAGGCGGGCAGGGTGAAGGCCGGGCCCTCGACGCGGCCGCCCCCGGTCATGAAGGTCATCCGCACCCGCGCCGGAGAAGGCCCGGGATTCAGGACCATCACCCAGGTCTCGAACCCTTCGCCCGTAGAGCCCTCCGCCAGGTACCAGGTGTTCGACGGCTCGATGATGCCAGCCGAGTCGTGTGCCCAGCGGCGCGCCTTCCCGTACATCGCCCTCTCGGCGACCACCGGCCGGTCGCTCTCGACGACCGTCGAGACCTCGGGCTCGTCGGCGACCGTGTCGGCGACGTTGACGGTCTCTCTCGTCAGCGGAGCGAGGGTGAGGGTGGGCCCCGACACAGGGCCCTTGCTCGTGATGAAGGTCAGCTCTACCGCGGCGGCCTCTACCCCGGGGTTCTCGACGAGCACCCAGGTCTCGAACCCTTCGCCGGTCGAGCCCTCGGCAAGATACCAGGTCCTGGAGAGCTCACTGACGGCGGCGGCGGCGTGGCCCCATGCCCTGCCGGTCTCGGCGGCCCTGCCGGTCTCGGCCCTCCCCCCAGCCGTCCGCCCAGCAAGAGGGGCCGTTTCGCGCCCCTGGACCAGGTAGGCCGTGCCTCCAGTGAGGAGACACACGGTCACGACGAGTGCGGATATGCTCCTGACGGCGCGTTTCCCCGGGCGTTGAACGGATCTGAACACGTTGCTCCCACTAATCCGACGTCGCGCCGGCTTCCTTCAGCGCGGACTCCAGCGTCTCCTTCGGGGGAACTCCGACCTGTATGTCCACCGTCCGGCCGGCCGGGTCCAGCACCACCAGGGTGGGGGTCGCCGACACGAAGTACTTCTGCGCCAGCTCCAGGTTGGAGGTCACGTCGACCTCCTCGTAGTCGAACTGCCCCGGCATCTCCTGCTGCAGCACCTGGACCAGGCGCTCGGCATCGACGCAGGGGGCTCACCCCGGGGAGGTGAAGAGGAGCACCTTCGGTTTGCCGGTGCCGGTGGGGACGCTGCCCGGGGTCGTCGATGGTGATGTCGAAGGTGGGTTGTCGGGCGTGGTGGCAGGAGTCGTCTTCGTACCGCCCCCGCAGCCGAGGGCGAGCATCGAGACGAGAGCCGCGAGCAGCAACGCCGCAGGTGTCGCAACAATTGCCTTCTTCACATTCAGACCTCCCGGAAAACGAGCCTGCTGGACTCTCTTCGCCGCTCGATGGACCGCGCCTTCAACAGTAATATAATATAGCGACTGTTCGCAGGGGGGCACGCCCCGGGAAATCACCAGGGGGGAGTAGATGGCCGAAAAGCTCACCGTCGGCAACCTCATAGACCGGGCCGCGCGCAAGTTCGGGGACAAGAGGTTCGCGATCCGCGAGACCCCCGTCCACTACAAGTTCTTCGGAGAGGGCCACGACGGCCTGACCCAGACCTTCAACGACGCCCTGCGCGCCTGCAACACCGCGGCGGCGGCGATGCGCGACAAGCTCGGCGTCAAGCGCGGAGACCGCATAGCCATGGTGCTCACCAACGTTCCCGAGGTGGGCCTCATCTTCACCGCGGCGGCGCGCCTGGGGGCGATGGTGGTCCCGTTCAACTACATGCTCAAGGCCGAGGAGATACAGCGCGCGGTCAACGACTGCGGCGCCCGGTTCCTCATAACCGAGCCGGAGCTGTTCGCGCTCAATATCCGCGACAAGAGCAAGGTGCCCGACATCGATCACTGGGCGATGATCGGCCAGGCCGACCAGGTTCCCGAGGGGTTCATGTCGCTGGACGACCTGGCGGAGGGCTTCGAGAACGCGACGGTCGACCCCGTCCCGCTCGAGAGGGACGATCCGGTGGCCATCTTCTACACCTCCGGCACCACGGGCTTCCCCAAGGGCGCCACCCTGACCAACAGAAACCTGCTCTCCACGGCGACCCTGTCGGTCCGGATGCTCCGCATAGGGCGGAAGGACATGGGGGTCACGGCGCTCCCGCTGGCGCATATCTTCGGGTTCACAACCAGCATCATCGGGGGCTTCTACTCGGGCGCCTCCGGGGTGCTGATGCGCTTCTTCGACCCGGAGAAGGCGCTGAAGTACATGGAGGAGTACCGGGCGACCATCTTCTGCGGCGTCCCGGCCATGTACAACATCATGCTGCAGTTCCACCCCGAGAAGTACGACCTGTCCTCGATGCGATACTGGCTTTCGGGGGCCGACGCGATGCCGGTAGAGCAGATCAAGCGGCTGGAGGCGCTGGGGGGCAAGTTCATCGAGGGGTACGGGCTGGTGGAGACCTCCCCCATCATCAGCGTAAACCCCTACTTCGCGCGCAGGGCCGGCACCGTGGGAATCCCCGTGCCCGGGGTCAAGCTCAGGGTGATGGACGAGGGGGGCAAGTTCCAGAAGCGGGGCAAGGTGGGAGAGTTCGTGGTAAAGGGCCCCAACGTGATGAAGGGCTACTGGGGGGACGAGGAGCGCACCGCCGAGGCGTTCAAGTACGGGTGGTTCCACACCGGGGACATGGGCTACCGGGACCGTCTGGGCTACCTGCACTTCGTGGACCGCGAGAAGGACGTGGTCAAGGCGGGGGGCTACTCTGTGTTCTCGCGCGAGGTGGAGGAGGAGATACTGCTCAACCCCAAGGTGCACGAGGTGGCACTGATAGGGGCACCGCACCCCACCAAGGGCGAGGTCCCGGTTGCGTTCGTCCAGCTCAAGCCGGGGGAGATCGCCACCGAGGAGGAGCTCCTCGAGTGGTGCAGGGAGCACATCGCCGCCTACAAGTGCCCCAGGATGGTGAGGATAATCGACGAGATGCCGCTGACCATGACCATGAAGGTCCTGAAGCGGGAGCTTCGCAAGCGGCTGCAGGATGAAGGGTTGTTCACGGGGTCCTGACGGGGTCCCGTCCGAAAGGAGGAGTAGCCTATGCTTTCGTTCGACCTGAGCGAGGAACAGGCCCTGGTCAAGGAGACCATCGCCGGCTTCGCCAACGACATGATGGACCCGCTCTCCAGGGAGTGCGACGAGTCCGGGGAGGTCTCGGGCGACCTGGTCAAGACGGGCTGGGAGCTGGAGATAATCCCCAGCTGCGTGCCCGAGGAGTACGGGGGATTCGGCGAGGGCGCGAGCGCGCTCACGGGAGCCATCGCCTACGAGGAGCTGGCCCACGGAGACCTCTCCACCGCGCTGCATATCATCTCCCCGACGGTGATGGCCTACACGGTCCTGCTGTATGGCACCGACGAGCAGAAGAAGATGTACCTGCCGGTGGCCTGCGGTGAGGCGTTCACGCCGGCCGCGGCCGCGCTGGTGGAGCCGCGCTACTCGTTCTGCCCCTCGCAGCTGACCACCAGCGCCGTGCGTGACGGCGAGGAGTACATCCTCAACGGCGCCAAGTGCCTCGTCCCGCTGGCCGGGGAGGCCGACAACCTGCTGGTATTCGCCTCGACCAACCCGGGCATGGGGTTCGCCGGGGTGGACGCCTTCATAGTGCCCAAGGGCGCGGAGGGAGTGTCCGTCGGCGAGCGCGAGCTGAACATGGGCCTCAAGGCGCTCGCCACATACGAGGTCGGCTTCAAGGACGCCAAGGCGCCCCTGGCCAACAAGGTAGGCGGCGACCGGGGCATCGACTTCATGGACCTGCTCTCACGCTCGCGCCTGGCGCTGGCCGCGATGGCGATTGGCATGATGCGCAGGGCGGCCGAGCACTCGCGCGACTACGCCAAGGAGCGCATAGCCTTCGGCGATCCCATCGGAAGCCGCCAGGCGATCGCCTTCATGGTCGCGGAGATGTTCATGGAGACCGACGCCAGCCGCATGCTCCTGTGGGAGGCCGCCTGGAAGTGCGACAAGGGCGAGGATTTCGCCAAGGACGCCGCCATGGCCAAGAACTACGCCGCCGAGAAGTGCATGAAGGTTTGTGACGGAGCGGTCCAGGTGATGGGCGGTCACGGGTACGTCCGTGACAACATGCCCGAGCTCTGGTTCCGCAACGCCCGCGCCTTCAGCGCCCTCGAGGGCCTGGTAATGGTTTAGGAGGTGGACTGAGATGACTATCGATTTCGAGCTCTCGCCCAAGATCAAGGGCACGCAGAAGATGCTTCGCATGTTCGCGGAGAACGCGGTCCGCCCCCAGGCCCGCAAGTACGACGAGGAGGAGCACGAGAAGCCGGTGGACCTCCTCAAGATGGTTCACGGGTTCATGAAGGGCGGCGTCGGGGGCAGCCTCGGCGGCGGCGAGAAGAAGGAGGAGGGCGGCGAGAAGAAGCGCTCCGAGCGCCAGCTCACCACCGCCGTGGTGGTCGAGGAGATATTCTGGGGCGACGCCGGTATAGCGCTCGCGTTCCCGGGCCAGGGCCTGGGCGGCGCTGCGGTGCAGGCCACCGGGACACCCGAGCAGAAGGAGCAGTTCCTGGCCCGGTTCTCCGGCGAAGAGCCCGTGTGGGGCGCCATGGCCATCACCGAGCCCGAGGCGGGAAGCGACACGGCCAACCTCCGCACCACCGCGGTCAAGGACGGCAACGAGTGGGTCCTGAACGGCGAGAAGATATTCGTCACCGCGGGAAAGAGCGCCCTGGAGGATTCCAAGGGTTTTGTGGTGGTCTGGGCCACGGTGGACCCCAAGGCGGGCAGGGCCGGCATCAAGCCGTTCATAGTCGAGGCCGGCGCACCCGGCATGCAGATAACCAAGATCGAGGACAAGATGGGGATCCGCTGCTCGGACACTGTCTCGCTCTCATTCATGGACTGCCGCATCCCCGAGACCAACATCCTGGGGAGCGCCGAGGTCGTCGACCCCAAGACGGCCGGGACCAAGGGCTTCAAGGGCGTTATGGCCACCTTCGACGCCACCAGGCCCATGGTGGCCGCGATGGCCATCGGGGTAGGGCGCGCGGCGCTGGACCTGTTGAAGCAGACCATGGCCGAGGAGGGCCTGGAGGTCCGCTACGGCATCTGCCCCAACAGGATGACGGCCCTGGAGCGCGACATCATGGACATGGAGGCGAACCTCAAGGCGGCGCGGCTGCTGACATGGCGCGCGGTCTGGATGCTGGACAACGGGGACCGCAACAGCCTCGAGGCGTCGATGGCCAAGGCGAAGGCCGGCCTCGTGGTGACCCAGGTGACCCAGAAGTGCGTCGAGCTGATGGGGCCGCTCGGGTACTCGCGCAAGCTGCTGCTGGAGAAGTGGATGCGCGACGCGAAGATCAACGACATCTTCGAGGGCACCGGGCAGATCCAGATGCTGATCACGGCGCGCAACGTGCTCGGCTTCGGCCGCGACAAACTGAAATAGAGGCGACACAGGGGGCGGACTGAAGTCCGCCCCCATCGTCATAGCTTGGGCCGGGACTTCAGTCCCGGAGGCGAGACGGCGGACTGAAGTCCGCCCCCAAGCATGAGGTATTCACGGCAGCCGTGGGGGAGTAACATGAACAGTCTCGAGCGAGTGCTGGCGGCCCTCGACGGAAGGCAGCCGGACAGGATACCCACCTTCTCCCAACTCTTCGACGCCAAGCCCATTGACGACGCGCTGGGCAACTACCACGTCCCGGTCTACAGGCTGACCCGGGCGCCGTGGGTGCAGAGGCTGGTGGACAGGACCGCGCCAGTCCTCAGCAGGCTCGCGAACCCGTACATGCTTGGCCTGCCGTTCTTCTCCACCGCCCTGCTCGCGGACATCAAGCTGGGGTTCGACCTGGGGCTGGCTATGTACTTCAAGCTGCGCCTGGTGGACCACGAGGAGGTGCAGGACATCGCGGGCCGCTCCTACAGGTTCTGCGACGACGGCTTCGGCGGTATCTACGCCATGTACGACCACGGGCTCATCGGCGACCCGGAATCCTGGAAGGCGTTCCGCAAGGAGGATCCGGCGAAGTTCGCGCGTGGAGCCAGGGTCTACTTCTCGATCCTGAACTGGCTCTTCGGCGGTAGAATCGCCATCGCGGCGTGCGTGGGCCTGAGCATGCACCAGGACATCACCGAGGGCATGGGGTTCACGAACTTCGTGACCTGGTGCCGGCGCGATCCCGGGTTCGTCCGCGACATAATCGACTACAAGACCGAGATACTCGTCGAGACCATCCGCGCGGTCGGCCAGTCGGGGGTCAAGGTCCTCTGGTTCGGCGACGACCTGGCGTACCGCTCGGGGCCGATGCTCTCGCCGAAGATGCTGGAAGACCTGTTCGGAGAGAGCTTCCGCAGGGCGGCCGAGGCTGCGCATGCCGGAGGGGTGAAGATAATCTTCCACACCTGCGGAAACGTCCTGGACCTGCTGCCCATGATCGCGGACTGGGGTTATGACGGAGTGCATGCGCTCGAGCCCACCGCCGGGGTCACCCTGAAGGAGGCCCGCGCCCGCGTCGGGGACCGGCTCTGCCTGATCGGCAACGTGGACATCACCCACACACTGGTCGACGCGACGCGCGAGGAGGTCTTCGCGGAGGTGCGCGACTCGATCAGGGATGCCGCGGGCGGCGGCTACATCGTCTCCCAGACAAACACCCACGCCTGCATCAGCGCGCGGAACCTGCGCTGGATGGTGGAAGCCACCCGTGAATACGGCACGTGAGAAAAGTGAGAAAAGACCTCAACCATTATTTCTCACGGCCGACGGTGATGAGAAAAGATGGTTGAGGTGAATTCCCATGAGAAAAGATGGTTGAGGTGAATTCTCGGGTTCGCTAGTCGAAGAGGTCCGGGGGGGCGCCGGGTACGTCCTCGGAGGTGAGTCCCGTCCCGCTCTCCACCACGGTCCAGGCACCGTCGTCGCCCTGGCGCAGGTAGAGGTCGAAGGTCACGGCCTGGTCCCTGGGAACGCCCGTCTGCCTGACGTTGACCTTGCACCAGCAATCCGCGACACGCGTATCTCCGACCTCGAACTCCGAGCCCGAGTTCGCGTCCGCCGCGTAGTGGACGGCGGCCAGCACCGCTTTCCTGGTCTCGGGATCCTCGATGTCCTCGATGACCTCCTGGTCGCTCTCGGAGACCACGGGGGCACTCGCGGCGGCGGGGGCCGAAGCTCCAGGTTTGCTCGATGCCTCGCCCCCTCCTCCTCCGCACCCGGACAGGAAGATGAGCGGCATGAGCAGCAGGATTAATATCGAAAGGGCCGTTACGACCCGTCTCACTCCAACTACCTCCAGCAGTTACACCGGTATACGCCGGCCGACAATTATTATATCAGTAACCCGGGGCGGCCTCCCGCCAAGGGTGCCCGTCGTGAACTGGCGGCGGGGTTCCCGTTCCTGTAGATTTATCCACACGCTCGAGCGAGGGGGTTGTGATGAAAGTGCTCCTGGTCCTGCTGGACGGCATCGCCGACCGGTCGCAGGCGACCCTCGGCGGGACCACGCCGCTCCAGGCGGCCGCGCTTCCCAACCTCGACATGCTCACCGGGTCCGCGGCATGCGGCCACGTATATCCCCTGGGGCCCGGGGTCTGTCCGTCGCTGGACCTCTCCCGCTGGCACCAGCTCGGGTACGGGGCCCGCCCTTACCCCGGGCGCGCCGCCATCGACGCGCTCGGCGCCGGGGTGGTGCTGGACCCGGACGACGTGGTGGTCCACGTCAGCCTGGCCGCGACCATGATCGACGCCGGCGAGCGCTACGTGCAGGCCTCACCGGCGAAGCTGCCCGATAACCAGGCCGCCGAGATCGCCTCCGCCCTCGCCGCCTATATCCCCGAGCACTTCCCGGCGACGGTGCACCATCTCGGGGGACCGTTCATGGCGCTGGTCCTCCGCGGAGGGGCGAACCCCCTCGTCAGCGACTCCGACCCGGTCTTCTTCCGCAACCCTGTGCCCGGGATCGTTGCCATCGATGGAGCCCCTGAGGCGGCGAGCCTCACCGCGCGCGAGTGCGAGCGGTTCAGCCGCTGGGCCGCTGAGACCATCACCGGCCATCCGGTCATCCGCCGGCGCGAGGCGGATGGGATGACCTCCCCGAACTACGTGCTGATGAAGTGGGCATCCATCCCGCCCGACGTCCCCACCATGCGGGAGGAATGGGGGTTCACCGGGGCCCTGGTCTCCGACGACGTCTTCCACGCCGGCCTGGCCTGCGCCCTGGGGATGACTTTCATCGACGAGCACGCGCCCGATGTGGCCGACGACCTCGGCGCGAAGCTCGCCGCGGCGCTCGACTGCCTGCGGGAGGAGCAGGACCTGGCGGTGATCGGCTGGGCGGCGGCCGCGGAGGCGTCCCACTCGGGGAAGCCCGACCGCAAGGTCCGCGTGTGTGAGGAGATGGACCAGGCCTTCGAGCCCTTCACCCGGACCATGCTCTGCGAGCCGGACCTCCTCACTGTCATCACGGCGGGTTACGCGGCTCCCAGCGGCGGCTCGGACGAGGTGCTGAACTCAGGGGATTCGGTTCCCGTCATAGCCCTGGGCGGCAACGCGAGGGTGGACGGCGTCGATGCCTTCGACGAGGTCAGTTGCGCAACTGGCTCGCTTGGATGCCTGCGCGCCTCGGACTGCATGCCACTCTTGCTCAACATCTCCGACAGGGCCAGGATGGGGTCGATGCGGGTCGGCCATCGGGATCTGCCGTACCGTTGACGGGTCTCAGCACACCGATTCCCCGAGTGATAACCGAAAAAAGTCAAAAAACTACCGTTTAGCGGTTGCAACCAGTCGTCTGTCTGTTCAAGAATTTTCAACAGCGTTACAGGCGGCACTTGCCGGAGATATTAGCGATGGCTTGGGAAGCCCCCGCAAGGGGGCTTTTCCATTTGTGAAGACCCGTGATCCGAGGTCTGCGCGGGGAATCCTTCCCCCGCCGCTTTGCCAACCGGCCGCCATTGACAGAAAATGCTCTACATGACTCGCTTGAAGACACTGCTCATCTCCGACACGGCCGCGCTGGGCGTGATGGAGGCGCGGCCCGAGCCCGCATGGAGGGTGCGGCTCACCGGGCTGCGGAACAAGGAGCTGCTGGCCCCGGACTACGGGGCCATGCACGTTGTGGCGAGCCTCGAGGCGGCCGGACACCCGGTCAGCGTGGCCAATGTCGTCGCCGACGTCCACGGAGAGACCCGCCTCTTCAATGAGCCCAACACCGACCCGGACGCGCTCAGCGGCTCGCTCATGGCGGCAGCCGGGGCCGCGGAGGCGTCTCGTGCGTACCTGTTCCAGGCCCTCGACGAGGACCGACCTGACGTCGTCTTCGTCACGCTGTCCACCTACAATCTGGCGCTCTACTCCAGGCGCCTTCTCGCCGAGATCCGGGAAGCCCTGCCGGGAGGCACACTTGTGACGGGAGGGGTGTACTCCACGATGCACCCCGACGAGATCCTGTCCGACGGCCACGTTGACGTGGTCGTCCGCGGCGAGGGGGAGGTCACCGCCCTCGAGCTGCTCAGTCGGCTGGAGGCCGGCCGCGACCTGGACGGCCTGCGGGGCATCAGCTACCGCTCCGACGGCGACATATTCCACAACGCCGTCCGGCCGCCGGTCAGGGACCTCGACGTCCTCCCCCACCCTTACACGGTGTCCGACGCGTTCAACATCGGCAGGCGCTTCGAGATCCTGTCCGAGCTGCTCCCCCACGGCGACTGGATACCGGGGGCTGGTTTCCTCACCTCGAGGGGGTGCCCGGAGGCGTGCGCGTTCTGCCTGGACCCGGCCCTGAACAACGGGAGGGTCCGCTTCCATTCTCCGTCCTACGTGCGCGAGGTCCTGGAGTACTGCGCGGACCGGTTCAGCGGAGGGGCCGGCGCGTTCTTCTTCGGGGACGCCACCTTCACCATGAACCACAAGCGCCTGGCGAAGATCCTTGATACGCTGGGGGGCCTCCCCTACACCTACCAGA
Organism: Actinomycetota bacterium; assembly: GCA_043807425.1. Classification (GTDB taxonomy): domain Bacteria; phylum Actinomycetota; class Geothermincolia; order Fen-727; family Anoxymicrobiaceae; genus JAHJCO01. The sequence continues at coordinate 37,497 of JAZDFZ010000034.1, forward strand.
TACAGACCCGGGCCGACTACCTGGACCGCCCCACCATCGCGCGCCTGGCGGAGTGCGGCTTCACCAACGTGGCCATCGGGGCCGAGAGCTTCAACGAGGAGATCCTTGCGCGCGTTGTACGCAAACGGCTCGAAGTCAACGACGTGATAGAGGCGGCCACGGCCGTCCTGAGTGCCGGAATGGAGCCGGTACTGACCTTCATCGTGGGCCTGCCCGGCGAGACCGCGGAGAGTGTCTGGCGAACCGTCGGGATACTCAAGGAGCACGGGCTGACCTGCGCGACGTTCTTCCCACTGGTCGTCTTCAATGGTACGGCCCTGTTCGAGGAGTTCACCAGGCGCGTGCCCGCCGCCGACCGTGAGCGGTTCAGGCTCAACCCGGTGAGCGAGGAGTTCCTGTTCTCGTCGGATGAGTTCCCGACCCCCGGGGAGCTGACAACATTCACCGCCGAGGTCAACACCGCAGTGATGGACGAAAGGTGCCAGGCACATAACCCCTGAAGGCATAACCCCTTCTTCCTGGCGCCGTGATCGGTCGACCCGGGGTCATAGATAGAGGGTTATGTGCCTGGCACCTATAATAGGCATACCGAAGGAGGTGCGTGTTTGGCGGCGAGTTCGACGGGGTTCAGGGGTTGCTACCGCCATCCCGGAAAGGTGGCGATCAGGTCCTGCGAGCGCTGCGGAAGGCCGATATGCACCGAGTGCGCGGCCGAGAGCGGCGAGCGGGGGCTGTGCGCGCCCTGCAAGGCCGAACTGACCGCCGAGTCCTCCTCTGAAAGCTCGGTCCCTATCCCTGTAGCTTCATTCGACCGCAAGCCGCTTGTCGCCGGTGAGGTGACCATCTTCGAGGACGGTTCGGTCGAGGCCCCCGAGGTGGAGCCGGAGGAGGATGCGCCGGAGGAGGCCGCTGAGGAACCGTCTGATGAAGAGGCCGCCGGAGCGGCCGCCATCGAGGATCCCATGCTGCGCGAAAGCCTCGAGGCGTGGAAGCGTCCGACGACCGGGAGGAAGCGGCCGGGCGCCGGAGCGCCGGCTGCTCGAGCGGGCGACCTGGCCGGCGAAGCCGCGGCGGCCGGGCCCGGGACCGCTCTCGTGAAGGCCGCGAGGAAAGAAGAACCCGAGCCTGAGAAAGAGAAGGTCAGCAGGCAACCTCGGGCGAGAAGTGTCTCCGACCAGGCGTTTGCCGCCTTCCTGTGGGGCCTTGGGACGCTTGCCGTGATATTCGGTCTGGCGCTGTCGGTCGCCTGGATCATCCGACAGTGGAACCAGGTCTGGGTGTTCATCGCCGGGATCGGCGTGCCCTGGGGGATGTACCACGGCTCGACCGCGAAGAAGTGGTTGGGGAAGCCGGTCTGGCCGAAGCCGCCGGAGAACCTGCTGTGGATCAGCGTCCCCTCGTTCCTGCTCGTGGCGATCTCAACGCCCCTGGTCGAGTTCCTGGCCTACAAGGTCATGTACACGACCAACAGGGCCCTCCCTTTCAGCGACTTCGTCACCCGCTTCTTCGGCGCCACGGGATGGATCCTGGCGTTGCTGGGCATCGCCCTGTCATTCGCCTTCCCGTTCTTCCTGAGGATCGGCGAACGCTGGAGCAAGCCGGCCTTCATCAAGAAGATGGAGAAGGAGGAGAGGGAAAAGGCGAAGCGGCTCCCGAGCGGTCAGGACCCGTTCGCCCCCAGGGACCGGAAGAAGCTGGATAGCGGGAGTGCCTCGGAAGAGGACTCCATCTGACGTCGAAAACCGTGGGGTCGGACGTTTGCGTTGCGGTTGGATCGCGCCGATTTCGACAAGGACATTACGCAACGAAATCGTCCGACGCCACTCCATATTCCAGACTTCCACATCCCAGAGTAACAGCAATCAGACGTCGATAACCGAGTAACCGCAACCTGCCGGCAGGATGCCGGCGCTACAGTCCACGCCGCCTGATCCTCAATCGCGTGAAAGCCGAGCTGAACGGCGAATACATCTTCCCGGTGATGACGCCGTCCTTCAGCTTGTCCACCAGGTCATCGGCCCCCTCGAACCGGGGCATCTCGACGAAAGCGGCCCCCAGGTGCAGCGGCTCGTGCGCGTCGCTACCCGCCGCCCGGGGGAAATCGTGGTCGGCCAGGAAACGCCGTGCCAGGAAGTTGGCCAGCGGCAGGCGCGGCTTGCCGTTGAACGCCTCCAGGATGTCGATGAGGCCGCCGTGCTCCTCCAGGTCCCTGGCCCGCAGACGCTTGAACTTGAGCAGGTCGAACGGGTGCGGCACATACACCAGCCCCCCCTGCGCCCTGATGCGCTCCATGGTCTCCCTTGGTGTCAATCTCCTGGGGACCAGCTCGGTGAGGAACAGGCCGCAGATCTCGCCCCCGCTGGTGCGCACCTCCTCGCCGGGCAGGACGAGGGGCGCCCACTCCCCGCGTGCGCGCGCCTCCTCGCTGCTGCGCGCGAACTCCAGCGCCCCTTCTATCTGGTCGTGGTCCATTATCGCGACCGCGTCAATGCCTTTCTCACGGCACGCCTCGACCAGCATGGGGTAGGTGATGACCGAGTCCGGCGAGTAGACCGTGTGCACGTGGAAATCGACTCTGATGGGCCCGGGCTCACACACGCCCGTTGTGGTGACTCGCCGGGGGGCGCCTTCCGTACCAGGGCCGGCGCTGCCCGGGAAATCCGCGTTCATGTACCCGGCCTCTCAAACGGTCGCGCCGCAGTGGTTGAGCAGCGAGTTCCAGATGACCAGCCCGTCGGAGGAACCCAGCTCGGCCTCGCTGGCGCGCTCCGGGTGCGGCATCATGCCCAGTACGTTGCCCTCCCGGTTGCAGATCCCCGCGATGTTCTCGGTGGAGCCGTTGGGGCAGAACTCCGGCAGCACGCTCCCTTCCGGCGAGCTGTACCGGAACACGACCTGGCCGCGCCTTTTCATCTCTTCCAGCGCGTCCGGCGGCACCTGGTAGTTACCCTCGTTGTGGGCTATGGGGATGGACAGGACCTCTCCCACCGTCGCGCTGTTGGTCCAGGGGGTGCTGGTGGTATCCACCCTGATATCCACGAACCGGCAGATGAACTTCAGGCCGGTATTGCGCATCATCGCGCCGGGGAGCAGGCCCGCCTCGAGCAGTATCTGGAAGCCGTTGCAGATGCCTATCACGTATCCCCCCGCCGCAGCGAACTCCTCGACCGCCTTCATCACCGGCGAGAAGCGGGCCACCGCCCCGGTGCGCAGGTAATCCCCGTAGGAGAACCCGCCCGGCAGGACCAGGCAGTCGTACCCGCGGACGTCGGTGCTCCCGTGCCAGACGTAGTCCACGTCCTGGCCCAGCACCTCACGTATCACGTAGTGGCAGTCGTGGTCGCAGTTCGAGCCGGGGAAGACTACTACACCGAACTTCATCAGACATCTACCTCCATGCGGTAGTCCTCGATTATGGGATTGGCCAGCAGGCGCTCGCACATCTCACCGAGCCTGGTCTGCAGTGTCCCGGCGTCGCCGCCGGTGAGCTTCACCTCCATGTACTTGCCGACCCGCAGGTCCTCGACCTCGTCGTAGCCGAGCTCCCTGAGAGCGCGCAGGAGCGTCTTGCCCTGGGGGTCGAGTATCCCCTCCTTGAGCGTGATGAACACCTTCGCGTCCGCCATCCGATCCCCCTTTTGAATAAGCCCCGACCTTCAGGGCTTGACCTTCAGCTCCTCCAGCCTGTCGAATATCACGTTCACCCTGGTGAGGCCTTCCCGCGAATCGAAGCAGGCCATGATCTCCTCCGGCAGCAGGTAGTGAGACACCTGCTCGTCGTGGAGGAGGTTGTCCATGAAGTCGCCCTCACCCCGGACCGCCTTCATGGCGTTGGCCTGTACCATCTTGTACGCCTCCTGGCGCCGGATCCCCTTGTTCACCAGCGCCAGCAGCACCTTCTCAGAGAAGACCAGCCCACCGGTCAGCTCTATGTTCTTCTCCATCTTCCACGGGTAGACGACGAGCCCCTCCATCACCGCGCAGAACTTGTTGGTGATGTAGTCGAGCAGGATGGTGCTGTCCGGCAGGATGACGCGCTCGGCCGACGAGTGGCTGATGTCCCTCTCGTGCCAGAGCGCCTGGTTCTCGAACGCCACCGACGCGTTCCCCCGTATGACCCGCGCCAGTCCGCACACCCGCTCGCAGATTATGGGGTTGCGCTTGTGGGGCATCGCGGACGACCCGGTCTGGCCCTCCTTGAAGGGCTCCTCGACCTCCATCACCTCGGTCTTCTGCAGCGCCCGTATCTCGAAGGCGAACTTCTCCAGCGAGGCACCTGATATCGCCAGCGCGCTCATGTACTCCGCGTGCCTGTCACGCTGCAGCACCTGGGAGGAGGCCTCGGCCGACCTCAGGCCCAGCCGGTCGCACACGTACTTCTCCACGAACGGGTCTATGCTCGCGTACACCCCGACGGCTCCCGACATCTTCCCGTAGCTGACCGCGTTCTGCGCCCGCTGCAACCGCTCCAGGTTCCTCCTGGTCTCGAACGCCCAGACGGCCAGCTTCGCACCGAAGGTGATTATCTCGGCGTGGACGCCGTGGGTCCTGCCCATCATCCTGGTGTCCCGGTACTCGAGCGCTTTGTTCTTCAAGACTCCGAGCAGGTGACCGGTGTCCTCGACCAGCAGCTCGGCCGCGTCGCGCATCTGGAGGGCCAGGCCTGTGTCCAGGACGTCCGAGGAGGTCATCCCCATGTGCAACCACCGCGCCTCGGGCCCAATATTCTCCGCCAGGTTGGTTATGAAGGCGTTGACGTCGTGGTGCATGACCTGCTCGATCTCCCCGACCCGCTCCACGTCGAACCGCGCTCTCTTCCTGATCACCTCCAGGTCGTCCCTTGGGACCACGCCCATCTCGGCCATGGCCTCGGCGGCGAGCACCTCTATCTGCAGCCAGTTCTGCATGCGGGCCTCGTCGCTCCAGATCTCCTTCATCCTGGGCAGGGTGTAGCGCTCTATCATCTCGAGCCCTCCCTCAGACCCTTGCGGTACTCCGCAAGCCTCTCCCGGACGTCGTCGTACTTGGTGGCGAGTATGCGGGCCGCCAGGACGGCCGCGTTCTTCGCGCCCCCCACCGCTACGCATGCCACGGGGATCCCGGTCGGCATCTGCACGATGGAGAACAGCGCATCGATTCCCCCGGGCATCCCGGAGTCGAGCGGGACGCCTATCACCGGCAGGTCGGTGAGGGCGGCGACCACACCCGGGAGCGCCGCGCTCATGCCGGCACCGGCGATGATCACCTCGGCCCCGGAGCGGACCGCCTCCTCGACCGCCTGCTCGACCTTCTGGGGGGTGCGGTGCGCGGATGCCACAACAAGCTCCGACCGGATGCCGAGCCTGTCGAGCATCTCGACGCTCTCGGTCATCTTGGGCCGGTCGCTCTCGCTGCCCGTTATCACAAGCACCCTGGCTTCACCCATGGTCATCAGCCCCCGTGCTGCTCTTGCCACTGTATCGCCCTGTGGCCGATATCCGTCCTGTAGTGCATCCCCTCGAAGCCGATCATCTTCACGGCCTCGTAGGCCAGCCCCCGCGCCTCGGTGAAATCGCCACCCAGGGCCACCACGTTGAGCACCCGGCCGCCGGCTGTCACGACCTCTCCGTCCTGAAGGCGCGTGCCCGCGTGGAACACCTCCACGTGCGAGTCCGATGAGGCCGACTTGAGTCCCTTTATGGGGATGCCGGTCTGGTACTTGCCAGGGTAGCCCCCCGACGCCAGCACCACGCAGACGCAGTACTCGGGGGTCCACTCCATCGCCAGGTCGGCGACGGTGCCGTCCACGGTCGCGAGCAGCGCGGGCACGAGGTCGCTGGTGAGGCGCGGCAGCACCACCTGGGTCTCCGGGTCGCCGAAGCGCACGTTGAACTCGAGCGTCTTGACTCCGTCCGGGGTCAGCATGAGCCCGCCGTAGAGAACGCCGCGGTAAGGCACGCCCTCCGAGGCCATCGCCGATACCGTGGCCTCCATGACGCCCGTGTGGATGCTCTGCTCGGTCGCCGGGTCGAGAAGGGGCACCGGCGAGTACGCGCCCATCCCCCCGGTGTTCGGCCCCTCGTCCCCGTCCAGCGCCCTCTTGTGGTCCTGGGAGGGGACCATGTGGGCGCACGCGGCGCCGTCGGTCAGGGTGAGTATGGAGACCTCCGGCCCCTCGAGGAACTCCTCCACCAGGACGGTCGAGCCCGACTCGCCGAACACGTCCTCGACCAGGCAGTCTCTCAATGCCCCCACGGCGTCGTCGGTCGTCTCCGCGATTATCACTCCCTTGCCGGCCGCCAGTCCGTCGGCCTTGACCACCACGGGAGGAGACAGGGTCTCGACGTACGCTTTCGCTTCCTCGAAGGAGTTAAAAGCCCGCGCCCTTCCCGTGGGGACGCCGTACTTCTCCATCAGGCTCTTGGCGAAGTACTTGCTGCCCTCGAGGCGGGCCGCGGCCGCGGAGGACCCGAACACCCCGAGCTTCCTCTTCTCTAGCTCGTCCACCAGGCCGGCCACCAGGGGCGCCTCGGGGCCCACCACGGTGAGGTCGATCCCACGCTCGGCGGCTATGTCCGCAACGGCGGAGGCATCCTCGACGTCGGCCTTTATACACTCGCCCATCTGCCGCATCCCGCCGTTGCCGGGGACGAAGATGATGTCACCTACCAGGGGGCTCTGGGATATCTTCCAGGCAAGCGCATGCTCGCGACCGCCGCTTCCGACCACCATCACCTTCATGCCAGCTGCTCCTCGAATATCGCTTGGGCCGGGACTTCAGTCCCGGGTCGACCTCATTACCGCGGACTGAAGTCCGCGCCCAAACAGGTCACCGCCGTCATACGGAGTTGCCCGGCGGGTACTCCTCCTTGTACAGGTACGGGCCCTCCTCGATGGTCTGCTTTTCCTTCAGGTGGGCCAGGATGGTCTGGGTCCTCCTGGGCCCGACCGAGATGATGTGCGCCGGGACCCCGGAGGCCTGCTCGATGAACTCGATGTACTTGCGGGCCTCGGGCGGCAGGTCGTCGAACTCGGTGATATCGCTGATCTCGCGGCGCCAGCCCGGCATGTCCAGGTACACGGGCTCGCACTTGTGGAATATCGTCTGGTGCGGGGGGAAGTCGTGGTACACCTTGCCCTGGTACGAGTAGCCGATGCAGACATCGATCCGCTCGAACTCCGAGAGCACGTCCAGCTTGGTTATGGCCAGGCCGGTCAGCCCGTTGACCCTGGCGGCGTACCGGAGCAGCACCAGGTCCAGCCAGCCGCAGCGTCGCTTGCGCCCGGTCGTGGTCCCAAACTCCACGCCGCGCTTTCCCATCAGCTCGCCCATCTCGTTGGCCTGCTCAGTGGGGAAAGGCCCGTAACCGACCCGGGTGACATAAGCCTTTACCACCCCCAGCACCGCCTTGACCTGGGTGGGTCCAACGCCGGTGCCCGTGAACACCCCCCCGATGGTCGGAGACGAGGAGGTGACGAAGGGGTATGTGCCGTGGTCGATGTCGAGCAGCAGACCCTGCGCGCCCTCGAAGAGGACCTTCCTGCCGTCCTCCAGCGCGTTGTAGATCAGCAGCGATGTATCCTCGATATGCGGGGCCAGCCTCTCGGCATACGCCATGTACTCGGCGGTGATCTCGTCCACGTCGAACGGCTCCTGGTCGAACGCCCTGGTCAGTATCGCGTTCTTGCGCTGGAGGGACGTGGTCAGCTTGGCGCGGAAGATATGCTCGTCCAGCAGGTCCTGCATGCGCAGGCCCATGCGGTCGGCCTTGTCGGCGTACGCCGGTCCGATCCCCCTGTGGGTAGTGCCGAGCTTCGCGCTCCCCAGGCTCACCTCGCCCAGGTGGTCGAACGCCAGGTGGTACGGCATCACCAGGTGGGCGTTGCAGGAGATGCGCAGTCGGTCGCAGCAGATGCCCCTGGCCACCAAGCTGTCCATCTCCTCTATCAGGACCTTCGGGTTCACCACAACGCCGTTGCCGATCACGGTGGTGATGTGGGGATAGAGTATACCCGAGGGCATCAGGTGCAGCTTGAACTCGTCCTCGCCGCACACGACGGTATGGCCGGCGTTGTTGCCCCCCGCGAACCGGACCACGAAGTCCATGCGGTCCGCCATGAGGTCGGTGATCTTTCCTTTGCCCTCGTCGCCCCACTGCGCGCCGAGGACTACGGTCGCAGGCATCCAGCCCCCCTGTGTGCGCCCTGTACTCCAGCGCCTAATATAACACGGGCGGGAGTGAATAAAACGGGTGCCAGGCACCATTCAATTCATCACGGCGATCGAGATACACGTAAAGCCTCCGACGGCCTCGCATCAAAGCGAGCTGGCTTGAAGTGAATAGAATCCCGCCTGGCACCGACCTGAGTCAGCGCTCTCGCTTGAGAATGGACTCGGCCGCCAGCAGCCCGGAGGCCGAAGCCTGAACCAGGCCCCTGGTGATGCCGACCCCGTCGCCCGCCCCGAACAGGTTGCGCACCTGGCTCTCCATTCCCGGGGTCACCTTCAGGCGCGAGGAGTAGAACTTGACCTCGATGCCGTAGAGCAGGGTGTTGCGCGAGAAGGTCCCCGGCACCAGCTTGTCCAGCGCCGAGATCATCTCGAGTATCGCGGAGAGGTATCGGAACGGGAGCACCAGTGACAGGTCCCCGGGGGTCGCCTCGGGCAGCGTCGGGGTGGTGGTGCACCGCGCCATGCGCCTGGGGTTGGACCGCCTGCCAAGGAGCAGGTCGCCGAGCCTCTGCACCAGGATGCCGTCACCCAGCAGGTTCGCGAGCCTCGCGATGTACTCACCGTAGGCGATGGGCTCCCGGAACGGCTCGGTGAAACGCTTGTCCACCAGCAGAGCGAAGTTGGTGTTGTCGGTCCTGCTCTCGGTGAAGGAGTGCCCGTTGACGGTCAGGACGTCGCCGTAGTACTCGGTGATGACCGCGCCGTTGGGGTTCATGCAGAACGTCCGGACCCGGTCCTCGCTGGCCTTGGAGTAGTAGATCAGCTTCGGCTCGTACAGCGTGTCGGTCAGGGGCGCCATGATCACCGCCGGCACCTCGACCCGCACCCCGATGTCGACCATGTTGTTGTTGCGCATCAGCCCGAGCTTCTCGGCGACGTCGTTGAACCACTCAGCCCCGCTCCGCCCGGGCGCCGCAACCAGGTACCGGCAGTTGACACGCCGTCCGTCCTCGGTGCTGACCCCCTTTACGGCTCCCTCCCTGACACGGATCCCGTCGACCTCGGTCCTCATCTCTATATCGAGCTTTCCCGCGAGCTCCTGGTACATCGCCCCCAGGACCCTGGGGCAGAAGTCGGTGCCCATGTGCCGGACCCGGGAGGGCACCAGCAGGAGGTCGGCCTTGACCGCGTTGCGTGCGATCTCCCCCACCGCTTCCCGGTCGTCCCCGAAGACCTGCTGCGGTGCGCCGAACTCCTGGTACATCCGGTCCACGCGCTCGATGAGCTTCTCGACCCTGGAGGTGGGAAGCAGCTCGGCCAGCCACCCCCCTATCTGGGGGGACAGGGTGAGCTTGCCGTCGGAGAATGCTCCCGCCCCGCCCCAGCCTGTCATGACCGAGCAGGGATCGCAGTGCCTGCACAGGCCCAGGGGTGAGGGGCACTTACGCCTGTCAAGGCCCTCCCCCTTGTCGAGGACGAGGACCTTCAGGTCGGATCGGCGGGTCAGCTCCAGCGCGCAGAATATCCCCGCGGGCCCGGCACCGACTATGACTACGTCGTACTTCGCTCTCATGGTCTCCATCCGGGATCGTCAGGCACGACCACCATTATAGGGCTTCGCGGGGAAAGGAAGACCGGGACTGAAGTCCCGGCCCAAGCGCGTCGGAGCGATCAGCGGCGGCCCCGGCGGAGCATAATGCTGGCGGGCGGTTTCGCGGAGAGCGCCACCCGGCGCTTCACCGCTTCCATCTGCTCCCGGGCCATGCGCTGGACCTCGTCCATCTGCTCCTGCATCGCCGCCACCCTCTCGCGCAGGCCGGCCAGTTCGTCTTCCATCTCGAGCACCATGCGGACCCCGGAGAGGTTCAACCCCTCGGCCTGGGTGAGCTCCTGTATGTGCCGGAGCCGCTCGATGTCGTTGTCCGAGTAACGGCGCCTGTTCTTGGCGGTGCGCTGGGGGCGAAGCAGTCCCCTGCGGTCGTACATGCGCAGCGTCCGGGGGTGCACGTCGGCGAGCTGCGCCGCCACGCTGATTATATAGAGCCCTTCTTTCTGGTCCTTCTCCATGACTTCCTCGTACCCCGGGCGGACTGAAGTCCGCCCCCAAGAGGTTTACTTCAGGTGCGCCCGCAGGTCCCCGGGCTCGACCTCGGCCAGGCCCTCTATCGCCTCTCTTTCCTTCTTGTTCAGTTTCTGGGGAACCGCGACCTTCACCGTCACCAGCATGTCGCCGTGGCCCTTGCCTTTGAGCTTCGGGGCGCCCTTCCCCCGCATCCGGAACACCCGGCCGCTCTGGGTGCCCGCGGGTATCTTCAGCTTTACCTTGCCGGCGGTGGTGGGGACCTCGACCGAGGTCCCCAGCGCGGCCTCGCTGTACGTCAGCGGGACCTCGAGCGTGATGTCTGAGTTCTTGCGCCCGAAGAAGGGGTGCTTATCGACCTTCGCGAGGACATACAGGTCCCCCGCGGGTCCGCCTGCCTGCCCGGGCTCTCCCTTGCCCTTGAACCGGATCCTCGAGCCGTCGGAGACACCCGGCGGTATTCGCACCTTGGTCTTCTTGGGAACGCGCAGGGTCCCCACCCCGCGGCAGGTCGGGCAGGGATTCCGGATGATGGTCCCACGACCGCCGCACACCGGGCAGGGACGGGAGAGGCCGAACATCCCCTGGCTTTCGGTCACGGTCCCGCGCCCGCCGCAGTTCGAGCACGTCTCCGGCAGCGTCCCCGGCGCGGAACCGAGCCCCTTGCAGGTCTCGCAGGCCTGCGTCCTGTTCATGGTCACCGGGACCTCCGCGCCCCTCAAGGCGTCGTCGAACGACATGTTCACCGTCACCTCGACGTCGTTGCCGCGGTGTCCGCGACGCCTGCCCCGGGGCTGGCCGCCGCCGGCGCCCGCGCCGCCCATGCCGAACATGTTGAAGATGTCGCCGATGTCGCCGCTGAACTCGAACCCCTGGCCGGCCCCGAAGTCGAATCCCTGGAAGCCGCCGCCGGCGAAGTCCTCCGGACGGAACCCGCCCTGAGGACCGGCTCCGGCCCCGGTGAAAAGCCTCCCGGAATCGTACTGGGACCGCTTCTCGTCGTTGGAGAGGACCTCGTACGCCTCGGCGATCTCCTTGAACTTCTCCTCGGCCGCCTTGTTGCCGGGGTTCTTGTCAGGGTGGTACTCGTGGGCGAGCTTGCGGTACGCCTTCTTGATATCGTCTTTGCCGGCGTCCTTGGAGACACCGAGCGTCTTGTAGAAGTCCTTGCCGTTCAAAGTGCCTGTGCTTCCCCTCGAGACCAGGGCCTCGGCCCGGGCTCGAGCCTCGTGGGATCCCCGTGTTGAGGTCCGCGGGCGGCTATCCCTTCACCGGGCAGGAGACCTGCACCATGGCTGGCCTGAGCAGGACGCCCCTGAACCGGTAACCTTTCTGGATGACCTCGACCACCGTGTCCTCGGGGCACTCGTCGGTCTCCACGACCATCATGGCCTCGTGGTGCTCCGGGTCGAAGGGCTCTCCCTGCGGATCGATGACCTCCAGGCCTTCCCTACCCAGGACGCCCTGCATCATCTCCAGCACCATCGCCACCCCGTCGTGGAGGCTCTTCGACTCTTCCTCGTCGGCGCTGGCGAGCGCGCGCTCCAGGTTGTCGATCACGGGGAGCAGCTTCTGCACCAGCTCGGCCTCGGCCGTCTCCAGTATGCGGGTCTGCTCCTTCACCATCCGCTTGCGGTAGTTGTCGAAGTCGGCCTTGAGCCGCTGCAGGTTGTCGAGGAGCTCCGCGTTGCGCTCGGCAAGGCCGGACGCCTCCGCGGCTTCCTCGAGGGCCTCCTCTATCTCACCCTCGACGATCTCTTCCATGGCCTCGGCCTCGGTCGCCTCGCCGGGGTCGATCTCGATTCCCGTCTTCCTGTCTCCGGCGCCCTTGCCGCCATCCGCCCCGGTCTTCTTCTGCCCGGTTCCCTTGCTCATCTTGTCACCTCGTCGGGCCCGTGGCCCCCTGGTTATTGTCTGCTCCATGACTCGCGGCGGGAGTGGGCCCCCGCCGCGTAGTCAGAACCGTCACGGCGCGACTCCGCGCCCTGGTACTTCACTTACTTCTTCTCTTTCCGGGTGTCGGTCTTCTTCTGCTCGACCTTCACCGGGATGGTCTTCGCCTTCTTGGGCTCGGTCTTGGGGACCGTGACCCTCAGGACCCCGCCGTCAAGGCCGGCGCTGACCTTCCCGGCGTCCACGTCCGCGGGCAGCCTTATCGCCCTCTGGAACATGCCGTAGGCCCGCTCCACCCGGTAGTAGTTCTCCTCCTTGAGCTCCTTCTCTTGCCTGCGCTCGCCCTTGATGGTGAGTACGCCGTCCTCGACCGACACGTCGATGTCCTTCGCGTCGGCCCCGGGCAGCTCGGCCTCCACCACAAGGGCATCGCCGGTCTCGTAGATGTCGACCGCCGGAGCCCAGACTCCGCTCTCCATGAGAGAGCCCTCGGTGCCCAGCGCGGGCAGCCATCCACGCTGGAATCGGCGGTTCAGGTCCGCCTGCGCCCCGAGAAAGGCGTCGAACGGATCCCATCTCACGATAGCCATCTTGCTCCCTCCTTTTCTGTCTTGACGTGCGGTCGGGCGCGGACCTCTCGACCCGCGCCCGCGTTGCTTACTTGTCCTCGTCGACCACCTCGTAGTCGGCTTCTATGACCTCTTCCTCCGGTCCGGCGCCGTCGCCGCCGGATGGCGGGGGAGTCCCCTCCCCCGCGCTGGCCTGCGCGTAGACCGCCTCGGCCAGCTTGTGGGAAGCCTGTACCAGCTCGTCCATAGTGCTCTTGATGCGGTCCACGTCCGTGCCTTTGAGGGCCTCGCGGACCTCGCCCATGGCCGCCTCGATCTTGGCCTTCTCCGAGGCGTCCACCTTGTCGCCGAGCTCCCGCAGGGACTTCTCGGTGCTGTAGACGATCTCGTCGGCGCGGTTGCGGGTCTCCGCCTCGTCCTTACGCCGGCGGTCCTCATCGGCGTGCATCTCGGCGTCCTTGGTCATGTTGTCGATCTCGCTGTCTGACAGGCCGCTGGAAGCTGTGATGGTTATCTGCTGCTCGTTGCCCGTGGCCTTGTCCCTGGCGCTGACCTTGACGATGCCGTTGGCGTCTATGTCGAAGGTCACCTCGATCTGCGGAATGCCCCTCGGAGCCGGCGGGATGCCCATCAGGTGGAAACGTCCCAGGGTCTTGTTGTCGGCCGCCATGGGCCGCTCGCCCTGGAGCACGTGCACCTCGACCTCCGGCTGGCTGTCGGACGCGGTCGAGAAGACGTCGCTCTTGCGGGTCGGGATGGTCGTGTTGCGCTCGATCAGCTGGGTGAAAACACCGCCCAGCGTCTCTATGCCCAGCGACAGTGGGGTCACGTCGAGGAGCAGTACGTCTTTCACCTCTCCCTTGAGGACGCCCGCCTGTATGGCGGCACCGACCGCGACGACCTCGTCGGGGTTGACGCCCTTGTGGGGCTCCTTGCCGCCCGTCAGGTCGCGGACCAGGTCCTGGATAGACGGCATGCGGGTCGCGCCACCGACCAGGATCACGTGCTGGATGTCCTTGTTCTCCATGCCCGCGTCCTTCATGGCCTGCTTGAACGGGCCCACGCACTTGTCGACCAGGTCGGCGGTCATCTTGTTGAAGTCCGCCCGGCTCAGCGTCATGTCCAGGTGCTGCGGGCCTTCCGGCGTCGCGGTTATGAACGGCAGGTTGATGCTGGTGCTCGTGGTCGTGGACAGCTCCATCTTGGCCTTCTCAGCGGCCTCCTTGAGCCTCTGCAGGGCCATCTTGTCCGTGCGCAGGTCGATACCGGTCTTGGCCTTGAAGTCGTCGGCCATCCAGTCGATGATGCGCTGGTCCCAGTCGTCGCCGCCCAGGCGGGTGTTGCCGCTGGTGGACTTGACCTCGAACACACCGCCCCCGATCTCGAGGATGCTCACGTCGAAGGTGCCGCCGCCGAGGTCGAACACCAGGATGGTCTGCTCCTCCTCCTTGTCCAGCCCGTATGCGAGGGCGGCCGCCGTCGGCTCGTTGATGATGCGCAGGACCTCGAGCCCCGCGATCTGCCCGGCGTCCTTGGTCGCCTTGCGCTGGCTGTCGTCGAAGTAGGCCGGGACGGTGATGACCGCCTCGTTTATCTTCTCTCCGAGGTACTCCTCCGCGTCCGCCTTGAGCTTCTGCAGAATCATCGCGGATATCTCGGGAGGCGTGTAGTTCTTGTCATCGATCTTGATCTTTTCTGTTGTCCCCATCTTGCGCTTGATGGAAGTGATAGTGCGCTCGGGGTTGGTGATGGCCTGCCTCTTGGCGACCTGACCGACCAGCCGCTCGCCGGTCTTGGAGAACGCGACGACTGACGGCGTGGTCCTTCCGCCCTCGCTGTTCGGGATGACGGTTGGCTCGCCACCCTCCATGACCGCCATGCACGAGTTGGTCGTGCCGAGGTCGATTCCGATTACTTTAGCCATAGTTCAGCCACTCCTTCCAATACTTGCTATTGATACTATAATATAACTTGAGTCTATTGCTGTCAAGTTAGTTGTTGGTTATTCTATCATCTTGGTCAGGCGAGGTCAATACACTCCTGGGACACCCTCTTAAAACACGATACTGCCGCCATTTCGCCGCTCAGATGTACCCCCGGTCGGCGCCGGGCGGCAGGCTCACTCCGCTGCCCGCCGGGCGACGCGGGGCCCTCAAGAGAAAACGCCGTCTCGTGGCGACCACGGTTCGACGGGCGGAGCCCTTCTCCTGCGGGGCTCGTTATCCGGCGGTCCCCGAGATCGGGCGGGTGGCTCCATGTCCCCCGTTGCCGATGCCGGTTAACCGCTCAAACCGAGGTGCTCGACACCCCGGGAACAACCGCTTGGAGCCCTCGGAAAACCGTTCGGCCTGAACTGCTTGACGGGTAGTAACGCCGCTGCAATGATTTGTCGAGTTGATTTCCTGCTGTAGGAGGTGAGACTGTGGGAGAGCCCAGCGACAAGAGGCCTACCATCGATGCGGACGAGTGCACGGGTTGCGGCCTGTGCGTGGACGTATGCGAGCAGGAGTGCCTCGATCTCGTCGACGACATCGCCAGCATCGTGAAGTTGGAGGAGTGCATCGGCTGCGGGGATTGCGCCGAGGAGTGCCCGGTCGAAGCCATAACGATGGAATAGACCACAACCTGAACAAACAACCGGAAGGCGGGAACGTGTCCCGCCTTTCCGTTTTGCTTTACGAGCGGTTTATTGTCTCGCTCTACTTGACATTCACACTTGGATAGTTTACAAAAGCCAACAAACAATTACAGAATTCAACAGAAGGTAACCATAGGTTACTCATTTGACAAGATCAACAATACATGTGCTATACTCTGGCATGAGCGGCACAAGATATTGCTCGGTCGATGAGGAGGGGCTTTGGCGAGAAGGAAAACGGTTAATCCTTCCCTGAAGAAGTACCGAGAATGCTCCGACAAAGAGCTCGTTAGACACTCCAGGGCCGGGGACCGAGTCGCCGAAGGGGTCCTTATCAGCCGATACCAGTACCTGGCCCATGTGAAGGCTCGCTCTTACTTCCTCACCGGCGCCGACCACGAGGATACGGTACAGGAAGGAATGATCGGGCTGTTCAAGGCGATCCGCGACTACAAGGAGGGCGAGCTGTGCTCCTTCCGGTCGTTCGCCATCCTGTGCATAACCCGTCAGATAATCACGGCGGTGAAGACGCACGCTCGCAAGAAGCACAACCCGCTGTCCTCTTACCAGTCTCTGGACACGCAGGTCCCCGACGAGAGCCTGCTGGACAGCCTGGCCTCGCAGTCCATCGGAAACGACAAGACCGAGGACCCGCTGGAGCTGTTCATCTTCGAGGAGGAGCTGGACAGCGTCATCACCATACTCCGTGACAAGCTCTCCGACCTTGAGTGGAGCGTGTTCGTGGAGTACCTCGACGGCAAGAGCTACCAGGAGATCGCCGAGGAGATCGACTGCGAGACGAAGGTGGTGGACAACGCGCTCTGCCGCATCAAGCAGAAGATCAAGAAAGAGTGCGTCCTCACCGAAGTCGTGTAGGGTCAGGCAGCATTCAATTTCAGCATAATCGTTGAAACGATTTGCGTGGTGTGAATTGAATGATGCCTGACCCCAATCCCAGTCAATGAATTGAATCCCGCCTGACCCCATCCGTAGTCATCACTGCGATCTCTGACCCCATTGCGTGATCGCCGAGCACACGCCGCAGCGCACGCAGCCCGCCAGGCAGTCGGAGGCCGAAAGTCCAGCCGACGCGATTATCTTGGAGGCGTCCTCGTAGATGCTCGTCATCGCGTCGGGGGGCGGTGGCGCGAGACCGCCGAGCGGCGTGCCCGGTATGGGGCGCAGCGGAAGGACGAACGGGTAGACCCCCAGGGAGGTGAGAAGTCGGCACCCCTCCAGGACGCTCTGGCGCGACTCCCCCAGCCCCACGATGATAAAGCTGGTCACCTGCCCGGCGCCGAACTGCTCGACGGACTCCTTCCAGGCATCCACGTACCGGTCCAGCCCGGCAGCGTGCTTCGCGGGCGCGACCCTCGCCAGCGTGTCAGCGTCGAACGACTCTATGTTGACCGCGGCGCTGACCGCCACCCTTGCGGCCGACCTGATGTAAGAAGGCTCTTCCGGAGGTTCGAACTGGACGTGCACGTCGATGTCCGATACCTCCGCGATCGCGGTCGCGCATTCTGTCAACAGCCCTATGCCGGCGTCCTCCACCGAGGTCGTCCCCGTGGTGAGGACCGCGTGGGTGTAGCCTTCCTCGCCGGCTGCGCGAGCGACGAGACCCAGTGAGCCGGGGTCCTTGCGGGCCACGGTCTCTCCCCTGTCGCGGGTCAGGGCTATACCACAGAACCCGCAGGCGTCAGTGCCCCGGGCGCACCACTGGGCGACCGTCGACCCGATGGCGTCGGCGCCGTGCCGGACCGCGAGCATACCGAACGGTGTCCCGTCGGGCGCCCTCCTGGAGTAGAAGAGGGGCTCATCTGCCATCTCCACCGCCCCGAGCGCGCGCCCGTCCTCGACCAGTTCCCAGGTCCCGTCCGCGCGTTCCTCGACGGAAAAGGGAGAGCGCTCGACGTACCACGCGCCGGTGGGTACTGTCGCCGCCAGTCCCCCCATGCTGATGTTGATCCCCTCGGATGGCCCCGCCCCGCCGCATCGCACCCGGGGCGAGGCAGGGACCCTGGCCCCGAGCGACTGCAGCCGGACCTTCGCCGCGAGCGCCTGGTCTTGCTCCATCAACCGCCCTTCCCCCCGGCCCGCGGGATTCGCACGGCGCCGTCAGGATCGTCGTGCGCCCCCAGCGCCGCCAGCGCGCCTATCAGGCCGCGCTCTCCCGTGACCTCTCGCAGCGAGACACCGCAACGCCTCGCGATCAGGTGAGTCTCCTCTATGTCCACCATCCGCGACCGGGTCCGCGCCGAGTACTCCCGCAGCTCGTCGGGGATCCCAACCCGCGTGTAGAAGGCCATCCCGCATTCGTCGCTGTAGATCCGCGCGGCCAGCATCCCCCTGATCGTCTCGGCGAGGGCCTCCTCGTGCCCGGGCCGCGCCCCCAGCAGAACAGCGGTGGAGCAGCAGTTGGTGGTCTTGTGGGGATTCTCAGGGAACAGCTGCACGATGACGTGGCCGAGGTAGTCGCAGGCGCCCTCCTGCTCGAGCTCGAAGGAGAGCTCGTTCATGGTGGACCAGGTCGCGCCCTTCTTGTCATCGTCGGTATCGTCCACGCCGATGACCAGCTTCGAGGCTACGGGGACCCGCAACGTGGCCCGCCCCATGGTCGCGCCGCCGCCCCTCTCGTGTACCACGGTCGAGATCACGTTGTCAGCCATACCCCGGCACAGCGTAGCCGCGACGCCGCCGCCCGCGAGCCCCGCGTAGGTGATCTCGACCTCGTCCCCCGAGACACGCACCTCCTCCAGGCCCGCCCCGGCTATCCCGGGCTCCAGCTTCAACTCGCAGCGCCCCTGCTCGCAGACGAAGATATTACGAGCGCCCTCGCGCCTCGCCGAGAGCACCAGGGGACTGGTCCTGGCGTAGTGGTAGACCTCCCAGGCCGCCCCTCCCCCGCACCGGTCCCTGGCGTGGAACTCGTGCAGCTCGACCAGCCCGTCGCGCCCGAGGAGCGCCACGATGCGGCTGTAGGGGGTGATGAACGGCAGGTCGCCGTAGCGCTCCCTGACATCCTCGGGTGTGAGTGTCTCCGCCATGGCCATGAGATTACCATACCCCATCGGGTGACAGGCACTTTTAACCCCTTTTGTTAACCCCATTCGTTGCGTGCCCCGGCGGGCGGTGTTACATTCGACCGGCGAGACAGGAGTGGTTCCATTGGTCGACAATCCACCCACGCCCGAGGAGTACCAGGAGCTTCTGCTCGAGCTGGAGGAGCTCAGGCAGGAGCGCAAGGACCGGCAGGTCGCCGAAGCCCTGGGCAAGTTCAACTTCTTCCTGCACTTCACCGCGTTCATCTCTGGCTGCGCCTACCTGGTCCTGCTGGGGGTGTTCGTCCCGAAAGCGATGCCGTACGTCTGGATCCCGATCGTGCTGTGGACGGCGGGGGTGGTCTACCACTTCTACTGGTCGTTCCACCCGAAGTCGGCGGCGAAGCGCGCGCTAAAGCACCTTGAGAAGCAGGAGCGCCACCAGCGCGAGGGCGACCAGCCAGATTCCGACGACGATGACGGCGGCGACCCGCCCGACCCTGCTCCCCGGGACTAGCTCCTCGCGCGCCCGCTCGCGGCACTCCTCCATGACCTCACCCGGGACCAGCTTGAGGCACAGCGCTATTCCCAGAGGAACGATCACCAGGTCGTCGGCGTAGCCGAGGAACGGGATGAAGTCTGGGATGAGATCTATGGGGCTCGCGGCGTAGGCGACCACGCACACCGCCAGCACCTTCGCGTACCACGGCGTCCGCGGGTCCCGGTACGCCAGGTACAGGGCATAGGTCTCGCGCCTGAGCGCCTCCGCCCTCTCCCTCCAGCGACGTCTTTTATGGTTCGCCTGTTCGCCCTCGTTAGCTATCACGTGGATGACTATACACCGGAGTGAGACCGTGCTGTTATCTGCGTCCGATCAGAAGGTGTGGTCACTCCTGTTTGGGCACGAAACGCATGGGGGAGTGCCCGGCACCCAGATATATGGATTCTTGCCCGACGGGCAAGTAGGGATGCTCTTCAGAAGGTACTTGTCGTCCCAAGGGTCATCATCCTTCTGTAGAAGATCATTGAGGCCGTGTGCAGGTCGATACCCAAATCCGTCACTCCCCCATTCATAGGTCTCAATCACCCCACTCAGCCTTCTCTGGTTCCCGAGGCATCGGGTTCGATTCCGTTTCGCCTCACCGAGCTTCCACCAAACAAGGAAGACACTCACAGCGATCACGATCGCGATTATCAGGCAAGAGACTACTGCGGTGATTAGCTTAAACAGGTTGTTGTGGTTCTTCCCCATCTCCACCACCCAGGCTTGGTCCGGCCGCATCTACCTGTTTCTTCGGCCGGACCCGGCGCCATCTTTACTCCAGGCCGGGAAGACGCGGGGCTGAGAGCCCCGCCTCAATTGCCGGCGCAGGTGGTCTCGCCCAGCAGCCTCAGGCACTTGAGCATCTGGACCGCATGCTCGATTGCGTGCACCACCGGGATGCCGTTGAGCTCGAAGCCCTCCAGGACCATCCCGTACTTGGCCAGGTCGGGCACGTAGGCGACCACGGGCTTCTCGTGGCGCTTGACCACCTGCCCCAGGCGCGTACCCACGAAAGAGGTCATCATGGGCGTGTAGGGCAGGGTCAGTATCATGGCGGCTTCTATGTCGTTCTGGCTCAACAGGTAGTCCAGCGTTCTCTCGAAGTCCTGGTCGCTCGCGCTGCCCGTGAGGTCCACCGGGTTGCCGAGGGAGGCGATCTCGTGCAGGTTCGGCTCGAGCAGCGCGCGGAGTTCCTCCTGCCGCTCGGCCGAGAACCTCGGTATGTTGATGCCCGCCGGCTCGCAGAGGTCTGAGGCGATGACCCCGTGCCCGCCGCTGGAGGATATCACCGCGATGTTGCACGCTCTCAACGGACGCTCGTGGTAGTAGGACAGCATTTTGCAGAAGGTGGTGACCTCCAGCTCGGTCTCCGCCTCCAGGACCCCGCTCTGCTTCAAGGCCCCCGCCATCAGCTCGTGGTTCCCCGCCAGCGCCGCGGTGTGGCTGGCCGCGGCCTGCGCCCCGCGCTCGCTCTTGCCGCCCACGTAGACCACCACCGGCTTCGCCTGCGTGACTCCGCGTGCCACCTCCATGAAGCTGCGCATCCGCTCGTCGGTCCCCTCCAGATAGAAGCAGATCGCGTGGGTGTCGTCACGCCGCGCGAAGTGCTCCAGCAGGACCACCTCGTCCACCATGGCCTTGTTGCCCATGCTCACCGCGACGCTCACGCCGATCCTCGCCGCCTGGAAGTTGGTCATGACCTGGTCGACCAGGAACGCACCGCTCTGGCTGGCGACCGCGATATCGCCCTTCATCGGCAATACCGTCCGCTCCGGTGGCAGGAAGAACGTGTCGACCCACGGGGGTGAGTAGACACCGAAGCAGTTGGGTCCGATGAGCGCGACGTCGTGCTTCCGGCAGACCGCCACCAGCTCCTCCTGGAGGGCCGCCCCTTCAGGCCCCGTCTCGGCGAAGCCTCCCCCGATCACCACCAGGGCGCGCGCCCCGGCGTTTGCCGCCTCCTCCGCGACCCCGGGCACCAGCGGAGCCTTCACCGCAAGCACCGCCATGTCCACCCCGCCGGGGATGGCCGAAACCGACTCGAAGACGGGGCGACGCTCCAGGGTCCCGCCACGGGGGTTCACAGCGAACGCCTCGGCATCGTGCCCGTAGTAGTTCTTGTTGTAGATGATGTTGGCCGGGTGGAACGGGTTGGACAGCGACACCCCGACCACCGCGACTCTCTCCGGCTCGAAGACAGGTCTTAGATCCAGCATGTTCCAGCCCTTTCGGATCCGATGTGCCGCCGGCCCGGCTCCGCTCACGTTCGGGCGGGCAGAAGCCACCTTGGATTATAGTGCTGATTCTCTACCCGGGATCGATTCCCTGGGAGAGACGGCTGCGGCCGGGCGCTGCCTGATCCAAGAACGCAAGAATCCAGGTTTGACCCCCATCGGTTGGACTGTCTGGTAGCCTTATTGAAGGATTCCGTTCTGATAACCGGCCGGACATTGACGAATCTCATCCAGAAAAACCGCGGGCTTGCCGAGACTCTAGCAGGTGGGAGTTCACCGTGGACATGAACGCAGGGAGCGCATCCTGATGTCGAGACGCCCGTTGGCGATATCAACCGGGGGATCGTTGCCGGCGGCCTTCGCGGTCCTGGCGCTTGTCGTCCTGCTCGCGAGCGGGCTCGTCGGGCCGCGGGCCGACGCCGCCGCCACGTACAACTGGTACCTGGCCGAGGGGTACACCGCCCCCGGCTACCACGAGTACATCTGCCTCGGCAACTCGGGCACCTCCCCCGCCACGGCGACCCTGACCTTCCTGTTCAACGGCTCGGCATCCCAGCAGATGAACTGCACTATTCCCGCGCAGTCCAGGTGCACGATCGATGTGAACGCGGCCGTGGGCCCGGGCCGTGAGGTCTCAGCGAAGATCAGCTCGACGCGGTCGGACATCGCCATCGAGCGCTCGCAGTACTTCGACTACCAGGGTACCTACATGGGAAACCACGTGGTCGGGGCCGCGCCTGCCGCATCGAACGCCTGGTACTTCGCCGAGGGTTACACGGGGCGGGGATTCGACGAGTACGTGTGCGTGCTGAACCCCGGCGGCTACTCCGCCTCGCTCACCTTCCGGTTCCAGACTCCCGCCGGCGAGCTGGTCAGGAGCGGCACCGTCGTCGCGGGCTCGCGGTCTACCTTCAAGGTCAACGACGTGCTGGGGGCCGACGTGGAGTCCTCGCTCAAGCTCGAGTCCAGCAGGCCCGTCGTCGCCGAGAGGCCGATCTACTTCGATTACCTGGGCACCGGCTCGTACCACTGGGCCGGGGGCCACTGCGTCATGGGCGCCACGGCCCCCGGCAAGAGCTACTACTTCGCCGAGGGGACCACCCGCCCCGGGTTCGAGGAGTGGATCACCCTGCAGAACGCGAACGGGAGCCCGATAAGCGTCACCGCGACCTACCAGTTCGCCCCGGGCCAGGGGGACCCTCTGACCAGGACGTACCCGGTCGGCCCCCGGAGCAGGCACACCATCGAGGTCGGACGCGAGGTGGGTGGGGGCAGGGACGTGAGCGTGCGTCTCTCCTCCCGCAGCAACTTCCTCGCGGAACGCCCCCTGTACTACTGCTTCGGGCACGGCGGCTGCGACTTCGAGGGTGGCAACTGCACCATAGGCGCGCCGTCCGCTTCCGGCCGCTGGTTCCTGGCGGAGGGTTACACGGGACAGTACTTCGAGGAGTGGCTTTGCGTGCAGAACACGTCGAGCCAGGCATCCAGCGTCACCGTCCAGTACTTCACCCAGGAGAGCGGGGCCCTTGCGAGCAAGTCGGTCACCGTGGGGGCCAACAGCCGTGCCACGATACTGGTGAACGAGCACGCCGGACCCAACCTGAGCCTTGCCAGCCTCATACTGGTGACGAGCGGTCCTTCCGTGGTCGTCGAGCGGCCGATATACGTGGACGCGCGCGGAAACCCGTGCCACTGCTACGTACCGCCCGAGCCTCCCCCCGACCCGGACCCGGACCCGACCCCGACCCCGACCGGCCCTGTGGTGATGCACGGCATGTGCTTCAGCCCCTACCTCACGAGCTGGAGCGTGACGGTCGAGCAGGTCTCGGCGCTGCTCGACAAGATCGCTCCCTATACGGAGTGGATAAGGGGGTTCTGCAGCGAGGACGAGTGGGACGCGATGCCCGAGCTGGCGCATGCGAAGGGTATGAAAATAGCGGCGGGCGCGGACATCTGGTCGGACCTCGAGCGCAACCAGAGGGAGGTCGACCAGCTCGTCGCGCAGGTCCGGCGCGGGGTGGTGGACCTCGCGCTCGTCGGGGACGAGATGCTCGAGAACCACGCGCTCAGCGAAGCGCAGCTCATCGCCTACATCCAGCAGGTCAAGGCGGCCGGGGCCCAGGTGAGCACAAGCCAGACGGCTTACTACTGGCGGGAGACGCCGGGCGTCATCGCGGCGTGCGACTTCATCACGGCCAACATCTACCCGTACTGGGAGGGGGTATCCATCGACCAGGCTATCGCCACCCTGGACGCGGGCTACCGCGAGGTGGTGAGCGTGGCGGGCGGTAAGAAGGTCATCGTGGAGACCGGATGGCCCACCGCGGGGCAGTTGAACGGCGCGGCGGCGCCCGGTGAGGCGAACGCGGCGCGGTACCTGAGCGAGTTCATGGACTGGGCGGAGGCCAACAACGTCGAGTACTTCTACTTCGAGGCTTTCGACGAGTCCTGGAAGGACGAGGGGGGCTGCGGTCCGCACTGGGGCCTCTGGGACACGAACGCCGTGCTCAAGCCCGCCTACTCGGCCGTCCTCAACCCCTGAGAATTCACCTCAACCATTATTTCTCACATAAGGCTGTAACAACGACCAGACACGATTCTCGGATCCGAGCCCCGCTCTGGAACAGTGAGGTTGATGAGAAAAGATGGTTGAGGTTAATTCTCACTTGATGAGAAAAAATGGTTGAGGTTAATTCTCACTACTGGTATTTCGCGAGGGCTCCTATGCGCTCACGCGCCTCCATGATGAACGCGGGGTCGTCCAGGTGGAGGCTGATGGCGCCCCTCTTGCACACGGTCGCGCAGCGGCCGCACCCGGCGCACCCCAACGGGATAACAGCCCGATCGTCGATCACCTTCAGTTCCTGGAGGAAGCACCGCTTGACGCAGGCGCCGCAGCCGTCGCACTCGTCGGAGACCTCCAGCCGGAGGCCGGCGAGCCGAACCACGTTGTTGGCGCGCTTGTCGGCCGGCATGTGACGGGCGAAGCGGGATATACAGCAGCACTCGCAGCAGAAGCAGCAGGAGAGCAGCCGCTTCTTGTCACGGATCCCGAAGACTATGTTGTCCACCCGTGCCTTGCCCACCATCGGCACCAGCCCGGCGTCCACCGCCTTGTGCGCGTGCTCGAGGGCCTCCTCGACTGAGATCTCACGGCCCACGGACGGGCTGATCTCGAGGGCGGCCTCCCCCATCATCAGGCAGCCTATCTCGTGCGGGTACCGGCGGCAGTCCATCGCGTGGCGGCACGGGCAGTGGTCGACCAGGACCCGGTGGCTGGCGTCGGTGATGAACCCCTCCAGCAGCTGGATGGGAAGCGGGGTATCGCCCGGCGCCACGATGCCCTCATTGATGGGAAGCACCGATATGTTCAGGCCTTCGTCGCGGAACCCGGGGATGAGCGCCTTGGTCAGCTTGAAGCGCGCCAGCGGAGCCATCCTCTCGAACAGCCAGAAGCTCCACGGCCTGGAGAGTATCTCGATCTGTTTCCTGCTCCTGCTCATCGACACACCTCCGGGGGTCGGATCCGCGAACGTGAACTCAGGGTAACACAGATGGGACGATTGTCACCGGGCAGCGGTTGTGCTATACCTCGTATTCAATACGGGACTTCATTGGAGTAGAAATGTACGGTGCAATCTTCGGGCTGGGCCCGGTCGAACTGATAATAATACTCGCCGTGATCGTCATCTTCTTCCTGCCCGCGCTGTTGCCGAAGATAGCCAAGCGCGCCGGCGATACGTTCACCACGGTCAAGAGCATGGTGAACAGAAAGGAAGACGAGCTCGAGGCCGAGAACGAGGTCAAGGGGAAATCCCGCAGCGACGAGTGAGCGCGACGAATACGGCCTGACCCCATCCCTCGCGACCCGTGCCACCCGCACACGACGCACCCGACCGCACTCACGAGCACGCGGCTTACCTTGCCCCCCTCACCGGAATCTGTCATATAATCCAATCCGGATATGAACGGTCCGGGTGATGACTCCGGCCCGTGAAGCGAAAACCCTCGAAGGAGGTCACCTATGTCCAGCGACCTGTTCGGTCCGGAGCACGAGGACTTCAGGCTCACCATCCGGGAGTACATCCAGAACGAGCTCGCCCCCAACGCAGATGAGTGGGAGGCGGCCGGCGAGGTCCCCCGCGAGGCATTCGAGAAGATGGGCTCACTGGGGTACCTGGGGATGCGCTACCCCGAGGAGTACGGCGGTGGCGACGACATCCTCTCCGAGGCGGTGTTCCACGAGGAGCTGGGGCACTGCCGGTCCGGCGGGACGGGCGCGGACCTCGGAGCGCACATCGGCATCGCCATGCCGCATATCCTGATCTACGGCACCGAGGAGCAGAAGAAGAAGTACCTGGTCCCCGGCATCAAGGGCGAGTGGATCGGCTGCCTTGCCATCACCGAGCCCGACGCGGGTAGCGACGTTGCAGGAATAAAGACCAAGGCGGAGCGCGACGGCGACAACTGGGTCATTAACGGCTCCAAGACCTTCATCACCAACGGCGCGCGCTGCGACTTCATGGTGCTGGCGGCCAAGACCGTACCCGAGAAGGGCTACGGCGGCATCAGCATGTTCGTGGTGGACGTGCCCACGCCGGGCTTCGAGGTCACGCGCAAGCTGGACAAGCTGGGCTGGCGCGCCTCCTCCACCGGGGAGCTCGCGTTCACCGACATGGTGTTGCCCGGCGACGCCCTGCTGGGAGAGATAAACCGCGGCTTCTACCAGATCATGGGGATGTTCGTCTGGGAGCGCCTGATCCTCTCGCTGGGGTGCGTCGGCGGCGCCCAGGTGGCCATGGACGGCGCGCTGGCGTACGCCAAACAACGCCAGGCGTTCGGGCAGCCGATAGGCAACTTCCAGGTCATCGCCCACTACTTCGCGGATATGGCCACCAAGATCGAGGCCGGTCGCCGGCTGACCTATCACGCGCTGAAGATGTACGTGGAGGGCAAGAACCCCATCAAGGAGGCGTCCGAGGCCAAACTGTTCTGCGGCCGCATGGCCTGCGAGGTCGTCGACACCTGCCTGCAGGTCTTCGGCGGGTACGGATTCATGGAGGAGTACGACATCGCGCGCGGCTACCGCGACATCAGGTTGATGCCCATCGGCGGGGGGACCGACGAGGTCATGAAAGAGATCATCAGCCGCATGATGGGGCTCGGCTAGGAGAATGGCCGAGCGGTTCCGCACCTACCAGCCGGCGAGGGCGATGTGGCCCGCCCCGGCCAACAGCTACCTGCTGAGGGACGACCGCGGCGCCGTGCTCATCGACGCGGGCTGCGGCTACCGCGAGTGCTACGAGAAGATCGTGG
This sequence comes from Actinomycetota bacterium, assembly GCA_043807425.1. Lineage (GTDB taxonomy): Bacteria > Actinomycetota > Geothermincolia > Fen-727 > Anoxymicrobiaceae > JAHJCO01. The sequence continues at coordinate 63,964 of JAZDFZ010000034.1, forward strand.
AGTTCCTGGCGCACGAGGGGCTTGAGCCGTCGGACGTACATACCCTGGTGCTCTCCCACGCCCACCCCGACCACATGGGGGCCGTGCCCTTCCTGCTCGAGGAGGCGTCCCCCCGTATCATCATGCACGAGCTGGAGGTCCCGCTGGCGCGCGAGCCTTCCCTGCTCAACAAGAGCTTCGACATGGACTTCATCCCGCGGTTCTACTCCGGGAGGATCCCGGAGGACGCGCCGAGCGAGTTCGACCTGCTGGACTACTTCGCGGCGCTCTGCCCCATGGGAGCCGCCGAGGCGACCGAGACCGTCGTGGGCGGCGACACCCTGGAGCTCGCCGGCATCCCCTTCCAGGTCGTGCACACACCAGGGCACGCTCCGGGCCATATCTCTCTGTACAACCCCTCGGACGGCACACTGCTCACCGGCGACCTGGTCGGGGCGGTGGTGGCGTGGTACTGCCCGTCTGGCGGCGGGGTACGCGGGTACCTGGAGAGCCTGGACAGGCTCGAGGAGCTCGAGGTCAGCCTGGTACTCCCCTCCCACGGGCCGCCCATCGACGACCCGGCGGCGGCCATACGCGGGACCCGGGAGTTCCTGAGCGCGCGCAACGGGGCGCTGACCGAGGAGCTTCGCAACGGCGAGCGCAGCCTGCTGGAGCTGACCGACCTGCTGTTCCCGTCCGAGGGCATGAGGATGTTCCCGGGCCTGCAGGTGACCTTCAGCCACCTGGAGCTGTTGGAGGAGCGCGGCCTGGTCCGCTGTAATAAGAGGGACGGCATGCCGTACTACACCCTCGAGGTGACCTGCTGACGGGGGCAGGCTGACCCCGCGAACAGGAACACAAACGGGCTCAACCCACGGGTGGAGCGTTCCGATACCACAGTTAGGTGTTGCGATGGAGAGACATGAGCCCTACAGGATAGTGCGCGGATTCTTCCGCTTTGCAGCCATGTTCCTGATCGCGGTCGCCATGGGTCTCGCGCTACTCCTCATCGCCCAGCGCATCTTCACCCCGTTCCACGTTGTCGCGAGCGGCTCGATGTCACCCCAGTACGAGGTCGGCGACGCCGTCGTCCTCAAGGACATCAAGACCGACGAGATAAAGGTGGGCGACGTCATCGTGTTCCTGGACCCGGAAGAGACCGGTTCCTACGTCATCCACCGGGTCATCGGCGTCGAGGAGGGAGGCCCGGCGCGCTTCTTCCTCACCAAGGGCGACAAGAACCCGGTCGTCGACGACTGGAGGATAGCGGCGGGAGAGGTCGCCGGAGGGGTGGCCATGAGGCTGCCTCGTTTCGGCTCTTTCCTCGACTTCCTCTCCAGCCCCAAGGGCTACCTGTCTTTGATAGCCGTACCCGGCCTGGTGTCACTGATGCTGGTGTTCCTGCTGTCGATATTCGACAGGGTAGACAGGGCCCGCACCGCTCGCGCAATGGCGGTGCCGGGCACCTCCAACCCCCATATGTAACAAATGTTGCAAAAGGGTCAGGCACTTCTGCAACATCCCGGTTAGTAGAGGCTTCGGAGGCGTCCCTTGAGGACCGAGTCGGCCGCGATCAGGCCGGACAGCGCCGAGGCGTAGATCCCCCCGCCCAGCACCGACTTCGAGCCGGTGACGAACAACCCGCGTAGAGGGGTCCGCGGACCCGGCCGGCGGCCCAGGGTCTGTGAAGGCACAGGCGCCGAGTCGTACCAGCACCCGTCAACGGCCATTGTGTAACGCTCGTAGGTGATGGGGGTCGAGATGTCGTACGCCTCCACGTTGCCGATGAGGTCCGGGAACGCCAGCCTGACCGCCTCCGTGACCACCTCGGCGTACTTCTCCTTGATCTCCTGGTACTTCTCCCCCCTGACGCCGCCCGGCTCGGCGCCCCACCGCCGCATGAAGCGGTACGGTACGGCGGGCACCAGCACGTCGAGACAGGTCTTGCCCGGCGGGGCCAGGGAGTCGTCAGTGATGGAGTGCGCCATCAGCGAGAAGCGGAGCTTCGCCGGGTCCGGGTAACGGTCCATCACTCCGTGTTCATCTAGGGTCTCCTGCTCTTCATACGACGGCTGTACGAAGGTCACCCCCTCGGCCAGGCCCTCCGGAACCTCCCTCGCCATCCCGAGATGGATGACGAAGCCGGTCATGGAGACCGGCCCCTCGTCGATCCTCTCCAGGAAGGTGGACGAGAAGTTCTCCCGGTCGAGCAGCTTGAGGAATGTGCGCTTGCTGTCGGCGTCGCTCACCACGACGTCGCATGCCACCCGGGCCCGCGGGTGGGTCTCTACCTCGCTGACCTTTCTCGCGGTCGTCGGCCCGGGCGAGCGCTCGGTGTTTACGGCCGTCGCCTCGTGCCCCAGCAGGAACGTCCCCCCGGCGTCGGTGAAAGCCTTGGCGAGGTCGTCCGCCAGCACCTGGTAGCCGCCCACCGGCACGTACGCACCGTCGGCGAAGCTCTTGAGCATCCCCATCATCGACAGGGCGGAGAGCTCCCATGGGGGCACGCCGAGGAACGGCCACGGCGTGGACACCACGGTCTTGAGGCGGTCGTCGCTGAAGTACTTGTCCAGCACCTTCTGAAAGGTCGTCCCCGAGACGATATATCCGAGCATCTTCGGGTGGATAACCGGGTAGGCGGCCTTCAGGAAGAAGTCCCCTACCGCCATGGGCTTGCGCATCATGCGCTCGTCCATGCCCTTCTGGACCGATGCCATGGCGGCGAAGAACCGGTTGATGTTCTCGGTCTGGGGCTGGAACCCGTCCTTGAGGGCGTCCTTGTACGCCTCGATGTCGCTGCCCATGCTGATGTCGTGCTCGGGGTAGATGAAGCGCATGAACGGGTCCACCTGCTTGAACTCCGTTCGCACCCCGAGGTGGTCGAACAGGCGGGTCAGCGGCCCCCCCTGCCCGCATCCTCCCATGATGTGTGGGACCTGGAACCGGTAGCCCTTGCGGTCGTAGGAGGTGACGTATCCGCCCGGCTTGTCGTGGCGCTCGATGATGATGACCTTCCGGCCGGCCTTGGCGAGGAGCGCGCCGCAGACGAGGCCCCCCATCCCGGCGCCGATGATCACCGCGTCGAAATGCTCACCGAATTCCGGTACCGTCTCCTGTTCCGCCATACGCACCCCCCTCCGCCGAAGTATACCAAACCAAACTGGGTGTCACACGTAGTGTTAGTATCACGAGAGGCTGAACATGAGGCGCTTACATATATTCGAACTGCACGACCACGACTGGTTCCCCGACACATGGCGGGACCTGTTTACAGACGCCCTCTCCTTCTTCGAGGCGAGCATGGATCTCTATGCCCCCGCGGCCCGGCTGCTGGAGCCGGTCATAGACGGTGAGGACTTCGTCATAGTGGACCTCTGCTCCGGCGCGGGCCAGCCGGTGGTGACGGCGGTCGCCGCGCTTGGCGACGACGTCGCAGGCAGGGTCAGGGTGGTGCTCACGGACAAGTACCCGAACGTGGCGTCGTTCGAGCGCCTGTCGAAGGAGTCCGGGGGATTGGACGTGAGCTACGTCGAGACCCCCGTCGACGCGCTGGCCGTCCCGGACGACCTGGAGGGGTTCCGCACGCTCTTCAGCTCTCTGCACCACTTCGATGAGGACTCGGCGAGGACCATTCTCGGGGACGCTGTAGCGAAGCGGCGGGGCATCGCCGTCTTCGAGTTCACCGACAGGCGGCTGCTGCCACGCCTGCTCGTCTACTGGCTGCCCCTCCTCGTCCGGCTTCTCGTCAAGACCCCCTCGATCGTGCCCTTCCGGAGGAAGAGAATCCTCCTGACATACCTGGTCCCCGTCATCCCGGTCGTGCTCTGCTGGGACGGCGTCGTCAGCTGCCTGAGGTCCTACTCGGAGGATGAGCTCCGGGGGCTCGTTGCGGGACTTGGTGATGACGATTACTCCTGGCGCGTCGGCACCGTCGGGTCGACCGGGCCGTTCCAGGTGACCTACCTCATAGGGCAACCGCGGACCGACGCCGTCGACACCTGAGGCCCTGGCCGCCGCTACTGGATGACCCGCGGGCTCGGCGGGCCCTCGTCCGGGCCGGTGTGGTAGATGGCGACCTTCGTGGTATCCGCGGGGTCGAACTTGACTATCAGTTTCCTGCCGACCTGGAGCTTGTGCCGTGACGCCGCGTTGGCGAAGCCGTACACGTCCGCCTTGAACGGCGGGCGCCCCGCCGGGTGCACCTCGACCAGCATCTGGATGGCCGGATTGTCACCCGCTACCTTCAACCCCAGGTCGGTGACCTCGAGGATAGTGGACTCCGCGGTCTCTCCGTGGGCGAGCACCTCGTAGTCGGACTGGTCGATTATCTTCTGGATGCTGTCGAGATCCGCGCCGCCCGACGAGATGACGGTCCGGACCTGGCCGTCGGGTGCGATGCCGCCCGACCGCATCGCATCCTGGAGCTGATTGATCGATTCATCAGTGTTGACGCTGACCGAGAGACTGTTCGCGCCCGCTGCCAGGTGCCCGAGGCCCAGCCCTTGCAGGAGCTGTGTGGCCTGTTGCCCCTGGAAGAACTGCGTCCCGGGAGCGGGAGGCGGTCCTGTGCCGGGACCCATGGGCTGGTACTGCAGCGGTACCGAGGGGCTCACCGTCTGCCCCCGGGTGTCGAATATGAACTTCTTGCGGTTCTTGGGGTCTATCAGGACGGGGAAGACGGCGCCAGGCTGGAAGGCGGCCATCTCCGAGACGTTGATGAATCGGCTGTCCCTGGCCCGGTATGCGGGGCCCCTGGACGGCGTCATCTCGAACTCCATCTTCATGCCGTAGGAGCCCTGCCCGAACTCGCTGCCGGTGGGATTAACGGATAGGAGCTTCGCCGTACCCGGGATGCCGTACTTCTCCAGCCGCGCGCGGCGGCCTTTCTGGATGTTCATAACGAGCAGGGTCCCCCCGACAAGCACGAACGGCAGCACGATGAAGGAGATGCCCAGCGGCACCGTTACGGATGCGCCTTCCCCTCCCCCGACGACGCCGCTGACCAGGGCGATCCCCACTGCCACGAAGATCGCGGCGATAACGATCATCACCGTCCAGTTGATCTGGAGCTCCCCTGACTGGTTGGCTACGGCCTTTCGGAGTACCTGTTTCATCGTAACGCCCTTTCACGCTGATGAAAGAAATGGTCTGAGGTTTTCTTTCATGGTCCTACGAGATCGCGGGTGTAGATGAGGCGCGCGCCTTCCTTGCGCTCGAGCGAAGTCGCCTCTCCCCTGCAGGTCGACACGCACAGCCCGCAGCCGAAGCAGGCCTCGGCGTCCACCCATCCCCTGCCGCTCCGCTCGACGCGGGCACCGAACGAGCAACGGGTCAGGCAGGCGCCGCACACCTCGACGCCGACGCAGTCCCCGGGATCGACAACGGCCACCGAGCGCCCTTTCAGGAATGCCTGGATGCCACGATCCCTCTGCGCTTGCATGGGGATGCAGACGGAGCGGTCGCAGTTGCACATCACGTAGGCCGCTCCCTCTGCGTGACGCAAACCGTAGACCTGGTGCACGAAGCCGCACCGGTCGAACTCGTCCACGAGCTCACGCGCCTCATCGGGCTCGAGCCTGTGGTAGAGGCCGGGGTAGTTGCGCACGTACTCTTCGGCCCAGCGGCCGAAGACCATGTCCGTGTTGTTGGGGACGGTGTCCGAGATCTCGTTTCTCGCCCTCCGGCACGGGCAGGTGCCGGTAGCCACCGTCTCTCCCCATTCGAAGAGGGTGTCAAGCATGGAGTGGACCTCGTCCAGGGTCAGGACCTCTCCGCTCACGATGTTCATGACCCTCCGGCTGGTCCACTCCACGAACCGCCTGGTCGGCTCAAAGCGGTATGCCCAGTCGCTTCGGGCGAGCCAGTTGACAGGCCGCAGCAGAACGTGCTCGTAGCGGGACATCCAGTGCAGCAGGAACCCGGGCACAACCTGCCTGAGCTCGTTCTCGCCGTGCCCGATATGCGCGAAGAGCGTCACCGCGAACAGGACCACGACCCGGTACGCAGATGATAGAACCCTGATCCCTTTGCGCATCGCCCTTCCTCCTTTTGGGGTCGGGGATATCTAACCACAAAAGAGACGATATTGTCGGGGTCCGGGTACCGGCAATGCTTAGTTGTCGAACGCTCCGATGGTGTTAGTCCCCAGCCCGCGGTCGTAGCGGTACATCGCGCGCTCCACGATGATCGGAAGCTCGCCGAAGTCCGTAGAAACGCTGATCGATGCGCGACCGGCATCTGTATAGTTGTACAGCTCCATCATGTTGAAGGACACGCGGGAGTGGGCCGGGACACCCACGCCCCTGTAGACGGCGCCTCCACCTTCGCCGAAGAACGTCATGTCCACCTCGACCTGCACCTCGTTCGGATTCTGCACCAGGATCCAGGTCTCCCAGCCGTCCGTAATCTGAGCGTCCGGGAGGTAGAAGGTGGTGTAGGGCGATGATATCCCGATCGAGGCATGACAGATCTCGGCCGAATCGGCTCCTCCGTTCCAGTACATGGCGCGCTCGGCGATTACCGGTTTGTCCGCGTGCACCCTGGTGGAGACGTCGGCGTTCTGGAGGGCGTCGTTGACCCTGATTGTCTTCCTCGAGTTGGCGGGCATGGTGAAAGGTGGTTGCGCCACCGGCTCGTTCTCGTCCACGTACAAGTTGTTCGGGGTCATGTAGGTGAGGGTTACATCCACCTCCGAGTCGTTCGGGTTCTGGACGAGCACGTAGGTCGTGAAGCCCCATGCGGTCGAGCCCTCCGCCAGGTAGTAGTCGAGCGAAGGGGCCGTCGCGCCTATGGAGCACGATCCCTCTCTACGGTGGTTGCGGTACTGGCTGCGCTCGGCGATCACCGGCAGGTCCGAGGTCACCTCGATCGAGGAGTCGTGCACTCCGATGTCCGCGGCCATCTCGTAGGAGGCCCTGGAGTCGGAGGGTATCTTCTTCTCGATCACCTTCGGGCCTTCGTCCTCCGTCATGTAGGTAAGGGTGACGTTCGCCTCGGTCGGGTTCGGGTTCTGGACCAACGTCCACGTCTCGAATCCCCACTCCGACGAGCCTTCCGGCAGGTACCACATGGTCGCCGGGGCGGTTACCCCGATCGAACTATGGCCCTCCGGGCACCTCGCACCCTCGCCCGTCCAGGACATGGTACGGTCCACGGCGATCCTTTCTCCCTCGAGGCACTCCACCCTGGTAGAGAAATCCGCTTGGCCGATATCAGGCTCGGACGATATCGTCGTCTGGGATAGGGACGGCAGGCTCACTATTCTCTCGAAGACCCCGCTCGAAGCGGTCACCGGGTCGTTGTACATGTAGGTCAGGCGGGCCGAGAGGGTCTGGTAGTTGGGGTTCTCGATCGTTATGTAGGTCTGAAAGCCCCAGGCGTTGGTACCCTCGGCCAAATACCAGGTGCTGTTGTCCTGGAGGTCCGCCGAATAGAGTATCTGCGGGTTTACCCCCTCCAGATTTCCTTCCCAGGTGACGTGGGGACACCCGCTCCCGTCGACGGCGATCTTCGGGTTGAAGTTGGACTCGTGGACCGTGCTGATGACCACAGGGTCGGACCACCCGCTTCCCATGTTCCTGGCATAGTAGATACCCATGGTCCCGGTGGGTCCCTCCCATGTCGCGTGAGGGTGCCCAGCCTGGTCGACCCCGATCTCGGGAAATATATTACCGCCGTTGTCCGTACCGGATATGTTGATGGGAGTTGACCATCCACCTGCCCCCCTGCGCGCGTAGTAGATGCGGCTCTGCCCCTCCGAGTCGTTCCCGTACCAGGCTACGTGGGGGACACCTCCGCCATCCAGCGCGATCTTCGGGCCCGATGCTCCCCCCGGGGTGTTCGACAGAACCTTCGGCGCGGCCCACCCGCCGCCGTCGTTCTCCGAGTAGTAGATCCGCCAGGTCGAGCCTTCGTATCCCTCCCAGGTGACGCGTGGTCTGCCGGAGGAGTCGAGCCGCATGTCCGGGAATCTGTTGCCAGTGGCCGTGGTGGAGATGTTCTGTGGCGCGTCCCACCCGGCGCCCGTGTTCGTGGAGTAATAGATCCGGTTCGTCGAGCCGTCGTAGCCGGACCAGACGAGACTCGGGTGTCCGGACACATCCGCTCCGATCAGGGAGTATCCGTTGCCTGACAGCGCGGAGACGGCCTCCGGAGTGGACCACGTGCCACTTCCTCTTGCTGAGTAGTACAGCCGGCGCGTGGCGCCGTCGTTTCCCTCCCACGAGACATGCGGATGCCCGGTGCCGTCGAGTGCGATCTCGGGCCGGTTGTTGTCGGTCGAAGTGGTGGACACTATCACCGGTGCGGACCAGCAAGCCGTCATCTTCTTGGAGTAGAAGATGTTGTAGGTCGCTCCATCGTTGCCCATCCAGACTACGTGTGGAATGCCGGTGGCATCCAGCGTTATCCGTGGGGTTCCGTTATCCGTGGAGGTCGCGGACAGAGCAACCGGCACTGCCCATCCGCCGCCAGCGTTGGTAGAGTAGTAGATCTGGTTCTGAGAGGAGCTCTGCCATACCAGGTGGGCGTTCCCGACGCCGTCCACGGCTATCTGCGGCATAGAGTTGCCCTCTGAGGTCGTCGATACGTCAACTGGTGCCGACCATCCGTCGGTTGCACTGCACCGGGGGATGAGCAGGAAGACGCTGGCCGCAATGAACACCGCTGCCGCAAACACTACCGATGCCGTGCGGCGCATTCTCCGCGGAAGCGACGTTCGCATGCGGGATTGTTTCATCGGGCGTACCCCCCTGTCCGTGGCGACATCTCCAAGTTGCCCATCTCTTACCTAATTATATCGGCAGAGCCGTTGCTGTATATGACAGCGGATCCGGCCGAGGGCGTCCTCATCGAGGGCTCGGAACTGGCAGGAAATGGTTGCGCCTTTTTTACCGTTGTATTAGCCTCTGTGGCCTGAGTGTTTCGCTCTTGATGCGGACCTGGAGAACGACTTGTCACTGATAGACGTTGAGATAGCGCTGGAGGCGGCGCGGGCCGCGCTGCGGACGGGTGGCTTCTACGCCGACGTCATCTGCCAGCGCCGCGCCACGACCACGCTCCGTTACGAGGACGGCCGGGTGGACGACGTATCCACCGGGGTCGACTCGGGGGCCGGGGTCAGGGTCATCAAGGGCTCGCTAGCCGCGTACGCCCATACCGACGTCATCGACCGGGACCACCTGATGAGGGCCGCCGACGCGGCAGCGGACGCTCTCCGGCACGCCGCGGAGGGCCCGGCGCTGGTCCAAGTCGAGACCGACCGCCCCGTCCCCCCCGAGGTTTGCGAGGCCGGTACCGGGGACTACGAGATAACCGACGTAGTCTCCCGGCTCGAGCAGTGCGACTCTGCCGCACGCTCCTCTGGGCCCGAGGTCCGGCAGGTGACCGGGCTCCATACCTCCCTGGTGGAGCAGGAACTCCTTGCCGACAGCCTCGGCGAGACGACCGAGCGCGGCTGTGAGCGAACCCGGCTGGTGGTCCAGGTGGTGGCGGGGCGGGACGGTGTCATGCAGGTGGGCCTGGAGGCTCCCGGAGAGCTGCTCGGCCCCGGATTCTATCGCAGCCACGACCCGGCCGAGATCGCCCGCAAGGCGGCGAAGCGCGCGATAGTGATGCTCGACGCGCGGCCCTCACCGACCGGCCCCATGGTGGTGGTGGTCCACTCCGGGACCGGCGGGACCATGCTCCACGAGGCGTGCGGGCACGGGCTGGAGGCGGACCACCTGCAGCGGGGCGCCTCGGTCTACGCGGGACGGGTTGGTGAGAAGGTCGCAAGCTCCCTGGTCACGGCCCTGGACAACCCGACGCTCCCCGGCATGTGGGGCTCCTACGAGCGCGACGACGAGGGCACCCCGTCCCAGCCGACCGTCCTCATCGAGGAAGGCGTCCTGCGCGGCTTCCTCTACGCGCGTCACGAGGCGATGAAGGACGGGGTAGCGAGCACCGGCAACGGGCGCCGGCAGTCGTTCCGCAGCTTGCCCATCCCCCGGATGAGCAACACCTACATCGCCCCGGGCTCATCTCAGGCGACCGAGATAATCTCCTCGACCCCGAGTGGGCTGTTCG
>JAZDFZ010000035.1:0-2049 GCA_043807425.1 Actinomycetota bacterium
AGGAACATCAGCGCCGGCCAGCCCACCAGCCAGCCGGTGGCGTAGATCATCCCGTCGTAGCCCTGCAGGGAGACCATCCCCGCGATGCCCAGGAACGACGCGGCGGACATGTAGTCGCCCGCCAGGGCCATCCCGTTCTGGAAGCCGGTGACGCTCCGGCCGGCGGCGTAGTACTCCGAGGTGGTCTTGGTCCGCTTGGCCGCCCAGTAGGTGATCATGAGGGTGATGCTGACGAAGGCGGCGAAGAACAGGATGGAGATGGCGTTGGCTTGTCCCAGTGAGGTCTGCATGCGCGCTCCTATACCAGTTCGTGCTTGATCGCCTCGACTTCGCGATCGTAGCTGGTGTTGGCCCAAACCACGTAGACGACGGTCAGCGCCCAGGAGCCCACGATGGTCAGGGCGCCGAGCACGATCCCCAGCGTGGTGTGCTGCCCCAGCTTGACGGCCAGGAGCGGCTTGTCATACGCGATCAGCAGGATGTAGCCGTAGTACATGAGGAAGAGAAGGGCGGTGAGCACGATGCTGACCGACCAGCGCTTGCGGACCAGGGTTTTGAACCGCTCGGAATTGACGATTTCATGCGCAGACTTGGCCATAGCTCCCCCTCGAGCGAAATCGTTGACGGGCGTCGAACCACCGCGGATAGACGGGCGGGCGTGTGGTCGAGTACGGCACTCCTTCCCCCCCCGGGATCCCCCCGGCCACGGGTCGCGCGCCCGGGGGGGTCGAAGGCGATATCACCTGCAACGGTTGGCGCAGGGCCGGAATCCAGACAGGCCTTACGCCCAGTCACGCGGATAGACGGTGGGTGACAGTCCCGCGTGGGAGGCTGTACGATCTTCTCGACTCGTCAGAATAATAGTGGAAAACTTTATCATCGGCCCGGCGCACCCGTCAAAGAGCATTCCGAAGTTGTGCGGTTTTTCAGACCTGCCCTGGTATTCCGGCAGCATTCCTCCATCGCCAGGTCGGAGGACGTCGCCGCAGGTGCGTCACGGACCTGGCGAAGTGACCGCGCGGCCAGCTCGGCTTTGCAGGGCGGGAGGCCGCCAGGGTGAGAGTGGGATGCGAGACGCCGACCTCGCGGATGCTACTTGACCCGGAGGCCGACCTGAGGCTAGTTTCGGTGGGTGCGCGGAGGAGACGCCACCCCCTCGGGTGACGTCGGTAAGTTTCCCCGGAATGCAGTGGAGGAGGTGTCATGGCCGAGGAGATGAGTTCGCGGGAGCGGGTGCTGGCGGCGTTGCGGCGCGAGGAGCCGGATCGGGTGCCGTACATCGAGGCGACGGTGGACATCAGGCTGTACCAGGCCTGGACCGGAAAGACGGCCGTGGGGCCCAACGCGGGCGGGATCCTGATCGGGACCGGCCAGACCCGGCCCGTCGAGATCGAGGCGGAGATCTCCACGCTGCTCGGCCGGGACAACATCAACTTCCGCATGAACGCGCCCGTCTTCGCCGAGTTTCCCATGGGCAAGGACGAGCGGCAGTTCTTCGGCGAGGGGAAGATCAAGACCTGGGACGACCTCGAGCTCCTCCAGTTCCCCGATCCCCACGACGACCGCCTCTACGAGCCGGCGCGGACGTTCCTCAAGGGGAAGGGGGACTTCGCCGCCTGCGCCGGCACCCGGCTGGGGGTCGGCTCGACCATGTACACCATGGGGATGGAGCACTTCTGGTACTGCCTGCACGACGACCCGGAGCTGGTCGGGGAGGTGCTGCGCCGTTACGCGGAATGGGCGTCGGTGGTGCTGGGCCGCTTCTCCGAGCTGGGTTTCGACTTCCTCTGGTGCGCCGACGACGTGGCGTTCAACACGGGACCGATGATGTCCCCGCAGCAGTACCGGGAGGTCATCCTGCCCCACCTCCGGACGGCGGTGAAGCACATCACGCTGCCCTGGGTCTACCACAGCGACGGCAACCTCCTCCCCATCATCGACGATTGGCTGAGCCTCGGCCAGAGCGGCATGCACCCCGTCGAGCCCGCCGCCATGGACATCGTCCAGGTCAAAAAGACGTACGGCCACCGGGTCTGCGTCATCGGGAAC
>JAZDFZ010000036.1:0-43283 GCA_043807425.1 Actinomycetota bacterium
AACGGCCGACCAGGTGGGGACGGACAGGGACGTCGCGCTGCACCTCATCTCGGACCAGCCGGTGGTCGCCGAGCGCCCGATGTACTTCGACTACAAGTGGGACGCCGGCTACGGCTGGGACGGGGGGCACGACGTGCTGGGTGCGAACGCCCCGTGCCCCGACTGGTACTTCGCCGAGGGCACGACCCGCGACGGCTTCGAGGAGTACCTGTGCCTGCAAAACCCGGGAGCCGCATCCGTGAGCATAGAGGCCACCTACTACCCCGGGCCGGGACAGGGTGATCCCGTGGTCCGCAACCACGAGGTGCCGGCGGGCGAGCGGCTCACCGTCCCGGTCAACTCCGAGCTGGGTAGCGGCATCGACGCCTCCGTCTGGCTGCACTCCCCGGACGACTTCGTGGCCGAGCGACCCATGTACTTCGATTATCACGGCGCATGGGAGGGCGGGCACGACGTCATGGGAGCCGACGGCGCCGCGACGGAATGGATCTTCGCGGAAGGGTACACCGGGGCCGGGTTCGAGGAGTGGCTCTGCCTGCAGAACCCCGGCGACCACGATGCGACCGCGCAGGTGACCTACTACCCCGAGTCCGGCGGGCCCATCGCCAGGTCCCACCAGGTACCGGCGCGCAGCAGGGTCACGGTTGACGTGAACCACGACGCGGGAGCCGGGCTCGCGATCAGCGCGAGGGTCCAGTCGGACCACGGCCTTATCGTGGAACGCCCTATGTACTTCGACTACGGTGGCTGGACAGGCGGGCATGATGTAGTAGGGTATGTACCTGCGCCTTGATGGTGCGTGCACCACGGGGAGGGGATGGCATGGCTGATTACCTGAAGGACTGGACGGACCATCCTGACAACCCGCTTATAGAGCCACCGTGGCCCGAGTTCCTGCTGGGTGACCCCTCGGTGGTCCTCCCCGCGGACAGCCCGGACGGCGCCTGGCACATGTTCGCCAACACTCTCACCGGCATCCAGCACTTCACGGCCGTGGACGGGCTCCACTGGGGCAGGCACCCGAAGGTGGGACCGGGTATGCGCGCCTACGTCTACAAGGAGGACGGCCGTTTCTACCTGTTCTACGAGCGGTTCACGGTCCCGCAGTTCCGCTCACACATCGAGCTGCGGGAGTCGGACGACCTGTGGTCGTGGAGCGAGCCCGAGGTGGTGCTCGTCCCCACCCTGCCGTTCGAGGGCCGGCTCAGCCGGAACGTCGGAAACCCGTGCCTGGTCAAGATGGGGGACGACTACGTCCTGTATTACAGCGCCGGAATCGTGTTCCTGCGCGACCTGGGATTCTGCGAGCCGCGCTACGTGGGGGTGGCAACCTCCGAGGGCCCGCGCGGACCGTTCAGCAAGGAAGGCAGGCCCATGATAGCCCCGGAGAGCTCGGACCCGTACATGAACCGGGGTGCCGGAGCGATCAAGGTCATCGAGGACCCCGCGGGGGGGCGGTGGCTGGGTTTCAACAACGGGATCTACCGCGACGCGGACGGTCGCTCTCGCTCGGCCATCCTCCTGCTGGCCTCGAAGAACGGCCTGGAGTGGGAGCGGCTCTACCCCGAGCCCATCGTCACGCCCGGGGGGGACGGCTGGAAGAAGGCGCTCGTATACCAGCTCGACGTGCACCGCGTCGGCGACGAGATGTGGATGTACTACAACGCCCGCAGCGGCTGGCGCTTCGGCACCGAGCGCATCGGCCTTGCCACCTGCCCGCTGCCCGCCCCGCGAAGGAAGAAGTCCTGACCGTACCGCTAATACTTGGTGCCAGGCACATTAGCGTCCAGATATTAGCCCTCGATAACGATTCCTGAATCAGGGGAATGCCGCGCTAATACTTTATAGCTAATGTGCCTGGCACCGTATTAGTGTGGTGTTATTGCTGGAGGCGGTCGTTGACCTCGAGGGCGATATCGGCGACCTCCATGGCGATCTCGCTGACCTCGTCCATGGTCTCTACGGCCGCGAGCCTGGTCATCAGCGAGGGCAGCTGCTCCGCCAGGTCGCTGACGTCCACCCCCAGCTGCTCGGCCTGGTCGAACGCGGTCTGCAGCTCCTCGAGCGCGGTCTCCACCTGGGCTTTCGCTGCCTCCACGTCCTCGTCTCCGCTGGTGGAGTCGCCGGTGTCCCCGTCGCCCTCCTCGATGTTGCCTTCCTCCGCGGTGAAGGTCAGGTCCTTCGAGGATGTGAGCCTGTTCTGGCCGTCGCGAACGACCAGCTCGGCGTGGGCCTTGAGGGGCTTGCCACTGCCCACGGTCATGGTGACCGCCAGCTCGCGGGTCTGGGCTTTTGAGCTGGACTTGACCTCGAAGGTGTCCTCGATGAGGTCGCTGCCGTCGGAGCCGACCACCGCGATCTTGATGGTCCCCCTTCCCCCATCACCGTAGGAGGCCACGAACTTCGCCTCGACAAGGAGTTCCACCCCCAGCGGCACCTTCTCGAGGTCAAGCGACTTGCCGTCCTCGCGCTTCAGGGTCACCTGCTCGACCTTCGCCGTGGGTTTCGCCCCGAACAGGGCTATCGCCCCGAAAACCAGCCCGGCGATTATCCCGCCGGCGACGAGGACGACGAGGACGATGGCGAGCACCTTGTAGGCCGGGTTACCCGGGAGCCTGTCTGCGAGCTTCTTGCGGGTCGCCGTCGGGACCGGCGCAGGCGCCACGCCGGCTACAGTCACAGGCGTGGGGGGTGGAGGGGCACCGGTAGCCGTGGTGGGCTGCTGCATCGGTGTGACAGGGGCTTGTGCCTCCGGTTTCGCCTCACCTTGAAGCGGCGCGCCGCACTGCTTGCAGAACCTCTTTCCCTCCGGCGCCTCGTAGCCGCACTTTTCGCATTTCACGATGCGACCTCCCTCCTCGTTCCCGGGTGGCGGAAATCACGACCGGGGGCGGGCCTCGAGGCTCTCGCGACTGGTGCCGCCGGTTTCCCGGCCGCCAGCCGCACACGCGACTCCTGCCCCCTCCTGCTGCTCACCACGGACAGGATCACCACCAGGGCGGCGATCAGCAGTACTATCAGGACGAAGATGAGGATGGTCCTGGGAGTAAAGATACGCTCGCTCTTCGGCAGGCTCGCGGGCGGCTTCGGCGGCGCGGTATCGTAGGGTACAGGTTCGGGTATCCTCATCCAGGAGATGTCCTTCTTGCAGTTGACGCACTCGTCGGTGTCCGGCTCGTTTCGAGTACCGCAGTACGGGCAGAACTTATGGGGAAGGCGGGCCTTGCGGTAGAGCTGCTCCTGCTCTTCGGTGAGCTCCTTGTCGTCGGGCATAGGATCTCCTCGGCCCTATCGGCACTTCAGATTGTTCGGCTCACTTCACTCTATCGAAGCGACGGCGTTGTATGCAAACTTTTAGATAGAGAGTGGCGTCGGACGATTTCGTTGCGTTATGACCTTGTCGGAATCGGCGTGATCCAACGGCACCGCAAACGTCCGACCCCACGGTTGTCGACGTTTGGTTGCTGTGACGCCGGGATGTGTCTGGGTGTTCAACTGATTCGGACCCTGACATTGTGCACCTGCCCGTCGGCGTGGGGGCCGATCACGTTGCCCTCCAGGGTTTCGCCGTCCACGGTGATCTCCATGGGGCCCTTGCTGATGCCCCCGGGCTTGTCGATCTCTATCTCGTAGACGGCGCCGCGGAACCAGCGCCGCACGCTGATGGCCTCCCAGTCGGTCGGCAGGCAGGGGTCTATCACGAGCCCCGCGTAGGTGGGCCGCACCCCCACGATGTAGTGCCAGAAGCCGTGGTACTGCCAGGAGGCTCCCCCCGTGAACCAGGAGTGAGAGCCCTCCCCGAAGTACTCCGACTCCGGGCCGATGATGTACTCCGCGTACACGTAGGGCTCTGACTGGTAGAGGTCTCCGTCCTCGTGGGCGCGTACGTTGGGGAGCACCGAGCGGTAGGAGCGAAGGGCTGTGTCCCCGTCCCCCAGGATCGCCCATGCCACCGTGGCCCAGGCCGTGGCGTGCAGGAAGATGGCCGCGTTCTCCTTGGTCCCGATGGCGAAGCGGGTGATGATACCTATGTCGGGGTCCGGCTCCCTCCACCCTGGCAGGAAGAGCGCGCAGCCCTTGTCGGTCAGCAGCCGTCGGGCCGCGGACTCCATGGCCTTGCGGGTGCGCTCCTCGTCGAGCCCGGCGAACACCGCCCACGACTGAGCGTTGACGAAGATCTCCGCTATCTCGCTCTCCGAGGAGCCGAGTATCTCCCCGCGGTCGTTGGTGCCCCTGATGTACCACTCCCCGTCCCAGCAGAACTCTTCCAGGGCGGCGCGCAGCTGCTCCGCGACGCTGGCAACGCTCTTCGCGCCCGGCAACATGTCCACTACCCCGGACAGGCCCAGGTACTCGTTGCACAGGTAGAGCAACTGTTCCGAAGCCATCACCGACTCGCCCGCGCCCAGGCGTCCCGCGTAGTTTATGGCGTCGTTCCAGTCGCCCTTCTCCATCAGCACCAGCCCGCGGGGGCTGCGGCGCTGCCAGACGTTCTCGATGATGCGGTAGACCATCTCCGCTAGGGTCATCTCCACCCCGTCGTAAGTGGTCACCATGTCGTCCAGGCGGTCGGTCTCGCCCGACTCCTTCAGGTAGAAGAACACGCTTATCGGCAGCCACATTGCGACGTCTATGTTTCCGGGGATGCCGCTGGGGAGCCCCAGGTCGTGGATGTATCCCTGGTCGACCGAGCCGTCCGAGCGGATGAGGCTGATGTGGAACAGGATGCGCTCCCAGGCGTCGGAGAGGAAACCGGGGATGGCCCCCAGGATGCACTGCGCGCTGTCCCGGTAGCCCCAGTGCTCGTTACCGCTGCAGATGAAGTAGGAGCCGTCGGAGCGGTACCACCAGAAGCATATCCGCGACTGGTACTTGTTCCAGATGTTGAGGAAGTGGTTGATGCGCCGGTCGGGGGTGAAGACCGTGTCGCCGTAGGCTATATCCATCCAGTACTTGTTGCACTCCTCGAAGCGCTGCTCGTAGACATCGGGGCGGATGTGGTAGGGGACCCTGTCCAGGTCCTCGTCCCTCTCTGCGACACCCATGGCGATGATGATGCGCTCCTCGGCGCCCGGATCGAGCTCTATCGAGTAGCGGTGCGCGAACACGGCGCTCCGCCCGTCGTTGTCGCGGCTCGAGAGCTTTCCCTCCACGACCGCCCGCGGCGCCCCCGTGCCTCCCCCGGGGCCTATGAACTCGTCCCGCAGCGTCTCGTATCCCAGTGACTGGTGCGTGCTCGCGAAGAACACCTTGATGGGCCATTCCCTGTTGGGCACGTACGCCTCGCGGTTCCAGTAGGTCTTCTCCGCCAGCAGGAGCCCGTCGGCCATCTTCACCCGGTTGAACAGGATGTTCGAGTAGAAGCTTATGATGTTGGGCTGGTGCTGGCCGAGAAGGAGTTCGACGAACGGGTAGGCCTCCAGGCTGCGGTGCCGGTCCGAGTTGTTGATGAAGTGGAGTATCCAGTACTCCAGGTCCTCGTCCAGCGGCACCAGGTATGATATCCAGGCCTGGATACCACCCTTCTCCGCCTCGATGCGCTGGTAACCCATCCCCACCCGGCACAGCCAGGAGTCCAGCGGCGCGCGGACCGGCAGCCAGTTCGGCGTCCAGATGTCGTCTCCCTCCTTGATGTAGACGAAACGGCCCGGCCCGTTGTCCAGCGCGGGAGCCCACAGGTTTATCCCGTACGCCGGCGCCTGCTTCCAGAAGGAGTACCCTCCCCCGGTGTGGGTGATGAACGAGCAGTAGCGCCCGTTGGTGAGGTAGTTGATGTAGGGGTAACGAAGGCGCGGGTTGGTCACTACGTATTCGGCGCCGTCCTCGGAGAAGTAGCCGCTGCTCATGTTCCGCTCGGGTGATGCCATCGCCAACCCTCCAGATCGTGCCCCGTGTCCACGTCGAGGGCGTGCGCCCCCAAGGTAAGTGTTCTGCCGGGGTCCGTCTTCACCTGCCGTCGCTCGCCACGGACACCGGCTCCAGGTGGAGGGCGGTCTGGATGCGCAGCAGCGCGAGCAGCCACTGTACCGTCGCCTCGGTGCTCCTGTTCTCGTCCAGGCCGTGGACCATGATGGAGTCGGCGCACGAGAAAGAGGCGAAGTCATATAGAGGCTCTCCCACCGCGTTTCGTCCCAGGTACCACTCGAAAGCCAACCGGGCGAGCTCCATGTAGCGCTCGGAGCCCTCCACCACGTAGGCGTCCACCAGCACCTCCACCAGCGAGGTGGCCTCTATGGGAAGCTGGTTGAAGCGGGCCCTCCCCCCACCGCGGGGGTACCAGCCCTGGTCCCCCACCAGGTCGAAGGTACCTTGCGGACAGCAGGTCCGGACGAGGAACTCCAGGCCGGCCAGGGCCACCTCCTTGTAGCGCTCCTCGCGCGTAGCGCGGTAGGCCAGCAGCAGCGCGCGCGGCATCAGCCCGTTGGCGTAGTACAGCGTGTCCTCGAACCATTCCCAGCCGGGGGCGCTCGCGGCGTCAAAGGAGGCGACCAGGCTGGCACCCGCAAAGTCCAGGAAGGACGAGGCCAGGCTGGCACCGGCGAACCTGGTCAGATAGTGATAGCTGCCGATCGCCGCCTGTGAGACCGCCCGGGGCGCGGTGAGCGAGATCGATTCCAGGGCGTCGTCGAAGATGCCCTTGGCGAAGGAGACCAGCCCCTCTTCCTGGCCCAGCGCCACCATGAGCCCGAGCCCCAGCAGCGCCTTTCCCTGGCACTCCTGGCTGCCGACCTCGTCACCGAATGACCTGTCGTAGTGCATCACGTTATGGAAAAGCCCGTCATCCCGCTGCATGTAGCGCAGCATCCCCAGGTAGGTCCGGGCAAGCTCGAGCGCGCGAGGGTCTTCGGTCTGCATGTGGCAGAGCACGACCGCGGCCAGTGCCAACGCATTGTCCTCGGTGGTGTAGCCGCTCGCCCGGTCTGGGATGTCGAAGTGCGAGCGGTGGAGCGCACCCGCGGCGTCGGTGAGCCTGGCCAGGTAGTCGAGCTTCGGCCTGGGCAGGTCGCGCAGGGCCATGGCCATGCGTTTCGGGGCGACCAGCGGAGCGACCCTGCGACCGGCAAGTACCGTCGCGAACAGGTCCAGGTACTCGCCCGCGACCTGGTCCCAGACCATATTGCGCCCCAGCTCGTACGACCTGCCGCCCATCGCCTCCAGCTTGACCGGGTCGTCCAGCAGGTCGAGCACCGCCTCGCTCAGCGCCCCGGAGTCGCGCACCGGGACCAGCACCCCGGTGCCCTCTCCCAGCAGCTCCTGCGCGTAGTAGTAGGGGGTCGAGACCACCGGGCGCCCCAGGCCCATGGCATACGCGAGGGTGCCCGAGACCACCTGGTTCATGTCGAGGTACGGGGTGACGTAGATGTCGCAAGCCGCCATGAAGCTGGTCAGCTCCTCGAGGGGGACGAAGCGGTCGTAGAAGACCACGTTGTCCTCCACCCCGAGCTCGCGGGCCCGCGCCTTGAGCCCGTAGCGGTACTTCTCGCCCTCGCGCTTCTTGACCGGCGGGTGGGTCGCTCCAAGCACCACGTAGACCACGTCGGGGTAGCGCTCCACTATGGAGGGCATCGCCTCGACCATGTACTCGATCCCCTTGCCGGGGTGCAGGAGGCCGAAGGTCAGCAGCACCGTCCTGCCCGAGAGCCCCCATCGCGCCTTGTGCTCCTCGCGCGTCCCGGATGGCGGCTCGGGGACCCCGTGGTGTATCACGTGGATCTTCTCGCGGGGGACCCCGTAGTATTCGTCCAGGAAATCGATGCACTTTCGGCTCATCACCACCAGCGCGTCGGAGAGCTCCGCCACCTCCGCAAGGGCCCTCCTGCGCTGCTCGTCCGGTTCCGGCAACACCGTATGCAGCGTCGTGACCACGGGCTTCTTGAGGTCGCGGAGCATGTCCGCCACGTAGATCCCCCGGGGTCCCCCGAAGATGCCGAACTCGTGCTGCAGGCATACCAGGTCGACCCCCGAGAGGTTTATGAAGTCGGCGGCGCGCGGGTAGGCACGCGGATTGTTGGCCAGGACGCCGAAGTGGACCATCTGGGGGTAGTTGTAACCTTCTTCCCTGTCGTTCATGGCGACGACGAACACCTCCGAGCCCGCCGGGAGCACGCGCTCCAGCCACTGCGCGACGTCGGTGGTGAAGGTAGCCAGGCCGCACTGCCGGGGCACATAGTTGCCTATGACAGCGATGTTCATGCTGTTTTCCGCCGGGTCGTTCCTGCCGGGTTCCATGACGCAACCTCACGGGGTCCTCATGCACGCGATCGAAAAGGCGCCTGAGCGCTCCGATACCTATTATACTTCTCGGGGCAACCGTCCCCTGTTCAGCTACGCGACCGCGCGCGTGGCCGCCTGGAAGGCGGCGCTACGGCGCCGTCACCATCTCGTGTCGTGTGAGAGGATGTGGTGGCCGTTCTTGCGGGTGGGTATCGTGAAGAACGCCGTGGAGCCCGGCCCGAACGCCCTGTCCACCCAGAAGCGCCCGCCGTTGGCCTCGACCAGCGCCTTCACCTCGGAGACCTGGACCGACCCCCCGTTGTTCCCCGCGAAAGCTCCGACCCCCGACGAGTGCACCGAGAACATCGTGAAGTGCGCGTCGGAGCGGCAACCGACCACGGCGACCGCCTCGTCCGGTGTGGGTGACGCGCCCAGCGCCCGGGTGAGCAGTATCTGCATTATCCGGTGGAAGTCGCACTCGGGGTATTCCAGGTCCGGAAGCATGGTCGTCAGATGGACCTCCGCCGTCGCGGGCCACATCCTGTCGGATAGCTCACGGGCCAGCCCGTAAACCGCCTCCGAGGTGTCGAGTCGCCCGCTCCTCTCGAGGAGGGCCTGTTCATGTCCCTTGCTCGATCTATCGTTCATCTTGACCGCCTCCATGAGACTGTTGGACTCTTACTAATCAGTCTCGGTCGCGGCGGTTAATCTTACGTTCCGACAGCGTAAAAACACTGTTAAAGCGGCGCGGACCCGGTTGTGGTAAGATTCTGCGGCGTTGGCCCTCGAGCAAGGAAGATGTCCCGATGAGAGTACGGCTGTCGAGGCCGGTGAGGATAGAGAACGGGCAGGGTCCCCCTCGCTACCCGGTGAAGGAAGCCCTGGGCTCCACGCGCACCCTGATCTTCAAAGGGGACCGGGTCATGTGCTCGTGCTGCGGCCTGTCCTTCAGGCACTTCCTCTTCTCGCCGTATGGAAGCGCGCGCTGCCCGCGGTGCCTTTCCTTCGAGCGCTACCGCCTGCTGTGCCGGTGGCTGAGCGACGAGACCGACTTCGGCCGCGGAAGGGCCGTCCGGGCCCTGGACATCGCCCCCACCTGGGCGTTCCAGGAGTTCTGCCGGTCCTTTCCCCTGGTGGACTACCTGTCCGTCGACATCGCCTCGCCGATGGCCATGAGGCACATGGACATACGGGGCCTGGACCTTCCATCGGGCGAGTTCGACTGGCTGTTCTGCTACCACGTACTGGAGCACGTGGACGACGACGAGAAGGCCCTCTCCGAGATGTTCCGCGTCCTCAAGCCGGGAGGCACCGCCGTCATCAGCGTGCCGATACGCTGCGATGTGACGGTCGAGCGAAGCGAGCTCACAAGGCAGGAGGCCGAGGAAATACTGACCTATGACGACCACATCCGCGGATACGGTCTCGACTTCGGTTCGCTGCTCGAGCGCGCGGGGTTCGGCGTTGAGGTCATCCCGTACACGGACAGGTTCAGTGAGGCCGAGGTGGAGCGCCTGGGCCTGGACGTGACGGAGGACCTCTATATCAGCCGCAAACCCGCGGGCCACCCCGCGTCCTGATAGAATATCCGCGCCCACATCGCAAGTTGGTGCAAAAGTGCCTGACCCTTTTGCACAGGCCAAGGAGGTAGACGATGAAGGATGCCGTGATAGTGGACCTGCTCAGGGTGCCTTTCTCGCGCTCGCGCCCGGCGCAGCCGGAGAGGGACGCCTACAACAAGCAGCGCATGGACGAGGCCCTGGCAATGGTGGTCAAGGAGCTCGTCAAGCGCAACAACGTGGACCCGATGGACATCGGCGACGTGATAACCGGATGCTCCCTGCAGATGCGCGAGAACTTCCAGATGGGCGGACGGGTTCTGGTCATGCTGGCCGAGCTCCCCTTCGAGGTCCCGGCCCAGGCCATCGACAGGGTTTGCATCTCCGGGATGAGCGCCCTGCACCAGTGTGCCATGGAGATCATGCTCGGGTACTCTGATGTCTGCATAGCGTCGGGCATGGAGCACATGACCCACGTGCCGCTGGACGCCCGCTTCAACACCGACCTCCTGCAGGTGAGCCCGAGGTTCTTCTCGGATCCCAACCTGGGCAAGTACGAGCTGCAGACCGCGCTGTCCATGGGTCTCACCGCGGAGAAGCTGTGGAAGATGACCGACTTCACCCGCGAGCAGATGGACGAGTGGTCGCTGGGCAGTCACAAGAAAGCCGCGGCGGCTTTCGAGGCGGGTTACTTCACCGACGAGCTGCTCCCGCTGGAGGTCGAGCAGGAAGACGGCAGCATGATGCTGGTGGACAGGGACCTCTCCGTCCGCGGGGACACGACCCTGGAGGGCCTGGCCGGCCTGAAGCCCGCGTTCAACCCCGAGGGCCAGATAACCGCCGGCAACTCGTCCCCCTTGAACGCCGGGTGCTCCTCGGTCCTGCTGATGAGCGCGGAGAAGGCGAGCGCGATGGGTCTCGAGCCACTGGCGAGGATAGTCTCCATGGGCTGGGCGGGGGTCGACCCCAGCATCATGGGCGCGGGACCCGTGCCGGCGTCGAAGAAGGCGCTCGCGATGGCCGGCCTGGAGGCCAAGGACATAGACTTCTGGGAGATAAACGAGGCCTTCTCCATAGTGGCCCTGTACGGCATAAAGGAGCTGGGCCTGGACCCGGAGCGGGTCAACGTGCACGGTGGCGCGGTCGCCATCGGACACCCGCTGGCGGCATCGGGCCCGCGCATCACCGGGACGCTCGCCCGCATCCTGAAGCAGGAGGGCGGCCGGTACGGCGCGGCGACGCTGTGCGGCGGCGGCGGCCAGGGCGGAACGGTGATCATCGAGAAGATGTAGCGTCACCGCAAGCCTACGTCCAACGAGGGCCGCGTCCACCGCGTCGCGGCCCTTTTCTTTTGAGAAGCGCGCGGCGGCGGGCGCCGAGGCACGAGAGGCAGGACCGCCATGGATGAAGTAGAAGAGCCGGTCTCCTGGCTGCCCTACGCGCTCATCTGCGTGGCACCGGTGGTCTGGGGGATGAGCGGGGTGCTGGTGCACTGGACGGGACTGGCGGGGCACGAGCAGGTGCTGGTGTTCTGGCGCTCGCTGTTCGCCTCGGCGTTCTTCGTGGCGCTGATACTGGCGATGCGGAAGCCGGCGCTCTTGAAGCCCTCCGGGCAGCCGCTGCTGCTGGCCGCGAGCGGCCTGGCCACGGCCGCGTTCACCATCTGTGCTTTCAAGGCCTACAACATGGTCTCGATAGGGACCGCCACCTTCATCATGTACCTGTCGCCGGTGTTCGTGGCCCTCCTCGCGCCTGTGTTCCTGAAGGAGAGGCTCGAGGGGACTACGCTGGTCTGCCTGGCGATCGCGCTGGCCGGGACCGGCCTGCTGGCGTGGGGCCAGTGGGGGGGTGCCGGCGGCCCCGCGCTGGCGGGATCTCTGCTCGCCTTCGGCTCCGCGGTCTTCTGGGCGATTCTGATGATAACCTGGAAGAGGCTGCTCGAGCAGGGCGCGAGCCCCATCACGGTGGGGCTCTACACCAACGGGGTTTGCGCCCTGGTCTACGCGGCCTTCGGCATCCCCGGGGCTGCCATGGTGAGCGGTAAGGGATGGGCCGTCCTCGCGGTGTTCGGGGTGGTGAGCATCGGGGCGGCCGGGCTCTCCTACATCTACGCGCTGCGCCGGGTGAAGGCCCAGGATGCGGCTATCCTCTCCTACATAGAGCCGGTCAGCGCCACCGTGTTCGGAGCGATACTCCTCGGCCAGTCGCCCCACTGGCAGGACTACTGCGGGGCGGCGCTCATAATCGCGGCCGGTCTCCTGCTGCTACACATGAAGTCCGCCTCGCGCATCGAGGCTGTCATCGACCCCGGTGAGCGGTGAATTGAATCCCGCCTGGCACCGTTTTATTCATCTATAATCAGGGCATGGTTGAGGAAGCGACGACGGCGGTCAAGGCGTGCTGGAACTGCGGCGCGGTGAACCCCGTCGGCGCCAACTACTGCGCCGGGTGCGGAACGCCCGGCTCCACGCCCCTGCCCGTCGACCCCTCTCCCGCCCGTGCCAGGAAAGCCTTCAACATCTACCTCGTGGTCGCAATCGCATCGCTGGTGGCCAGCATGGGCGGGAACATCGCCATCCAGTCCATCGCCAGTGAGGGTGACAGCACCGCGAGCGTCGCCAAGGTCGTCTTCATCATCACCGGGGTGTGCTTCCTCGCCTACCTGGTAGTCCTGGCAAACCTCGCGGAGAAGGCGGCGTTCAGCGTGAAGAACTGGGTGCTTGCCGGCCTGCTCAGCCCGTTCACCCTCTTCTCGTTCCTCTACACCTTTATCGTCGCCAGGAAGAGGATGCGGTTGATGGGCGAGAAACCGGTCACCTACTACAGGGCTCCGCTTGGCCCCTCCGACTCCTACTGGACCGGGTTATCGGCCAAGCAGGCCTCCTGCATCGAAATAACTATCGAGTTCGAGAGCACCAGGGCGTACCGCTACGCGACGAAGAAGAGGATGAAGATGCTGGCACGGGCGCTGAAGCTGGACTCGAGAAATCACCTGGCCCACTACTTCCTGGCCTATGAGTACTCGCTGGCCGGCGGCACCGAGGACGCCGAGAGCGAGATATCCGAGGCGTACCACCTCATGCCAGTCCCGATCTATCAGCAGCTCAAGGAATCCCTGCGGCCCGCACCCGTCGTGCAGCCCGCCCCCGGCGAGTAGACCCCCTAGGCGTAGTCCCCCTCGAACTCCGACTCCACCTCGCCCAGCACCTCGACGTAGCGGTCGATCGCGCGCTTGTACTTGAGCAGGTTCGCCAGGTTGCCCTTCACCTTGAGCTTGCGCATGGCGATGGCCTTGGTGGCCCCCATCGCGCCGGTGAGCACGTCGACGTAGACCCCGTACCTGCCACTCATGATGTAGTTGGCGTCGTCGCGCAGGCCCTCCCAGGTCTCGTCGCAGGTGGGCAGGACGATGCCGACCTCCCTGCGCTCGGCGATACCCTTGTCGGGCTCCGGCTCCACGATGAACTGGAAGATCGCGTCAAAGCCCACCGCCGCCTTCTGGTACTCCTCGTCGTTCTTGAGCATCCCGGCGAGGGTATCTATCCACTCCTTGCTGAACGCCTTCATCTCGCGCCTCCTCTCACGCGAACTTCACAGCTCGCGCCCCAGCCACTCTGTATAGAACGTCTCGAGGTCCGGCTGGAAGTCGAATATCACGGGGTAGCCGTGGGGGACCGCCTCCACCTCGAGCTGGGTGTCGCACCCCGGGCAGTAGTACTCGCGCAGCACGATCCAGTCCGGGTCGGAGTGCATGAGCGGCGGGTACACCTCCTGCAGAGTCTCGTCGCTGTCGCGCACGAACACGTTGGCGGAGAGCTTCCAGTTGGCGTGGTAATCGCCGAACTCTTGCCCGCAGTCACACTTCACCACCCTCGCCCCGTCCGGCTTCTGGACGATGTAGAGGTGCAGGGCCAGCGGCAGGAGAATGCGATCCTCCCACGGCACGCGGTCCTGCAGGATGGCCACGTAGGTGTCGAACCGGCCGGGGTCCTTGAACGAGCTCATTATCGCCCGGGCGTCAGCCCAGGGCAGCGTGCCGTCGATGAGGTTCTCGATGGTCTCGCGGTCGTAGGTCGGCATGCTACTCACCCCCCTCCTCGAAGCGGAAGTCGTCGGGCAGCCCCCAGAACTCCAGGAACCACTCCCTCCACCCGGTAGACAGCTCCAGGGACTCGTTGTACATCCTGCGGGTCTCGGCGGCGATCCGTCCGTCCAGTATCCTTGCCTTCTCCGAGGCGAGGTACTCGGAGACGGGCACCGCGCGCCGCGCCCTCATCTCCCTGATCTCCTGGCGGCGCCGGGCCGTGGCATCCGGGTCCACCCGCCAGAAACCCTCCGGGTCGCACTCCGCCACCGCGCCGTACACGGAGGCGGCGTAGCGGGGCAGCAGGTAATCGCCGTTGAGGTCCGCCTCTATGCGGTCGGGCTCGCGCTCCAGGGGGTCGCCCAGGCCGCCCCCTCCCCTGTACCAGGAGTAGTAGATGTCCCCGTGCTTCATCCTGTAGGGGTAGTTCATGGTCCTGCGGTCGAACAGGTGCTCGCCGTCGCAGCACGCGGTTATCTCGGAGTCGACAGGATCGTCCTCGCGGGACGGGTAGGCCCGGTGCTTCCTGAACCTGTCCAGCAGGTCCGTGCCGAGCACGTTGTGCCGGTACCCCGACGCCGAGGGGTAGCCGCCGAAGATACCCGGCGACGGGAAGCACCCCGAGTCCCCCGCGTTCTGCATCACCAGGTCAACCGTCTTCCAGATGGCGTACACGGACTGGAACCCGGACCCGCCGCGGTACTTCCCGGGCCCCGCGGTGCTGGGCTTCACACCGCGTCCCAGGTAGAGCAGCGGCATGATGAGCTCCCAGACCTCGCAGTCCCCCATGTCACCCTCCGGGTTCCACATGGCCGCCCCGTAGTCCAGGCCGTCGGCGATGCCCCGCGCGCCCCCGCCAACGCATGACAGCTCGAAGGAGAGCAGCCCGGTATCGTTGCCGTACTGGTCCTTGCCCCCGCCCTGCAGGGCGTTCATGGTCATGGCGTAGCTGGACAGGACCTCCTCGACGTAGCCCCGCGAGAAGACCCCGCGCGAGATGTTTCGTATGAGCCCGGTGAAGGCGGGTATGAGGTACCCCCAGGCCGCCCCGGTGGCCGCCTCTTTGGCCGTGGCGTTCGATATTGTGTATGGCGGGAAGTTGCTCGAGGTCGCGAAGTAGGCTCCGTCGTTGACCTTGTCGTTGGGGATCATGGTCTGGGTGAGCAGCACCCAGATGGCCCCCTGCATCGCGGAGGGCGGGCAGTTGAAGGAGTGGTAGCCCCAGCGGTTCGCCCCGTCGAACGATATGTGGAACTCACCCGAAGGGCCGATTACCATCTCCACCGGCGCCTGCGACATGGTGTCCACCGCCGCGTACTCGGGCAATCCCCTCTCGCCCGCGAAGAGCAGCATGTTGAAGGTGGGCGCGAAGTACCTGCCCGGTATCAGCAGCTCCTTCACCCGCTGGATGAAGGTCCTCCTGCCGTCCTCGATCGCCTCGCGGATGAACTGCTTGTAGGTATCGATGCCCTCCTCGCGGATGGTTCGTTCTACCGCGTCCCTTACCATGTGGCAGCCGGCGATCCTGCAGCGCTCGTCCAGCTTCCAGAACATGGGGGTGCGCACCCCCAGCTCGCAGCGGATCTCGTGGTCGCGGAAGACGGTGTCACACTCGCCGATCTTGTTGGCCGTCAGGTCGAGCCCGTCCTCGTAGCTGGTGATGGGCCCGACGGGTACGTTCCCGGGGGTCGAGGCCCCGATGTCGGTGACGTGGGTAACGCCCCCCGCCCAGCCCACCAGCTCGTCCTCCCAGAAGATGGGCACGAAGGTCTGGACGTCCGCATTGTGCACATCCCCGATCTTGGGGATGTTGTTGGAGAAGATGTCCCCCTGCCTGATGCGGGGGTTGCTCTCGTAGTCGTTGCGGATCATGAACTTTATCGCGTCGCTCATGGTGTGCACGTGCACGATTATGCCCGTGGAGAGCGCGACGGAGTCCCCCTCGGGCGTGTAGAGCGCGAAGCAGAGCTCGCCTATCTCCTGCACGATGGGTGAGGCGGACACGTTCATGGCTGTCTCGCGCGCGTTCACCAGGCCGCCCCTCAGCTTGGAGAATATCTTCTCGTAGCGGATGGGGTCTGTTTCCTTCAGGGCGAGCTCGCTTACGCCGTAGTAGCAGGCGGTCTCCTCCATCAGCCTCTCGCTCGACTCCAGCATCTCTCTCAGCGTGGCGCCGTCCCAGCCGGCGGGCTCGTACTCCGATTCCAGCGGCCCGGTGCACTTGGGAAGGAAGTCGCTCATCGCTCACACCCCCTCTACCGTCTCGAGGTGGAATATCCAGTGCTCGTCCAGGTACGCCGACCAGCCCGGCGGTATCACCAGGGTGGTTGCCGGGCTCTCCACGATGGAAAGCCCGGCGAGGCTGTTCCCGGGCTTGAGGCGGTCCATCTCCCAGATGCCGGCCTTGAGCCAGTCCCCGCGCCAGTAGACGTCCCGCTGCCCCTTGGACGCGTCGGTGGGTGGGCCGTCGCCGTAGAGCTCCTCCAGCGGCAGGGCCGGCTTCTCGACCTCCACCGTGCCGGAGAGCACCACCTGGGTGATCAGGTAGCCCAGCTCCGGCGAGCGCGCCGACAGCGCGTACACCTTCGCGTAGAGGTCCTCGAAATCCTGTATCACCTCGTCCAGCGACTCCGGTCCGTCCAGCCATTCGAAGCCGGTACGGACCTCCAGGTCGCGGAGCTGACCCATGTACTGCATCCTTACGAAGATGCGGAACACGATCTCACCCTCGTCGACGCCGCTTTTTGAGAACTCCTCGACTATCTTCTCGCGAAGGAACGCGCACTGGCCGTTGACCATCTCCACCACGCCTTCCTTCTCGTCCGGGGAGATGTCGGGCGCCACGGGGAGGTCCAGGGAGGCGTTGAAGCGGTACTCGAACTCCGAGCACGAGCAGCCGAAGGCGCTGAAGCCCGCCGCCCATGCCGGTACCAGCACCCGCTCGAAGCCCATCCCCTCGGCGATACCACCCACGTGAAGGGGTCCGCCTCCGCCGTAGGAGAGCAGGGTGTAGTTGACCGGCGCGTAGCCCTTGCCCATGATGCGGGAGAGCACGTTGTTCTTGAGGCCCTCCTCGAAGAGCTCGACCACCCCGCTGGCCGCCCGGTAGACGTCTATGCCCAGGGGCGCGGCCACCTGGTCCTGCACCGACTTGAGCGCCTCCTCCCTGTCCAGTGTGATGTCCCCGCCCAGGAAGTAGTCGGGGTTGATGAGCCCCAGGACCACGTCGCAGTCGTTTATGGTGACGGTGTCGACCTTCCCCTGCGGCCAGGAGGTGCCTATGCGGTACCCGGCCGAGTCGGGGCCGATCTCGATGCGGCACGAGGTCGGGTTGATACGCACGAAGGAGCCCGTCCCCTCTCCTACCGAGTCCATCTCGACAAGCGGGATGGCGAACAGGGTCCTTGCCATATCCGGGTACGTCTTCACGTCGTACTCCCCCCCGGTGATTATGGCCAGGTCGAAGCTGGTCCCGCCGATGTCGGTGCAGAAGACGTTCTCGACGCCGATGCGGTCGCACAGCCACTTCGCCCCGATGACCCCCCCTATGGGGCCGGAGACCAGGGTGCGCGCGAGCTCCTTCGACTCTATGGAGATGGTCCCCCCGTGGCTGGCCATGATCCTCAAGTCGAAGTGGGCGCCGTGACCCTTGACCATGGAGTCTATGCTGCGCAGGTGGACCCTGGACGGCTCCGCGGCGAACGCCTCCACGGTCAGCGTGTTAAGGCGCGGGAAGTCACCCCGCACCGAGTAGTGGTCCGAGCTGATCGTGACAGGCACCTCTGAGCCCTTTCGTTCGAGCACCTCCGCGGCGATGTCCTTCATCTGCAGCTCGTGGGCGGGGTTCCGGTACGAGAAGAGGAAGTTCACGCAGATCGCCTCCACCCCGAGGTCCAGCAGCTCCTCCACCGCGCGCGCGGCGGCCTCCTCGTCCAGGGGTATGGCGGCGTCGCCGAAGACGTCGATGCGCTCGGGTACACCCCTGACCAGGTGCCTGGGCACCAGCGGCTCGTTGTGCTGATGGGTGCACACGTGCAGTCGGTCGGAGTAGGAGTACCCCAGGTAGCTCTGCACGCCGCGCTCCAGGCGGAAGTAGTCCTCCATCCCCTTGCTCACTATCACGCCGACCTTCCTGCCCTTCCGCTCGAGCAGCCGGTTGAGCATGGAGGTCCCGGAGTAGATGCCGGTCACGAGCGAGGGGAACGCCTCCTCGACCGTGGTGTCCCAGTACGACAGGGCGTCGCGGGAAGAGTCGAGGAAGCCCCTTGCCTCGTCGTCGGGGGTGGTCTGAGCCTTACCCACCACGAACGCGCCCTTCTCGTCGATGATGAAGGTGTCGGTCATGGTGCCGCCGGCGTCGATGGCGAGGATCCGTGGTGCGTGCCTGGATGACATGGTTGCCTCCTGCGTGCGCTGGTTGGTACCTTTGAGCCGCTCCTTACGGGCGAGACATTAATATTACATCGTAAGGGAGGGGTCAAACCTGAGATCTTGCATATTTTGCGTTTCTCGCCCTCAGGCGTGCAAAAGGGTCAGGCCCTTTTGCACAAAGGACCCTGCCGCACGGATCGGATCAGCCGTTCAGGGGGCACGAACGTGACGGAGCGCATACCGCGGATCAGGGGCGGCACACCACTGCTGTCGCTGGTGCTGCTGGTCATCTTCATAGACTCCATCGGCTACGGCGTGGTGGTGCCGGTGCTCCCCATCTACGGCAGGGAGCTCGGCCTGTCGGACTTCAAGCTGGGGGTGCTGTTCGCCACCTACGCGATAGCCCTGCTGGTCTTCGCCATACCGGTGGGGATGCTGGCCGACCGCTGGGGGAGAAAGCCGTTCATCCTGTTCGGGATGTTCGCGATGGCCGGCGCCTTCGTCTTCTACGCGCTGGCGCGCGGGTACACCATGCTCATGGTCGCGCGCGCGCTGGACGGGGCCACCGCCGCGGCCAACTGGGTGGCCGCCCTTGCGCTATTGGGGGACCGCACACCCGAGTCGGAGATGGGCGAGAAGATGGGTTGGGCCATTGCAGGGATGGCGATCGGCGGCATCGCCGGGCCCCTGCTGGGAGGCGTCCTCTCGGATACCCTGGGGTACCGGGCGCCTTTTCTAGCCATCGCCGGGGCGTGCGTGCTGGGCGGGCTGATGTCGCTCCTGCTGGTCGAGGAGAAGAGCACGGTTCGAAGGGAGCAGTTCAGCTTCACCGCGCTGCTCGGCCCGGTGCTCCGCAGCAGGTCGGTGCTGATCGCCTGCCTGATAACCGTCGTGACCACCACCGGCTTCGGGCTGCTCGAACCCACGCTTCCGATCTACCTCAAGTCCACATTCTCGATGTCGCGGACCATGATAGGCGTGGTCTTCGGGGTCACCATGGCCGCCTACGCCGTAGCCAGCCCGCTGGCGGGCAGGCTCTCAGACGCTGTAGGACGCAGGAGACCGATCCTGGCCGGGCTGGTGCTCACGGCTGTGGTGGCCCCGCTGGTGGTGGTCTTCGAGAGCCGGGCGGCCGTGCTGGTGCTGATGGGGGTCCTGGGGGCGTGCATCGCGGTCTTCGAGACCCCGTCGGTACCTCTCATCACCGACTCTCTGGGGGGAGCCGCCTACGGCACCGCGTTCGGACTTCTCAACTTCTCCTGGAGCCTGGGGTACGCGCTGGGCCCGTTGCTGGGAGGGGCGGTCAAGCAGGCGCTGGGCCTGCTGGCCGCGCTGCTGCTCTACTCGGGGCTGCTGGCGGTGCTGGTGGTAGTGGTGGCTCTCGTGCTGAAGGACGGGTCCCCGGCGGGGCTCAACGGCCGTGCAGGTACTTCTCCATGAACTCGAGTGTCATCATGGAGAGCCTTTCGTCGAGGCGCGCCATCACCTTGTCCTCGATCTCGCGGGGCACCCCGTAGTAAGCCTGGGCTATCCCGCCGGCGATGCAGGCTATGGTGTCCGAGTCCCCGCCGATGGAGACCGCCTTGCGCACCGCGTCCTCGAAGCCCTCGGAGTCCAGGAACGCGCGTATCGCCTGGGGCACCGACCCCTGGCAGGTCACGTATATCGGATCGTGCTCCAGCGCGTACCAGTCGCGCAGGCTTTCTATCGGTTCGGAGAGGTCGTATCCGAAGGACTCCTCCGTGTACTCCCTGATGTAGTCCTTGCTCTCGCCGGTGCGCGCCAGGAAAGCGGCCGCCGCGGTCGCCTGCGCTCCCTTGACACCCTCGGGGTGGTCGTGGGTGACCGCCGCGCTCCGGGCCGCTTCGCCCAGCGCCTCCTCCAGCGTCCCGCAGGCGTAGGCGACCGGGCTCACCCTCATCGCCGAGCCGTTGCCGAAGCTGTTGTAAGGCCTGCTGGAAGCGGAGTTGGCCCACTGGATGAACATGCCCCCGTAGCCGGCATGCGGGTAGAGGTGGTAGTACTCCTTGAGCTTGCCGGCGTACTCCTCGCCGCGCATGATGGCGTCGGCGACCGCCACGGTGAGGACGGTGTCGTCGGTGAAGCGGCTGCGCGCGACGAACAGGGGGAAGTCGCAGGTCCGTATGTTGTTGCGCATCCCCTCGTACGGTGAGCCGATGATGTCACCCGCGATGGCGCCTATCATCCGCGCGCCTCCCATCCCTCGTCACGTCGCGCCGGGCCGCCTGCGGCAGGTAGATGATACTACAGGTCCGGCCCGGAGCGCCGCTTGGGAAGCCCCGGTACAATAGGGTGGACGCGACCCTCGAACCGGCCGGCGGCCCATGAGCATATACCTGGACATAGAGACACAGTGGAACGGGCGGATAACCGTCCTCGGCTTCTACCACGAGAGCACCGGCCTGGTCCAGATCTACGGCGAGGACGTGACCTGCGAGCGCATGATCGCCGAGCTGCCCGAGCTGGCCGAGTACGTGTTCACCTACAACGGCCACTGCTTCGACCTCCGCCTCATCCGCGACCAGCTAGAGATCGACATGCGGCGCCAGTACACATCCTACGACCTGCGCTGGATATGCCAGCGCAACGGTCTGACCGGGGGCCTGAAGGGCGTCGAGCGCACCATCGGCATAGAGCGCAGGCTCCCCGAGGTGGACGGGCTGGAGGCCATCCGCCTCTGGAACCGCTACCGGGCGGGCGACCGCCGCGCGCTGAAGAAGCTGCTCACCTACAACGAGGAGGACGTCATGAACCTCATCAGGGTGCGCGAGCACCTGGAGGCGATGGGCGTGTTCACGGCGGGGCAGAGCAAGTAGTGTCACAGCTGCATGCAACAATGACCATGACCTGCTTGGAAAGGTTCTGGTCAAGAAGGATGGAAAGAGCAAGAGCGAGGCCAGCCGGCGTCGCAGTCTGAAAACTAATAGGGGTCCTCACAAGAATAAGCGGGTAGAATCCAGGGGCAGTGTCGGAGGTTTGCCTCACACTATCAACAGTAGTTGATTGACGAATCAATAACCACGAAAATCGCTCCGAATTTCCCTTTGAAGCCCGATCGGCCGTTACTGGAGTTGATTGTGTTGCTTATTTAGTGAAGATGCTTGTTTTGTTAGGCAAACCTCCGACACGTATATGTCAAAACCCGGTTGCAGGTGTGCCGATTGCAGGGAAGCCTACAGACTATACATACGACGGTATAGAATGAGAATCAGAATAATAAACAGCACTATCGACTGGCTTCGTTCCCGGCCAGGGGGAGTGTCGTAACTGGTAGCCGAGTCTGACTTAAAATCAGATGGTCGAAAGGCCGTGGGGGTTCGAGTCCCCCCTCCCCCACCATCCTGCTAGTTCTACGGTTCTGAAAGAGACCCTTAGAGAGCTGATCAAGTTAGGCAACTCGACAATGAAGGTGCTACCTGAACATTCCGAGTTGGAATTCGATACAATGGCAATCCAAGATTTGTGGCTTGGCAGGAGGAAGAGGCAACCTTGGCTCATCATCGGGCAGTGAAACGGGCCTGTTTGTTTGTTCTGATAATACTTGTCTCATTCACTCTGTATGGTTGTAAGGCAAATGAAAAGCCAGAGGACGTATATCTGGAGCTATTCGACGAAGTAAGCTCATATTGGGACCATGGGCCAGCGCCGACCTATGGGATTGACCCAGATATGCTATCGTCGTATGTGAAGCGTACAGATCCAAATAACAGTACTAATTACCCAAGTGCTGGCTCTTATTATAGAATGCGCCTGCAGGGAGCTACAGGGTACATGATTCAACGATGGATTGAGAACGCGCAGTCTGTAGTACTAGGGGACAAGTACCTCACGCCGTCCAGGAACTACCTTCTCCTGGCGCTCTACAGCGCCTTACAGGCTGGAGATGGAGTCTCGCAGTTGGTCTGGCAGCAGTTGATGTCGGAGAATGGATTGTCTGACGAGTATATCAACTCGAGAGCGGATCAGGTCTTCTCTGATGCCTTTGTTTCACACGATGCCTACCAAAAGGCCAAGGAACTGGTAAACACTTATCGTAAGAAAAACAAATCGTAGATAACAACCTATTTTGACATGCGGTGGTAGAGCTCCAGCACGAGCCCGTCGAGGATGTCCTTCTCGCTAACCAGTATCTCGTCCAGGCCCGCGAGGTCCATCACCGCTCGGAGTACCGCGGCGCCTCCGACTATGACGTCGGCCCTGCCGGGCTCCAGCTTCATGCGCTCCCTTCGCTCCTCGACGGTGAGGAACGCGAGCTCCCTGAAGACGTGTTCCACGTCCGAGCGCGTCAGGCGGGAGTGGTGGATGCGCTCGGTGTCGTACGCCTCCAGGCCCATCCTTATCCCCGAGACGGTCGTGACCGTGCCGGCGAGCCCTATCCCAAGCGCCGGCTTCGCAACGCGTATCGGCTCGAGCACGGGCTTCAGCTTGGAGACCAGCTCCGACTCCATCCGGCCTATGGCTATGGGCGAGGGGGGGTCTGAGGCCAGGAACCTCTCGCTCATGCGGACGCATCCAACGTCCACGCTGGCCAGGCGCAAGCCCACCTGCCCTGCGGCCTCGCCCGCGAGCAGGTCGGGAGGCGAGGCCGGATCCCCGAGGACGATCTCGGTCGAGCCGCCGCCGATGTCGAACACCAGGACCAGGCCCGCCGGTCCTTCTGCGTCGGTGTCAGACCCCGACCCGGGATGACTTGAATCCCGCCTGACCCCCATTTTAGTCAGGCCGCTCACTGCGCCGATGAAGCTCAGGGTGGCCTCCTCCTGTCCGGAGATGACGCGCGGCCTGGTCCCCAGGGTTGCCTCGGCGCGGTCGAGGAAGGCGTCCGCGTTCCAGCAGTCCCGCAGCACGCTGGTCGCCACCACGGCTACACCGGCCGGCTCCAGGTCGCGAATGACACCGGCGTAGGTCTCCAGCACCGCTACGGTCCTGTCCATCGCCTCTTCGCGGAGGGCGTGCTCCTCGTCGACCCCCTCTCCAAGCCTGGTAATAACCATGCGCCGGTTGATGGTGGTGGTGGCCGAGCCGTCGCAGTCGGCTACCAGCAGGCGCGTGGAGTTCGTCCCCATGTCAACCGAGGCAAGTCTTACTGGTCCTGTCATCGCAATCCCAAATGTCGGCCCCGAGCATCTCGAGGCACCAGTCGCCGATCACTCCTTCGCCGGCCGCCAGCCTGAAGGCAAGGTGGGCGTGCAGGCATTTTACCGCCCCCGGTCGTCCGCCCGCCACACCGCGCGACGCCATCGCTTCGGCCAAGGACGACCCCGCCGACCGCGCGAGTCCGGCCGCGCACGCGGCGAGCCTCGTCTCCTGTTTCGCGAGCAGCTTCAAAGCCCCGACATCCGAGAGCAGCCTCGCGGTCAGCTCGGAGTTGAGGCCCCGGCTCTCCAGCGTGCCGGCCAGCGCGCACAGGTGAGGGCAGGTGAGCCACAGCAGGGGCGGCACAGGCCCGCCCTCGGGCTCGGGCGGCAGGGTGAGGATGACGGTGGGAGCCCCGAGAGGGCACCTGGAGGCGACGAGCACGGCCCCTCTCGGCGTCCTGCCGATCTGGCGCTCGATGGCGGCCAGGTCACCCCGCGACGCGGGTTCGGCTTCGCCGAACAGGTCGCGGACCTGGTCCGGGAGCGGGTCGGGCAGGCGTTCCTCCACGGGCGGCCTCACTGGAATATGACCGTTATCCGGGCGATCTTCCAGCACCCGCCCTGCCAGGCCATCTCAGCTCGCACCTCAGCCGAGCCCCCCGTCGTGTAATCGATGTAACCTGTCACGGAGGCGGCGGTCCGGTTCGGCTCGAACGAGGGGAACCGGTACGCCCTTACCTTCTCGAAAAGATGCCTGTTCCCCCGGTTGTTCTCCTCGTAGCGGTCGAGCGGCACCTCGGAGCGCAGCCCCTCGCTGAGGTACCCGTAGGCCAGCCGGTCGTCGCCTCTTCCAGAGGCCGCCAGGCACCTCTGCACCACCATGCAGGGGTTCTCCGGGTCGGGGAAACCGGCGGCGGGGTGGAAGACGCTGGTGGTATCGAACAGCCCCGGGGGTCGCGTGGTGGTGTTGAAAGCGACGCGCCAGACCGCGAACCCGCCCGCGAGGAGGATCAGTATCGCGGCGGTGATGAGCACCCATGGGTAGAGGAGTCTGTCATAGGGGCGCGGTTCCTCGGCCTGCCCGACCGGCCGCCTTCCTCGCCGCGTTGCCGCCGACACGGGACCGTCAGTCCCAGAAACCGTCGCCTTCCTTGTCTTTCTTTTCCGCCTGGTCCTCGAAGAAGAACGAGCCCTCACCTTCCTGCGGGAGCGGGGGGGCAGGAGGGGGAGGGGGCGGTGCCTCCGTCTCCACGGTCACATCAGTGTCCTCCTCGCTCGACAGGTCCACATCCTGCACGGACGGGGGCTGCTCCTGGGCCTGCACCTCGGGCTCGGCCCCGGCCGGCACCTCGTCGAACGGCCACTCATGACCCTCTTCCGGAGCGGGCTCGATCGCCCGCGCGGCTTCGGCCGGCTCCTGCTCCTCGGCCCCGGGCTCCTCCGCCTCGGCGTCGACAGGACGCTCGCCCATCAGCTCCTGGTACTCGGGGGGCAGCCGGAAGTCCTCTGGGCTCGTGACCTCGGGGCGCACCTGCTCGACCATCCCGTTCCCCTCGAACGCGACCGGCTCGCCTTCGGGGTGGGCCTCAAGCTCCCAGGGGGGAAGCTCGGCGCGCGCTTCGCCCGCCATCGGCGGCTCTTCGAACGGCGGCGGCATGGGCGCGGGCTCGATCGGGACCGGCGGCTCGGCGGCAACACCGAATGGGGTGATCCCCTCCGGCTCCTCCGGGGACGTGAACTCCTGGCGCGGTGGTGGCTCCTCCGCGATGAACGGGACCGGCTCGACGGGGGGCACAAGCGCCTCGGCCATCGGGGGCGGGGCGACGGGCGGCTCCATTACCGGCGGCGCCTCGTAGGCAGGAGGCGCTTCCATCACGGGCGGCTCCGCGTACGCCGGGGGCCCTTCCATCACCGGGGGCTCCGGGGGTATCGCCGCGGGCGGCGGCTCCGCGGGCGGAAACTCCTCGAAGACAGGTGGCTCGGCGATCGGTGCCGGCGGCTGCTCGGCCGCTACAGGCGGTGGCGCCTCGTAAGCAGGAGGTGCTTCCATCACCGGGGGCTCAGCGAATACCGGGGGCTCCTCCATCACCGGGGGCTCGTAAGCCGGCGCCTCCGGGGGCATCGTTGCCGGTGGTTGCTGCATGACCGCACCCGGTGCTTCCTCGAACACCGGAGGCGGCTCGTACACCGGTGGAGCCGCGGGTGGCGGTGCCATGGGCGGTCCGGCCATCGGCGGTGCCATCACTGGTGGAGCCCCCATGGGGGGACCGGCCACCGTCGGCGGGACCTGGGCCATCGGCGGAGGCATCTGGGGTGGTGCAGCCATGGGTGGTGCCATGGGGGGCTGTGCCATCGGTGGCATCCCCGGCGCGGCCATTGGCGGCTGCGCCATGGGTGGTCCGGCCATCGGTACGCCCATAGGAGGCGGAGCCGGGGCCATCATTTCCTCGCCCTTCCTGCCGCGCTTGGGCTCTCGTTCCTTCTTGACCTTCTGCGGCCTCTCCCGTGGGGGCCTGGGCTCTCGCTCCTTCTTCTCGCGCGGTGCCTTCGGCGGCCTCTCCTTCTTCGCCCGCCCCTTTGCGGGGACCTCAGGGGTGATGGGCCTGCCGAACTCGTCGAGACCCGGAGCCATGGCCGGGGGCGGTGCCATCACTGGTGGAGCCCCCATGGGGGGACCGGCCACCGTCGGCGGGACCATCGCCTCAAGCGGCGGGGCGGCAGGCTCGGAGACCAGCGGCGGAGCTTCGAACCCCACAGGAGGCAGGACCGCCTCGGGTGGCGGAGTCATCGGCGGCGGCGCGGCCTCCGGCATGGGCACCGCGGCCGGCCCGGTCGGTGCCCTCCTGGCACCCGGGGCCGGCTCGAGCCCTTCCGCCATCAGTTCCTCGAAATCCGCGGTGGGCGCCGCGACCACGGGCCCCGGCGGAACCTGGATGGGTTGCAGATGCGGTGGCGCGGCGGCCGCTTCCCTCAGCTGCATCGCCTCCGGGGGCGGCGGGCCCGCCGGCACCTGGGGGACGGCCGGTTGAACCGGAGGGGGTCCGGGCATAGCAGGTGGGGGCGGCCCCGGAACCGCGACCGGTGGCGGGGGGGCCTGCGGAGCGCCCATGACCTGCCCAGGGACCGGGACAGGCGCCTCGGCCTCGCCCTTTCGCTTCTTCCCCCTTGCCCTGGGTTCCCTGGGCTGCTTCGGAGCCCTTGGGGCCCGGGGCTGCTTGGCCACACCCGCCGTCATCATCGAGGCGATCCTGGACACCTCCTGCTCGTGGCACGAGGCGCAGCGCAGGACCTCCCCCGTCTCCGCCACGCACGTAGCGCAGATGACGTTGCCGCAATCCAGACAGCGTCCTATAGCGGTCTGACCTGGGTGACGATCACAGTCCAATTCCTTCACTCCCCCGGTGAACGCGCGGTAAGGCCACACCCGCGGACCGCGCTGTACTTACCGGCCTGACGGGCAATCTCAATGCCCCGGGAGGCTTTCGATGTGCCCTCCCGCATTGACAACCCCGTTGCCTGAATTCTAACACAGGGCCTCAGGGCTCATCGGGCCCGCGCCGGTTGCTGTGAAGCATCTCGCGAACCCGTTCCCACGCTTCATCCATCGACTGGATGGCCTTTATCTTGAACTCGACCTTCTCTTCCCCCTCGGTGGTGACGAGGTAGAGTACCTCACCGGGTGCGACCAGCCTCTGCCGCCTCGCCTCGCGCTCGATGTACTCGAGGCTCTCGGCCTCAGCCACCTCACGCTCGAGCGCGCTGGTCACCGCTTTCTGTTCGTCGAGCTCCGCCTTTATCCTGTGCAACCGTGTCGTCGCCTCCAGGTTGCGGCTCACCGGGCTGATGGACAGGCAGAGGAAGAGGGCCGCGAGCAGGAGCCATACTATCGTGCGTGGCGAGACGTGCGAAGCCTTTGCCGCCAGGGTGCCGCCCAGTTGCGAGATCCCGGAGCTCTCCGTCTTCCGTTTGGATGCCCCTGGTCCGCCGCCACGACGCTCCGGGGCACCGGCCCCGCGCCTGTCCGCGGCCTTTACGGGCACGCGCCGCGACCTCTCCCCTCCGCCGGTGCTCATCGGATCTCTTCCACGGTGTGCACGTGGACCATGTTGGTGACGCTCTCTCCGCGCCCCGGCAGCCCGCCCGTGATCACGACCACGTCGCCGGGTTGGGCAAGGCCGGCGTCCAGGCACGTCGAGGAGACGCCGGCCGCGGCCGCCTCGACGTCGGCGATCTCGGGGACCAGGCGCGCCTGCACTCCCCAGACCATGGCGAGACGGTCGACCACCTTCCGGCTCGTGCTCACGGCCAGGATCGGCTGCTCCGGCCTGTAGCGGGCGATCAGCCTGGCCGTGTACCCGGAACGGGTCATGGTGACTATCGCCCTGGCCCCGAGGTCGGAGGCGATCTTGCAGGCCGAGTACCCTATGGCGTCGGCGGCACCGTCGTGCCGCCATCCGGCCTCCTGCTCCAACAGGAGCGCGTAGTCCACCGCGCCCTCGGCGTGGAACGCGATGCTTGCCATGGTCCGCACCACCTCGACTGGATCGCGCCCTATCGCCGTCTCACCGGAGAGCATCACCGCGTCCGTCCCGTCCAGGATGGCGTTGGCCACGTCACTGACCTCGGCTCTCGTGGGCCGGGTGTGCTCGACCATCGATTCGAGCATCTGGGTCGCCGTAACGACAGGCAGCGCGGCCCGCCTGGCCCTGGCGATGAGTTCCTTCTGTATCAGGGGGATAAGTGCCAGGTCCATCTCCACGCCCAGGTCACCGCGGGCGATCATGATGCCGTCGGCCACCTCTATGATCTCTTCGATGTTGCGGACGGCCTCGCTCTTCTCGATCTTCACCATGACGGGCGTGTCGGACCCCTGGGCGCTTATGGCGTCCTTGACCAGCGATACGTCCGCGGCGGACCTTATGAACGACTGGGCCACCCAGTCCACTCCGGCCTGGAGGCCGGCCTCCAGGTAGCGTTGGTCCCTGTCGGTAAAGGAGTCGAGCTTGATGTCGCTGTCCGGGAAGTTCATGCCTTTGCCCTGCTGGAGGAGCCCGCCTTCCAGGACCGTGCAGTGCAGGTCGGTCCCGGAGACCTCGTCCACCCGCAGGCGTATCAATCCGTCCGAGATCATGATGTGGTCCCCGGGCTTCACGTCAGAGGTAAGACCCGGGTAGGGAACTGATACGCGCGCGGAGTCCCCGCGCTTCTGCTGGCTGGTCACGGTGAACTCCTGGCCGGCCTGCAGCTCAACTGTCGAGCCCTGGACGCTTCCCACCCTCAGGCGCGGACCCTGGAGGTCGAGCATCACCGCTACCTTGCGGCCCACCGTGTTCCCCACATCCTGGAGGGCGTTGATATACTCACGTACCTCGTCGATGTCCGAGTGGCCGGTGTTTATGCGGGCGATGTCCATGCCCGCGTCCGCCATCCGCCGTATGGTTTCCCGGTCGCTGGAAGCGGGCCCCAGCGTGCAGATGATCTTGGCCTTCAGCCCTTCAGGCCCGCCGCAACCCTCTCTATCGCCCATGGGACACCTCCCCCCGCCGGATTCCTTTGCCTTTCATGCGGGACCTTCCTTGGCGCGCGACCAGATCCTCTCCTTCTCTTCGGGCGGCATGTCCCGCGGCTCGACCCCACGCCCGCGGGCTTCCACCTCTATCTCGGCGTATCGCCTGGCGAACTCCCTGTTGGTGCGTCGCAGGGCAGTCTCCGGGTCCACGTCGAGGTGCCTGGCCAGGTTTATCACCGTGAAAAGCAGGTCCCCCACCTCGTGCTCCAGGTCCTCGCGCGGCCCACCGACCGCTCCCTCGAGTTCGGCCGCCTCCTCCGCCAGCTTTTCGAACACCCCTTCGGGGGCCGGCCAGTCGAATCCCCCGCGAGCCGCCCTGTGCTGGAGCTTGAGGGCCCCCATCGTCGCCGGCAGCCCGAGGTGCGAGTCCGACGGTTCCTTGCCCTCCTGCTCGGTCTTGATACGCTCCCAGTTGACCGACACCTGCTCGGCCGTGCTCACCGCCTGGCCGCCGAAGATGTGAGGGTGCCTGCGGAGCAGCTTCTCTGTTATACCGTCCACCACGTCCCCCAGTTCGAACCGGCCCTCCTCCTCGGCGATCCTCGACTGGAACAATATCTGCAGCAGCAGGTCCCCCAGCTCCTCGGACAGGTGCTCCCAGTCCTCGCTGTCGATGGCCTCCACCGCCTCGTACGACTCCTCCAGCATGTGCCGGGAAAGCGTCGCCGGTGTCTGCTCCAGGTCCCACGGGCAACCGTCCTCGGAGCGCAGCCTCGCCATGACACCCGCGAGCCTCTCGAACTTGACCCCCAGGTCCCCGGTGGCGGGGCCCTCGGCTGCGTTCCCCTCTTCGCTCACGCGCACCACACCCCCGGTCTCACTGCCCGACCACCATCCCCATCCTGGGGTCCCACTTGCCGACCCCGGGCGCGACCACCTCGACCTTCGCGTTCGCGTACGCGGTGCGAAGCCAGTCGGCGAACTTCTCCTCCTTCTTGCCTGCCTCCACGGCCTTTATCACCTCGCCCTTCACCTCGTTGAAGGTCGGGGAGTAGGCCTCCCTGCGCTCCAGGACCTTGATCACCTGGTACCCGTCGCTGGTCTTTACGACCCCGCTGGACTGACCGGGCTGGAGCGTGAAGGCGACCTGCTCGAACGCCGGCTCCATGCTGCCCTGCTCAATCCAGCCCATGTCGCCGCCGTTCGCCCTGGTCGCATCGTCCCTGGAGAGGTTCTTGGCCATGGTCGAGAACTCGACCCCGCGCCGTATCTCGTCCGCTACGATCCTGGCCTGGACCTCGCTTTCAAGCAGTATGTGTGCCACGTGAGCCGCCGCCGGCCTGGAGAACTGCTCCGTGTGGGTGAGGAAGTACGACTCGGTCTCGTCGCCGGTCACTGTGACCTCCTCGGTAATCTTCTCTCCGAGGTTTTCGACCAGCGCCTGCCGCTCCAGGGTGTCCGTGTACTGCTCCAGTGTCAGGCCCTGTGACTCGATATCCTTGGTAAACTGGTCCGCCCCGGTCTTCGTCTGCTGCTGCTCCAGCTTCTCGGCCACCTCTCTCGGCTCGACCTCGACCCCGAGCTTCGACGCCTGCTGCGCCATGATCTCGGCCTTCACCATCTCGGTTGCGACCTGCCTGGCGGTCTCGGCCTCGAGCCGTCGGCCGCTCTCACCCTTGAGCTCGTCAGGGCTCTTCTTCCTCGTCACCGCCAGGCGGCGCTGTACCTCCCTGTTGAACTCCCCGGACGCTATCGGCCGCCCGTTGACCACCAGCGCGGCCTGGCCCGAG
This sequence comes from Actinomycetota bacterium, assembly GCA_043807425.1. GTDB lineage: Bacteria > Actinomycetota > Geothermincolia > Fen-727 > Anoxymicrobiaceae > JAHJCO01. Next base: position 30,627 of record JAZDFZ010000036.1, read on the forward strand.
CAACCGCAGACGAGCGACAGGCATGACACAACGGCCAGCATGGCCGCCGCCAGCACGCCGGCGGATCTCAATCCGCGTCTTACCACCGCCGACCTGGACCTGAGTACACTCCCGGGTCCCTTGAACGGCATTTCGGGGCTTTCCACGCCTATCTCCTAACAACACGCGCGCATATGCCAGACACAGCGCTATTCGGCGTGCCCGGACTGCATTATATCATCAATAATCAATTTTAACCACTTTAACAACAGTTCTTGCCTCTTCTTAACTTCCTCTAAGCTCAACTTCAAGTAGAGTGTTCTGGAAACCTCATCTATATATATGCCCGCCGATGCTGATATCTCCCTCTCTCTCGCCGAGCGGGCGGCCAGCGCCAGTGAGTTCTCCCGGCCCGGGAAGCACTTCAGCCTCAGCTCCCCGCCAGCAAGGATGACCGACTCAAGCCCGGCATCGGCGGCGTCGACCCTCAGGCGCTCGAGCTCCAGCATCCTGCGCACCTCGGGGGGTGGCTCCCCGAACCGGTCCTCCAGCTCCCTCTCGAGCTCGTCCAGCCGCCGTACCCGCCCCGCCACGATGAGCCTGCGGTACTCCTCGACGCGGGTCTCCTCGTCGGACACGTACTCGTCGGGGATGTAGGCGTCGATCGGCAGCTCGAGGACGGACTCGCGCTCGGCCACCGGGGCCTCGCCCTTGAGGATGTCGACCGCCTCGCGCAGCAGCTCGCAGTAGAGCTCAAAGCCGACCGCCTCTATCTGTCCGCTCTGCTCCGCGCCCAGGAGGTTCCCCGCCCCCCTTATCTCCAGGTCCCTCATGGCCACGCGCATGCCGCTGCCCAGCGCGGTCATGTCGCTTATCGTTGCCAGCCTGGCGACCGCCGTATCGGTCAGCACCCCCCTGCTGGGGTAGAACAGGTAGGCGAACGCCCTCCTGGTGGCACGGCCGACCCGTCCGCGTATCTGGTAGAGCTGGGCCAGACCCAGGCGGTCCGCCCGGTCGACCACCAGAGTATTGACGTTGGGAAGGTCCAGGCCGGACTCGATTATGGTCGTGCACACCAGGACGCCGTGCATGCCGTCCGCGAACTCCAGCATCACGCGTTCCAGCTGGTCCTCGTCCATGCGCCCGTGCGCCACGGCGATCGACTCCGAGGCGAACCGTTCGCGGAGCATCTGCGCCACCCTGTTGATGCTCTGGATGCGGTTGTGCACGTAGAACGCCTGCCCTCCCCGGTCCAGCTCGTAGGTCAGGGCCCTTCCCACCAGTTCCATGTCGAACTCACCCACGTAGGTCGCAATGGGGTGCCGGTCCTCGGGTGGTGTGTCGATGATGCTTATGTCACGCACCCCGGAGAGGGACATCTGTAGGGTCCTGGGGATCGGGGTCGCGGAGAGGGAGAGGGTGTCCACGCTGCGCTTCAACCTGCGGAGGCGTTCCTTGTGCGTGACGCCGAAGCGCTGCTCCTCGTCCACCACCAGCAGGCCCAGGTCGCGAAAGCTCACGTCTTCCTGGAGAAGGCGGTGGGTCCCGATGACCAGGTCCGTCTCTCCCCGGGCGAGCGAGGCGACGACCCTCTCCTGGTCGGCGCGCGAGAGGAAGCGTGAGAGCATCTCCACCCTGACCGGGAATGGTGCCATCCTCTCGCGGAACGTCTCGAAGTGCTGCCTTGCGAGCACAGTGGTGGGAACCAGGACCGCTACCTGCTTCGAGTCGAGCGCCGCCTTCATGGAAGCCCGCACCGCTATCTCGGTCTTGCCGTAGCCGACGTCGCCGCAGATGAGCCTGTCCATCACGCGCTCGGACTCCATGTCCCGCTTCACCTCTTCGGTCGCGCGCGCCTGGTCCGGGGTGTCCTCATACGGGAACGACTGCTCGAGCTCGCGCTGCCAGGGCTGGTCGGCGGAGAACGGGTAACCGGGAGCGCTCTTGCGCTCGAGGTACAGCCCGAGCAGCTCCCTGGCCGTGCGCTCCGCGGAGCGCCGGGCACCGCGGCGGGCCCTTGTCCACTCCTTGCTCCTCAACCGGTGCACGGTCGGGTTCTCCGAGCCTATGTAGCGCTGGACCTTGGCCAGCTGCCCGGTGGGTACGTACAGACGGTCGCCGGCCGCGTACTCCAGGAGCAGGTACTCCCGGGTGACACCCAGCACCTCGCGCGACACGAGCCCCCGGTAGACGCCCACGCCCTGGTCCACGTGGACCACGTAGCCGTCCACCTCGATCTCGGCGTAGCTGGCCACCGGGGTCCCGGCCGATCTCCTTGCCGGCCTGCGTGGTGCCGCGCGCCTTCCCAGCAGGTCGGAAGAGCTGAACACGGCGATCTTGAGCGCTTCCAGGGTGAACCCCGTACCAAGCCGGCCCACCCCCATCAGGGGCTCCCGTGATCCACCCCCCCGCTCGATCCAGAGCTCCCTGGCACGCTCGACCTGGCCGGGTCCGTCCAGCAGCAGGTAGACCGTCGTGCCATCGGCGCCAAGACGGCGCCAGGCCTCGACGGCGGAGTCCAGGTCCCCGGAGAACTGGAGGGCCGAGGCCCCGGCGAGCCCGACCGCCCGGGGGGGAGAACCCGAGGTCATGACCTCCACCGTTTCACCCCACCTCTCGAGTAGCCGCGGCGCGTCCGCCTCCATCCCCGTCTCGACTCCTTGCTCGAGCGCCCTGGAGCGTATGAGGTCGGGATCGACCGCCAGGACTCGCGTGCCCGGCGGGGAGTTCCCGGCTCCCGTGCCGGCCGGCTCGGCGACGGGGAACACCTCGCAGTTGGTGATGCGTTCACCGGACCTCTGGGTCACGACGTTGAACTCCCGGAGTGAAGCCACCCTGTCCCCCTCCAGCTCGATCCGCACCGGGCGGTCCGAGGTCGAGGGGAAGACGTCCAGGATCCCCCCGCGCATGGCGAACTGGCTCCAGCCCTCCACCGTGTACTCCCTGGCGTATCCACCGGCCACCAGGTTCTCGAGCAACGACACGGGCTCGAGCTCGTCTCCCTGCTCGAAGCGGAGCGGCCAGGGCTCGGGGAGAGGCGCGGGCAGCCCCGCCAGCAGCGCCCCCACCCCCACCACGACCATCCCGCCCTCCGCCAGCGCGCGTGCCGCCTTGAGCCGCATCCCCTCGGCCTCGTCGTGGGGCCGGAACCACTCACCCCCCGGCCCCGGCCCCGGCATGTGCATGGCCTCACCCGGCAGAAACAGTGAGATGTCGCCGGCGAGCTCGGACGCGCGCGAGCTGACCGCGACGACCATCGGGCCCCCAAGCGCCCTGTACAGCACCGCGCACAGCAGCGGGACCAGCGCGGGGGAGGCGGCGAGGGCCGAGGCCGAGCGCGCGGCCTCGATGAGCTCGCCCGTCCCCTCCCAGTCCAGGACCAGGTGGGCTATGCGATCCGGTATCCTCTCCATACGGCACTTACCGGTCCCTTCCCAACGCACAAAGGGCCTCGGTGCCGGGCACCCAGGCCTCCTCACATGTCTCGGGTTCTATGTTAACAGAAGGGTGTGGGCCGTCCGGCCCGCGCTGCGACGGGCCATCGGGACAGGGCGGTCAGGGCAGGTCTTCGCCCAGTATCATCACGTTGGACCAGGCGTCATCGAGTGCCCTGGATACGGCCTCCGAGATCAGCTCGACGCCGGACGCGTCGAGCCTCTGCGACGCGTGGTGGGTCTGCCCGACCCCGATGATCCCGACCCGCCTGCCCATGGGCGCGCTCCTATCAATATGGAGTGGCGTCGGACAATTTCACGCGTTGACTCCAATCGAAGTGTTGATTCGAATTGAGCGCGCGCAAGTGTCCGACCCCACGGTTATCGACGTCTGGTTTCCGTGTCGCGGGAATGTGGCGATCATGTGTCCCTGCTCGTCTCCCAGTCCGAGGCCCCCGCGGCGATCGCGCCCTTCACGAATGCCCGGTACAGGGCCGGGTAGTCTCGTAGCACCTCGAGGCCCAGGAGCCAGTCGGCCACCCTTATGACGACCTCCCTCATGAGGACGTCCAGCCCGGACGCATCGACGGAGGCCCCCCGGCAACCCACGGCGGTCTCCTCGAGCGTGGTGGCCACGCACCAGTAGACCAGCCCGTTTGCGACCTCCATGTGGGAGGGCTCCCCTTGCGCCCCGGTGCGGTTGCCTATCTCGATGACCCCGTTCACGACCTGGATGAAGTTCCTGGCCATGTGTTCGAGCCTGTCGGCCGGGACCTCGGGGTAGGCCCGCCGGAACCTCTCGGCTATTCTCGACGCCATCTCCTCCTGCCCGGCACCACCGGCCTCCTCGTACAAGCCGTTCTCCTCTCCCCGCGCACAGTAACCTAGAGCATATACGCGGCGGGCGCGGACCGGCAAGGGCAGTCGCGATGGCGCTTTGCTATAATGTTTCGCAACCTAGTACCACCGGGGGGAGTCATGGGCGGTTTCAAGTTCTGCAAGGTCTGCCGAGTCCCCGTCCATATCGGTAAAGACCAGTCCTGGAACTCGGACGGCACCATAACCCAGAGGCGCGACCCCGACCACCGCATGCTCTTCTTCGATTCCGAGGGCCTGGACGTGCTGTTCCGCAACATCGAGGGTCTTATCGGCATACCCATCGAGAACATGATCATTGAGAGCAAGGCGCGCGCCACCGAGACCTACATCCGGCACCTGCTGAGGGGCCCCAAAGGCCCGCTCGCCAGGCTGATCGGGATAGGCAGGATCGTAGGCCGGGTGGTCGAGCAGGGCAGGGTGATGGGCTACGGCGACATCAAGGTCGTAGAGTTCAACTGGTCCGAGAGCCGCATGATCTGCGAGATACGCGATCCCTACTCTCTCCCCCTCTTCTGCGGCGACCTGAAGGGCGCGAACCAGGCGATACGCAAGGTGGCCGGCACGATCTCCTACGAGGAGGTCGAGCCGGGCTTCTACCGGATAGTGAACTACAACGCGCCCCACGCTCCCGAGCTGGAGGAGCGCCTCGTGTCAAAACCGCTCCCCAGGAAACCGGGCGATATCACCTTCGACATGTGCCCGGGCTGCGGGGTCCCAAGGGACATCTCGCGCTTCAAGTGGGATATCGACAGGGGGACCGTCTTCCACGAGCCCACCGGTGTGCGCCACGCCATCTTCGGCTCCACGGGCCTGCAGGTCATCTTCGACGAACTCGAGGCCGAGCTCGGGGAGAGCATCCCCGAGACCGTGGTCGAGGCTCAGCGTATGCACATGGAGAGCCGCATGGACGGGCGCTGGTCGAGCCTGGGAGTCGATGACCTGCGCAACTGGCTTGCGGTCCAGGGTCTGGGCAACCTGGTCACCGCCAGGCGGGACGAGGAGGGAATGTACGCGAGGGTGGAGAACCCCGCCGTCCCCCTGATCCTGACCGGCACCGCGACCGCGCTCCACCAGTTCCTGACCGGGCGGAAGGGCGAGACCACCTGGAAGCTTTCGCCGGATGGGGACCTGGAGATCTGGATCAAGGCGGCCTAGGTTAGAGGGGCGTCGGACAGTTTCACACGTTGACTCCAATCAAAGCGTTGACGGGAATTGAGCGCGTGCAAATGTCCGACCCCCCGTTCGTCCATGGGTTGGTCTACCTGTGCTGGAACGATCTAGCGTTCACTTGCCCAGCTTGTTGTCCTCGAAGTAATCGTCGGCCTTCTGCTCCGCGGTAAGGCACTCCTGTAGCTTGGCCGACGCCTCGGTGACCTGTCCTGCGATCTCCTCAGCCTTGGCGGCCTGCTCTGTGGCCGGGCGTCCGTAGGCGATGATCTCCACCATCCCCTGGCACGATTTGAGCAGCGGTATCAGGTAGTCCTCCGCGTACGACTTCCAGGCGTCAATTGCGGCGAGCTTGAGCCTGATGTACTCCTTGACCTTGGCGTCGACGTTCAACTCCAGTATGGGCTCGAGGTCGTTCTCCCACTGGACCAGCTCGGCTTTCAGGGCGTCGAGGTCCGCCTCCCTGTCCACGGTGAGCTGGCGTCCGGCTGTCACCTGCGCCGGACCCACGCTGGGGACGTTGAACAGCGCCTCCCATTCGGCGGGGAAGTTCTTCAGGCGGGCGAGGATCGCTTCGGCGGCATCCTGGTGGGCAGCCGCCCTGGACATGTACTGGTTCGCCTTGTCGGTCTCCAGGCCGCAGCCGGAGGCGAGCGCGCACACGAGCGCCGCTATCAGCGCCGCCGTCACAAAGGGCGCGGAGCGCGGGCGCTCAACTACCGAGCTGTTTCTCATCATAGTAATCATTGGCGTCCCGGTGCATCACACCTGCATTGCGCAGCAGCTCCATGGACCGGGCCTCTATTTCATCAATCTGCTGGTGCAGCGGCAGTAACTGGTCCAGCGGGGCGTCCTTCTCGACCAGAGATATGACCTCGAGGCGGACGGGCATCGCGCCAAGCTCCTCCTCGAGCCCCGCTATCTGCTCGGAGAGTGCATCCAGCTTCATGTCCAGGTACGTCTTCATCTCCTCGCTCACCGGCTCGCTCCTCACACCTCGCAGTGCTTTTTCCGCCAGCTCGAGCTCCGTGAGGGCCTTCTGCTCGCTGGCCTGCGCCTCCAGCAGGAGTGCGCGGACCTTCGGGGCCGAGTCGGCCTCCCCCCCGGTGACGAGCGCCTCCCAGCTCACCTGGAAGTCGGACAGGCCCTTGATCGCCTCGGCGGACGAGGAGATGTGTCGGTTTGCCTCCTGCAACGCCTGCCGGACGGTCTCGGTCCCGCCCGATCCGCATCCCGCCAGGAGCGCCAGGGCCACCAGTATGGTAATGATCCCGGCGGCCGGGTGCTTATCCAACCGTCTCATCTCCCACCATGAGACCAAGAGCCGCGTCGGCCGCCCGCCGGGCCGATTCCCCCACGGCCGACCTCGCGCCCTCCTCCGGCCGGGCAAGGACATACTCCGCGGCGTCCACGCCCTCGGGGGGGCGCCCGACCCCGATCCTTACCCTGCAGAACTCCGTTCCGCCGAGCTCTCTGCCCAGCGACTCCAGGCCGCGGTGCCCGCCGGTCCCTCCACCCTTCTTGACCCTGATCTCACCGGCCGGTATGTCGATGTCGTCGTGAAGGACCATCACCTCGCCGGGATCCAGCCGGTAGCGCCGGGCAACCGGCGCCACGGACCTCCCGCTTTCGTTCATGTAGGTTGAGGGCAGGAGCAGCAGGAACGTGCGCTCCCCGATCGCGATGAGCGCGAGCTCACCCATGTCCCATCTCGCTCTGCTCACGATGCGGCCCCGCCCGGCGAGCTCGGCGGCCGCGGTTGCGCCGGCGTTGTGCCTGGTGTTCCGATAGCGGCGCCCCGGGTTCCCCATCCCAACGACGAGCTTTATCCCCGGCCCGGGACCCGGCGTGCCCAGCATGGGGACGCCCGATGAGCTCTTACCGGTCCGGCTACTCTTCCTTGCCACCCTCGGCTGGGGCAGCTTCGCCCGGCTTCTCCTCGGCAGGCGCAACCTCCTCCAACACCGCGGCCTCCTCCGGCACTTCCTCTTCCGCGACCAGCCGCGGGGCGATTATAGAAAGGATCACGTCTTCGGTATCGGTGAGGATCGTGACCCCGGGGAGCGTCTGCAGGTCGGATACCGACATGTGGTCTCCGATCTGCGCGTCCTTTATGTCCACGAAGAGGTGGTCGGGTACCTCGCCCGGCAGGCACTCCACCTCGATCTCCCACAGGGTGTGCTGAACGGTACCTCCCGCCCTTATCCCGACCGAGTCTTCCTGGCCCTTGAGCGCGATAGGGACCTTCATGGTCACCTTTTCGTCCCGGGCCACCTTGAGGAAGTCCACGTGGAGCAGCCTCTCCCTGTATGGATGCTTCTGCAGTTCCTTGATCATCACCAGGTGATTGTCCTTCTTCTTGCCCCTGACCACCTCCAGGTCGATCAGGACGTTGGTCCCGGCCCCGCCGCTAATGACCTCCTGCAGGTCCTCCTTGCGGACCTGGAGTGACTCCGGCTCGATCCCATGCCCGTAGACTACCGCGGGGACCAGCCCCTCGCCCCTGCTCTTCCTGGCCGCGCCCTTTCCGGTGCTCTCCCTGGTTACGGCCTTTAGTTTGATCTCCAACTGATACCACTTCCCCTTGCTCTATGTCTGGTTGTCGCCGCCAACGATCTCGCTGACCGATTCCTCGCGGAAGACCGCGGTGATGGTGCTTGCGAGCAGCGGCGCGATCGACAGCACGGTTATTTTATCAATCTTCTTCTCGGGCGGTACGGGCAGGGTGTTGGTGACCACCAGTTCCTTTATGGCGGACAGGCCGATCCGCTCGACCGCCGACCCGGAGAGGATGGGGTGGGTGGCGCACGCGTATATCTCCACCGCCCCGTACTTCTTCAGGGCGTCCGCCGCTTCCACAATGGTGCCCGCCGTATCGATCATGTCGTCGATCAGGACGGCGGTCATCCCTTCCACTTCTCCTATGACGTGCACGATCTCCGCGACGTTCTTGTCCGGCCTCCTCTTGTGCATTATCGCCATGGGGACGTGCATTCGGTCGGACAGCTTCTTGGCGACCTTGACCCTGCCCGCGTCCGGGCTGACCACGACCACGTTGTCGAGGTTCTTCTGCTTGATGTAGCCGGCCAGCAGCGGCAGCGCCGTGACGTGGTCGAGCGGGAAGTCGAAGAACCCCTGTATCTGCCCCGCGTGCAGGTCCATTGAGACCACGCGATTGGCCCCGGCGGCGGTAATGATGTCCGCCACCAGGTGCGCGCTGATGGGCTCTCGCGCCAGCGTCTTCTTGTCCTGCCTCGAATAGCCGTAGTACGGCATGACCGCGGTGATCCTCTTCGCTGAGGCGCGCTTGAGGGCGTCGAGCATGAGCAGCAACTCCATTATGCTGTCATTCACCGGCTCGGCGCAGGTCTGGATCACGAACGCGTCGACGCCGCGCACGCTCTCCAGGAAACGGACGTATATCTCGCCGTTGGAGAACCGCGATATCTCGACGTCGCCCAGCTCCGTGCCTATCCCGGTGGCAACCTCCTCGCCCAGCTCCGGGTGCGAGCTGCCGGCGAAGACCATCAGCCTCTTGCGGGTGACCTCCCTCAATGTCTCCTCCTTAGTGCTCCATTCCATAAATACGCCGGCATTCGAACGCCGCTGCATCCACACCCGCTGCGTTCCACTCCTTCCGAGTGCGACGGGCGTACGCGTCAGTCGCGCGCCTTGCGGGAGCGGCGCATCGACATCCTCGGTGCTTCGCCGTACTCATGAAATGGAGCACCCATGGCCTCGCTGCTACTCCCTGCCCTTTTTACGCTTCTTCTTCCGCCAGCCCTCCACGTTCTTCTGCTCGCAGCGCTCGATGCCCAGGCCGCCGGCGGGGACATCCCGGGATATAGCCGAGCCCGCCCCCGTCGTCGCGTCGTCTCCGATCTCGACCGGCGCCACCAGCATGGTATCGCTTCCGATGAAGGCCCTGTCGCCTATCACTGTCTCGTGCTTTGCCTCGCCGTCGTAGTTGCAGGTGATGCTGCCCGCCCCGACGTTGGTCTCCTCGCCGATCCGGGCATCTCCAATGTAGGAGAGGTGGGGGACCTTGCTGCCCCGGCCGAGAGTGGTGTTCTTCATTTCGACGAAGCTTCCCACCCTCGAGCCGGCGGCCAGCTCGCACCCGGGGCGGAGCCTGGAGTACGGGCCGATCGAGACGTCGTCCGCGACGAGGCAGCCGTCCAGCCAGCTGAGCTCTACGCTGCAGCCGTCCCCCAGCGTAGAATCCTTGATGCATGTCATCGGGCCTATCCGGCAACCCCTCCCCAGCCGGGTCCTGCCGGTGAGGAACACAAGGGGCATTATAGCGGTATCGCCCCCCACCTCAACACCGAAGTCTATGTAGGTGAGGGCCGGATCGGTCATGGATACCCCCGCCTCCATCCACGAGCGGTTTATTCGGCCCCTCATCAGCGCCTCGGCGGTCGAGAGCTGCTCGCGGTCGTTGACGCCGAGGATCTCCTCGAGGGCGCAGACTCGTGGGACCACGAGAAGCCCCCTGTCGACCATCCCGGCGACCGCGTCGGTCAGGTAGTACTCACCCTGGGCGTTGTCCCGCCCGAGCGAGCCCAGGGCGGTTTCGAGGGCGGCCCGGTCGAAGCAGTAGGTGCAGGCGTTGACCTCGTCGATGGCCTTCTGCTCGTCCGTGGCGTCGCTCTCCTCCACCACCCCGCGGACCGCGCCTGCCTCGTCCCTGAGCACCCGGCCGTATCCCGACGGGTCTTCGAGCCACGCGGTGAGTATAGAAGCGGCGGAGGGCCCCGCCCGGCGCGCCTCCACCAGCCCGGCCAGCGTCCCGGCGCGCAACAGGGGGGAGTCCCCGGGCAGCACCAGCACCTCGCCGTACCGCGGGTCAAGTGCCTCCAGGGCGGTCATGACCGCGTGCCCCGTACCGAGCTGCTCAGGCTGCGGCACCGGACGGCCGCGGGACCCGATCTCGGGTTCCACCTGCTCGGCGCCGTGGCCGACCACCACGATGACCTCGCCCGCGTCCAGCGCGACGACCTGGTCGAGGACATACCCGAGGAGCGGCCGGCCGCAGATCCTGTGCAGCACCTTGGGCACATCGGAGTTCATCCTCTTGCCCTTGCCCGCGGCCAGCACGATAACCGCGAGACCCCTGTTATCCATCGCCTCCATCTTCAACCCTTTGCTTCGCGGGCTTTTTCCGCCTGTCTATGGTACCGGATTTGCAGGCCTCACGGAGCATATGCGTTCATGCGACAGTGTCGTGAGCCTGTTGGACCGGCCAGGTGTCAAAGGTCCTGCTGTGAATATAGGTCACCCAATTCAAAGCGTACGTAACGCAACCCGAGTTTAAGGTTTAATAGACCTGGCTGGCTGGGGTGGCAGGATTCGAACCTGCGATCACGGCTCCAAAGGCCGCTGCCTTACCACTTGGCCACACCCCAGAAGCTTCAGTCCTTGAGCTCGGCGCCCCGGTCGGAGAAGCTGGTCACGATGGTGATCGGCGCGATCTTCTCCATCTCCCAGGCGACCTCCGCCGCCTCCTCGATCCCCGACACCAGGGCGAACACGGTGGGCCCGCTCCCGCTCATCAACGCGGCCCGAGCGCCGGCCCCGAGCGCCACTTCCTTGAGTTGCTCGACCCCTTCCGCGGCCATGGTTGCAGACTCCAGATCGTTGCGCAAGTTGGGATAGATGTCTTCGAAGCTGTGCCCGCGGATGCCCGCGAGGAGCCCCTCGAGTATGCCGTCCGAGCTCTCTCCGCCCGAGCCCGACTCCGCACGGATCTCGTCCAGCCGCTGGTAGACCTCTGCGGTAAAGACCGCCTGGCCCATCGAGGCGAGCACCACGTGAAACGGCGGAAGCGGCTCCAGCCGCTCCACCTCCTCACCGCGCCCGGACACGAGCGCGGTTCCCCCGCCAAGGCAGAACGCGACGTCGGAGCCGACCATGGCCGCCATCCTGCCCAGCCGCTCGTGGGTGAGGTCGAGCTCGAAGATACGGTTCAGCGCCACCAGGGTCGCGGCGGCGTCGGCGCTCCCTCCCGCGAGCCCGGCGGCCACTGGAATCCGCTTGTTGATGAGCACCTGCACCCCGTTGGCCCCGAACACCCCCGTCTCCGCGTCGAAGGCGTCGACCGCCCGCCAGACAAGGTTCTCCGGGCCGGCGGGCACGTCCTGCTCGTTGCAGCGTATCGCGACCCTGCCGCCCCGGGCGTCGGTCACCCGGAAGTACAGCTCGTCGGAGAGCTCGAGCGCCTGCATGACCGAGCGGATAGCGTGGAAGCCGTCGTCCCGCAGGTCCCCGACCCGCAGGAACAGGTTTATCTTTGCGCGCGCGACCACCTTGGCACCGAGCATGGCCCTCATTCCCCGGTTTAGCACCGGCATTTCACCCGGATGCGAAAATGCGTTTCACCAACGGGATAAACATACCAGAAATCCGCCAGGTGCTCCTGTCGCATCGGATGCCGGGCTCGAACGACCCGCGAGCTTGCCCCTATTTCCCGTGCTTCTCCAGTATCTTCCCGGCGCAGTTCTTCCCGGAGAGCGCCGCGCTGTTGAGCGCGAGGCCCCGGCCGCGGTAGGTGTCGCCGGCGAAGTAGAGCCCTTCCACGCCAGGAGCGACAACGTCGGGCTTGAAGGCCCCCACCTGCCCGGGCTTGCGGGCCAGGCCGTCGCAGCCTATGCACTTGTAGGCGAATTTCCACTCGACCTTGTCGTCGATGCCGGGGAACATCTCGGTGATGTCGGTCCACATGGACTCCAGAAGCCTGTCCAGCTCGAACTTGTCGAATATCTGGTCCACCTCGACAACGCAGTCCGTCTGCATCAGCGACTTGCCCTCTGGGACCACCCCGGGGTCGAACGCCGACGGCACGAACGCCTGGAACGGCATTCCCGTGTGGTCGAGCTCGAGCGCGGAGAGGAAGTTGGGCTTGTCGTAGACGGGCTCGGAGAGGGCGATCGTGTAGCCGATGAGCCCGGTGGTCTCGTACTTGAGGTCCTCGTACCTCTTGATCCACCAGTCGGGCAGCACCGCCGTCTCCGGGTTCATGTCCAGGACCGCGTCCAGGTTCCAGAGCGGCAGCGCGCAGACCACTACCGGCGCTTCGATAACCTCGAGGTCGTCCATGTAGAACCAGCCGGTGTACGGGGAGAGGCTCTTCTTTCTTAGTGCAACGCCCTTTGCCTTGCTGCCGTCGAACAGCACCGAGTCGACTTCGGTGTCGAGC
>JAZDFZ010000037.1:0-45218 GCA_043807425.1 Actinomycetota bacterium
TACCAGGCCGATGGACGTGACCGACGCGGTCACGCAGGGGGGCGGCGCGGCCGACCGGGCCGCGCAGGCGATTGCTCAGTGCGGCGGGAAGCCTCCGGCAAAAGCCGGGGCTGGGAGATAGGAGGTAGGAGATGGCAGCGACGAAGGCGGCGACGAAGAAGGCGGCGAAGAAGAAGGCTCCGGCGAAGAAGAAGGCGGCAAAGAAGCCCGCGAAGAAGAAGGCCGCCAGGAAGCCCGCCAAGAAGAAGGCGGCTGCCAAGAAGAAGAGGTAAGACAGCAGCATCGAAAGGATCGGCCTTGGCAGGAAAGAAGGCGGCCGGCAAAGGAGCGGCCGCTGAATCACCGACCCCTGAGACATCAAAGACTGAATCCTCTAGCAGTGAGAAGCCCGTCCCGGGTACGGCCGGGGCGACCGTGGCGAGTTCCGGAAACGGAGAGGAGCCCCGCATAGGCGTGTTCATATGCCACTGCGGGGTAAACATCGCCGGCTTCCTGGACGTCGAGGAAGTCACCGAGTACGCGAAGACACTACCCAACGTCGTCTTCGCGACGCGCAATCTCTACACCTGCGCAGAGGACGGCATCACGGCCATAAAGGATGCCATCGCCGAGCACGGGTTGAACAGGGTCGTCGTAGCATCGTGCACGCCGCGTACGCACGAGCCCCTCTTCCGGGACGCATGCGAGGAGGCGGGGCTGAACAAGTACCTCTTCGAGTTCGCGAACATACGCGATCAGTGCTCGTGGGTGCACATGCACGAATGGGATAAGGCAACTGCCAAGGCCAGGGACCTGGTGCGCATGAGCGTCGCGAGGGCCTCCCTCCTGCAACCGCTGGACGAGATATCCATCGATATCCACCCCGCGTCACTGATCATCGGTGCCGGGATCGCCGGCATGACGGCCGCGCTGGCGATCGCGGACCAGGGGTTTGAAGTGCACCTGGTGGAGAAGGAGGCCGAGGTCGGCGGCGCGCTGCGCTCCCTGGCCTCTCTCTACCCCACCGACGCCGATCCCGCTATAGTCATCACCCGCTACCTGGAGCGCCTCGAAGCGAACCCGAACATCAGACTGTACACCGGGGCGACCCTCAAGGCGATCAGCGGCTACTTCGGCAACTTCGATGTGACGGTATCCGTGGGTGACAGGGACGAGTCCTTCAAGGTCGGTACCGTGGTGGTCGCTACCGGCTCCGAGGAGATGAAACCGGACGGCCTCTACGGCTTCGGCGAGCTGCCGGGCGTGGTTACTCAGGGCCAGCTCGAGATGATGCTCAAGGAGGACCGCCTGGGCGAGATCGAAGACGCGGTGATCATCTCCTGCGCGGGATCAAGGGGCCAGCGTGTCTCCTACTGCAACCGCATCTGCTGCATGGTCGGCATCAAGAACGCGATCGCCCTCAAGGAGAGGTTCCCCGGAGCGAACGTCAGCATCCTGCACAACGACGTCGAGGTCTACGGGGTCCTGCAGGAGGCGTGGTACACCAGGGCCCGCTCGATGGGGATACGCTTCCGCAAGTTCAACCCCGAGATGCGCCCCGAGGTCGCGCGGGACGGCGACCGTCTCAGGGTCACGATGCGCTTCGACCTGATGCAGCGCGAGATGGTCCTTCCGGCCGACCTGGTGGTGCTCTCCAGCCCGCAGGTGCAGACACAGGGAGGGCTTGACATGGCGAAGATGCTCAGGGTGCCTGTGGGGCAGGACAGGTTCTTCTTCGAGGCGCACGTCAAGCTGCGCCCCGTCGACTTCGCGACCGACGGTATCTACGTCTGCGGCACGGCCCAGGGGCCCAAGGACGTACCCGAGTCCATCGCTCAGGCGCACGCCGCGGCGTCGCACGCGGTGAACCCTATGCGTAAGCTGACCGTGAGCACCGAGGCGATAACCTCACGGGTCGACCCCTCCAGCTGCATCGGTTGCGGCTTCTGCGCATGGGTCTGCCCCTTCGGTGCGGTGGAGATGGTGGCCCGGGACGGAGCCTGGGTATCCAGCATCAACGCCGCGCTCTGCAAGGGCTGCGGAGCCTGCGCTGCAGGCTGTCCCACCCTGGCCATCACCACCCAGCACTTCACCGAGGACCAGACCCTGGCCGCGATCAAGGCCGCCTTCCCCGAGCCGAGCAGGCCCGGCGAGGACTACTATCCACAGATCCTTGCGTTCACCTGCAACTGGTGCTCCTACGCCGGCGCCGACCTGGCCGGGGTAAGCCGCTTCCAGTACCCGGCCAACGTTCGCATAATGCGGCTGATGTGCTCCGCGCGCATCGATCCCCTGTACGTGCTGGAGGCTTTCCGTAACAACGCGGACGCGGTGTTGATGAGCGGCTGCCACATCGGCGACTGCCACTACATCAGCGCCAACCTCATGACCGAGGCGCGCTTCTTCGCGCTCAAGGACTACCTGGCCGCCCTTGGCGTGGATCCCGAGAGGCTGCAGCTGGCCTGGATCTCCGCCGCGGAGGGCGAGAAGTGGGCGGAGGCGGTGCGCAACATAGTGGAGATTGCCCAACGCCTCGGGCCTCTCGACAAGACCCCTCTGCGCTACAAGGAGTCCGAGCGCTTCAAGGCCGGCGCAAGGTAGCCTCGCCCCGGACGCCATGCCCTCCCGTTTGAGGTCGCAAATCCCCATCGCTATACTTAAGAACTCAGCGTCCGACAGGCGCTTGGCCGGAAACGCACGAGACACAGGAGCCGCATGTCCCTGGTGGTACAGAAGTTCGGCGGTACCTCGGTGGGCGACGTCGAGAAGATCAAGAACGTTGCCCGGCGGGTGGCCGCCGGCAAGAAGAGAATAGACCACGTGGTGGTGGTGGTCAGCGCACTGGGTGACACCACCGACCGGCTGCTCGACCTGGCGGGCCAGGTCTCCGCGTCCCCGCCCGAGCGCGAGATGGACATGCTGCTGTCCACAGGCGAGCAGGTATCCATGGCGCTGCTGGCCATGGCGCTCAAGGAGCTCGGCCAGGACGCCGTCAGCATGACGGGTCAGCAGGTTGAGATACTCACCGACACCGGGCACACCAAGGCGAAGATCCGCCACGTGGGCGCGGACCGGGTGATACAGGAGCTGCGCAAGGGACGGGTGGTAGTGGTCGCAGGTTTCCAGGGGGTCACCTCAGAGGGCGAGATAACCACCCTGGGCAGGGGCGGCTCTGACACCACCGCGGTGGCGCTGGCCGCCGCGCTGCACGCGGACTACTGTGAGATATACACTGACGTGGACGGCGTGTTCACGGCCGACCCGCGCCTGGTGGCCGACGCCCGTAAGCTTGCGCGCATCTCCTTCCACGAGATGCTGGAGATGGCCGTCACGGGCGCCCGGGTGCTCCAGTCACGGTCGGTGGAGTATGCCAGGAACTACAACGTCCCCCTCGTGGTGCGCTCGAGCTTCCACGAAGGAGAGGGGACCTGGATCGTCAGCGAGGACGAGATCATGGAAAAAGCGATAGTGAGCGCCGTGACGCACGACTTCGACGAGGCAAAGGTGACCGTCATAGGGGTCCCCGACCGGCCGGGGGTCGCGGCCGGTCTCTTCGGCTCGCTGGCGGAAGCCAACGTCAACGTGGACATGATCATCCAGAACGTGAGTGAGAAGGCGCGCACCGACATCTCGTTCACGGTAAGCACGTCGGACCTGGACAAAGTACGCACCGTGGCCGGGCGCCTTGCGGACGAGCTCGGCGCGGCAGGGACGGACTTCGATTCGGAGATCGCCAAGGTGAGCCTCATCGGGGCGGGGATGCGCACCCACCCGGGCATAGCCGCCGGGATGTTCAAGACCCTGGCCGACAACGACATAAACATCGAGATGATCAGCACCTCCCCGATCAAGATCTCGTGCGTGGTCAGGCGCTCGGACGGGGAGAAGGCGGTGCGCGCGTTGCACGAGCACTTCCACCTCGAGGTCGAGCCGGAGTAACCGTCGCGGGTCGCCCCCCGTTTCTATTTCTGGAGCGGGCGTGCGAGAGGACGCATTAGCGAAAGGGAGATCGTGAGAGAGCCCAGCGTGGCCATCGCGGGTGCGACCGGGATGGTCGGCCAGGAGATGATCAAGGTGCTGGAGCAGCGGGAGTTCCCGCTGTCCGGCCTCCGGCTGCTCGCGAGCGAGCGCTCGCGCGGCCGCTCGCTTGAGTTCCGCGGCGAGTCCGTGCCTGTGCAGGTGCTGGACGAAGGCTCGTTCGAGGGGATCGACCTGGCGC
Organism: Actinomycetota bacterium; assembly: GCA_043807425.1. Lineage (GTDB taxonomy): Bacteria > Actinomycetota > Geothermincolia > Fen-727 > Anoxymicrobiaceae > JAHJCO01. The sequence continues at coordinate 4,199 of JAZDFZ010000037.1, forward strand.
TGTTCTCCGCGGGCACATCCATCTCGGAGAGGTTCGCGCCCATCGCCGCGGCCTCGGGCACGGTGGTGGTGGACAACTCCAACGCCTGGCGCATGGACCCCGAGGTGCCGCTGGTGGTGCCCGAGGTCAATCCCGCCGAGGCGCTCTCCCACAAGGGAATAATCGCCAACCCCAACTGCTCCACCATCCAGATGGTGGTGGTCCTGCAGCCGCTGCACGCGCGCTTCGGCCTGAAACGCGTGGTTGTAAGCACCTACCAGTCGGTCTCCGGCACGGGAAAGGAAGCGGTCGAGGAGCTCAAGCGGCAGGTGGCGGCCATAGAACTCGGCGAGCCGGCGGTGGCCGAGGTGTACCCCCACCGGATAGCCTACAACTGCATCCCGCACATAGACGTCTTCCTGGAAAACGGCTACTGCCGCGAGGAGCAGAAGATGGTCGACGAGACCCGCAAGATCATGGGCATCGCGGACCTCGCTCTCACCGCGACCACGGTACGCGTACCCGTGTTCGTGGGTCACGGCGAGTCGATAAACGCGCAGTTCGTGAATCCGGTCGAGCCGGACCAGGCGAGAGAGGTGCTCGCGTCCGCCCCCGGCGTGGTGGTGCTCGACGACCCGGGCGCCGACCTCTACCCGCTGGCGATCGACTGCGAGGGAAAGGACCCGGCGTTCGTAGGGCGCATCCGCAAGGACTTCTCGGCACCCGATGCGCTCAACATGTGGGTGGTGAGCGACAACCTTCGAAAAGGCGCCGCGCTCAACGCCGTTCAGATAGGAGAGCTGCTCCTTGGATGAGCCGCCGGCCGGCGCGGGCACGCCGGTCCCCCCGCCTTCAAGCGCCGGCCCCCCGGGATGCGACTGCGTGGCACACCCCGGAACGCCTGCCTCGGCGAGGTGCGTCGGTTGCGGCAGGCTGCTTTGCGATTCGTGTCGGCAGCGCCTCGGCGTCCGCAGCTACTGCCCCGACTGCGCCCGGAGGATCGGCGCCGCCCCCGCCTGGGGGGGCCAGCCTCCGGGCCGGCACGGCTACCCACCCCCGCCCTCCCCGTACGGTGGCGCTCCCGGAGGGCAGCCTCCCTACGGCGCCCCGCCTGCCGGGCAGCAGTACTTGGGCAGTCCCACACAGCCGCCGCAGTACTACTACCCCCCACCGGGCCAGCCGTACTACGGGTACCCACCGGCGGGCGCGCCCATGCCCTACCGTCCCGTGCGCGAGGTCGTCTACCCGGGGGCGACCTGGGGGGTGGGCGAGGTGGTGCTGGTCTTCTTCATCGCCTTCCTGGCGGCCTCGGCGATCGCGGTGGCGCTGTACTTCGCGCTGCGGCAGTGGTACCCGGACTCCCCCACCATGGCCAACGTCCTGCTCATCTTCCTGTCCAGCGTCGTGCTGTACTTCTTCCTGCTGGCCGGGACCTACTACTCGGTCAAGGTCCGGCACAACGGCAAGCTGGCCATCCTGGGGCTGAAGGCCAAGGGGCTGGGTGGAGGGTTGCTGTACGGAATCGGCCTCGGGCTGCCCATCTTCATCGGAGCCGTGTTTCTCTCCTACCTTACCCAGGAGCTGTTCGGGCCCCAGAACAACTACGTGTCGAAGTCCGTGACGGACGTGTCCTCAGGGTACTCCGCCGTGCTGATCGTGCTGCTATTCATCACCCTGGTGGTCCTGGCCCCGGTCTGCGAGGAGATATTCTTCCGCGGTTACCTGTACCCCGCCCTGCGCAACAGGATGGACCGCCAGCCGGCCATGCTGATAAACGGGCTCCTGTTCGCGGCGGCGCACTTCGAGTGGTTCGGGTTCCTTCCCCGCTTCCTGCTCGGCTACGGGCTCTGCTACATCTACGAGAAGCAGGGGAACCTCTCCGGCCCCATCACCGGCCACGCCCTCTACAACGGCATAATCCTCCTGCTGGCACTATTGAGTATCTGAGTAGCGGGAAAAGGGCTTTTCGACATCGTCTTTTTACTTGACGACGTGATATTATTCCACCAGTCCGGTCTGACGTCTGAGCATCTGGAGGGTGACTTGAGATCCAATGGTCTTGGCGGTATTGTGTTGAAAGTCGCCCTGGCGATCGTCCTGCTCGCAGCGATCTCCGCCGGCTGCGGCGCCTCCTCAGCCACGGAGGTGGAGGTGGCGCGCGTGGGACCCCGGGCCATCTCGGAGACGGTGATGGTGGCCGGTACAACCCAGGCCGCCAGCGCGTCCCAGGTGATCCCGCAGGTGTACGGCCCCGTTGCGCAGGTCTACGTGCAGGAAGGCCAGCAGGTGGTCGCGGGGCAGCCCCTGTTGCAGCTCGACACCTCGGGCCTGGAGCAGTCCCTGCTTTCCGCGGAGGCCAGCCTCGAGTCCACCCAGTCGCTGGCCAGCATGGTCAACGGGCTCTCCGCCAGCGCCGCCGGGATCTCCTCCTCCATCAACAGCGCGCTCGCCAGCGTGGACGCCGGTGTCACGAGCCTCTACGAGCTGGAGAAGCTCCTGGTGCCGCTGCTGCCCGAGCAGCAGAGGCTCGCCGCCCTGCAGGCCATCGAGGCCGGGTACCAGTCATACGCGGCGCAGGCCTCCAACAGGGGATCCATCTCCACCGGAGGGGGAGGCGGGATGAGCACCGGCGCCCAGGAGGCGGCCGCCAACAAGGCTATCGAGAACGCGCGCAAGAACCTCGCCGCTTCCACGATCGTGGCCCCGACCACGGGCACCCTGGTGGCGGTCTCCGGCGGGGGCACCAGCATTGATACCATGCTCAACACGCTGATGAGCAGCTTCAGCGGGATGATGCCCTCCGGGCTCAGCCTCTCCTCGCTCTCGGGGCTGACGGGGATGTCGACCATCGGCATGCCCACGGGCGGCCCCCCGGTCGCCGGGACCTACGTATCGCCGGGGGCCCCCATATACTCGGTGGTCGATCTGAAGAACATGACCATGCATGCCAAGGTCGACGAGTCGGACATCGCGAAGATCCAGAGCGGCCAGGAGGCCTCGGTGAGCCTCGAGGCCTACCCGGGCAAGAAGTACAAAGGCCTGGTGGTCAAGATCGCCGATACGGCGACGACCAACGAGGCGGGGGCCACCGCCTTCGACGTGGCCATCCAGATGGACCTCTCCGATATCAACCTGAAGATCGGGATGACCGGCACCGCGGACGTCACCGTCGCCTCCAAGAAGTCCGCCACCGTCGTCCCGGTCGAGGCCGTGGTGGAGAAGCAGGGCAAGAAGTACGTCTTCAAGGTGGTGGACGGCAAGGCTCACCTTACGCCGATAACCCTGGGCCTCATCACCGATTCCGACGTCGAGGTGGTGAAGGGCGTAAAGATAGGCGACTACGTCGTGGTCAAGGGCACCGAGAAGCTCAAGGAAGGCTCAGGGGTCAAGATATAGCCGGCTTCGTGGACCGCCGCCAGAGCGGCCCCGGTCCGGGGAGAATCCGACACATTGGGGAGCCCGGTGCGGCGCGGGCGGCCCCGTAAGGCCTGCCAGATGGACGCTGTTATCGAAGCTGTCGACCTGGTGAAGAACTACCGGATGGGCGACCAGGTCGTGGAGGCCCTCAGGGGCGTCTCCCTGGACGTGGGCCGGGGCGAGTTCCTGGTCATCATGGGCGCCTCCGGATCGGGCAAATCCACACTGATGCACATCATGGGCTGCCTCGATCACGCCACGACCGGCTCGCTGGCCCTGGACGGAATGGACACCGGCAGGCTCGGTCCCAACGGACTGGCCGAGATACGAAACCGCAGCATAGGCTTCGTCTTCCAGCAGTTCAACCTCCTGGCGCGCACCTCGGCGGCCAGCAACGTCGAGCTTCCCCTCCTCTACAGCGGGGTCGGAACGCTGGAGCGACGAAGGCGCGCTCGCGAGTCACTGGATATGGTCGGCCTGGGCCACCGCCTGGGGCACTACCCGAGCCAGCTCTCCGGAGGGGAGCAGCAGCGTGTGGCCATAGCCCGGGCGCTGGTCAACAGGCCGCCCATCATCATGGCCGACGAGCCCACCGGGAACCTGGACTCCTGCTCGGGGGCGGAGATCCTTGCCATCCTGCAGGACCTCAATCGCGAGGGCATGACCCTGGTGATGGTGACCCACGAGCGTGACGTGGCCGAGCACGGCGACCGAATTGTCCACCTCCGCGACGGGAGGATGACCGGCAGCGAGGAGGTGGAGTCGTGCCGCGACGCGCATCAGACGGCCAGGATGCTCGCCGAGGCCCGGCTCATGGTGGAGGAGGCTGAGAGCTGAAGCTGCTCGAAAGCGTGATGACCGCATTGGGTGCGCTGCGGGCAAACAAGATGCGCTCGGCACTGACCATGCTGGGTGTCATCATCGGTGTCGGCTCGGTGATACTGCTGGTCTCGCTGGGCTCCGGGGCGCGGGCCGAGATAACCCAGACCATCCAGGGGATGGGCTCCAACCTGATCGTGATCGTCCCCTTCAAGCTCGACCTGGGCAACACCAACTTCATGCAGCAGGGGGCGCCCCAGTTCGCGCTCAACAAGTTCACCCAGAAGACCATAGAGGACGTCGGCCGCGCGCTCGAAGACCAGGAGCGCGTGAGCGGGGAGATACAGCGCTCGATGTACATGAGCGCGAACGGCAATCGGTTCTTCGGGCTCATATACGGGACCGGCTACAACGAGTTCGACATCCGGTCCCTGGGGATAGAAGAGGGCAGGTTCTTCAACAAGGCCGAGGATGACTCGGGAAGGCTCGTCGCGGTCATCGGCCGGACGGTCGCCGACGCGCTCTTCCCGGGGCAGGACCCCATCGGCCAGTTCATAAACGTGAAGGGGCGCAAGTTCAAGGTGATAGGCGTCCAGGAGCTGAAAGGGCGGACCCTGTCCTTCGACATGGACTCCTTCACCTGGATACCCATGACCGCGGCCATCAAGCTGTTCGGCACAAACCACCCCAACATCATCACCGCCAAGGCGGGCTCGACCGACTCGGTTGCCTCGGACGTGGCCGCGATCAAGAAAGCCCTGAGCAAGACGCTCTCCTCCGACGAGTACTCTGTCATAACCCAGAGCGATATCCTGGACTTCGCCCAGAGCATCACCAAGATACTGACCTACCTGCTGGGGGGCCTGGCCGGCATCTCCCTGCTGGTAGGGGGCATCGGCATCATGAACATAATGCTGGTATCGGTGACTGAACGCACCCGCGAGGTCGGCATCCGCAAGGCGGTGGGCGCCAAGACGCGCGACATCATGATGCAGTTCCTGGTGGAGGCGGTCACCCTTAGCGTGCTGGGCGGGACCATCGGGGTGGCGCTCGCGGTGCTGGGCTCGGTTCTTTATACCAGCATCTTCCACCTCAAGGCCCAGGTGACCGCCTGGATAGTGCTGCTCGCCTTCGCGTTCTCGATGATGGTCGGCATCTTCTTCGGAGTATACCCGGCGCGCAAGGCCAGCCGGCTCGACCCCATCGAATCCCTGCGCTACGAGTGACTAAGATAGGGGTCAGGCACGAGTCAAGTCATTATGGGAGGATGGCGGTCGAACGATGCGAAACGTGGAGCTCAAGGCCAGGTTGGACGATCCGGATGCGGCCGAGCGCATCGCCCTTCGTCTTTCAGGCTCGACCGCGCCACGCGTGCTCATGCAGGTGGATACCTACTTCGTGGTCCCTGCCGGCCGGCTGAAGCTTCGGGAGGCGGACGAAGGCGCCGAGCTCATTTACTACCACCGAGGTGATACACCCGGCCCCAAGGAAAGCCAGTACAGGATCGTGCCTGTCGGCTCTCCCGGACCTCTCAAGGAGCTCCTGGGAGCGTGCCTGGGGGTCAATGTGGTGGTGCGCAAGACCCGACGGCTCTACCTGGTGGACTCGGTCAGGATACATATCGACGAAGTCGAGGGGCTGGGCAGCTTCCTGGAGTTCGAGGCCTTGATCGGGGAAGGGGACCCGGCCGAAGATGGCTACAGGTTGGTAAGGCGTCTCATCTCCGAGTTCGACCTGGTTGATGGAGACCTGATTGCCGAGTCCTACGGCGAACTGATTGACTAAGATCGGGGTCATGACTAAGATCGGGGTCAGGCGGGATTCAAGTCATGTCCTTGAATAGGACCTTATCAGCCTACTGATCTTCGTCTGATTGGTCCCGAGGAAGTCCGCGATCTCCGACTGCTTGTAACCGTGGTCGTGGTATGCGGAGAGGACCGCCTGATCATCCGGCGATAGTGTGTCGCCGAACAGGTCCGAGAGGGGTTTTCTGATCGTGGCCTGGAGAGCTCTCCACAGTTCAGGCGGAGCTCCATCGGACCTCAAGCGCTCAGCCACAATCTGTGCATATGCATCAGTAGAGAGAAGGAAACCGCCTCGCAGGTCCTTCCAGACATCGTCTTCCAGGCCCTCCATCACGAACTGCCTGTATTGCTCCTTGCCGTCATCCTGACCGTTAGCGAAATATGCGAGGGTCTGGGCTGTCGACAGGAAGGGGTATTTCGCGTTGCCCCCGGTGGCCTGGTAACTGCTCCACCTCCAGAAACCCGGGTCTGATACCAGCCCGGCCCGTACCGGATTGATGACGATGTACCGTGCGACCGCAAGGAAATAACTGTCTTTCTCGACGACAATCGATTTGAACCTGCCCTGAAACACATGCCCCGTCCTGTCGCACCTCTGGTTGTAATATTGTGCGAACCTTCCGTTCAACTGCTGCATTCCCGCGGCCAGGTTCCCCAGTGGCGTTTCGAGCAGCAGGTGGTAGTGGTTGTTCATCAAGACGAAGGCATGACAGATCCAGGTGAATTCATCTACGGTCGCCTGAATAGTAGAGAAGAAAAGCCTGCGGTCGTGAGTTGAGTCAAGGATCGCGGCTTTGGCGTTGCCACGGGACGTGACGTGGTATACAGCGTCAGGGTATTCCATTCGTAGCGGCCTGGGCATCATTGCCTCCTTTCATTCCCCAGTCCGACTATAACAAACCAAGCAAAAGCAGTGCAAGCGGAATTAGAATGGATGTGACTTGAATTCTGCCTGACCCCGGTTTCAGTCAGTGACTTGACTGCCGCCTGACCCCTGTGTGAGTCAGATCTCGCGGCGGCCGTCCATGGCGCGGCCCAGGGTGACCTCGTCGGCGTACTCGAGGTCTCCTCCCACTGGCAGGCCGCTGGCGATGCTGGTGACCTTCACGCCCAGGGGTTTTAGAAGCTGGGCCAGGTAGATCGCGGTGGCCTCCCCCTCGGTGTTCGGGTTCGTGGCCACGACCACCTCGGTGACCGAGCTACCCTCGAGCCTGCCCAGCAACTCGCGGACCCGCAGCTCGTCCGGACCGATGCCGTCGATCGGGGATATCGCCCCACCGAGCACGTGGTAGCGGCCCGCGAAGCGTGCGCTCCTCTCTATGGCGATCAGGTCCCGCGGCTCCTCCACCACGCAGATAACCGTGGGGTCCCGGCGCTCGTCGGCGCACACGCGGCACAGCTCACCCTCACAGACGTTGAAGCAGACGCCGCAGTAGCTCACCCTGTCCTTGAGCTCGACAATGGCGCGGGCGAGCGCGGACGCCTCCTCCGCGGACACGCTCATGAGGTAAAAAGCGATGCGCTGGGCGGACTTGGGGCCGATGCCGGGAAGTCGGCAGAGCTCGGCCACCAGGTTCTCGATGGGCTCAGCGTAGAACTCCATTGCTATATACCGGGCAGCCCGAGCCCCCCGGCCAGGCCGCTCATGCGCTCCTCGGCGAGCTGGCCCGCCTTCTCCAGGGCCCCGTTCACAGCGACCAGTACCAGGTCCTCCAGCATGGAGACGTCCCCGGGATCGACGGCGGCCGGATCGATTCTAATCGACCTGACCTTCTGGTGACCGTCCGCGACCACCACCACGGCCCCGCCCCCCGCGGCGTACTCGACGGTCTCCGCGGCGAGCGCCTCCTGGGCGACCTGCATCTGCTCCTGGACCTGGGCGAGCTGCTTGAGCATCTCGGAGGGGCTGGCCTTTCCCCCCTTCGGTCCCTTGGGGTAGTACTTTCCTTTCGACACGAGAAACCTATCCTTCCTCGTCTTCCACTATCTCCCCGGAGAAACGCTCGGCCACCTTGCGCGCCATCTCCCTGGTGCCCTGCGGCTTTGAACGCTTCCCGCCGGCCGGCTTAGCCGGCTTGTCGGTTGGAGGCGCATCCTCAGGCTCCGGCTCCTCGGCGGCATCCGCCACCCGCGCCTCTTCGGCATCGGCCACCTCCTCGGCTACGCCCCCGGGCGGGCCTTCCGGCTCGCGCGGTGCCTCCACCTTCACCTCCACGCGGCCTGCGGGCGCCTCCGACCCGGCGCCCTCCACGGAGATCCTGACCGGCTCGCCCACGACCTTCTCCCAGACCTCCTCCACATGAGCGAGCTCACCCGAAGATGTAAGCCTCTCCATCTGGAACGTGGAGGCGGGCCCGAACGCCAGGACCAGCCTTCCACCCGAAGCGGACCTTATGCGAGCCTCTGTAAGCAGCGTGTACACCTTCATCTGGCCCTGCTTCTTGAGCTCCGCGAGCACCGCCATCCAGGCCCGCCTGGCCTTCTCCCTCTCCGGGCCGCCGACCTGCCCGCCCTTTGCCGCGGGCGCCTCCGGCCCCGGGGCAGGCTTCGGCTCGGAGGCCTGCCGGGGGGGCTCCGCCTCCACCTGGGCGGGGGGTGCCGCTGCGGGCGCCTCGGCCGCGGTCGCCGCGGACGGAGGACGCTGCGGCGCGGGGGGCGCCCCGGGGGTGCCTCCGGGCGAGGCCAGCTCGCCCACCTTGCGCTCGAGCTGCTCCATGCGGAAGGAGAGGCCGTCCATGGTTATATCCGCCTCCAGGGCGGTCGCTTTCACCAGCGCGCACTCGAGGACGAGCCGGGAGTGCTCACTGTGGCGCATCTCCCGGTGGGCGTCGCCCAGGCGCTCGATCAGCCTGATCACCTCGTAGCGCCGCATCCTGGCCGCCTGCTCGCTCAGCCTGGCGAAATGGTCCGGTGTTGCCTCCACTATCTCGGACGGGTTCGCGGCGTTCTGGACCAGGAAGAGGCTTCTCAAGTGCGCTATCAGCGACTCGACGAACCGGCGGGGGTCCTTGCCGCCCTCCACCATGCGCCCCACAAGCTCCAGCGCGCCCGGGGTGTCCCTGTCCACCAGGACGTCCACCATCCGGAAGATCAGGTCGCTCTCGACCTCGCCCAGCAGCTCGGCCAGCACCTGCCCGGTCACCCTCTGGCCGGCCATGCTGGATATCTGGTCCATCACACCGATGGCGTCGCGAACCGAGCCGTGCGCGTGCTCGGCGATCATGGCCAGGGCCTCGGGCTCGATGTCTATCCCTTCGCGTCCAGCGATGTGCTCCAGCAGCCTGCTCATATCCGGTGCGGTGACCAGGCTGAAGTCGAACCTCTGGCAGCGGGACACGATGGTCGGCAGCAGCTTGTGCGGCTCGGTTGTCGCCAGCACGAAGACCACGTGACCCGGCGGTTCCTCCAGCGTCTTGAGCAGCGCGCTGGAAGCCTCGGTGGTCAGCTGGTGGACCTCGTCGATTATGTAGACCTTGCAGCGCAGGGCCGAGGGGGTATAGGGGATCTTGTCCAGCAGGTCGCGTATCTCGTCGATGCGCCTGTTGCTGGCCGCGTCTATCTCGATGACGTCCAGCGCGGTCCCCTCGGAGATCGACACGCACGCCTCGCAGACGTTGCAGGGGGTCGCGGTCGGGCCCTCGATGCAGTTGATGGCCTTGGCCAGGATCCTGGCCGTGCTGGTCTTGCCCGTGCCCCGCGGCCCGGAGAACAGGTAGGCGTGTACGACCCGGTTGGTCGAAAGAGCGTTTGCCAGGGTGTTGGTAACGTGCCGCTGACCCACGACCTCCCCAAAGGTCTGGGGCCTCCACTTGCGGTACAGAGTTACGTGTTCCATGTCACCGACCCGGGCGCGCGGCTCCGATATTACCTAATTAAAGTGACTGTGCACCCACCTTCGATCCCGGGGATCGGGCGCCGCCACGACAGCCAGCTCCAACCAGGTTGCTCCACGGCACACGGAAGGTTTTGCTTACCGCTGCTTCCTCCCGGACCTGACGGGGTTCACAAATTCCCGTTGCGTGGGACCCAGCCTTCAACGCCGCTTACCGTGACGTCGACACCTGCCCCCTGGTGACCTCCGGTGGGAGTTCGGCCCCGCTGTAGCGGATTGCGGGTACAGGGCACCGCTAGCTCCCCACCTAGCACAGTCTGAAACAGTATACGACAAAGGAGTTACACGCGCGACGAATCACAGCGGCGGGGCCCCGGCCTCCAGAATGTATAATGATGTTCTCCGGGGCCTTGCCCCGGTATCAATCGGAGGCACTTTGAGGCTGTTTCGAAAAGGCTCTTCAGGGCGCGAGGTCGCCGACATTCAGGGAAGGCTCGTCGCCGCGGGGTACCTCGACGCCGAGAGCGAGGAGGCCCGCGGGGCGGTCTTCGGAGACGAGACCGACCGCGCGGTGAGGTCTTTCCAGCAGGCAAGGGGGCTCATCTCCGACGGCATCGTCGGTCCGGACACCTGGCGCTGTCTGGTCGACGCCTGCCGGACACTGGGGGAGCGCCTGCTCTACCTGCACGAGCCGCCGCTGCGCGGGGACGACGTAACCGAGCTGAAGAGGAGGCTCAACTCCCTGGGGTTCTACTCCAGCAAGGAGGACGGTATCTTCGACTCAGGCACCGCGGTTGCCGTCGAGCAGTTCCAGCGCAACAGCGGGCTGAGCCCCGACGGCATGGCGGGCGTAGAGACGGTGGAAGGGCTGATGCGGCTGACCCGGGTCACCAAGCCCACCAGCGTGGCCTCGGTCAGGGAGTCCGAGAAGGGCCTGCCCTCCGGGGGGATCCAGGAGCGCAGGATCATGCTGGACCCGGGCCACGGGTACCCGCCGGACCCCGGGGCGGTGGGACCCGGCGGTCTTCGGGAGAGCGAGGTCGCCGAGCGGCTCGCCGATATCCTGGGCGGGCTGCTGGTGGACAGAAGCGCGACCGTGCTCTACTCGCGCAGGCACGGCGAGTACCTCAGCGACTCGGAGAGGGTAAGGCGGGCCAACGAGCAGACGGTGGAGCTGGTGGTCTCGCTCCACCTGAACGACTCCACCGACCCCCGCGCCGGCGGCTGCTCGTGCTTCTACTTCGCCCGGGGAAACTATCGCTCCCCCTACGGGAACCGCCTGGCCCATCACATCCAGGACGAGCTGATCGCCCGGCTGGCTCTGCAGGACTGCAGGACCCACGGAAGGGCCTACCGCCTCCTCCGCGAGACCAGGATGCCGGTGGTGGTGGTCGAGCCCGCGTTCATCAGCAACCCCGCGGAGGAGTCGCTGCTACTCGACCCCGCCTTCCTCCACCAGGTCGCCTCCGCCATGCTCGAAGGGACCGTCAGCTACTTCAGCGGCGTACCCTCGCCGCGGGAGGAAGAGTACTGACCCGGTCGGTGCCGCGAAGGCGGACCATCCGATTTACACTTGACCCCCCTCCCTCCCCTTCAATAGAATCATTCCGGGTGGCGGTGCAAGCAATTCGCGAGTAGGCGGCAGCATCGGCCAGGGGGTGGCGGCTATGGCAAACGGGGATGCAGACAAGCGGGACTCTCGAAATAGCTCTCTCTCTCTCTCATTCAGGGCGATTTCAGCGATACTTGTGATTCTGCTGTTCACCATGCTTACCCCCACGCAGGCCCTGGCCCATGTTCTCTCGGGCCAGGCCCAAAACGCCAGGAGCATCGCCCACCGGCAGCGAATCCAGGCCGCGGCGCGTGTCAAGCTCAAGGCTAAGATCACAAAGCCCGACAACAACGACCTCGTAGACGGCACTATCGAGATCAAGGGAACGGCCACCTCCCCGGACTTCTCGAGCTATACGCTCTCCTTCGCCCCGCAATCCGCACCAGAGCAGCAGACCCTCATCGGCGAGTATTACGAGCAGGTAACAAGCGACAGGCTGGCCGACTGGGACACCACCACTGTCCCTGACGGCGACTACGTCCTCACCTTAACCGTATTTGAAGTCCAGGGACCTTCGGAAAGCGACTCGGTCAACGTAAGGCTGGATAACCAGCCTCCGTCCCTCTCCATCTCCTCTCCGCTCTCAGACGGGGCTGTGATGAGCCCCTTCGAGGTAACAGGCACGGTCGCAGACGCCCATATAAGAAACTGGACGCTTTGGGCGCAATCGAGGGGCGAACTGCTCCTGTGCCACCTGGACGAAAACACCGTAAACGAGAGGACGACGGACGAGGGAAACCTCACCGGAGAGCCCTCCTACTCGACCGGGAAGTACGCCCAGGGTTTGCACATCACCGATGGACAGGGCCTCACCTACCCGAAAGACCACAACATCGAATCGGGCGCGGGCACCATCGAGTTCTGGTTCACCCCCGACTGGCCGGGTGACCAGGCTTCAGGACACATCCTCTTCCAAACCAAGACGGAAGACCCCTCCAACCCCACCGACTGCCTGAAGCTCTTCCATGGTCCCGAAGGCCTCTCCTTCACCGTCTACGACCACGAGGGTCAACCCAGGTCCGCCACCATCCCGACCGACGCGGGCAACCTGCCCGCGGGGACACCCGCCCACATCGCCGCCACCTGGGGAGACGGTAGCGTCGGACTTGTCCTCAACGGCGTGGCGGCCACACAGCTCTCCGGCGGCGGTAGTGGACGGATAACCGAACTTGGAAGGAAGATCTACATCGGTTTCTACCCCGAGGCCGGACTCGAGGCCGACGCTACCTTCGACGAGATCTCCATCCACGACTGCGAAAGACCTCTCTGTGCGATCAGGGCGGACTACCTTGCCGATTCACCCAGGTCTATGGGTGAGACGGACTACGAGGTGGCCCGCGGCACGGAAACAGTAGACAACGCCCCACTCGGCACGGTGACAGCCTCGGACGGACCGGCCGAAGCCCTCTCGCTCTCGCTGAAGGCAAAGGACAGAAACGGACACTCCTCAGCTCTGAGCCAGACCGTCTTCATGGACAACCCCCAGCCTGCAGCTTCCATCAGCTCACCGGCGGAAGGAGCCCAGGTAAGCGGCGTCATCACGGTCGAGGGAACCTGCTTCGACATGGACCTGGCCTCCTGGACCCTGTCGGCGAAGCCGGGGGATGCCTCCTCACCCGGGACCTGGACCCCGCTGGCCGCGGGACTCCAGCCGGTCTGGAGGGGGCCGATAGCATCCTGGGACACCACGGCCCATTCAGGCCTTGCCTCACTCAAGCTGGAGGTCACCGACTCGCACGGGAGGACCTCGGTCGCCACGCGCACCGTCTCCGTGCTTCCTGCCGGACCCCTTACCGCGGACATCGTCTCTCCTGCGCAAGGCCAGGCGGTCGATTCCCCCTTCCAGGTCACGGGCACAGCCTCGGGAGCCAACTTCACCGGCTACACACTGGAGTACCGGGAGAAGTCCCCATCCTTCTTGTGTCACTTCAACGACAACACCAGAAACGAGCGGGATGCAGATACGGGAACCATCACGGGCTCTCCGGCCTTCCAGCCCGGCAAGTTTGAAAACGGGCTCTTCATAGCTACCGGAGACACCCTGAGGTACCCCACCACGGGAAACATACAGGCGGAGGAGGGCACCGTAGAACTCTGGGTCACCCCCAACTGGTCGGCCTCAGAGACCCATACCCGCATGCTGTTCTTCACCCCTCCCACCAGCGGGTATTCCAACATGCTGGCGCTCGCCAAGGACTCAGGCCACCTCCTTTTCTACACCTACGACCAGTCCGGACAGCCCAAGGCGGTCTCCCTGCCCATTACTGATGAGGCCATCCAGCCCGGGGTGCCCTTCCACCTGGGGGCAACCTGGGATAACGGCGACATCCGACTCTACCTGAACGGAAGAGAAGCCCTTCCCGCCGAGGGCCAGCCCGGAAGCGGGATCTTCTCCTCCCTCGGCCAAGATCTCTACGTGGGTTCGAGCACCTTCGGCATGGGGGCAGAAGCAGTAATAGACGAGGTCTCCATCTACCCCTGGGTAAGGCCGCAGGCGGCCATCCTGGAGGACGCGCAGGCTACCGAAGAGCGCACCTATCACCCCGAATGGGAAACCGTGGTCTCGAGTCCGACTCCGGTGACCGGCGGAGTCCTGGGAACCGTACCCAAGGACCCCCTTCCCGGAGAGGGAATCGAACTGAGGCTCATCGCAACCGCCGCCGCCCAGAGCGAGGAGGACTCCGTATCCCTCGTCCGGGACTCCGCATCCCCGAGAGCGGCGATAACGGAGCCGGAAGAGGGCGGCCTCGTCTACGGGACCAAGGCCATCCGTGGAACGGCCACCGACATAGACCTTGCCTCCTACCAGTTGTTCTACAAGGCGGGGACCGATCCGGGTTCCCCAGAGCCATGGGTCCCCGCCTGTCCCCCCGGCTCCGCGCCGGTCATCGAGGCAACGCTGGGCGAATGGGACGCCTCCAGCCTTACAGATGGGGACTACCTGCTGAGGTTGCTGGTCACAGACAACAACGGAAAGGGCGCCACCTTCGACCGTGCCTTAGTGGTGAACAACCAGGTCCCGACTGCACAGATCACCTCCCCCGCCGATGAAGGCGGCGCTCCCGAATCCTGCGAGATACGGGGAACCGCCTCCGGCCCCAACTTCTCCTCCTACACCCTGGCCTACAAGAGTGGGACCGATCCTGAAGGCCCCGGTGCCTGGATACAGATCGGCGAGGAGTCCACAACCCCGGTCACAGACGGCCTGCTCGCCACCTGGAATACCTCCTCTCTCCCTGAGAGCGCCTTCACCCTCCGGCTCACCGTCAACGGCATTCCGGGAATGGTGATAACCGACACCGTCTCGCTCGTTGTGGACCACACCGCTCCACAAGCACAGATCACCTCTCCCGAGGACGGGACAACCGTGGCCGGATACGTGAGGGTGAGCGGTACGGCTACCGATGCCAACTTCTCCTCCTATCAGCTAGAGTACGCTGATGAAAGCAATCCAGAGAGCTGGATAGCCGTCTCCGATCCCTCGACATCTCCCGTATCCTCCGGGACCTTGGGTTACTGGAACGCCGAGGGTGTGGCCAACGGCGCCTACCTGTTCAGACTGACCGTCGAAGACGAGGCCGGACACATCTCACGGCAGACCGTCCACCTGCAGGTGGACAACCCGCCTTCCTACACTATCCAGAGCGTCTCCATCGAGCCCGAGGGCGCAATGCTCTGTGTCGGGGATACCCGGCTGTTCACTTGCATAGCCGAAGACACCCAAGGCCATCTCCACCTGGTGGCACCAACCTGGGAATCACCCGGGACCATCGGCACGATCGATGCAAGCGGTCTCTTCACCGCGGTGTCACCGGGAACGGGAGTCATCAGGGCCACCTATGAAGGGTTCAGCGCCGAAGCCCCCGTCTCGGTGGTGGGCGGCATCTACTCAGGAATCCTGGCCCAGGACACCACCTGGTCTGCCTCCGATAACCCCATAGTCATAGACGGCTGGCTTATCGTGCCGCGCGAGGTCACCCTCACCGTCCAGTCCGGAACCGTGGTCAAGTTCGTGAGCGGCGGGATCTACGTGGAGGGTAGCTTCCTCACCCAAATGGTACCCGACCAGGAAAAGCCGGTGCTCACCTCCGTCAAGGACGATTCGATCCTGGGGGATACCAACGGCGACGGGGGAAGAAGCGCCCCTGAACCCGGTGACTGGAGCGCCCTCTTCCTGGCTCCCGGCGCCGACACGAACATCTCCGCGCCATCTCACTTCAAGTACGGTGGGAAGAACACAAACACCACCATAGAGGGTAACCGGCACGTGGTCTGCAGCTCCGAGCTCTACTCCACTTCAGGAACCTTGACCCTGTCCGGTTGCACCTTCGAGAAGAGCGCGGCCAACGGGCTGACCGTGGTAGGCGAGGCGGCTCTCTCAGGAAACACCTTCATCGACAACGGCCTGTGGGGCTGCCAGGTGGCCTGCTGGCAAGGCAACTCAAGCGTCTCGGGTTGCCACTTCACCAGCGGGAACTACGGGCTCCTGGTGACGGGCGAGTACACCTCGGTCGATACGAACGACTTCAGCGTGGTCAGTACGGCGATCGCCGCCGACGGTTTCACCCGGACCTCCATCACCAACAACACCATGATGGGTGGCGGACAGGGCATCCTGGTGGACTTCGACGAGAGGGTGACCGACGCCGGGGGCCCCGCCATCGAGGTTGCGCACAACCACATGTACGCGGGAACGGGCGACGGAATAGTGGTGCAGTCGAGCGAGCCCGCACCTGTTTCAGGGACCACTCAAATCACCGAAAACGACGTCACCGGGAACGCGGGCGCCGGTATCCGCCTCAGCAACACCACCTCGAATGCCTCCATATCGGGAAACGACCCCATCGCCAATTGCGGCTGGGGGATTCAGGCGGGGTCGGTCGGTCACGTATCGATAGACGACAACGTGATCCTCAACAGCGCCTACACCGGCGTCTTCCTCGACTGCTGGGGCTACCAGGCGGGAGGGACCGTCTCCTGCTCAGGAAACGACATCACCGGCAGGAGAGGCGGGGGGAACGCCGGGATAAGCCTCCTCTACTACGAGACCAGTTGCTTCGCACAGACCGAGCTTGCCACCAACACCATAACCAACACCGACGTGGCGATCACCGGTCGCTCCTACAAGGGCGACAACTACCCGGCCGCCACGCTCACGGTCAGGGACAACACGGTCACCGACTCCGGTGGCTTCGCGGACCTGTGGACCTTCAAGGACGTAGAGTTCGCTGACAACACGAACGTGACCACCCAGGCGTTCGGGGTGACCCTGCGCGGGGCCGAGGACGACGCATTCAGGGGAGCCTCCGCCAGGTTCAACGGCAACACCATAAGCTGCTCTTATGGCGCGATCGGGCTCACCAACTACGATATCGTAGACATCGGTACGCAGGTCTTGAACACCATCACCGGTGGGAGCGTCGGCGCTTCCATGGTGGACCGCGACAACGGCATTTCCTTCGACGCCCGAAACAACGTGCTCTCAGGAAGCAGCGCCTCCCTGGGGGCATCCGGGTACGCCTCCAATACCATCACCGACAACCGCCTGACGGGCGGGGGCGGGATAAGCGTCGGCGACCACTCGGGTGACTGCGTCGTGAGCCGGAATATCCTGTCCAGCGGGGGAGGCGGGGGTACGGCGATAGGGGTACGGGGCCAGGGCAACTGCGTCATCCGGGACAACCAGGTGCCCGACCGCTTCTCGTACGGCATACAGGTATTCGAGAAGAGCCACGTCCAGATACAGAGAAACACGGTCGAGCACTGCGGCACCGGTATCGAGGTCCAGAACTGCACGGGTGAGGGCTCCGCGTCCAACATAACCGACAACTACTTCGACGGCTGCGACCTGGGAGGTCGTTTCGCGATCTGCGACGCGGTGGTCACCAGGAACGCCTTCACCGAGGGCAGCACGGGCTTGAGCGTCCTGGGCAACACGGAGGAACTCACCCCGACCCTGCACCACAACCGCATCTGCGGCAACTCGTACTGGGGTCTGGACAACCCCAGCTACACCTACCAGGTGGGCACCAAGGACGACTGGTGGGGCTCGGCAAGCGGTCCCAACCCCCCGGGAAGCGGCGACCGGATAGATCCTGAGCGGGTGAACCTGTTCGGTTTCAAGGGACTTCGGACCAGGCGAGGCTACTGCGGCATGGCCGGGGAGCCGGTGAACACCGCGACGGGCGCCTTCGAGTACAACACCGAGGACCTGCGCTTGAACGGCCGGGGACCGGCCCTTAACATAACCCGCTCCTACAACTCGGCAGACCCCACTAAGGACACACCCCTGGGCTACGGCTGGGGCTTCAACTACGACTGCTACATCGAGCGTGAGGAGTATTTCTCCTCCGGGGGCGCGAGTGAGCCGTGGGTGACCCTGGTCGAGGGGGGATATGAGACCATGTTCTTCTGCAACTCGGACGGCAGCTTCACGCCGCAGAAAGGATGCTTCGACACCCTCACCCGGGTGCTGGACGACACCGGCCACACCTCCGGGTTCGTCCTGGACCGCAAGGACCACTCGAGCCTGCGCTTCAGCAGGATGACGCAGGGGTCCGAAATCCGCTACATGCTGGATCGTGTAGTGGACCGGAACGGCAACCAGTTGCTGTTGGCTTACGAGAACTGCCGTCTCGAGACAGCGACGGACGCCGCCGGTCGCGTCCTTTCCTTCACCTGGAAAGACGAATCGCAGTTCCACTCCATCAACAACCACATCCTCACCGTAGACGACAGCGCCGGCAGGAGCGTGTCTTACTCCTACAATGACGACGGAGACTTGACCTCCTATACCGACGCGGGGGGACACACCACGACCTACGAGTACGCACCGGCCCACTACCTGACAAAGGTAATCGAGCCGGGCGGAGAGGTGTTCCTGGAAAACCACTACAAGCAGCAGGTGGATGCGGATAAGCCCTGGCAGTACATGAAGGTCGACTGGCAGCGTGACGGCATGGGGGCTGAGACCCGCTTCTACTACGACATATTCGTGGGTGACCCCGACCTCGGGGGCTGGACCTGGATACTGGAGCCGGGCGAGGACTATCCATCCAGGACTCACAGGTTCAATCACGACCTGAACCTGCACCAGGACGTCAGTCCGGAGGGGTTCACCACCATCTACTGGTACGACGAGTACGGCAACAGGAACAAGGTGAGCATCCCGGACTGGCGCGTGACCCAGATGGACTACGACACTCGGGGCAACCTACTCTCCCTCAACGATCCCATGGGAAACCTGAGCAGCTTCACCTACGACGGCGAGAACAACCTGACGAGCGCCACCGACGCGCTGCTGAACGCTACCGTCTACGACTACGACGAGAACAACAACCTCGTCCTAATCGATTATCCTGACCCCGCCGGCTCCGAATCCATTACCTGGTGGCAGGCCGGTAACCAGAGGGGTCAGCTGAAGACCACCACGGACTCCCAGGGCCACACAACCTCACACGACTACGACGAGAACGGAAACCTCGCTACGGTCACAGATCCACTCCTGCGAGCCACAACATACGACTATAGCTTTGAAGGTCTACTCGAGGCCACCAGCGACCCACTCGGGCACACGACCTCTATCACCTACGACGAGGCGGGGAACCCGATCAAAGTGGAGGATCCCTTAAGCCAGGAGCACCCGCTCGGCCACCACTACGCCTTCTACTCCTGGTCCCCGGACAACAACCTGGAGAGCTTCACTGACCCCAACAACAACACCACTTCCTACGCCTACGACGGCAATAACCAGTTGGCCTCCGTAACAGACGCCATGGGAATGACAACCACGTATGCTTACGACGAGAACTGGAACCCGGCGACCATCAGGGACGCGAGACCTGAGCACTACTCCACCGTCTTCTCCTACGACGATGACAACAGATTGGTCTCAATAGACGATCCCAGCGACGAGACCCCGACCACCATGGAATACGACCCGGCGGGAAACGTGACGCAGGTGAGCCAGCCCTCGGGAGAGACCACCCACTGCGCCTACGACCTCAACAGCCGCCTCACGGCGATCTCCTTCGATATCTCGCCCCTCTCATACGATTTCACCTATACCCAGACCAACAGTCTGGAGAGCGCGACAGACAAGAACGGCCACGTCCACCAGTTCTTCTACGACGGGGCCGGAAGGCTCACCAACATAGACGAACACGATCCATCGCCGTCCCTGTTCTACAACACCGCATACCAGTACGACGACCTCTCGCAACTCACCGGCATCTTCATCCCGGGCTTCTCACAATCCATGGACTACAACGCGGCTGGAGAACTCGAATCATTGGCGGTTCCTGCAGACACCACCTACCGCTCCTCCTTCACCTACTATGCCAACGGCAACCTACAGCAGGTATCCAACCCCGATGGCAGTACCAGGGAATGCGCCTACGACGCCGCGTGCAGGATAACCAGGGTCACAAACCACACCGCGAGCGGGGACACCTCCACCACCTACGCTCACGACAACAACGGTAACGTCACATCAGTTGACGGATATCCCACGTATCTATACGACTCGCTCAACCGCCTGACCGACTGGTTCGACTACTCACGGGGAATACAGACCCACTACACCTACGACGAGGTGGGAAATCTGCTACAGGTGACCGAGAACGGGAGCCCGGTCAGGTCGTACGCCTACGACGGCGCGAACCGCATCACCAGCCCCGGCTTCACCTTTAACGCCAACGGCAACATGACATCGGACGGGCAGAAGGACTACTTCTACGACGCACTGGACAGGCTCGTCCGGGTTGAGGACCGCGATACCCACGAGGTGATCGCCACCTACACGTATGACTTCATGGGCAGGAGGACCTCCAAGACCGTGGGGGGGGAGACCACCTTCTTCCACTACGACGGCATTAAGCTTATCGCCGAGACCGACACTTCGGGATCGCTGAAGGCCGCCTACGCGTACGATGACGCCGGGAACCCCCTGGCGATGGTGAGGGGCGGCTCCACCTACTACTACCAGACCAACTTCCACGGGGACGTGGTCTCGCTCACCGATTCGACCGGCGCGATAGTCAACAGCTACTCCTACGACCCATGGGGCAAGGTGATCACCGAGCAGGAAACGGTCGAGAACCCCTTGAGGTACGCGGGGTACGTCTACGATGGTGAGACGGAGTTGTATTATCTCCTTGGAAGGTACTACTCACCGACTACTGCCCGGTTCCTTACCGAAGACGATTTTCGACTAGTCTGTGATCAGACTCGCACTAACCTCTATCAATATTGCAGGAGTAACCCTGTGGCACTCGTCGATCAAGACGGAAAGGAACCGGATAACGCGAATAAGCCGAAAGAACGATACAGGCCAAAGAAGATGTGGTATGACTTAGCTTGGTATATTGCTTATCCACCAAGTCTATATCCGATTCCACAGGTGAATCCAATTAGAGCCGTTCGAGAATGCTATAGGTTTAAGCAATACCTTGACAAGACTATGTCTCGAAAGGCCCCCCCTAAGACAATGCCAGACGTGCCGGCTATTACGGGATATGAGGAACAGAGGAATACAATCAAAACCCAATTGAGCATTATTGGAAATTGGATGGAATTCCTATGGGAACTCTCAAAAACAGGGCCTTGAGGTCAAGCGTGTCGTTATCAGACATAGCTGGTGATAATGCTGTGAAGGATGTAGACAGCGTTGCTGATGGCAGTCAGCATGGAACGAATCGGCCATTCTGGTGGAGGCGTTTCAAACCGGGCGATGAAGGAGGCCTGCTGATGACAGGATTTCAGTGTGGATTGATAGCGCTGTTGTCTGTCTCCCTTGCGATTCTGGTGGTGATTACAGTCTATGTTTTCAGAGGTGTCCTTCAAGACCGGATAGTATTTTTCACGACTGCCTTGATCGAAGTCATGTGTCTCTGGTTCACCGCAGGTGCAACTCTTGCCAGCATCGTCTTTTCAATACTTGGGATTAGAGCTTTGTCGAAGGAGAAGAAATTAAACCGTTATCGGCGAGTGGCGCTGCTGGCCATTACCGAATGCATGATATCAGGTGGCGCATTGATCGGTTTGCTTATCGTGATCAACATCGGGCGTCATGGCCCCTAGCGTTCCATAGACTTCCGAGTCGCGGGTTTGATGCGCGGAGCATGCGAACTATCGGCCACCG
Organism: Actinomycetota bacterium; assembly: GCA_043807425.1. Lineage (GTDB taxonomy): Bacteria > Actinomycetota > Geothermincolia > Fen-727 > Anoxymicrobiaceae > JAHJCO01. The sequence continues at coordinate 25,804 of JAZDFZ010000037.1, forward strand.
GCTTGACTGCCCCGGGGCGTCATCCTAGAATCCATGGTTACAACTGAATAACACGCCACCAGGTGGCATTCGGCCTTAAAGGGGAAGCCGGTGAAAATCCGGCGCGGACGCGCCACTGTGATGGGGAGCGACCCGCATGACCACTGGCGAGAGCCGGGAAGGGCGGGGAGCGTTGAACCAAGCCAGGAGACCTGCCTGGGCGGATACCCGGAATCCTCGCGTCTGGGGCATCAAGGGTCAGTTTTTTCTAACCGCCTTTCCTGCGACGAGGCGGTTTTGCTTTTTCCCTGTGATCGGGCGCGGAGGAGCCGGGGCTCAAAAAGGAGCCGGGTGCGCGTGGCCCCGGCGAGAACGCGAGGAGAGTGGGAAGATGAGAAAGCTGACCGTGATATCGCTGGCCCTGCTGCTGGTGACCCTCCTGGGGGGCGTGGCGATCGCCGGGGGCGCGGACGAGTGGAGCCAGTACCAGAAGGACGTGCAGCACGTAGGAGCCATCGACCTGGCACTGCCCGACACCAACAACGTGAGCCGGAGGACGGCGGCCATCGACGCGCGCGACGGGAGCCAGCCCGTGGTCGCCGGTAACCGCGCCTATGTTTACGCGGGCGTGGCGGGGACCAGCGGCTCGATCTACTGCTTCGACCTCAACAGCGGCGCACAGGCCTGGAAGACCGACGTGACTCCGGTCTCGGGCATGGATTCCTGGTCGACACCCGCGGTCTACGAGGGGGTCGTCTACATCGGTTCGGGCACCAAGGTGCACGCGCTCGACGCGGCATCGGGGGCATCACTGTGGACCAGGGACCTGGAGGCGATCAAGGCGGGCGCCCAGGTGGTCAACAGCTCCCCGGCCGTGGGGGCCGGCCGCCTGGTAATCGGGGACTTCGGCAACGGGTGCTACTACTGCCTTGATACCAGCGATAACGGAAAGCTCCTCTGGACGTTCGACCTGGAAGCGAGCTGCATGGCCGTGTCCACGGCCTGCATCGCGGGCGACCGCGTGTTCGTGGGACAGGGGGCGGCGTTCGGCGCGCCGGTTAGCCCCAACGGGAAGGTCTGGTGCGTGGACATGGCATCGGGTGACGCGGTCACCTCCTGGGGCACGGGTGGCAGCTTCACCACCGTGGGTAAGCAGGATATGACGGGTACCGTCACCGCCTTCGGCGATTTTATCTACTTCACCGACTTCACCTACGGGGCCGCTACGGAGCCCAATTGCTACCTGTACTGCCTCAGGGCTCAGACCGGCGCGGAGGCCTGGAAGGTCCCCGTGTTCGGGTCCGACGGCGCCCCCTCGGTGGTCGACGGCTACATCGTCACCAGCGGGCAGGCGGCCGGAGCCTGGCCCGCTCCCGGGGTCAACTGGACGACATGCGTCTCGGCCGACACCACCACGGGGACCACCCCCGAACAGGTCTGGACGAAGTCCGGTATGGGGGGGAACAACATGTCGGTCTGCATATCGGGCGACCGGGTCGCCGTCGGTCAGATGACCACCAGTTGGCCTGTCACCGCTACCGATACCTGGTTGCTCAATATGGCCGACGGGAGCACGGTCTGGCACAGCACCGAGGCCGGCAGCCCGCCGGTCGCCACGCCGTACGGCCTGCTCAGCCTGGGCGACGGCAAGATGATCACCTTCGGCGGGGGCACGCCGGCTTCCGACTTCTACTTCGCCGAGGGCACCACGCGCGACGGCTACCAGGAGTGGATCTGCCTGGAGAACCCGACCGAGGGCGCCATGGACGCGCAGATAGACTACATGACCGACACCGGCCAGACCGCAACGCAGGACGTCAGGCTGGAGCCCATGACGCGCACCACCGTCGACGTGAACCTGTTCATGGGGAGCAGCCTCGACGTCTCGGCCCACGTGCACGGCCCCGGCCGCTTCGTGGCGGAGCGAGCCATTTACTTCGAGACCCCGACGATGTGCGGCGGCGAGCAGGTCATGGGGGTGACCGCTCCGTCGAAGAGCCTGCTGTACGCGGAGGGGACCACGCGCGCCGGCTTCCAGACCTGGATGGCCCTCGAGAACCCCGGTGAATCGGACGCCAACGTGGTGGTGACCTACCTGTTCGCCGACGGCTCCGAGCCGATCCAGGAAAACCGGAGGGTGCCCGCGCACAGCCGCATGACCGTGGACGTGAACGCGAAAGTGGGAGCGGACCGTGACGTGAGCATAGCGGTGACCTCCAGCGTCCCCATCGTGGGCGAGCGCGTGATGTACTTCACCCTTCCCACCCCGATACTCGGTGTCAACCCCGCCGGCGTGCACAACTGCACCGGGGTGGAGGGCGGCCGGACCAACTGGTACTTCGCCGAGGGCACCACCAGGCAGAACTTCTCGGAGTGGCTCTGCCTGATGAACCCGGGGGCCGAAGACGCTACCGCGACCGTACAGTACCTGGCTCCGGGGGGCGTGTTGAAGACCCAGACGGCCCCCGTGCCCGCCAACTCCAGGTTCACCGTCAGCGTGAACCAGGAGGTCGGCCCCGACGCCGACGTGGGCATGCTGGTGACCTCCGACAGGCCCCTGGTCGCCGAGCGGCCGATGTACTTCCAGTTCTGTCCCGTCGACGTGGCGGGGCAGATGTGGGGCGGCGGGCACGACTCGGCGGGGGCACCGTATTCCGCCTACCGCTGGGAGTTCGCGGAAGGGTGCACCAGGGACGGCTACCAGACGTTCCTGTGTATCTCCAACCCCGGCCCCACCGCGGCCCCCGTGACCATCGACTACTACATCCAGACATCCGACGGGGGGACGGAGACCATGACCGAGGAGGTGTCGGTGTCCGCCTGCTCGCGCATCACCGTCTTCGTCAACGATTCGGTCGGCCCGGGAAGGGATGTCGCCGCCAACGTGTCTTCGACCGTCCCGGTCGTCGTCGAGCGCCCCATGTATTTCGGGGGAAGCCGTTGCGGCGGCGGGGACTCACGTGGGCTTCCGGCGGCGCTCTAGCCGCTACTATTGACGAGACCCCCGGGGGAATCGTCACTGGAGATCGAGGGTGGAAAGAACAACCAGGCGGGTCCTCATATGGGTCGCGACGGCGCTGGCCGTCTGCGCGGTGCTGTTCATCTCCTTGCGAGGCTGCACCCTGATGCCGTGGAACAGCCCGGCCGACGGGGAGGGCACGGTCTGTGTAAGGGTGACGACCGATTTCGGGCGCGAGAAGGTACGAAGCGCGTCTGTGCCTTTCCGGAACGGGATGTCGGTAATGGACGCCCTCTCCTCCACGGCCCGTGTGAAGACCGATTACGGGGGCGGCTTCGTCTCTTCCATCGAGGGCATCGGTTCCCGGTCCGGTGAGGGCGACACGGCCGACTGGTTCTACTACGTGAACGGCGTCCTCTCCGACGTGGGCGCCGACCAGTTCGAGACCAGGGCGGGCGACCTCGTCTGGTGGGACCTGCACGGCTGGAACGGGGGCGACTACCTGTGCGCAGTGGTCGGCGCCTACCCGCGTCCCTTCACCGCCGGGTTCAGGAAACTGAAGGATTCCACCCTGGTGGCCGGCCGCGGCATGGACGCCGTCGCGCGGGACGCCGGAGCGTACCTGGAGGAGCACGGCGCCCGTCCGTCGTATCTCCAGGGCCTGGGCGGCTTCGATCCCGGCGCGGCCCCGGGTCCGACCATGGTGATAACATCCAGCAAGGAGGCCGCGGCAACGCCGTGGATCACCTCGCTGCTGGAGAGCTCCCGGCGTAGCGGCACGTTCATCAGGCTCGATGGCGAGGAGATCGTGCCGCTCGACGACGGGGGGGAGCCCGCGCCGGTCGACGGCGAGGCCCTGGCGGCGATCGTGAGCACCGGGTCGGGCATGGGAGATGACTCGCCGGTGTGGCTGGTGGTCTGCAGGGGCGAGCCGGGCGCGCGGATCGCGACCACCGTCCTGCTCGATGGGGGCAGGCTCAACAACATGATGGGCGCCGTAGTGGACGCGGACGGCACCGTCTACGGACTGCCGAGGTGAGGCTGCGTGGAGCATTAAGATGATACCCGCCTACAGGATGAAGCACGGCCTGCTGCAGGAGTCGCACCCGCTCACGCCGCTGCTCCTGGCATGCTCTCTGCTGCTTCTATGCCTGCTCTCGAACAACCCCTTGAGCCAGCTGTCCGCCATCGCCGCCTCGGCGATCCTCGCTCTATCGTCAGGGGTGCTGCGCGAGTGGGCATCCTGGTGGAAGCTGTGCCTGGTCGTCTTTGTCATGGCACTGGTCATAAACCCGCTGGTGGCCAGGGCCGGCGCCACCGTCATCTGGCAGGGCCCGAGCCTGCCCGTCCTGGGCCGCCTCCAGATCACGGCCGAGGCCCTCGCCTTCGGCGCGGTCATGGGACTGCGGCTCGCCGCGGTCATCTGGGTCTTCGCGCTGGTGACCGTGCTGGTCGACCCCGACTCCGTGCTCGGGCTGTTGAGGGGGCACGGCTCGCGCTCGGCACTGGCGAGCGCGCTCAGCATGAGGATGGTCCCTATCACCTTCCGCGACGCATCCGACCTGCTGGACGCCCAGCGGGCGCGCGGGCTGGTGCGTGACAGCGGCGGGCGCCTCACGAGGCTGAGGAGCCGCCTGCCCCTGGTCCGCAGGATGCTGGCGACCTCGCTGGACCGGGGCATCGGGCTGGCGGAGGCGATGGAGTCGCGGGGCTACGGCTCTTCCAGGCGCACCCGCTACAGGGAGTACACCCTGCGGGGCAGGGACGCCGCGGGGATGGCGGCCGCCGTCTGCATCGCGGCCGTGGTGATCTCTGGCGTCGCTTCCGGCGCGCTGAACGTCTCCTACTACCCGCGCCTGTCCGTCGATCACCCCGCGGGCGCCCTCGTCACCGCGGCGGTCCCCGTCCTGGCCGCGCTCGCGCTGCTGTTACTATCGAGGCTATGGAAGAGATCGAACTGGTTGAGATCGAGGATCTGAGCTACCGTTACCCCGGTGGCGCGGACCCCGCCTTGCGTGGGGTCAGTCTCACCCTGCGCGAGGGCGAGTTCGTCCTGCTGCTAGGGCGTTCGGGGTCCGGCAAGTCGACCCTGTGTCGGGCCGTCAACGGGCTGGTGCCCCACTTCTACGGCGGGCGGATCTCCGGGTCGGTGCGCGTGGCAGGGGTGGATACGACCCGCGCCGAGGTAAGGGACCTGGCACGCACGGTGGGGATGGTGTTCCAGGATCCCGAGAACCAGATGGTCACCGAGAACCCCACCAGCGAGATCGCCTTCGGGTGTGAGAACATCGGGCTCGAACGCCTCCAGATGCGAAAGCGCGTGGAGGAGGTTCTCGCGAACCTCAGGCTGAGCCCCCTGAGGGACAGGAGGGTGGCGGAGCTGTCCGGTGGGGAGAAGCAGAAGGTGGCCCTCGCCTCGGTCCTGGTCATGCACCCCCGCGTGCTGGTGCTGGACGAGCCCACCAGCCAGCTCGACCCGATCAGCGCCGGGGAGTTCCTCTCCACGCTCAAGTCCCTCAACGACGAGCTGGGTCTCGCGGTGCTGCTCGCCGAGCACCGCGTCGAGCGATGCTTCCACTTAGCCGACCGCGTGGTCGTGCTCGAGGGTGGCCGGGTCGCTTTCGATGGAGAGCCGGCCGAGATGGCATCCTGGGCGCGGGAGAAGCCCTGGGTGCCGCTCCCACCCATCACCAGGCTTTTCTCGCACCTGAACGGCGCGAGCCCTCCACTGACCGTAAAGGAGGGCAGGCTCAGGGTCACCGAGCTCGCCCGCGGTGGTGAGCCCGCCGGTCCGGACTCCCACGGGCCAAGTACGGCCCAGGAGGCCGGCGTCGATGACAGGTTGGAGGGTGAGGCGCCGGGGCCCCGGGTCGAGGTCAAGGGCCTCTGGCACATTTACGGTGACGGGACCGAGGCGCTGCGGGACATCGACCTTTCGATCCGGCGTGGCGAGTTTCTGGCGATAATCGGCGAGAACGGCTCGGGCAAGAGCACGCTGGTCAAGCACTTCAACGGCATCCTCCTCCCGGTACGGGGCGAGGTCCGCATCGAGGGCCTGGACACAAGGGGGGTCGAGGTGGCGAAGCTCGCCGCCTCCTGCGGGATGCTCCCCCAGAACCCGAACCTGCAGCTCATAGCCGATGACACCGATCGCGAGCTGAAGACCACCCTGGAGGCCAGGGGGTTCCCCGCCGACTCCTGGGACGGGATGGTCGAAGAGACCCTGGGTCTCCTGGGCCTCGAGCGGTTCCGCTTCCACGATCCGGCCACCCTCTCCTGCGGTCAGCGTGAGCTGGTCGCCCTGGCCTCGGTGGTGGTGGCGAGGCCGCCGGTGCTCATCCTCGACGAGCCGTCGCGCGGGGTCGACCAGGGGACCAAGGAGCGCCTGGGCGGGTTCCTCAGGCGCTACAACGAGGAAGGCAACACGGTGGTGCTGGTCACCCACGATCTCGAGTTCGCGGCCCAGTGGGCCGGGCGCGTCCTCCTGATGGGCAGCGGCCGTGTGCTTGCCGACGGGGACAAGCATACCGTCCTGGCCGAGTCGCTCTTCTTCACCACCCAGTACAACAAGTGCTTCAGGGCAGTGAATCCCTCCGTGGTGACGCGAGACGAGGCGGCTGCGGCGCTGGAGGCGCTGTCGTGAGGAGGTCGACGGTCGCCTTCCTCGCGCTGCTGGGGTTCCTCGGGCTCTGGATCGCGGGCGAGTCCCTGGAGATCGGGCCCCTGTCCAACCTCGCCTTCATGACCCTGGTCGCGGTCGCGCTGGTCCTCGCCTACTTCTACCTGCGCTTCGAGGAGAAGGGGAGCGACACCAAGCTGGTCGCTCTTGTCGCCACCATGTCGGCGCTCTCCGTGGGCGGGAGATGCCTCTTCGCCGCGATACCCGGCGTTCAGCCCTCGACGTTCCTGATAATCATCACCGGCTACGTCTACGGCCCGCTGGCCGGCTTCATGGTCGGGGCCACCACGGCCCTGGTCTCCAACATCTTCCTCGGCCACGGGCCCTGGACGATCTGGCAGATGTTCGCCTGGGGCCTGGCCGGGCTGGCATCGGGTCTGCTCGGCCGCTGGAGGTTGCTGGAGGGACGGTGGAGGCTGGCCTGGTACTGCGCGGCATGGGGCCTGCTGTTCGGATGGATAATGAACGCCTACTTCGTGCTCGGCTTCGTGCACCCGGTCACGACCAGGGCTTTCCTTGCGACCTACGCCGCCTCCGCCTGGTTCGACGCGCTTCACGCGGCGGCCAACTTCGCCTTCGCCATCGCCCTCGGCCCCGTGATGATAGCGATGCTGCGCAGGTACCAGGCCCGCTTCTTCTTCGAGCGGGTCGCTGGCGGCGCGACGGTCGATGCCGCGGACACGGAGGTGGCAGGGTCGTGAGGGTCATAGTGGTCGTGGCATGCCTGCTGGCACTTCTCGCGCCGGCCGCCGGGGCGGCCCGCCTGCCCGCCGCCGGGGCGTCCGACCCGTCCGTGGACCGCGCAGTCGATTACCTCCTTGGACGCCAGCAGCCCGACGGCGGCTTCGCCGAGCCTGAAGCGTCATCCTCAGACACGCTGACCGCCTGGGTGACCTGCGCGATCTCTTCGGCGGGGATCGACGTCCGCGGCGTCAGGAGCGGCGGCGCCTCGCCGCTGGACTTCCTCTCGGGCCGCGCCCCCTCCTGGAGCAAGCTGACCGACATAGAGAAGGGATGCCTGGCGGTGTGCTGCGCCGGGGCCGATCCACGCTCGTTCGGCGGGCGTGACCTCGTCGCCGAGATCAAGGCGCGAGCCGCGGCGGACGGCCACATCGGGGACCTGGTCAACGAGCACTGCTGGGGCCTGATCGCACTGGCGGCGGCCGGAGAGCCCGCCCCCGCGGGCTCCATGGAATGGCTCAGTGCCAGGCAGAACATCGACGGCGGCTTCGGCTACGGGGCTCAGAGCGGCAGCGACCCCGACGACACGGGCGGCGCGCTCCAGGCGCTTATCGCGTCGGGGGCCGACAGGGGCTCGAACACCGTCGCGCGGGCGCTCTCCTACCTGATGTTCTGCCAGCAGGACGACGGGGGGTTCGCCTGGCAGTCGGCCGGCTCGAACGTAGGCTCCACCGCCTGGGCCGTCCAGGGCATCTGCGCGGCCGGGGAGGACCCCGCCTCCCAGGACTGGACCATCTCGGGCAACACGCCGGTCGATTTCATCGAGGGGATGCAGCAGCCGGACGGGCACTTCAAGTACTCGTCGGGCACGGACACCAACCCGGTGTGGATGACGGCCGAGGCGGTGCCGGCGATACTCGGAACCCCTTTCCCACTGGACCTGGATGACGAGGAGGCCGAGGTCAACACCCCCGGCCAGCAGAGCCCGGTTCCCGGCAACCAGGCGACCACGGTCGCGCCGGGCGGGCAGGAGGCCGCGCCGGGAGCCGAAAGCGACCGGGGGTCCGAGGAACCCGGGTCGTTGCTCTCGGAACTCGCGGGCCGCAACCAGGGGCCCCCGGGTGGAGCGCGATACGGCACGGCGGCCGGCGGGGCCCGCCAGGCCGCGGGTGGGGGGACCACGCTGGTCGTGTTCCTTGTCTTCTGCGGCATGTACATGGTCCTGCTGTGCCTGCTCTTCCTGGTCCTCCACATCCGGCTGGGCCCTCCGGGACCTGGCGGCGTTCAACCTTCAGTGCGATATCGCCATCCCAAGTCGCCAGAAGCATTACCGCTGTGAATGCAGGTCGGTCAAGTCGTAAGAAGCTTTTCCACTGTGAATGTAGGCCGACTGAGTTGCTAGAAGCCTTTCCTCTGTGAATGTAGGTCGATCGAGTTCAACCGTATCGTGGTGCGAGCCGAGATGATGTCTACTAGACCCGGCTGGTGCGAGCCAAGAGGACGCATAACAGACCTGGCTGCTGTTGAAGGCCGAACCGGGCTGGTATATGATTCTGTGCGCTTTCATGCATTGACCTGCGCGCCGCCGTCGAGCGATTCGAAGGGGCCGTCTTGAGGTTCTTCGAAAGAGACCTCCGCATCAAGATAACGGCGATCCTGCTGGTGTTCGTGTTCGTCTCGGCGGCCGGCACCGCGGCGATATCCTACATCTTCATGTACCGCATCGTCCGCTCGGACGTCGAGCAGTCGCTCGAGGACTCCGCCGGCCTTACCTCGGACGTGGTGGAAGTGCTTCTCGGCAGGCGGGACTCCCGGGTGACACTCCTGGCCAACCAGCCCACCATGCGCGACCCGGCCTCGAGCCCGCAGGCGAAGCTGGCGGTGCTAGACCTGTTCATCACCTACTGGCCCATCGGCCAGGGCGCCGTGTTCACCAACACCGCCGGCGGCGTCGTCTGCGGGACCGGCAAGCTCTCCAGCATCGGAGACGCCTCCGAGACCGCCTGGTTCGAGAACGCCGCCACGGCCAGGGTCACCTTCACCCACGTCCACGCCAAGTCCGAGCTGGTGAGCGCGTTCTTCGACCCCCCGGTCCTGGCGGTCAGCTCCCCGGTCCGCGACGCCAGCGACCAGGTCTTCGGTTACCTGGTCTGCTTCACCTCGATGTCGGACATAGACGTCGCCGTGGACGCCATCTCCGTCGAGCAGACCGGGCACGGCTTCATAGTCGACTCCACTGGTATGGTGGTGGCCGGGCACATGTTCGACCGCGGAGCCAAGCCGTCCAGTGCCGACCTCGAGCGTCGTGAGGCCCTGGTCGTGGAGATGAGCACCTCCGACGGCACCTCCACCATCCGCTACGGCGGCAAGTCATACCTGGTGTCCTACCAGAGGATCGGGTCCACGGCGACGGAGCACCCGGAGCTGCGCTGGTCAGTCGGCGTCGCGGTCCCGTCCTCCGAGGCTTTCGAGCCCGTCTACATGATCGCCTGGGTGCTGTTCGGCCTGGCGCTGATCTTCAGCCTGTCCGCGGGCCTGGTCGCGGTGATGCTGGGCCGCGGCATCTCCCGTCCCATCGACGAGCTGGTCGAGAACGCCGAGCGTGTAGGCTCGGGTGACCTCACCGGCGAGGTGGCCATCAGGACCCGGGACCAGATCGGGACGCTGGCCGCCGCGTTCCTGAGGATGCGCGACTACCTGCGGGGGACGCTCTCGGAGGCCGCGCGCGACTCCGACCGGATGTCTATGCTGGCCGAGGAGCAGTCCGCGGCGGCCCAGGACGTCTTCGCCAACACCGAGGAGATCGTGGAGTCGGTCGTGGTTATGGCCAGGAACCTGGAGGCCCTCACCACAAAGGTTCGCCAGATGTCCGAGTACGTGATGATGATGCCCGAACGGGTGCGCTCTGGAGAGAAGGTGAAGGACGTCGTACGACTGCTCGAGGAGAGCGAGATCCTGGCCGAGGTCGGCGCCAGCAAGGCGGTGGAGATAGCCGCCGCGGCCCAGGACCAGCGCGCCGCCACCCGCGACCTCGCCGCGGCCGCCCGGCGCCTTTCAGAGCTGTCGGCCGAGCTCAAGGAGATGGTCCAGAGATTCAAGGTCTGATAGACGGGGTGTTATTAAGCGCCGAGGCTTATAGAACAGTCCGCCCGTGGTAGATGGAGGTCACCTCGACCTCTCCGTTGGAGGTGTTGAACCGGACAGTCCTGCCGTAGTTGCCACCCGTATCCTCCCCCACCAGCGGGATCTTCAGCCTGGCCAGCTCGCTCTTCACCGCGCCCACGTTGCGGGCCCCGATGTGTGAAGCCGACTCCGGCGGCTTGGCGAACTTGTCCAGCTTGTGCGACCCCGGCACCTCGAACATCTGGGCACCGCCCACGATCTTGCACCTGACCCCGTTGGACCTCGCTCCCAGGCTCATCATCTCGGCCAGCAGGCGCTCCACCGCGACGTCGGCGAACTTGCCGGGCGCGCTCTCGGACTCCTTGCCACGGCTCTCGGGCAGCATGACGTGGGCGAGGCCGCCGATCCTCTTCAGGGAATCGAACATGGTCACCGCCACGCAGGAGCCCAGCCCGAAACTCGCCAGCACGAGTGAGTTGTCGCTGACTTTGAGCTCGGCGACCCCTACGCTCACCACCTCACTCAAACGGCACCCCCAGGCGCTCCAGTATGGTGGCCAGCATCCCCAGGTCGGGAAAGAGTATCAGGTGGCCCAGGATCTTCACTCCCGAGACCATGAAGTCGGTCTCCACCACGAGCACGTAGTCCTCCGTCGAGGCCAGGTCAACCAGCACGTGATCGATGATCGCCCCCGCCATGTCCATGGCGAACCCCGGCACGGAAGGCCTGAACAGGAGGCCCGTAAGCTGTCCCAGCGCCATGAGGTACGCCCCGGAGAGTATGCTGCCCGTTTCCTGCAGCGCGGAGCGCTTCACAACGTCCAGCTCGGGAACGGCAGCGGCCTCGCCGGGGACCATCAGGGTTGCCAGCGAGGTGGCGCTCTCCTTCTCCAGTAGGAGCAGGATGCTCCCCGAGCAGTCGCCCGCGATGCCAAGGTACACCCCGGCAACGGTGGTCTCGGGCCCCCCGACCAGGCCGGGCACCCCCACCAGCGGCACCAGGCTCGCCTTTGGCACCGACAGGTCCACCTTCTTGTCGACCATCTGGGACAGCGCGATCGCCGCGTTACCGGCTCCTATGTTGCCCACCTCGCGAAGGGCGTCGATCTGCATCGCGCTCAGCTGCCGTGGGGTCGGTTCAACCGTCATCAACGATCCTCTCTTGCGCTGCCCTCACATGAGGCTCGGTATATCCAGTATCAGCGCCACCCTCCCGCTCCCCAGGATGGTCGCCCCCGCGAAGCCCTCGACACGCTTCAGGAACGTATCCAGGGTGCTGATGACTATCTCCTGCTGACCGATGAGTGAGTGCACTCCGATGGCTATGAGCCTCGGCCCGATCTCGGTGATCACCACCGGGAACGGCTCGCTTCCGTTGAGGACGTGCTCGCACTGGAGCGCCGCATCGAGCCGGAGGAGGGGGATGGTCTCGTCCCTCAGGAAGATGGCCTCGGCATTCCGCACCGTCTTTATGTCCTCGGGGTTTATCACGTGAGTCTCGCGCACCGTCCCCAGCGGTATTGCGTACGTCTCGGAGGAGACCTCGACCATGAGGGCCTGGACGATGGCCAGGGTGAGGGGCAGCTTGAGGGTGGTCCGCGTTCCGCGCCCGGGCTCCGAGTCGATTATCACGAATCCGCCCAGCGCCTCGGTCTTGGACTTCACCGCGTCCATTCCCACCCCGCGGCCCGAGACGCCGCTCACCTTCTCGCTGGTGGAGAACCCCGGCATGCACACGACCCTCAGGACGTCGTCGGCGCCCATCGCACGCCGCTCGTCCTCCGTTACCAGGCCCCTGGCCAGGGCGCGATCGAACACCCTCTCCGGATCGATCCCCTCGCCGTCGTCCTCGACCTCGATAGCCACGTAGTTCCGGTCCCGGTAGGCGGCCAGCCGCACGGTCCCCCGGGCGGGCTTACCCTGCTCGCGCCTCCTCTCGGGGGAGCCGATGCCGTGGTCCACAGCGTTACGGATCATGTGGATCAGGGGGTCGGATATCTCGTCCAGGATGGTCCTGTCGAGCTCGATCTCCTTGCCCTCCACCACGAAGTCAACCTCCTTGCCGTCGGCGCGCGCGAGGTCGCGGACCATGCGAGGGAAGCGGTTGAAGACGTGCTCCACGGGGACCATGCGCGTCTTCATGACCTCGTCCTGGAGCTCGGCGGTGAGCCTGGAGGTCTGGTCGAGCGCTTCCCTGAGCTCGGCGATCTCGAACCCGGATGCGATCTGCGCCAGCCTGGTGCGGTTGATGACCAGCTCGCCCACCAGGTTCATCAGGGTGTCCAGCCGCGCGATGTTGACCCTCACGCTCTGGGTCTTGCGGGCCACCGTCATCTGGCTCTGGTCCGACGGGCGCGAGATCCTGCCCGACGATTCTCCGGCGGCCCGGGTCTCCTCCGGCTCCACCAGGGTCTCGACCTCGATGCCGCTTATCTCCGCGATCGCCAGTATGGCCCTCTCCACCCTCTCGGAGCCCTCGTGGGTGGCCAGCCCCACCTGGAAGGTCGTCTCGAACTTCTCGTCCTCCAGCGCCTCCACCGGGGGGGCACTTCCCAGTACCTCACCGAGCTGGGCGAGCTTCTTGAAGACCATGAACACCCGCACCGACTTGAGCAGGCACTCCGAATCCAGCTGCACGGTGAGCCTCATCACCCTCATCCCCGGGATGGCGGCGTACTTCTGCTGCTCGGCCTCGTCTATCTCCAGGACCGGGGGTGGGGCGGGCTGCTCACGCTCGGGCTCAGGGGGTTCGGCGGCCGGCTCGGTACGGGGTTCCGCCCGCTCGGGCTCCGGCTCGGGCAAGGGCTCCGGCTCGGGCAACGGGCCGGCAGCGACCGGCTCCCGTGCGCGCTCGGGCACCACGATAGGCTCGGCCTCTGGACCCAGCCCGGCTCCGTTCACTATGGACCGGATGTCGGAGACCAGCCCCGAGTAATCGATCTCGCCGGGGCGGTCCTCGGCGATGGCGTTGATTATCGCGCCCAGCGTGTCGAAGCAGGAGAAGAGGGTGTCGACGATCGCCGAGGTCACCGGTGTGTCGCCGGTCCGCAGGTGCTCCAGCAGGTTCTCCATCTCGTGGGCAAGCTCGGTCAGCTGATCGTAGCCCATGGTGGCCGACATTCCCTTCAGCGTGTGCGCGCTGCGGAAGATCTCGGTCACCACCTCCAGGTTGGCCGGATCGCTCTCCATCTGGAGCAGGAACTTGTTTAGCGAGTCCAGGTGCTCCTGGGCCTCGGTGATGAACAGATCCTTATACTGGGAGATGTCCATCTCCATCGGCATACCTCTGTCTGTATGGGTCAAACCCGGGCCGCTATGGCCTCCGCTATCTTGTCGATCGGCAGTATCTCGGTGACCAGCCTGCGCTCGATGGCCGCCTTCGGCATCCCGAAGACGAGACAGGTCTCCTCGTTCTGGGCTATGGTGTACCCTCCCGCGTCCCTGATCATGCCCAGGCCCATCGCCCCGTCCGAACCCATCCCCGAAAGCAGTACCCCTACCGCCTTCTCTCCGAAGACCTGGGCCGCGCTCTCCATGGTGACATCGATGACCGGGCTCGCGCCGTGCCTGGCCACGGTCGGCAACAGCCTGGCGGTTACCCTTCCCGCCGCCGACCTCTCGACCATCATGTCGTGGCCCCCCGGGACCACCAGCGCCCGCCCCTCGACCAGCTCCTCCCCCTCCTCCGCCTCACGGACCTCGACACGCGAGCGCGAGTTCAGCCTCTCGGCGAACGATCCCGTGAAAGGCTCAGGCATGTGCTGTACGACCACCATGGTGGCCTGCAGGTCCTCGGGGAGCGCCGGCACGACCTCGGCCAGGGCCCTGGGGCCCCCTGCCGAGGCCCCCATCACCACCAGGCTGCCCCCCGCGGCCTCCTTGCGCAGTTTCACCTTCTTGGGGGCCTTCGCCTTCCTCGCCCGCTCCCAGACCTCCCGCGCCCTGGAGCCGGCGGCGGCCTTGATCTTGGCAATGACGTCCTCGCGGATCTCGCTCACGGAGGTGGGGAACTGGCTCGGCTTGGCAATGAAGTCGACCGCGCCGAGCTCGAGGGCCCTCAGGGTCGGAGCGGCGCCCTGCTTGACCAGGGCCGAGAGCATCACCACTGGCCGCGGCGACTTCTTCATGATGTACTCGAGGGCCTGCAGCCCGTCCATCTCCGGCATGTGGATGTCCATGGTGATGACGTCGGGGTCCAGCTCCTGGGTAAGCTTGATGGCCTCAACCCCGTCGCGGGCGATGCCGGCCACCTCCAGCTCGTCGTCCTGGCCGATCATGTCGGTGAGCAACTGGCGCACCAGCGCCGAGTCATCGACTATGAGTACCGTTATCTTCTTGTCTTTCTTCTTTTCAACCATCGTCTCTCTATTCCCGCCCCGGACCCCTGATCAGTCCTCGTCGTGGAGCGCCTTCCTCACCGCCTCCACGACCTTTGCCGGCTGGAACGGCTTGATAATGAAGTCCTTGGCACCCGCCTCCAGCGCCTCGACCACCAGCGGCTGCTGTCCCATGGCGCTGCACATCAGTACGCGCGCTCCCGGGTCGAGCTTCATGATGTTGCGCACGGCCTCGATGCCGTCCATCTCGGGCATGACGATGTCCATGGTGACCAGGTCAGGGCGCAGTTCGGCATACTTCTTCACCGCCTCCACCCCGTTCTCCGCCTCCCCCACGATATCGAACCCGTCCTTCGAGAGGATGTCCTTGATCATCATCCTCATGAACAGCGCGTCATCGACAATCAGAACGGTCGGGGCCATCGTCTATTTCCTCCCTTTCCCACTTGGGCATCGTCCAAGCCGGTTGCGCATGTTACTCGCCGGCCTCCATCTCGCCGGCCTCCAGATCCATCTCGCCCACCTCACCACGCTCCTCGTCGGTGAGCACCCTGTCCACGTCCAGGAGTATCAGCAACCGGTCACCCAGCTTTACCACTCCCCTTATGAACGACGTCTCAACCTCGCTCGAGGCCAGGGCCGGGGAGGCCTCGATGTCCTCCCTGTCTATGTTGATGACCTCGGGTGAATCGACTATCAGGCCGACCTTTACGTCCTGGGCCTCGACCACCACTATCCTGGTAGCGCTCCCCCGCTCGGGCGACTCGATGCCCAGGCGGTCGGCCAGGTCGACAACGGCGATTATCTGTCCGCGAAGGTTGATGATCCCCTCGACGAAACGCGGAGCCCGGGGCATGCGCGTGATGTCCACCATGGAGATGACGCCCTCGACCTTCTTGACGTCGACCCCGAACTCCTCCCGGCTGACCTTGAAGGCCACCAGCTGCATCTCCCGTTCCACCGCGAAGCCTTTTTCGTCCATCGCTCCTCCCGCACGGGATTCCCTGTACCTAGTGCGTCCTTATCCCTTCTATGAGCGCCCGCAGCCTGTCCGCGGTCTCGGCCAGCTCGGCCGCCGCGGCGCTTATCTGCTCCATGGATGCGGTCTGCTCCTGGATGGAGGCCGACACCTCCTCGGTGCTGGAGGCCGACTCCTCCGATATGCTGGCAACGGTGCTGATAATCTCGACCACCTTGTTCGAGCCCTCGGCGATGCTGTCCGTAGCCTGGCTGATGGCGTGGGTCTCCGCCCCGATGGTCTCCACCGCGTCCTTGATCCTGCTCAGCGCGGTGCCCGCGTTGCCGACTACGGAGGCTCCTTCATCGGCCTCCTGGCTGCTGTTCTCCATGAGCACCACGGTATCGCCTATAGTCCGCTGTATCTCCCGGATTATCCCGGCGATGCGGTTGGCGGCCCTGGCCGACTCCTCGGCAAGCTTACGGACCTCCTCGGCGACAACCGCAAAGCCCTTGCCGTGCTCTCCGGCGCGAGCCGCCTCGATGGCTGCGTTCAGCGCCAGGAGGTTGGTCTGGACGGCGATGCCGGTGATGACGTCCACGATCAGACCTATCTGCTCCGAGCGCTCCCCCAGGTCGCGGACCGCCACCGACGAGGACCGGGTGGTCTCGACCAGGCGGCCCATCTTGTCCACGGCGTTGCTGACCGCGTTGCCGCCGTCCTCCACGGTCACCCTGGCCTCCAGGCTGTACTTGGCCACCTCGCGTGCCGCCTCGGCGACCCGGTCGATCTCCTCGGCCATCTGGCTGATGGTCGAGGAGGCGATCATCATGGAGTTGACCTGGTCCTCCGCGCCGTGAGCGAGGTTCGAGACCGTGGAGGCGGTACTCTGCACCGCGTCCGAGGTCTCCTTTGCCACCGAGGCCATCAGCCCGGATGACCCGGCCACCTCCTGCGACACCGCATGCATCTCATCCACCAGGGTGCGCATCGAGGACAGCATCTTGTTCAGGGCCTGGCTGATGGGCAACAGCTCTGATCGCTCGCCGATCTCCACGTCCTCGCTGAAGTCGTGCACCACCATCTTCCGGCTGAACATCTCGAGTCGCTCCAGCGGCCGGACGTACATCGCCACCGCGGCGTAGCCAGCGAAGATGAGCGCGAGCACGCCCGCCGCCAGCCCCAGGCCGAACCCTGCCAACCAGATGCCGACCGTCTTGTCGTCGACCAGGATCGCCACGAAGGCGAGCCCGGACACGCCCGCGGCCGGCAGCGCGAACAGCGCCGTACGGAGTATGAACCTCCTGCTCATTGGCATGCCGCGCCACCAGGTCATCAACCTGCCGGTCTCCCGTCTCTCGATGCGTTTCTCGGCGTTCTTCACTTCCGTCGTCTCCCGCCTCCCGTGCGGCTCTCCCGCCGCGCCTTGTATCCCGCTGAACACGGGCCGGCATTGTGTTCTTCACCACGCTCGAGAACGGGGTCCTGTCTACAGCTTGAACCCCTGGGTCAACTCCTGCAGCTTGGCCGCCAGCCGGGCCAGGCTCATCGACTCGCCCGCGACGTCCTCGGTGCTCACCCTCTGCTCGTTTATGGTTGCCGCGACCTCCTCGGTACTGGCTGCGGTCTCCTGCGCGATAGCGGCGATGTCGTTAATTGAATCGAAGACCCGGTCGGTGTTGACCGCGATCTCCTGGATCGCCCGGGAGATCTCACTCGCGGCCCTGGCCGCGGTCCGGGAGGATTCCATCATGCCCCGGAGCGCCTCGCCGGTGTCCTCGGCCACGGTCCGCCCGCTCTCGACCCGCTCGGTGCCCTCCTCCATGGACTCGAGCACGCCGGCCGTCTCCGAGTTGATCTCCCTTATCAGGTGTGATATCTGCTCGGCGGACCGTTTCGAGTTCTCAGCGAGCTTTCGCACCTCCCCGGCAACCACCGCGAAGCCCTTGCCGTGCTCCCCGGCGCGGGCCGCCTCGATGGCGGCGTTCAGCGCCAGCAGGTTGGTCTGGTCGGCGATGTCGGTTATAACGTCAATTATAATCCCAATCTGCGTAAACCTCTCCCCCAGCCCGCCCATGAGGCGCTCGGAGTGCTTCACCGAGTCGTATATGCGCAGCATGACCGTCACGGCCTCCTCGCTGGCTGCGACCCCGCGCTCGGCCATCTCCGCGCTGAGCTCGCTCTGGGTCGCCGAGACCCGTCCCCCTTCCGCTATCGATTCGATGGAGCCGGAGACCTGTGCCATTGCCACGCTGGTATCCTCAACCTTGTGCGCCTGGTCCTCGGTGCCGGTGGATATCTGCTCGGCGGCCGAGGTGACCTCCTCTATGGACGAGGTCATCCCCTCGATGGTGCCGGCGAGCGCGTCGGCCGAGCCGGTCAGCTCCCCCGCGATCGACCTGATCTCGAGCATGGACTGCCGCAGCGAGGAGACCATGTCGTTGATGGCGTCGGCAAGCTCGCCGTTCACGTCCGGGGTCGGGACGTGGACCCGCGCCGTCAGGTCCCCCTTTCCGCGCGCTATCTGGTTGACCTCGTCGATGACCCTGCGGGTCACCCCCGAGAGCCCGCGGTAGGCCACGGTCATGGTGACTATTCCCATGATCGCGGTGATGATGAGGATTATCACGTAGGCGACCACGCCGGTACGCGTAATCCTCAACTGCTGGTGCACCGAGGTCTTCATCTCGGCATCGGCAGCGACCTCCAGCTCCTTCTCCAGCTCGCTCAGACGCGCCGTGTCGCGGTCCGCGCCTGCCACGGCAATCTCGCCCTCGAGCCTGGCGTACTCGGGCGGTGAGCCATCAAGCCTTTGTTCGGCCTCCGCGATGTGGGTGTCCCCCGCGCCGCCGTCGCCCTGCTGGAAGGCGAGCGCCGCCGCGTCCAGCTCGGCCGAGGCGCCGTAGAGCCGCGCCGCGTTCTCGGCGTGTCCCCGGGTGTTGGCGCTCCTCCAGAGCACCAGCCCGCCGACCGCCACCAGGGAACCCACCAGGCACAGGACCACCACGAAAGTCTGCCCTATCCTCATCTTGAAGGTAGGGACGGTGAGGGCGGTCCACAGCGAGCGCCTCGCGCGTGTATGCTCAGCCACCGGAGGCCGCCTTCCGCACGTCCGTCGCGCTCATCAGCTGGTATATGCGCTCCCGGGGGAACGACGGCTTGAACATCTTGGAGGCCTCCGGCCCCAGGGTCTCCGACTTGCCCAGCACCAGGTAGCCGTCCTTGAGGATGCTCTCCGCGAGGCCGGCGATGATCTTCACCTGGACCTTCCGGCCGAAGTAGATGAGCACGTTGCGGCACACCACGATGTCGTAGCGGCGCCGCTCGCCTTCCTCGAGCAGGTTGACCTTCTCGAAGCGCACCCGCCTCTTGAGCTCGTCGCTGACCAGGTAGCGGGTGCCCTCCGGGCTCGCCACCATCTCGAAGTAGCGCTCGAGCGGGATTCCCTCCAGCAGCTCCACCTCGCCGTAGACCCCACGCGTGGCGACCTTCAGGCTCGCATCATCAAGGTCCGATCCGATTATCCTCAGGTTCCAGCGGTCTATCTTCGCGCCCAGCTCCTCGGTCAGAAGGATGGCCATGCTGTAGGTCTCCTCGCCGCTCGCGCACCCCGCGCTCCAGACACGCAGCGAGCGGGAGCCGATCTTCTCCTTGGCCCGCACCAGGTCGGGCAGCACGTCGGAGCGCAGCCTGTTAAAGA
>JAZDFZ010000038.1:0-2791 GCA_043807425.1 Actinomycetota bacterium
CCCTCGCCTACGCTCCCTCTGCGGTAGGGGAGGTCCCACCGGGTACTGGGTGTGGTTGGATCCTCCAGTTATCTCTTCAACCCAGCGGCAGGCATGGAGGTGCTTCGTGCATAAGCTATCAGATCGTCACGGTTTTCCCACGATGGTCAGGAATCTCCGCTTCGTCTCCCTCAGGCTGCGGTCCCGTCCCGAGACGACCGAGCTGGCCCGCGACCTGGACGAGGCCCGCGTCGGGATCCAGGCCGTGACCGAGCTCTACGCCCAGGCCTTGGAGGTGCGTGTCGCGGCCACGGCCGAGATCGAGTACCTGGACTACTGCCTGGACCAGGCGGTGATGAACCTCGCCCGCGAGATCGCGGTGATGACCAAGGGCCGCCCCGAGGACCCACGGCACACCAAGCTCTTCCCCTCGGCGCCCAGCGAGCTCATCCGCCCCATCGCCAACGAGGTCCAGGGACGGTTCGTGCGCTCCCTGGTGAGCCGGCTGCGCGAGGACAAGGACTACGGCCACCTCCTGCAGCACGCCGAGACCATCGAGCAGGCCCAGCTGGGCCTGGACAGCGCCCTCGAGCGGCGCAAGAGCCTCTACGAGCCCGAGCTCAAGGCCCAGACCGACCGCCGCATCGCCATGGACCGCGCGCGGGCGCTCTACAACACCCTCTACCACCGGCTCACCTTGCTCTACCCCGAGCACCCGACCCTGGTGCGCAGCTTCTTCCTCCGCCCGAGCACCTACCGGGTACGCCCGGCGACGGCCCCCGAGGACGACGCCGACATCACCGACGACGTGGGCGAGACCACGCGCACGCCGGAGTAGCGATCGCGGGCGCGGCTGACCTCGCGGGCGAGACCTCGCGGGCGAGACCACGCACACGCCGGAGTAGCGAGACCACGCGCACGCCGGAGTAGCGATCGCTAGCGCGGCTGACCTCGCGGGCGAGACAGCTGATACGCCGGAGTAGCTACCAGCCGATCATCGGCCGGGAGATCACTGGGATCTCTATTGAACCTTGGGCCGTCGTGTCCGCCCTCTATCGTCACCCACGCCCTCGCCGCGCACCCAGAGGGCGGGCACGGCAGTCCAAGGCTGGCTCTTCGGTGGCAGAGGCCGCCCTCTCCCTCCCACCCATCCCTCACCTTTCCCCTGCCCGCCCCCCGAACGACCAAGGGAGAAGGCGTCCTCCACCATCGAAAATGAGCTTCAGAGTCTAGCCTGCCTTCTCGTGGAGGCAAGTCGCGAGCATGGCCATTTTTTTTTCGCGGTTTCTGCTACAGACCCGCCAGGTGGATATCTATCTCCCCGTGTCTGCATGTCTGCGGGGCGGTAAGGATCCGACTTCAAGGGAGCAGCACATTCGGTGTGGATCAGCACCACCTGATCTCGGTCAGGGGTGGCTACTGAACCTTCCAGGGGGAAATATCCCACCTGTAGGACCCAACCGCGTTCAATAAAACCACTCGGGTTCAACGAGTTGAAGCTTGCCGGCCCGGCCGCCCACAGGAAGCGCTGCATCAAACATCGGGTGGCAGGTGAAGTGGCCATGAGCCGTGTGGACATCTGGTTGCACTTGTTTTTCGCTGGCAAGCGATCTGGCACGCCGGCTGCAATCATCAGGTCTCAAACAAGCAACGATTTGCAAACACTCCAAGAATACAGGAGAAGGGCCATGTTTCGTTCAAAAAGGCTACCGTGGGTTCTGTGCCTGATCCTTTCGCTGTCCCTGACCAGCCTGATATCAGGATGTGGGGGTGACGACGAGGGGGAGGCCGAGCGCTACCAGCAAAATTATTCGATATCCTATCTGCATATCCTGTCGGGCAGCTGGTCCATCCAGGACATCTACCCTGATGGCAGGACCACCGAGAGCAAGCGCAAGTGTGTTCTGATCGCGGACAGTGGCAGCTCGCCGCGCTACCTCTGTGAAGAATATGCCGTCCGCGCTGGCGACGTGGTGAGCGTCATCGAGCCGATCGCCGAGGGCTCCAACATCCTGAAAGTGAATTACATGGCGTGGGATCCCTGCGGCGTCCCCAGTCTGCAGACCGGCCGGCTGACCTTCAACTTCGAGGCCATGGCCGAGCTCGCCGTTGGCCCCGTCTTCACCGCCAAGCCGCTCGGCAGCCCGATCCTCTTCCTCACCGACAGCGCCCAGGACGCGACCTGGAAGGAGCGCTTCGACCGCTATGGGCTCATCGAGCGGGGGACAATGCCGGACCTGCCGAACCTCCCCTATTACCTCTCACTCGCGGACAACAAGGTGAAGGTGACCGACGGGGTCTCCACCTACTCCCCGGAGGCCGTCCGCCTCAACTTCTTCAAGGTGAAGGAGAACAATGCGGGCATGGACATCACGGTCAGCAGCACCCCAGAATTGGCGACGGCCTCGATGTGGCTACCCCTGGCCATCGGCACCGAGCTCAAGGTCCTCGGCCGGAAGTGGGGCTGGATCAACCAGACGCAGACGTGCTGGCACAAGGTGGAGCTCAAGACGAGCGCGGTCAGTCGAGTGGGCTACGTCTCCCAGCTCTCCTTCACCCCCAAGGTGGGCGCCGACGCCTTCGACTGGAGCAATGATCCGCCTCACCTCGAGCGGGAGAAGCACGTCTACTTCATCGCGCCGGAGAAGCCCACGGCGGTCACTCAGGCACCGGTCTGCGGGACGAATCTTTACTGCTACACCGACTGGCTCCCCGGCGCCGACGGCTGCCGGACCTCGGGATCGAGCAGCCAGGTGATCTACTGCTGCCCCTTGGGGCAACAGCTCGTCGGTGACGGACCGGGTACTTACTG
>JAZDFZ010000039.1:0-40835 GCA_043807425.1 Actinomycetota bacterium
CCCAGACCCTCTCCCCCACGGGGGAGAGGGGAGGAACAGGCAGGGTGATCTACCGCAGGAGGGCCTTCGCCCTCTCCACGACGTTCGCGACCGTGAAGCCCGCTTCAGCCAGGGCGATACCGCCGGGGGCGCTCATCCCGAAGCGGTCGAACCCGATCACGTCGCCGGAATCGCCGACGTGGCGCCGCCAGCCCATGGTCACCCCCGCCTCAACGGACAGGATTTTATCCGTCGGTGGCAACACCGTCCCCCGGTAGTCTTCCTCCTGCTCGTCGAACAGCTCCCAGGACGGCATGCTGACCACGCGCGCGTCGATGCCCTCCGCGGCGAGCGCCGCCCTCGCCTCGATCGCCAGGGCGACCTCCGAACCGGTCCCGACGAGCGTCAGGCCCGGCACCTCCGAGCCCGCCAGGACGTAGGCGCCCCGCAGCAGCCCCTCGGCCGACGCCAGCACGACCCGGTCCAGCACCGGGAGGTCCTGCCGGGAGAGCGCCAGCGCCGTGGGCCCGTTCCGCGCGAGGGCCACCCGCCAGGCCACCGATGTCTCGTTCGCGTCGGCCGGCCTTATCACGACCAGGCCGGGCATCGCCCGCAGTGAGGCCAGTTGCTCCACGGGCTGGTGTGTCGGCCCATCCTCTCCCACCCCCAGGCTGTCGTGCGTGAACACGTAGACGACCTTAAGGCCCATCAGGGCCGCCATGCGGATGGCGGGCCGCATGTAATCCGCGAAGACCAGGAACGTCCCCCCGTAGGGGATGATCCCCCCGTGACGGGCCATCCCGTTCATGATCGCTGCCATTCCGTGCTCGCGCACGCCGAAGTGGATGTTCCTGCCGGAGAAGTCACCCCGGCTGATGCTCCCGTACCCCTTGATGAACGTCTTGTTGCTGGGGCCCAGGTCCGCCGAGCCCCCGACCAGCTCGGGCATGACTCCGGCGAGCGACGCCAGCACCTTGCCCGAGGCGCCGCGGGTCGAGACCCTGGTGCCCGTCTCGAACGCGGGCAGGTGCTCCTCCCAGCCGCCCGGAAGGCGGCAGGCCGTCACCCTGCGGTACTCCTCGGCCTCGGCCGCGTGCTCCGAGGTGTACGAGTCCATCATCTCGTTCCACTCGCCCTCCAGGGCGGCGCCCAGCTGGAGCGCCCTCCTCATGTTGAGGAGCACCTCACCGGGCACGCAGAACTCCCCGGAGGCCCAACCGAGGTTCTCCTTGGTGAGGATGGCCTCGTCCGCCCCGAGGGGCGCGCCGTGCGACTCCTCGCTGCCCTCCAGGTTCGGGCTGCCGCAGGCTATGTGCGAGTGCGCCATGATGAGGCTGGGGGCCGAGTCCTCGAGCCGGGCGGCGGTGATGGCGTCGGCGACGGCCTCTATGTCGTTCGCGTCGGGCACCCTCTGGACCGCCCAGCCGTACGCGCTGAAACGCCCGGCGACGTCCTCCGAGAACGAGAGGGCCGTGGTGCCCTCGATGGTGATGTGGTTGTCGTCGTAGAGGACTATGAGCCTGCCCAGGCCCAGGTGCCCGGCAAGCGAGCATGCCTCCGAGGCGACCCCCTCCATCATGTCCCCGTCGCTCGCGATGACGTAGACGTAGTAGTCGCCGAGGTCGTAGCCGGGGCGGTTGAACCGCGCGCGGACGAGCTCCCGGGCCAGCGCCATCCCCACCGCGTTGCTGATCCCCTGCCCGAGCGGGCCGGTCGTCACCTCGATCCCCGCGGTGTGGCCGTACTCCGGGTGCCCGGGCGTCCTGCTCCCGAGCTGTCGGAAAGCCATGAGGTCCTCGGGGGACAGGTCGTACCCGGTCAGGTAGAGCAGGCTGTAGATAAGCATCGAGGCGTGGCCGGCCGAAAGGACGAAGCGATCGCGTCCCGGCCACTCGGGGTTGGCGGGGTTGTGCCTGAGGAACCTCTGCCAGAGGGTGTAGCCGACGGGCGCCAGGCCCATGGGGGCTCCGGGGTGCCCGGAGCTCGCGCGCTCGATGGCGTCTATGGCCAGGCACCGGATGGAGTTGATGCTGAGGACGTCAATGTCTTCGCCGTCTGTCATCTGGCGGGACACTCCTTTCACGTGGTGGTCCCGTTACGGTCTCCGGCCCTGGAGCCCGGGACCGGACCGATCCCGGGGCTCGAGATATCACGCGGCCTGGATTCAGCGGCCCTGATTTAAGCGATACTATAATGCATACGGGCCGGGGGTTGCACGGTGGTATCCAGGAGGGCGATTGGCGGGATTGACTGCGAGAGACTGGGAGAGGCTGAAGGCCGAGACCGCTCGCGTGTACGCCTCGAACGAGGTCGAGGCCGCCGACGCCTACTTCCATATGCCCAACGCTCACTTCTACCCCTCGCTGTTCGCCTGGGACTCCGGCTTTCAGGCGGTCGCCATGTGCCACCTCGATCCGACGAAGGCGGCACGCGAGCTCGCCACCCTGTTCGCCCAGGTCGCCCCCGACGGGCATATGCCGCACGAGGTCCTGCTGCCCCCGGCCGCCTCCAGGGCCAGCCTGGCCCGCAACTTCACCCGCCGGCTCGTCCAGTGGGAGTACGACTCGCGCATGGCCTCGCACCTCGTCGATCCGCCCATCTACGTCTGCGCGGCCGAGCAGGTGTTCGAGTGGACCCGGGACCGTGGGTGGCTAGAGTCCATCTGGGAGAACCTCCGTCGCTGCCTGGACTACCTGGCAGACGAGCGGGACCTGTTCGGCGACGGCCTGGTGACAATACTTCATCCCTGGGAAGCGGGGACGGACCTGTCCCCCCAGTTCTTCGAGGCGCTGGGAGTTGACCCCCGCAGGGACCTTTCGGTCATCGATGCCACGTTGTACGCGGTCAGGCTCTACCGGTTCTGCAATAGAAGGGGTTGGGACCCGACGGTGCTGTTCGATGAGAACCGGTTCGCCATCGAGGACCTGACCGTGAACTGCATCACCGTCAGGGCGCTGCTGTGCGCATCGCGGCTCGCCTCTGAGGTCGGAGACCAGCTGACCGCCTCCAACTTCGCCTCGCGCGCCCGGAGCATGGCCGACACCATCGACCGTGTCTGCTGGGACGAGAGGGCCGGGTGCTACTTCCCCCGCTGGAACGCCGCGCAGCCGCGCCTCAGCCGGGTCAAGACGGCTGCCTCACTGCTACCGCTGTTCACCGGGTTGTGCGACCAGGGCAGAGCGGAGCGGCTCGTGGGGGAGCACCTGCTGAACGAGAGCGAATTCGCCCGGGCGTACGTCGTCCCGTTCAATCCTGAGGACGAACTGGCCGGTTTCCGTCCCTGGGTCGAGAAGAAGCTCTGGGCCGCTCACTGCATATGGATCAACTTCAACTGGATGCTCGCCATCGGCCTCGCCGAGAACGGCTTCGAGGAGGAGGCCCGGCTGGTGACCGAGCGCACCGCCGAGCTGGTCGGGCGCGAGGGCTTCTGGGAGTACTATGACTCGCGGAACGGCCGGGGGCGCCGCATCCGCGACTTCACCTGGCCCGGCCTGGTCCTGGATATGATAGCCCGGCACTGGCCTGAGGCCGCCCCGGCCCGGGAACAGGAGCGCGCTCCAGGTCGATAAGCACCGGCCAGCCGCCTCCCGCGACCCCCTCCGGCTCTCTGGAAGACGCGATTTCCCGCCTCCCTTTTGGTATATAATCTCTGAGCCGGCCGCGCCGGCCGGGCATCGAAGCGCTTCGAACCTACGGGGGTCGTGATGGCACAGAAAGAGATCGCGGGCAAGTGGGCGCTGGTCACCGGGGCCGGGAGCGGCATGGGCAGGACCACCTCCCTTGCGCTGGCCAGGGAGGGCGCGAACCTCGTCCTGGTCGATATCTGCGGTGAGGCGCTCGGCAACGTCGCACGCGAGGCCGAGACGCTGGGCGTCGAGGTCGACACCTTCTGCGTGGACCTGACCAAGTGGGAGCAGGTCAAGGGCATGGCCGACACCATCCACGCGCGCCGGGGCGCCATCGACATCCTCATCAACAACGCGGGCATCGCCCACATGTCCTGCATGGTGGACGCCCCCATATCGGATTGGGAGCAGCTGATGGGCGTGAACGTGTGGTCCGTCATCTACATGTGCAAGGCTTTCGCCCCCGAGATGATGAAAAGGAAGTCCGGGCACATAGTCAACATCTCCAGCGGGCAGGCCTTCTTCGCGGTCCCGACCTGGGGGCCGTACGCCACCACCAAGTTCGCGGTGGACGGTTACTCGGAAGCCCTCCGCTACGAGCTGTACTGGCACGGCATCGGCGTGACCTGCGTGTACCCCGGCATCGTGAGGACGCCATTCTACGACCAGATAACTGGCGGCTGGCTGGTAAAGGTGGGCATGAAGATCCTCATGGCGACCGCCGCCAAGCCCGAGTCGATAACGAAGCTCACCATAAAGTCGATCAAGCGGAACAAGAAGATGGCAATTCCGCTGGTCGTCTGGCCCATCTACGCGCTCAAGCCCATCTGCCCCTGGCCGTTCGAGATGGCCGGCCGCCTGGTGGCCTGGGCCCTCCGCAAAGAGGGGAAGTGCCCGCAGTAGACCCGCGATGACTCAGAATGGGGTCAGGCACTATTCTGATTCATATCAAGGCGCTGCGCGACTTCCGGATGTAACCTTCACCCATGACCCCGGGCCGCCGTGCCGAAAGCCACTTGTACCCCCCGGGCTAAAGGGAGCACATGCCCGCGGCCGAAACTAGTAGTGCGGAAGTCGTGGTGACCGGGAGTCCGGTGATGCGAGGAGGCAAGCGGGTGCTCGTCCCAGGTGGTTCGAGAGCGTGGTCGGCTGCGGCCGTGGTCGCGCTGGTCGCGCTTCTCGTCGCGGCGCCGGCCGCGGTTTCCGCTACGCCGGGCCGTCGGGCCCCGGCGACCCCGGAGGGACGCGGGCTCGGGCTCGAGTTCGCCCGGTCCGCCGACCCCGGCCTCCGGATGGAGGTCCCGGCGCGTTCCGCCGATGTCCTGCCGACCTCCATCGACCTGAACGCCGACATGCCCCCCGTCGGGGACCAGGGCGCCCAGGGGAGCTGCGCGGCGTGGTCCACCGGCTACTACATGAAGACCTGGTGGGAGAAGCAGGAGCACCCCGGCTGGGACGTCGGCGATCCCGCCTACCAGATGAGCCCCTCGTTCCTCTACAACCAGGTCAACGGGGGTCACGACTGGGGGACCTCGTTCCCCGCAGTCCTGGGCCTGCTCGAGGAAACCGGCGACACCGACCTGGCGGAGTTCCCCTACGATGACGATGATTACCTCTCCCAGCCGTCGGCCGACCAGGAGGAGATGGCCAAGCAGTACCGCATCCCGGACACCTGGAGGTACTTCTTCATCAACAACCCGGATATGGACCCGGGGCCCTACGACAACGATATCACCGAGCTGAAGACGCACCTTGCCGCCGGCGAGCCTATGGTCCTAGGCATCCCCGTCTTCCGCGACTTCCCGAACTACATCGCGCCGCCCGCTCCTTACTACCTCAGCTGGTTCGACGAGGCCAACCCGCCCGACTGGCGCTCGATCGACGAGGGGGGAGATTTCGTCGGCGGTCACGGGCTCTGCGTGGTCGGCTATAACGACAACGCGAACCCCGGTGGAGCGACCCCCGAGGAGAGGGGAGGCCTGCGCATCATCAACTCCTGGGGCCCGGGGTGGAACGGCGGGAGCGCGGGTTACCTCTACCTGAGCTACAAGTTCGTCAGGCAGTGGGTCATGGAGGCCTGGGCGATGGACGACCAGGACTCGACGCCGGTCATCAGTTCCCTGAACCCGCCCAACGCGGCGACCGACCAGGTGGTCACGATAAGCGGCAACAACTTCGGGGGGGACAGGCGCCAGGCCCGCGTGGCTTTCCCGGGGGCGCCCGGTGCCGAGGTCGTCTCCTGGACCAACAGCACGGTGAGGGTGAAGGTGCCCGGCGCGGCCGAGTCGGGCACCGCTTACGCCTACGACTGGGACTCGGAGAGGTCCAACGGCAAGCCGTTCACCGCCGACCCCATGGGCGCGAGCTGGTTGATGGCCGAGGGCGCGACCTGGCCCGGATTCGACGAGTGGGTCCTGGTCCAGAACCCCAACTCCGCCGAGGCGCGGGCACAGTTGCGGTTCCTGACTCCCGGCGGCCCGATCGATGGGCCGCTGGTCACCGTGCCCGCCCAGAGCAGGGTCAGTGTGCACGTCAACGACTACGTGTCCGACAGTGACGTCTCCACGGTTGTGACCAGCACCAACGGTGTCGGCGTCTGCGCAGAGCGGGCGATGTACGTGAGCGCGGCGGACGGCAAATGGGGGTCGCATGACTGCATCGCGTCCAAGGGGACGTCCACGGTATGGTACCTGGCCGAGGGCGCGACCTGGCAGGGATACGACGAGTGGATACTGGTGATGAATCCCAACGACGGCCCCGTGGGGGTCAGGGTCACGTACCAGACCCCCGAGGGCGCGGCCGCCGGCCCGGAGTTCGAGCTGGCGGGTTCGTCCAGGAGCTCCGTGCACGTCAACGAGCAGCTTCCCGGCACGGACGTCTCGGCCACGGTCGAGTGCACGACTCCGGGCGCGGGGATCGTGGCGGAGCGCGCGATGTACGTGAACACCCCGGAAGGCAAGGTGGACTGCCACAACTCGCTGGGCTCGAGCGCGCCGGAGCACGCCTGGGGGCTCGCCGAGGGGTGCACCAGGGCGGGCTTCGAGGAGTGGGTGCTGGTGCAGAACCCGACCACGGCGGCGGTGGACTTCGATTTCTACTTCCTCACCACACAAGGCGCGTACCTGGGGCCTACCGAGCACCTCGGATCCGGCGAGAGGATGTCGCTCAGGGTGAACGACTACCTATCGGACGCCGACGTCTCGGTCGAGGTCGTCACCGCGACCGAGGAGCAGAAGGTCGTCGTGGAGCGTGCGATGTACATCAGCGCGCCGGGTATGGTGGGTGCCCACAACGCCCCGGGTTCGATATGGATGAGCGGCGACTGGGTGCTACCCGAGGGCGCCACCTGGCCGGGCTTCGACGAGTACGTGCTGGTCATGAACCCGGGCGAATCCGACGTCACCGTCCAGCTGACATTCATGACCCCCTCGGGGGCCGTGCAGGGGCCCTCCGCGGTCATCGGCTCCGGGTGCCGCTCGACCTTCCGGGTGAACGACTACGTGACCTCGGACGTCAGCACGCAGGTCACCGCCGACGGTTACGTGGTCGCCGAGCGCGCCATGTACATGCAGACCCCGGACGGAAAGCGTGGCGCCACCGACTCCCTGGGGATCCTGGGATCCCAGGTGCTGGACGGCGCGGGTGCCGGCACGCCCGGGGGTTCCGTCCGCCTCCTGGGTCCCGTGCCCTGAGCCTTTTCGCGTCGGGGTCGGACACCGTTTCGAAAACATGCCATCCCCTGCGGCATATTGCCCTTTTTCTCTCCTGAGGGTTTTATGCGCCCCGTCTATGCATTAGAATCTTTATCCGTCCGGACAACAGGGAGTCATCTCATACTCATGAAAGTAAAGTGCGACTGCTGCGGGAAGATGTTCGAGAAGGTCTACGACGACATGGAGCCGCACCTGTGCCGCCGCTGCCAGACCCTGGGCAGGGAAGCCTGCGTCGTGTGCGAGGGCTGGTGCTGCGAGAAACCCAACGAGGAGGGCCGGATCGCCCTGCTGGACGGCGAGAACGAGAGCCTGGGGTTCAAGAGGGGTTACATGTCCGCGGACCCCTGCCGGTTCAGGGACGAGTTAAGCGGCTACTGCATCCTCAGGGTGCGGTTCATGCCGACGGTCTGTAAGGAGTACGTCTGCGAGGACATGGTGAAGGCCGCCCGCAAGAACTGCGCGGCCGGGCAGGCAGGCTGCTGAAGCGGGCGGGGGTGTGCGCCGGCGGTCTCCGGTTGTATAATCGAAGCCGTCGACAGGCAACACGGGGAACGTTCGGCAATGGTGGCAGATCACGCAAAGCACGTCCTGGTGGTAGACGACGACCCGGATATGGTCAAGTCTCTCTCTATCTACCTGCGCCTGAGCGGGCACTCGGTACGTTGCGCCTACGGAGGGCTCCATGCCCTGGAGCAGATAGAGGAGGACAGCCCGTCGGCGATCCTCCTCGACATCATGATGCCCGACATGAACGGCTACGAGGTATGCCGCCACCTGCGACAGAATATCGGCGACAGCGAGACGCCCGTCATCATGTTGACCGCCCTGTGCGGGGACGCCGCGCGCATGGAGGCGCTGGACGCGGGCGCCAACGAGTTCCTCACCAAGCCGCGGGACTTCCACGAGATACTCATGACCGTGGAGCAGTACACCTCTTGACGCCCCGGCGACACGGAGCCATACCATCTGTAGCAGAAGGGTCAGGCCCTTATGCTACACATGACCTTCTTGTTACATCTCGGGGTGGCTCATGAAGACGGCGATCGGGGTCTTCCTGGCCCTGCTCGCCACCTGCCTCATCAACTACGCGAACTTCCTCATGAAGAGGGAGCTCGACACCCTCCCCAGGATCGGCTCCCAGTCGGCTCCGGCTACGGTGAGGGCGTTCTTGAACTGCCGTCCCTGGCTGCAGGCCCAGGGGATGCAGATACTGGGGACCGGGACACACGCCGTCGCCCTGGCACTGGCGCCCCTCTCGATAGTACAACCCATCAACGCGTCGGGTATCTGCCTGCTGGTGCTGCTTGCGGTGACCAGGCTCAAGGAGCGCGCCTCGGTGGTGGACTGGATGGGGATCATCTCCATCGTAGTCGGCGTGGCGGTGCTCGGAGTGACTCTCGTCCAGTCCACCGAGAAAGCGGCGACCCCCCACACCGTGGTGCTGTGGTTCTTCATAATACTCATGATCGGCGTCTCGCTGTTCAGCCTGGCCAGCGCGTTCACCCGCAAGGACGAGCGCACGTCCTCGTTCCTCGGCATAGGGGTGGGGATGCTGGTCGGCCTCACCTCCATCTTCATAAAGATGGCCTGGACCGACCTGGGCAACCGCTGGGGGGAGTACAGGGTGGCCGGCTTCATCTTCTCCCTCTACTTCTGGATGGCCATCGCCATCACGCTCTTCTGCATGGTGCTCTTCCAGATCGCCCTTCAACGGGGGTCCGCCATAGTCGTCATCCCCCTGGTCACGGGCTTCAGTAACATGATCCCGATCGTGGTGGGGCTGCTGGCGTTCCGCGAGCCGTTCCCCCGGACGTCGTTGATGATCGCGTTGAGGCTGGGCTCGATCCTGCTCATCATCGGAGGCGCCATCCTCCTGTCGCTGCGAAGGGATGACGCCTCGAGGAAGACGGTCTACGCGGAGGACTCCGCCGTCATGGCGGAGTAGCGCCTCATCGGCTTGCCCCGCCCCGCCCGCACACGTCCCATTCGTGTACAATTACCGCGAGCGCACCGCGGGCGGCAACGATGGGTTCCAGCGTGTTCGTTGCGGGCGATGACCTAGCTTAGGATTTGAGGGTATGAGATGTCGGAACAGGTGAACACCGATGGCCTGGACAGGGAAGCGCAGCGTCGCTCGGACATCCTCGAGGCGGCGCGGGGGCTCTTCAGGCGCTACGGGTACCGGAAGACGACCATGGACGACATCGCCCGGGCGGCCGGCATCACCAAGCCGACCATCTACTCCTATTTCAAGGGCAAGAAGGACATAATCGCGGGCCTGGTGGAGTGGGAGGGCGCGCAGGTGCTGCGGACGGGGCTTTCCGGCCAGGACGAGCAGTCGAGCGCCGAGGAGCAGCTGGCCGGGATGTTCATGGCCGTGGACCAGTACCTCAAGGAGGACACCTTCCTGCAGGGCATAGCCTCCCGTGACCCGGATATCATCACCCCCGAGGTCATCAACATCGCCTTCGACTTCGAGCGCCGCATAATGGAGGCGGTGGAGAGAATCCTGGCGAAGGGCATGGCAGAGGGGACCATCCGCAAGACCGACCCCAGGCTGCTCTCGTACGCGATAGTCCGTCTCCACGAGGCTTTCACCTTCACCGCTTTCCTGGAGCTGGACGGCTACAGCAAAGAGCGCGTGAACGAGTTCTTCGTGGAGATGATGGCCGCGACCATGCGGCCCTGACCCCTTGGTACGTTAAACTTACATCATGGATAAACCCGTAATAGCGTTCTTCGACCTCGACCACACGCTGCTCGACGGCTCAAACGGTAACATATACGCCACCCAGATGGTCCGGGAGGGATACATCAGCGGCGGGGTGTTCTTCTGGATGCTCTGGTACAGCATCCTCTACAAGGCGAACCGGCTTCCCCGCGAGGACGTGTACCGGAAGGTCCTGGACATCATGGGCCGGTACACCGTGCCCGAGATGATCGAGATGATGGACAGGGGTTTCGAGCGCCTCATCGTGCCCCGGCTGTACGCCGGCGGTGTGGAGAAGGTGCGCGAGCACCGGGACAGCGGCCACGTGACCGTCATAGCCACGGCCGCGGGAGAGTACATCGCCGAAAGGGCGCGCGCCCAGCTCGGGGCCGATGCGATAGTGGCGACCTCTACGCCCATCAAGGGGGAGCACATGACCTCCGAGATACGCGTGGCCACCTCCTTCATGGAGGGCAAGCTGGAGATGGCCAGGGAGTGCTGCAGCACTTACGGCGCCGACCTGGGGGACTGCTGGTTCTACTCTGACAGCGCGAGCGACCTGCCCCTGCTGGAGGCGGTGGGGTACCCGGTGATGGTCAATCCCCAGCTGAAGCTGCGCATGGTGGCGAGGGGCCGCGGCTGGCCTGTGGTGAGGTTCAAGGGACACGCCCGCTTCGACGAGGTAGCGCGCCCGGAGCAACCCCTCTCCGAACCGATGCAGACCTTCGTCATCGAATACGAGGCGAAGTTCGCCGCAGGATGAACAGGGCGGGCCCTCACGGGCCCGCCCTGGTACAAGTCCTCCCGACTCCAGGTGCGGATTACACAGGCTCGAAGCGCTGGATGTCGCCGAGGTTGCCCTCGGTGACGTCCTTCCAGATAGCCTTGACCTTCATCCCGATCTTCACGTCCATGGGGTCGATGCCGTGGACCGTCCCAATGAACCAGGTGTCCGCGCCGTCGAACTTGATCATGGCCGAGACCCGGTGTTCATCCATGGGATTGCCCCTGACGTCGGCCATCTCGATGCAGTAGCTCATGATGACGCCCTCGTCCGAGCAGTCCACCACGTCGTCGATGTCGATGTAGCACACCCGGCAGTAGGTGGGGCCGGGCACGTAGACCCTGCCGCACTGGGGGCACTTGATGCCGCGGATGGTCTTCTCCTTCATGCCGTCGGCGAGCACCTTGGCCCCGCGGCCGTCCAGCCTGTACTTGTAGGTAGTGACGTCCCAGGTGGCCTGCACCTCTCGCGTCTCCAGGTCCTTGTTGTACGCCATGTCTCCCACCTCCTTCCTATGACTTTACCGGCTCGTCGGCGAGTACCATGACCGTCACGTACTGGAACATCCCGCCCCAGCCGTGTGAAACGGCCTTCCTGATCTTCTTGGGTATCTTGTGGCCTCCC
Source organism: Actinomycetota bacterium (assembly GCA_043807425.1). Lineage (GTDB taxonomy): Bacteria > Actinomycetota > Geothermincolia > Fen-727 > Anoxymicrobiaceae > JAHJCO01. The sequence goes on from JAZDFZ010000039.1 coordinate 11,437, forward strand.
TCGGTCTTGCCCATTATCTGCAGGGCGCACTCCGCGGGTCGGTTCATCGCCGAGGCTCCGATGGCGTTGGTCGAGAAGACCCCGCCGCTGGCGTTCGTCGGTAGCTCGCCGTCGATGTTCAGCGCGCCGGAGTCCAGCAGCTTGTGCGCCTCGCCCTCCTTGCAGCAGCCGAGCTTCTCCAGCCACATCAGCGACTGGTGGGCGAACCCGTTGTACATCTCGGCCATGTCGAGCTCCCTGGAGGGGTCCTTGATGCCCGCCATCCGGTAGGCCTTGGCCGACGCGATCCGCGCCGGTTCCTGCTCGGCAGGGTCGGTGAGCTGGCCTTCCAGGAAGTTGGCGGTGGAGGGGTCCGAGGTCGCCGAGCCGAGACCCGTTATCCAGGCCACGTTGCCGTCGGTCATCTTCTTGACCTTCTCCTCGGACATCACGATGCAGGTAGTGGCCCCGTCGCTGGTGGGGCAGGTGTGCCCGAACCGCAGGGGCCAGGCGATGAACGGCGTCGCCTGTATGTCCTCGACAGTGGTCTTCTTGCGCAGGTGCGCGTACGGGTTGAGCGCCGCGTTGCTGCGCTCGAGCGCGGCCATCTTGTCGATGTGCTCCGGATCGGCCCCGCTGTGATGCAGGTAGCTCATGGCCTGGAACGAGGCCGCTCCCGTGGAGCCGCCGCCCATGGCGCTCAGGCCGCCTCCACCGAACAGGTCGAGCCCGTGCTGTACCATCACCATCGCCTCGGGCATGACGATGCCCGCGAGGCCCACCTGGCTGTCGCCCTCCGACTGCTTCTCCCATGAGACGGCCATCACGACATCGTAGAGCCCGCTGGCGACGTAGTAGTACGCGGCCTGCAGAGTGCTCATACCGGTCGTGCCGCCCGTGGAGATGCGTATGGTGGGCTTGTCTATCGCCAGGATGTGCTCGGCGCTCCAGAGGTGGGGCATGTTCAGGCCCTCGAACGTCTGCATATTGCCGTAGGTCACGGCGTCTATGTCGTCCGGCGTCAGGCTGGTGTTCTCAAGCGCCGCGGCGACCGACTCGCTGATCATCTCGGCGATGTTGACGTCCTTACGCTTGCTGACGAAGACCGGCGTGTAGCCGACCCCGGCTATGGCAACGTTACTCATAATCATCCCTCCTCCGAGCTCAGTATCATCACCGCGTTGTGCTGCATGCACAGGCCGTCCTGCCCGTGGGCCAGCGCGTATCCAGCGCCCTCGACCTGGGTCTCGCCGGCCGAACCGGTCAGTTGCTTGAAGCACTCGGCGATGCGCACCAGGCCCGCGGCGTTGAAGGCGTAGGCGCCGAACGCGCCGCCCGAGGGGCTGACCGCCGCCGGGCCGCCGTCCGCCGGGAGGCCGAGCCCCTCCAGGAGGATAGGCTCCTGGTGGGCGAACTTGGCGCTCAGCTCTACCAGGTCGAGGTCCTTCAGGCCGATGCCGGCCATCGCGGCCGCCCTCTCACCGGCGAGCTTCACCGACTTCACGTCCACGACGTCGCGCTCCGGATAGTAGGTGTCGATGGAGTCCCCGACCCCCCGTATCCAGGCGGGCCTGTCCGTGAGCTTCTTCGCCTTCTCCTCGCTCGCGATGAGCAGGGCGCAGGCCCCGTCGGTGAACGGGTAGCAGTGGCCCCGCCGCAGCGGTTCGTAGAGCATGTCCGTTGCGGCCACGTCGGCCGCGGAGGCCCCGGCCCTGCCGTTGAAGGCGTCGGGGTTCTTCGCCGCATCGGCCAGGTTCCGTGCCGCTATCTCGTCCAGGGTGTCGGGGGAGAGGCCCTTCTTCGCCAGGAAGGCGTGCGCCTGGAGGCCCGCCGCGGACAGCTCGTTCAGCAGTCCGAGCTGGCGGTCGTAGACCGGCGCGAGCTGGTAGTCCATCATCAGGTACGGTCTCATGACCGAGCCGCCCTGGCTGTTGCCGACCACCAGTGCCGTATCGTAGAGGCCCGAGAGTATCCTGGCCAGCGCGTACGTGGCCGCCCAGAGCCCGTCGGCCTCGACCTTGGTCTCGTCCTTCATGTAGGCTCCGACCGGGCAGTCCTCGAAGACGTTGCTGATGGTGTGCCCGGCGTTGAAGTCGTTCGAGCAGAGAACGAAGGTGTCAATGTCGTCGCGCGAGATCCCGACCTCTTCGTAGAGGCTCTTGACCAGCTCGTAGAGCATGCGCTCGCGGGGCATCCCCACGTCGGCGCTGTTTATCTGCTTCTGCGCGACTACCGCTACTTTTCTTTGCATATCCTCACCCCCATCACACCGGCTCGAAGTGGCTGAGGTCGGTCAGGTCGTTCTCGGTGGGGTCCCTGAAGACGGCCTTCACCTTCATGCCCCTGGCGACCGCGGATGGCTCCACGCCCTTGAGCTCGGCCAGCAGCGGGACCGACGCGCCGTCCAGCACGACCATGGCCAGCACCTGCGGCACGTCGAGCTTCTCGACCACGCCCTTGATCACCGCGACGTGGCCTACCGTGAAGTTGTCCACCGTGCCCTCGGGGCCGCACTCCACCAGCCCTTCCGCGTCCATGATGGCGTTGCACAACCCGCAGACCTTTCGGGGAGGGATTACCACCTTGCCGCAGTCCGGGCACTTCGAACCGAGGATCTCTTTGCGCCCCAGCCCCTGGATGTAGTTCTCCAGGAAGGGGCCCACGCGGTAGTTGTACGTGAAGTCGAGTGGTACAACCGACGTGGTGACGATGCGCTCCAGCGCCGTCATAGGCTCACCTCCAATGCCTTGCAGACCGGTTACTTAATGCTCTGACCGTACGGGCCACACTGTTATCCAGTCGAGCCCGCCAAATAATATAATCTTCGCCGACCTAAAGCAAGAAATGCAAAATTCCAGGTTTGACCCCATAATTGCAGTATGAAGAAGATACTCGTGATAGAGGACGAGGCCGCCCTGGCCGAGGCGCTCAAGTACACCCTCGGCAAGGAGGGTTACGACGTCGACATCGTGCTGGACGGCGCCGAGGGGCTGGAGCGGTTCCGCACGCACGGCGCCGACCTGGTGCTCCTCGATCTGATGCTCCCCGGCATGGACGGTCTCGAGGTATGCAGGCGCATCAGGCAGGACTCGGCGGTCCCCATACTGATGCTCACCGCGAAGGACTCCGACACCGACGAGGTGGTGGGGTTGGAGCTTGGTGCCGACGACTACGTGACCAAGCCGTTCAACACACGCACCCTGGTGACCCGCATCAAGGCGCTTCTCAGGCGGGTGGAGGAGCGCCGGGAGGAGGGCGGGCGGCGCCAGGGCACCCTGCGCTGCGGGCCGCTGGTCATGGACCTCGAGCGTCACGAGGTCTCGCTCGAGGGCGAGCCCGTGGCGCTGACACCCACCGAGTACGGCCTCCTGCTGGCCTTCATGCGGCGCCCGGGGCGGGCCCTGACCAGGGAGTTCCTGCTGGCCCAGGTCTGGGAGGACTTCTACGGCTCGCCCAAGACGCTCGACGTGCACATTCGTCACCTGCGCAAGAAGATCGAGGAAGACCCCTCCAACCCGACGCTTATCACCACCATCCGCGGAGCCGGCTTCAGGCTCGAGTCTGGTGGGGAGACCACCCGATGAGCCGCTTCAGGCGGACCCTGCTGTTCCGCTACGCCATCGCGTTCGTGTTGATACTCCTGGCGATAGCCCTGGTGCTGGTGTTCGTGCTCCGGGCGGGGGCCGGTGAGGCTGTGGGGATCCTCATCGGTGTGGCGGTCCTGCTCGGGGCGCTCGGGGCCCTGACCCTCTGGACCGAGAGGACGCTCACGGCCGACCTCGCCGAGCTCGGCAGGGCTATGGAGAAGGTCGTCATCGAGGGAGAGCTCGTGAACATGCCTCAACCCCGCCTCGCGGAGCTGACGGACCTCGCGCACGACCTCAACGCGATAGCGACCCGGGTCAGAGAGGACTATGGGCTGCTTACGCGGGAGCGCGATCACCTCGAGGCGATACTCGATAACACCGGCGCCGGCATAATAGTAGTCAACCGCGAGCTGCGCATCGACCACATCAACCCCGCAGCCGAGAAGATGCTGGGGACCACCCGGGAGTTCGCACGTGGGCGGACATTCACCGAGATACACCACACCCCCGCGATAGATCAGGCCATCGAGAGGTCACGGTCCGGCTCGCCGGTCAGCGAGGAGGTCAGGATCAATCTTCCCCGCAGGCGGGACCTGGGCGTCCAGGCCAGCCCCATCAGGGACGGGGAGGGGCACGTGACCGGCGTGGTATGCATCCTCGAGGACGTGACCGCCCGCCTGAGGCTGGAGAGGACCCGGCGCGACTTCGTGGCGAACGTGTCGCACGAGCTCCGCACGCCCGTCGCCAACCTGTGCGCGGTGGTGGAGGCGCTGCTCGCGGGCGCGCTGAGGGAGCCCGATGCTTCCGAGCGTTTCCTCGCCGACCTGGACAGGGAGAGCAGGAGGCTGTCGGACATAATAGACGACCTGCTGGTAGTCTCCCGCCTGGAGACCGAGGGCGTGACCCATCTCGAGCAGGAGTTCGAGGTGGGCACGGTGCTCGCGGAGGTGATGGAGGACAAGAAAGACCTTGCGCAGCGGCACCAGGTGGCGCTCACGATGTCGGGTGATACCTCAGGCGCGGCTCTCAGGGGAGACCGAAAGCTCTTCAAGACGGCGTTCGCCAACCTGGTCGATAACGCCGTCAAGTACAACAGGCCGGGCGGCTCGGTGAACGTGGAGGTCGAGCGCGAAGACGGCGGCGTGACGGTCCGGGTCTCCGATACGGGCATAGGCATCCCCCGCAGGGACACCGGGCGGGTCTTCGAGCGCTTCTACCGGGTGGACAGGGCGCGCTCCAGGGAGACCGGCGGCACGGGCCTGGGGCTTTCCATCGTCAAGCACGTCGCCGAGTTCCACGGGGGGACGGTTGAGGTCGAGAGCGCGGAAGGTAAGGGTTCCACCTTCACCATTTCCGTCCCCACCTCCGGACCCGCGGCGCCCAACGCCTAGCGGAGCGGCGTCTTAACCAAATCTTAAACAATCCTTAGCCTTTTGTTTGCCGTTCCGTTACCCGGCCTTCACCGGCCGCGTTGTTGAATACCGGTATGAGGACCCGTCACAAGAGCGCCGCAGCGGTCGCGGTCTTCACCACTCTCGCTGTTCTTGTCACACTGGCCGGGTGTGGAGCCCCCGCACGCAAGGGCCGCTACTCCGGCACGGTGAAGGTGTCGGGCTCCACCACCGTCCTTCCGCTCTCACAGGAGGCCGCCACCGGGTTCATGGCACTGAACCCCCGGGCCAACGTGGAGGTCCAGGGTGGCGGGTCCAGCGTGGGCGTCGCTCAGCTCATGCAGAAGGTCGTGGACGTGGGCAACAGCTCCCGCGAGCTCAAGGGGGACGAGAACGATGGCACCCTGGTCGACCACAGGATAGCGTTCGACATCATCGTCATCGTGGTCAATCCGGCCAACCCGGTGGACGAGCTGTCGCGCGACCAGGTCAAGGCCATCTTCACCGGCAAGGTGGACAACTGGAAGACGGTCGGGGGGCCCGACAAGGAGATAGTCTGCGTGGTGCGCGACCAGGCATCCGGCACCAGGGAGGTCTTCGACGAGAAGGCCTTGGGCAGCACAAAAGAGCACCCCGTGGAGTCGACTCCTTCGGCCATCGAGTGCGCCAGCAACGGGGTGGTCCGCGAGATAGTGGGCACGACCCGCAACGCGATAGGCTACATCTCCTTCGGCTACGTCAACAACAAGGTCAAGGCCGTAACGTACGGAGGGGTCGAGGCCAGCGTCGCCGACGCCAGCACGGGCAGGTACCCCATGGCCCGTTACCTCCACATGTTCACCAGGGGGGAGCCGGAGGGCGCCGTCAAGGGATACATCGATTTCGTGCTCAGCGATGCCTTCCAGGCCCAGGTCGTATCCCAGGAGTACATCAAGATAAAGGACGTCACCGTAAAATGAGCGCGCAGGCCCGGCAGGCGGGGATCAGGCTGGGGGCGTTGAACGCCAGGGAGCGCAACGTCAAGTACGTGATGTTCGCCTGCGCCTCCCTCTCCGTGCTCGCCATCCTGCTCATCTTCCTTTTCATCCTGCGGGAGAGTCTGCCGGCGATACGCCAGCTGGGTGTGAGGAACCTCTTCCTGTCCGCCGACTGGTCGCCGAACGTTTCGAACCCGGAGGCCGGCAGCTACGGGATGCTCGCCTTCATAAACGGCACCATCATGACAACGCTAAGCGCGATGCTCATCGGTGCCCCGCTCGGGATCGGGGCCGCGGTGTTCATCGACCAGTTCGCCCCTCCATCGATCGCGCAGGTGGTCCGCAGGGGGATCGAGCTGCTGGCGGGGATACCCTCGGTCATCATCGGCTGGTTCGGGCTGACGCTCCTGGTGCCGTTCATCGCCCGGCTGACCGGCTCGTCGGGGTACGGGATGCTGGCGGCCTCGGCCGTCCTCGTCGTGATGGCCCTCCCGACCATAACAACCCTGAGCGCCGAGACGCTCAGGTCGCTACCGCCCGAGCTGCAGGAGGCTTCGGTGGCCATGGGAGCGACCCGGTGGCAGACGGTCTACAGGGTGCTCATCCCCGCCGCCCGTGAGGGCCTCCTCATCGCGGTGATACTGGGGATGGGCAGGGCCATAGGCGAGACCATGGCGGTGCAGATGGTCATCGGCAACGCGCGCCAGTTGACCTTCTCGCCGCTGCAGCGCACCAGCACCCTGACCTCACGGATCATCACCGACATGGGAGAGGCCACCGGGGTCTTCCGCAGCGCGCTGTTCGCCCAGGCGCTGGTCCTGCTGATACTGGCGATGGTACTGATCGTGTCCATAAGGCTGATATCGAGGGAGAGAAAGCGTTGAGCGCGGGAAAGGACGGGCGCAGGGCGGACCGCATAGCGGCCGGGGTGTTCTGGGTGCTGGGCATGGCGACTGTGGCGCTGCTGCTGTTCATCATTGTTGAGATACTGGCCCGCGGGCTCCTCACGGCGCTGAACCCGAAGTTCTTCCTGGGGAAGCCCGAGGCGATGAAGGCCGGGGGCGGAATACTCCCGATGATAGTCTCGACCCTGTACCTGGTGGTTCTGACCATCGCGATCTCGCTGCCGATCTCCATCGGCGCGGCGATATACATGTCGGAGTTCGCCAGGAGGGGGCGCGTGAGCGGCTCGATCCGTTTCTGCCTGGACAGCCTCTCCACCCTTCCCTCCATCGTGTTCGGCCTCTTCGGCATGACCCTGTTCGTCATCTACTTCCGGTGGGGCATGTGCCTGCTGGCGGGAGCCTGCACCCTCGCCATCCTCAACCTGCCCATCCTGCTGCGGGGGACGGAGGAGGCAATAAGGCTGGTGCCCAACACGTATCGAGAGGCCTCCATGAGCCTGGGGGCCAGCAAGTGGACCACGATCAGGAAGGTGGTGCTGCCAACCGCGATGCCCGGGATAATGACCGCGACCATCCTGCCCATCGGGAGGATAATGGGCGAGTCCGCGGCCATTATCTATACGACGGGGTTGTTCATACGCAACATCCCGCTGAACCCACTGGACACCGCGGCCCCGCTGGCGGGATACATCTGGTACGCACAGTCCGAGGCGCTGGTCAACGATTACCGGAGGATTGTGGACGGGGGCGCGGCCCTGCTCCTGATAATGGTCCTCGCCGTGTATTTCCTGGCGAGATACCTCGGGAAACGCTACCAGCAGAAGTGATGATGGAGTTGACACCAAGATGAACGACTTGACCGAAAACAAGATGGAGATAAAGAACCTCTCCATGTTCTACGGCGACTTTAAGGCCATCGAGGACATCTCGCTGGACATTCCGGCCCAGCGCATCACGTCGCTCATCGGCCCCAGCGGCTGCGGCAAGAGCACGCTGGTACGCTGCCTGAACCGCATGAACGACCTCATCCAGGGCTGCAGGGTCGAGGGCGAGGTAATCCTGGACGCTGAGAACATGTATATGCCCGGCTACGACGTCATCGGGCTGCGCCGGAGGGTGGGGATGGTGTTCCAGAGGCCCAACCCCTTTCCCAAGAGCATCTACGAGAACGTCGCCTACGGGCCCAAGCTGCTGGGCATAAAGGACAAGCAGAGGCTGGACGGCATAGTGGAGGACAGCCTGAAGAAGGCGGCCCTGTGGGACGAGGTCAAGGCCAACCTGCAGGAGTCCGGGCAGAACCTGTCCGGCGGGCAGCAGCAGAGGCTCTGCATCGCCAGGGTGATCGCGGTCGAGCCGGAGGTCATACTGTTCGACGAGCCCTGCTCGGCCATCGACCCGGTGGCCACCCAGCTCATCGAGGACCTGATGGCGGACCTCAAGAAGAACTTCACCATGGTCATCGTCACCCACAACATGCAGCAGGCCGCCAGGGTCTCGGACTTCACGGCGTTCCTCCTGGTCCAGGTTCAGGGCGATCCGGGCAGACTGGTAGAATACGGGGATACCAACACGATCTTCACCAACCCCTCGGACGAGAGGACGGAGCGATACATAACGGGGCGCTTCGGCTGATTCAGCCGGGCGGCGCGGCAAAGGAGCCGGCATGGAAGTCAGAAAGACCTTTCACCAGCAACTGGACGAGCTGTACCAGGACCTGCTCAGGATGGGCAACCTGGTGGTCGAGGTCATCGAGAAGACCAGGGTGGCGTTCGGCACGCTCGATGAAGACATGGCCTGCGCGATAATCGAGGGCGACGACGTCATCGACGACTATGTCGTGAAGATAGAGGAGAACGGCATCGAGCTGCTGGCCCGGCAGGCCCCGGTGGCCATAGACCTGCGGCGGATAATCGTGATCATGCGGCTCTCCCAGCACCTCGAGCGCGTCGCGGACCTCTGCGTGAACATCAGCAAGGCGATCGTAAACCTCCAGGACTACACCCTGTCCCCCTGGATAAGTGACAACATGGACGAGATGTTCCGGCGGTCCACGACCATGATGGTGCGCGCCATGGAGTCGTTCAAGGAGCGCGATACGGAGAAGGCCGCGCAGCTCAGCGTGATGGACGATACCGTCGACCGCATAAACCGGAGCTTCCTGACGGGCACCAACCGGGACAGCGAGGACGAGCTCGAGCTCATAATCCGCGTGGTGATGGTGTCGCGCTTTCTGGAGAGGATCGCCGACCATGCGGTGGACATCGGCGAGCACGTCCGCTACATGGTCACGGGCGAGTTCGAGGCATGAAGCGGCTCCGCCCAGACTAGCGGTGACCGAGCATGGCCTCCAGGGCCTCCTTGTTGTGGATGTTCGTGACCGCCAGCACCTTGTCGCCTTCCCTGAGCACCGTGTCGGCTTTCGGGATGAGCATCGCGTCCTCCCGGACGACAGTGACGATCAGCGTCTCGGGTGGCATGTCGAGATCCGATAAAGGCCGTCCCAGGGCCGACGCGTCCCCCGTGAGCGTTATCTCCACGAGGCTCACGTCGCTGGTCTGAAGCTTCATGACGGTCACGACCTCACCCAGGGTGGTCTCCTCCTCGATTATTTTCGCGATTATGTCCGGCGTGCTGACCTCGACGTCCACTCCCCAGCTCCTGGTGAACAACCAGCGGTTTTTGGGGTTGTTGACCCTGCCGATGACCTTGGGCACGTCGTACTCGAACTTGGACAGGTAGCCGATCACCAGGTTGTCCTCATCGTCGCCGGTGACCGCGACCATCAGGTCGGCCTCGTTGATGCCGGCGAACTCGAGCACCCACGGCTCGCACGCGTCCTCGCAGATAGTCCTGATGCTACCTCTCTCCGTTGAAAACAGCGCGCACTTCTCCTTGTTCTTGTCGATGACCGTGACCTCGTTCTTCTCATGGAGTATCCGGGCGAGGAAAGAACCGACCACGCCTCCTCCAGCGATTATCACTCGCATCTTGAGATCCTCCTCCGCCTCAGGTCAAAAAGAACATCTTCTTGTACTTCTGCATCGCCGGGCGAGCCACCAGCACGCTCACGTTGTCGCCGTCCTGGAACGTGGTGCCGGCCACCGGAAGCAGCGCCGCGCCCATCCTCTCGATGGCGGCCACGCGCACCTCCCCGGGCACCTCGAACTCGGAGACCCTCCTGCCGACAAGGTTGGAAGGGAGCTCGAACTCCATCATCTCCACCTCGCCCGAACCGAAGCTGTCTCTCGAGAACGAACGCTCCCGGAACAGCAGGTCGGATATCTTGTTCACGCCCCACTGAACGGGGGCGACGGTCTGTATCCCGAAACGCCTGTATATCGATGCCCGCCGGGGATCGTAAATGCGGGTTATCACCTTGGGGACCTGGAAAACGTCCTTGGCGATTATCGACGATACGATGTTCGAGTTATCGCCGCTGCTCACGGCGATGAAGGCGTCGGCCTTCTCGATGCCTGCATCGACCAGCACCTCGGAGTCGAAACCGATCCCCTGGACCGTCCGCCCCTTGAAATCGACATCGAGGAGATGGAACGAGGCCGCGTCCTTGTCTATGACCGCCACGCTGTGGCCCTGGCGTTCGAGCCGCCTGGCCAGCCGCGAGCCGGTCCTCCCGCATCCCATGATGACCACGTGCATAAGCCCAACCCCCCATAAGACTCTAGTCGAAGGTGAGAGCGGCCGCCACGGGACTCAAGCCGCCCTCTCTATCGTTTCTTCTTCTGCTGCCACATCCCTGGCTGTGGCTCTTATGTGCCTGCGGACGAAGAACTTGCGAATCTCGTCGGCCACCAGTGGAAACGGAATCATCGCGAACATGAACAGCCAAACCCATATGCTCACCGGCGCGAACCCGAAGAAGTTGGGGAAAGGAGGGACGTAGAGAAAGATGACCAGTATGACCAGCTCCGAGAGTATGCCCCACAGGTAGAACCTGTTGCTCAGGAAGCCAACCTTGAATATCGACTCGCGCTCCGTCCTGCACGCGAAGCCGTTGCCTATCTGCGTCGTCACAATAGTGTGATGGCAAGCCGTCGTGGCCATGACGTATACAGACCCGTATACGGCGGTCATCGCAGCGACACCCATCGAAGGCCGCCAGCCGGCAAGCCAGTACACGAAGAAGAACGCCGCCAGCGAGCATATCCCCTCGATCGGTCCCAGGAACCCGTAGGCCCGCCCGAGTAGTCTCCGGGAGAGCAATCGTTCTTTTTGCGAGCGGGGCGGCCGGCTCATGATGCCCGGCTCCGGGGCCTCGGTGCCCAGCGCGAGCGCCGGGAGGAGGTCCGTGCCCAGGTCCACCGCGAGTATCTGCATGACCGTGAGCGGCAGAGGCACCTTTGCTATGACGTACAGCAGGAACGGTATTATCTCCGGGATGTTGCTGGCAAGGATATAGGTCACGAAACGCTTCAGATTGTCGTAGACCGCGCGGCCTTCCTCTATGGCGTTCACGATGGAGGCGAAGTTGTCGTCGGTCAGTATCATCTCGGCCGCGTCCTTGGCCACGTCGGTACCGGCTATGCCCATCGCCACGCCGATATCCGCCGCCTTGAGCGCGGGTGCGTCGTTCACCCCGTCGCCCGTCATCGCCACGATCTCGCCTTTGCTCTTGAGCACCAGGGCTATCCGCATCTTGTGCTCGGGGGCGACACGGGCAAAGAGCACCTCGGGCTCGTCGAGCGCCGATCCCAGATCCTCGTCGGACATCTCCTCGATATCAGGGCCGGTGACCACCCTCACCCGGCGCTCGCGCACCAGCCTTATGCGCCTGGCGATGGACTCGGCGGTCACCCCGTAGTCGCCGGTTATCATGATCACCCTGATGCCGGCGGTACGGCACTCGGCGATCGCCTGCTCGACCTCGGGCCTGGGCGGGTCCATCATGGCCGCGAGCCCGACGAATGTGAGGTCCTTTTCAAGGTCCTCTATCTCGTAGTGCTTCTGCTCCAGCTCGAGCTCCCGGTAGGCGAACCCAAGCACCCGCAGGGCCTGGGTCGCGTAGCGGTCGTTCATCTCAACGACCTGGGCCCTGTCCTGCTCGGTGATGTCCCGTACCCCGCCCGGCTCCCATATCCTGGTGCAGAGGTTCAGCACCTCCATGGGCGCCCCCTTGACCAGCGCCTCGACACCGGTCTCCACCTTGTGGGTCGTGGTCATCCTCTTGCGGCGCGAGTCGAAGGGGAGCTCGTACTGCCTCGGGAATATCCGCAGATCGGTCTCGTAGTCGTACCGGAACTTCTGCGCGGCGACCAGGAGGGCGGCTTCGGTAGGGTCGCCGAGGATGCGCCACTGCTCCTGTTCCTCTTCGGGCCGCAGGAGCCTGGAGTTGTTACAGAAAGCCGCTATCCGGAGCAACTTGAGCATGGCGGCGCTGTCGTCGTCATCGAGCGGGCGCCCGTCGACGCTGAAGTCACCCGCTGGATTGTATCCGACGCCACCTATCACGATGTCCCGGTCCGCCACCCACATCTCTCTTACCGTCATCTCGTTGGTGGTGAGGGTGCCTGTCTTGTCCGTGCAGATGACGGTTGTGCATCCGAGGGTCTCGACCGAGGAGAGCTTCTTTATGAGGGCGTGCCGCTTCGCCATTCGCTGGGTCCCCATGGCAAGCGCGAGGGTCACCGTGGGCAGGAGGCCCTCCGGGACGTTCGCCACGATTATACCGATGCCGAACATCAGAGCCGCGGCCTTGGGCATGTGCATCACGAAGGCCCCCAGGAAAAAGAACAGCAACCCCAGGCCGGTAGCAATCAGTGCCAGTATCTTGGTTATCTTGCCCATCTCTTTCTGGAGCGGGCTCGGTTCCTCCTTGACCTCCTGGGTAAGGTTCGCGATCTTGCCGATCTCGGTCTTCATGCCGGTCGAGTAGACCACCGCTTTTCCGCTGCCCGAGGCCACGCTGGTGCCGGCGAAGACCAGGTTGGAGAGGTCGGCCAGCGCCGCGTTCTCAACACTCATGGCCTCGGATCGCCTCGACTGCGGCTCCGACTCGCCGGTCAGAGCGGAGTTGTTGACCCGCATCTCGCTGACGTGGACCAGGCGGGCGTCGGCGCTTATGCTGTTGCCCGCCTCCAGTAGCATCAGGTCACCCGGCACCAGGTCCTCCGCCTCTATCTCCTGTTCCTCGCCGTCGCGGACGACCCGGACCTTCTTGGGCAGTATCTTCTCGAGGCTTTCGATCGCTTTTTCCGCCTTGAACTCCTGCCAGAAGGTGAAGAAGGCGTTGATGACGACCACGGCTATGCAGGCATACCCCAGCTCGGGCATTCCGGCGACGAAAGAGAGGACCGCAGCGACCCATAGCATGATGGCGAAGAAGTGAACGAAGTTATAGAGCAGCTTGCGCCACAGAGGAGTTCCGCGTTTCTTCTCGAGGACGTTTCTTCCCTCTACGTCGAGCCGCCGGGCCGCCTCGTCGTATCGCAACCCCCGGGGCGTCGATCCAAGCAGACCGTAGACCCCGTCCTCGGGGGTCGAGTAGATGGTTTCTTCCATGTGTTCCTGCTACCCGAGTCTGTGAAGGGTCTTTTCCAGCCGCCGGAGCTTCTTCGCCGTCACCAGCGCGCAGATCGCGTCTCCGGCGCGCAGCACGAAGTTGTCCTCCGGCATGTACCCCGTGCTGCGCCTGATCATGTAAGCGAAGGTGACCTTCGCGGAGTTCGAAGCGGCACGAACCCGCTTGCCCTCCCACCGGGACGGGCAGACGAACTCCACCAGGTCGTACTGGTTGAACATGCAAGAGGACTTGGACCTCACCACGGGGTCGACCAGCCTCTCCATGAGTGCCAGCGCGAGCATCCTGGTACCACACACGTACGGCATACCCAGCGCCTGGTAGGCCGGCTCCTCGGACGGCTCGAAGACGCGCGAGATCACGCGCTCCACCTGGAAGGGGTTCCTGGCGGCCTCCACCGCTTTGCGGTTCGCTTTGTCGGACTTCGAGACCGCCGCGAAGGCTTCGGTGGCCCTGATCCCCGCCTTCTCGAGTGTCTCCGGCGCGAATATCTCGCCTTCGACGAAGTCGCCACCATACTCCCTGGACACCCTCTGGAAGAGCGAGGGATTGGGATCGATCAGGGTCACACGGTGTCCCTCCCGGTCGAGGACGTAGGCAAGATAGGCCCCCACCTGGCTGCAGCCTGCCACCAGCACCTTCCACCCCGGGGTGGTCTCGTCCAGCGCGTCCGAGGCGAGGCCGAACGCCAGCGCTCCCCGGCATGCGCTCTCGTCGAGATCGGAGCCCATGCACTCTCTGACGACCATCCACCCTTCCTTGCGCAGGGTCATCAGCACCCTGTCGCCCTTTGCGAGCGGTGTCCTGGCGTCGAATGGAAACACCTTGTTGCCCCGCAGGAGGATGAGGAGCCTGGAGCTTATCCCGTAGTTGAGGCCGCCTGCCGGCTTGCCGGCCGCCTCGTCGCCGATACCGAACTCGATGACCTGGATACCGACCTCACTGCGGTCCTGCTGTACGATAGAGTCCGGGCTCTGAAAAAGCTGCGAGCGGACGCGGTTCGCGATCATGACCGTGCTGTCGAAGTAGTCTATGCCCCTGCGGGCGAACGCGCTTTCCTTGTCCGGGTTCACCAGGCGGGCAACGACCCTGGCGACGCCGTACTTCGTCATGGCCGATTCGGCAATCGCCAGATTGGTGTCGTCGAACTGGGTAACCGCGGCGAAGCCGTCTGCCTTCCCGATCCCGGCCTCCACCAGCACCGCGTCCTGCATGACGTCGCCCGCGACGGCGACGCCCTTGAACGACTTCGGGAGCTGCTTGACGGCTTCAGGATCCCTGTCGATCACGACCACGTGCTGGCCCTGCTCCGCGACGTACTGTGCCAGGCGGGAACCGACCCCGCCGCATCCGGCTACGATGAAATCCATGGGTTGATTATATCGGAAAGAAACGGGGTCTTATCGCGTGCGCATGGTGGAAAACGCCGGGTCAGCTACCCCAGGAGTATGTCCCTGAGTCTCTTTTCGCTGTCGATCGAGGTCACCGCTATGACCGAGTCTCCGCCCATGAGCGAGTCCATGCCGCCCGGGATCATGGTCTCATCGCCCCTGATGATGGCCACCAGGACGCAGTCCGGGGGAAGTCCGAGGTCCTTTACCGCCCTCTCACAGCACCTCGTGCCGGACGTGGGGATGTCCACCTCGACGATAGCGAACCGGCCCCGTTTCATCACCTGCAGGGTGATGATGTCGCCCAGCGTGGTCTCCTCTTCTATGAGGTGCCCGATGATGGTGGTGCTGGATATCGCGTCCACGCCCATCAGGTTGAAGATGCGCTCGTTCTTGGGGTTGTTCACCCTGGCCACCGCGCGTGGGACGTCGAAGGAGGTCCTGGCGAGCTGGCATGCCACCAGGTTGTCATCGTCGTCTCCCGTTACCGCCGCGAACACGTCGGCCCGGTCGACCCTGGCCTCCTCCTGGTAACGGTAGTCACAGGCGTCCCCGCAGATGACCATTACCGGCACCTTCGCCGATAGCCGCTCGCAGGCAACCGTGTCCCTTTCGATCACCACGACCGTATGCCCCTTCTCCTGGAGCTCACCCGCCAGGAACGACCCCACCATGCCTCCGCCGCTTATCACTATGTGAATCGCGATCACCCCCTACCTGTGCAGGTGCTTCTCCAGCTTCCTCACGTTTTTTTCCGTGGCCACGGCGGTTATAGTGTCGCCCTGGCGCAGTACTAAGTTGTTCTCGGGCAGGTACCCGGTAGTCCGCCTGGTGATGAAGGCCAGCGCCACCCCCGACCCCTCCCAGGCCTTCCGGACGGTCATCCCCTCCCAGCGGCGCGGGCACTCGAACTCGACGAGGTCGAGCCTGTTGTTGAGCACCGCGCCGCGGGTGCGCACCAGGGGAAGCAGTATGCGCTCCTGCAACGTCTGCGCCAGCAGCCTGGTGCCGCAGACGTAGTCCATCCTGAGCGCCTGGTAGGTGCGCTCCTTGTCGGTGTTGAACAGGCGGGCCACGACGCGAGGCACGCCGAAAAGGTGCCGCGCCACCTCCGCCGCCATCAGGTTGGCGTTGTCCTTCTTGGTCATGGCCAGGAAGTAATCGGCGGACTCGATCCCGGCCGCCGTCAGCGCGTCCTCGTTGAAGATGGTCCCCTCGATGAGGGTCCCCTCAAACGCTGAGGGCAGCCTCCCGAACCTGGAGGGATCGGTGTCTATGAGAGTGACCTCGTGGCCGTCCATAGACAGCAGCAGTGCAAGCTGCGCGCCGACCGCGGAGCAGCCTCCGATCACCGCCCTGCCCGGGGTGAACAGCTCGGCGGCGCCCGGGGTGGGACCGGAGAATGCCGGGTCGATGTGCGCCGCGGGACCCGAGCCCATGACCGCCGCGACCGTGGCCCAGCCCTCGCGGCGCAGGCTCATGACGATACCGTCCCCGGCCGTCAGAGGAGTGCCTGCGTTCCAGTAGATCTCCCTGTTTCCCCTGAGCAGCGTCACCAGCCTGGAGCTGACGCCGTAGTTGAGGCTTCCGGCCGTGGCGCCCTCCACGCCCTCGGGGACCTCCATGTCAACGACCTGGATTCCCAGGTCCAGGCGGTCCTGCTGTATCTTCACGTCCGCACCCTGGTATAGCTTCTCCCTGGCGCGCTCAGCAAGGAGGGTGGTGCTGCACACGTAATCGATGCCCATCTTGAAGAAGGTGAGCTCCTTCTCCGGGTAGTAGAGCCTCGAGATGACCCTGGGCACCTCGAAGACGGTGGTGGCGACCTCGGCGGCCATCAGGTTGGTGTTGTCGTGGTTGGTCACAGCGGCGAAGGCGTCGGCCTGGTCTATGCCGGCCTCGAGAAGCAGCTCCTCGTCGAACGCCACGCCCTCCAGCGTGATGCCGTTGAAGGTGCCCCCGAGGCGGCGGAAGGCGCCGGCGTCCTTGTCGATGACCACCACGTCATGGGCCTCATAAGACAGGGCCTGTGCGAGCTGAGAGCCTACCCGTCCGCAGCCGGCAACGATCACGTACACGGTCTATATCTCCCTGTGTGCTTCGCGGAGGCCCGCCTTACGCTTGTACCACCTGTACCAGCCCAGGCCGCCCGCGGCCGCAACCAGCGCCAGGAGCGCGACGAGTTTCCCCCAGGGGAAGGAGCGCTCGAAAGGGTAACCGTCCTTCACGACCTCGAGGCTCGTGGCGTGTATGTCGGTGTCGCCGCCGTGCTCCTTGCAGGCCCTGTTGAAGGTGCCCGTCACGGTGACGATGGCCCCCTTGTTCTTATAGCCCCCGCAAATCCGTATCCGCTCCGCGTCACGGGAGGAGATCCAGACCCCGATGCCGGCGTTGGACATCCCGACCAGCTCGCCGCCCTCCTCGATGCTCTTCTTACTGTACTCGTCGTCGTTGACGGTTATCCAGGCGTCGGTGCCCCGCACCATGACGTCGCCGATGGCCTCCCCCTGTATGGTGACGGTCTTTCCGTCGTACTGCTTCATGTCATCGATGAGTCTTGTTATGGCCACCGTGTCATCGGCTCGCACGGCCGCCACCAGGCAGCAGGAGAGCAGGGCGTAGATGCCGAGGGCCGCCCCCAGCAGGCCGAGTACCCCGCTACGGCGTCTCATCTCTTCCCCACCCTCTTCCCCTTCACCACGGCTACGGCCATGCCGAACAGCGCGAAGATGGACAGGAACTCAAGGCGCCCCGCCCACATCTCGAAGATGTACCAGACCTTCAGAAGGGCGGGCATCAATGGAGTGGTGAGCCCGGCCGAAAGCCCCGTGTTGCTCCCCGCGCTCACCGCGTCGAAGAAGGCGACCGACGGCTGGTAACCGTATATGACCCCGAGCAGGCCTCCCACCGAGTAGATGATGACGTAGCTGATGAGGACCAGCATGGTGCCCTTGACCAGCGCGTCGTCCAGCCAGATGTCGTTCACGTGGTGGATCTTCTCCCTGACCACGGCGGACTCGGGGGATACCAGGCCTTTGATATCGCCCCACAGCGACTTGGTGAAGATGCCCATGCGCAGCCCCTTGAACCCCCCGCCGGTCGAGCAGGCGCTGGCGCCGATGGCCATCGCCAGGGTGATCGCCCACATGGCGATGAAGCCGAACTCCCTGAAGAACGAGGTCGCGAACACCGTGCTGTTGCCGGTGGTGGTGTGCCCGGACACCAGGTTGTAGAAGCCCTTGCGGAAGAACTCAGTGAGGGTGGTGTAGACGGTGCCCTTGGAGAAGCCGATCGCCAGCATGAAGGTGGTGACGGCGACGGTTATGGTGAAGGAGCGTATCTCTATGTTCTTGAGTATCTCGGTGCGCCGCCGCGTCCAGACGGAGTAATGGAGTATGAAGTTGAAGGAGCCGATGACGAAGATCACGAGGGTCACCATCTCTATCCACAGGCTGTGGTAGTAGAGGAGGTTGAGGTTCTGGGGCGCGAACCCGCCTGTCGACCAGGCTCCCATGAACAGCCATACCGAGTGCAGGAAGCCGCGCCCGGCCGGCATCCCCTCGAACAACAGCGCCACGAACAGGAAGGCGCTGCCGATGACAAGGTAGGTCAGGCTGATCATCCATATCGCCCGCGCGGTCCTGATGACGTTGGGAAGGAGCTTCTCCTCCTTTCCCTCGCTGGCATAGACCTTGACAGCCCCCGCGGTCCCCGCGAAGAGGAACGTCAGGGCGATGACGATGATGCCCTGCCCCCCGGCGTAGGTGAGAAGGTGGCGCCACATGTTGAGCCCGTGCGATACGTGGTCGAGGTCTTGGAGCAGGAACAGCCCGGTGGTGGTGTAGCCGCTCATCAGGTCGAAGCAGGCGTCGAGGTAGGACTTGAAGTGTCCCGACAGCATGTGGGGTATGGCGCCGAACATCATCGCGGTGAGCCAGCCGGCCGAGGCCACGATGAGCCCGTGGAACCAGGTCAGGTCGCGGCCGGTCTTGCAGGTGATCTCCATGACCAGCCAGAACGTCAGGCAGGCGAATATCCCGATCAGGAAATCGATGACGGTCAGCCATTCCGTCGAGACGATCGCCACGACCAGGGGGATCAGCATGATGAGGCCGACGCCGAGGATGACCCTGCCTATGCCCCATCCGATGAGCTTGAGGTCCTCGCGGGTAGGCTTGAAGATCACCGAACGAACGCCTTTACGATGAACAGTATCAGCAGGGCCAGCCCGGAGATGGCAAGGACGGCCACTGTCTCGATGACGATGCCCAGCGCATAGGAGCCCCACCGGCGCCAGCGGCTGGTCTCCTGGTTCCTCAGATCGGTGCCGTTGCTCATCGTGCCCGTCCTCTCTCCTGCGGGGTCTCCATGCGGGTGATTCGCATTATAGGGCAACACAGAAGGCGCTTTCCAGACCGATTTCGGACGCCCGGGGACCGCAGGTGGTGCGCGCGGTCGGAGCCCCTTATATAATCTGATCGCGGCGCAGCGCGCGGCGGAGTCCCGTTTCGAGGACCGGACAGGGCCGGGACAGGAGCGGCCCCGGTTTCCCCGAACTGAGTGACTGGCATCTAAGGGGAAGAGAAAGGAGTGCCGACATGTCGACTTCCGACGACCTGAAGGAGGCGTTCGCGGGGGAGTCCCAGGCGAACAGGAAGTACCTGGCTTTCGCGAAGAAGGCGGACGCCGAGGGTTACGCCCAGGTGGCCAGGCTGTTCAGGGCGGCGGCCGACGCCGAGACCGTCCACGCGCATGCCCACCTGAGGGCGATGGATGGTGTCAAGGGTACCGCGGACAACCTCACCGAGGCGATCGGCGGGGAGACCCACGAGTTCACCAGTATGTACCCGCCGATGATCGAGCGGGCCCGGGCCGAGGGCAACAACGCCGCGGTGATGTCGTTCGAGAACGCGAACGCGGTCGAGCAGATCCACGCCGGGCTGTACAAGAAGGCCCTGGACAACCTGGGCAACAACGCGGAGGTCGACTACTGGGTCTGCCAGGTGTGCGGCAACACCGTGGAGGGTGAGCCTCCCGACCAGTGCCCGATCTGCAGCTCCCCGAAGACCGCATTCAACAAGATCGACTGATGTAACAAAAGGGTCAGGCCCTTTTGTTACATAGTGAGGTGCGATGGAGAGGATAACCCTGGAGCTACCCGTGATCGGGGTCAAGGTGCTGGACTCCCTGGAGGGGTTCGAGGACCTGGCGCCCTACCACGGCGTCTCTTACTGCGACGCGGTGCGGCTAGCCACCTCCGGGGTGGAGCAGTTGCTCGCGCCCGGCTCGATCGAGGTGTGCAAGTGGTCGCCCGTGGTCACGGGGCTGAAAGAACCCAACAGCGCGTTCGAGAAGAGCCTCGAGCCGAGGTTGCCCGGGGCGGCCACCGGCATATATCTCGCTCCCCTGTCGGGTTTCAGGGAAGGCGCCCGGCCGGACGTGGTGATCATGAGGGGGAGGCCCGAGCAGCTGCGCCGGATCGCGGCCGCGCTGCCGGAGGGGTCCCTGGTAGAGAGGTACCGGGGCCAGATCGGCAGGACCGCCCTGGGAGTGGGGGACAGGGGCCTGAGCGCGCGGGTCCTGCTCGTGAGCGCCACCAACAGGCTGCTGTCCGCATTGCGACGATGGAAGCGTTTCGACGACCTGACCAGGACCCTGTTCAAGAGCGAGAAGTTGACCGGGACCTTCGAGAGGATGCTCCGCAACGCCATGGCGGACATGTCGGTTTGCCGCAACTCCAGCATCCTGCCGTACCTCGAGGACGCCGCCAACATCTCGTACTTCTGCACCGGTGGCATCACCTGGGGGGGCAACTCACCCGCCCACATGACCTGCGGGATGCCGTACCGGCTCTACGAGGAGATAGAAGACAGCCTTTCTTACCCCGGCAAGTAGGGCGCCATCGTAGTGGCTGAGTGAGGGCAGTTCGCCGCGCACAGCCCGCATCCGAAGCACTCCAGCACACGGGGCGTGCCGTCCACCAGCACCCTGGCCGAGAACGGGCACACCTCGACGCAGGTCCTGCACGCCCTGCAGGCCTCGGGGTTCACCGCCGCGCGCCAGTCCCCCTTCACCAGCGGGTAGACATCCTGGCCCAGGGTCCTGTTGAGGATGTAGGGAACGCAGCCGTCGGTGCAGCAGTTGCAGATTACGTACTCGTTGACCGCCCCGCCGAGAAGGCAGTGCAGGAACACCATCTGGAACAGGCCTTGTTCCGCGCACTCCCTGATGATCCCGACCGCCTCCTGGCGGCTTATCTCACGGTAGATGGTCGGAAAGGCCTCCAGCCAGACGTCGGTGCCGGTGCGGATCACGATGTCCGTTTCCATCGGGTGGGCGCACGCCCTGTGGCCCATCCGGCACCGACAGGGGCCGACGGCGATCTTCCCCTCCAGCCCCTTCACCATCTCTATCAGCTCGTCGGCGGGGACCGGCCTGCCGGTGTCGCCGTAGTGCCCGAACGGGTAAGCGATGGGGTAGAGGAGCAGCCAGCGGGTGAGGAAGAAGCGGGACAGGAACTTGAGCCGCCCCACGCAGGCCAGGTACGAAAGGTGGAGTACCGGCACCTCGATGTACCGCGCGAACACGCGCATCAGGAACAGCCGGATGGGGCTGTGCTCGCCGGAGACGATATGCCCCAGCATCGCCGCGCAGATCAGAACAGCGGTCGTTCTCATCAGCTCAGCATGGACCCCGCGTCGGCGAGGAGGGTCTCCCCGGTGATGAAGCTGGCGGCGTCGGACGCCAGGAACACCGCCGCCCCGGCTATCTCCTCGGGCTGGGCCATGCGTCCCAGCACGTTCCTGCTGGTAACGAACTTCAGGATCTCCTCGTTGGACCACATCGCCTTGGAGAAGCTGGTCTTGACCAGCCCCGGGGCGATGCCGTTCACCCTGACCCCCATCGGGCCCCACTCCTGGGCGAACACCTTTGTCACCATGTCCAGCCCGGCCTTGCTGATGCTGTAGACACCGAGCCCCGGGGCCGGCCGCTGGGCCGCCTCGGTGCTGATGTTGATCACGCTGCCCTTCCGGTTGGCCAGCATGGTCTTCCCCACTTCCCTGGTCAGGAAGAAGATGCCTTTCAGGTTGACGTCCAGTATCTTGTCCCATACCGCCGCGTCGGCCTCCATGGCGGGCCCGAAGACCGGGTTGGTGGCGGCGTTGTTGACCAGTATGTCTATGGTCCCGTACGCCTCAAGGGTGCCTTCGACGACCTTCTGCAGCGAGTCCAGGTCGCCCATGTGCGCCGGGATGCAGATCGCCTCGCCCCCGGCCGCCTCGACCTTCTCCTTGACCGCCGTGAGCCCCTCGATCTTCCGGCTGGTGAGCACCACCTTCGCTCCGAACTCCGAGAGCGCCAGCGCGATAGCCTCGCCGATGCCGCGGCTGCCACCCGTGACGATGGCTATCCTGCCGGTCAGGTCGAACATCTCCTTGAACATATCTACCACCCTTTCGTCGGTATCAGCCCGCCTAATTCTATCAGTGTCGGAAGGGGAAAAGACCCCGCCGAAACGGGGGTCCGACCCTTGTCCCGGCCGGATGCAACCCACCTTGATTAGTTATAGAATAGCAGTCCTGACGGCACTGACTTGTGGGTTAGAGAAAGGAGATGGAATATGGCTGACGAGATAAGGTTCGACGACCGGGTCGCGGTCATTACCGGCGCCGGCGGCGGGCTCGGCAGGGCCCACGCGCTGCAGCTTGCCGGCCGTGGCGCCAAGATCGTGGTGAACGACCTCGGTGGAGCTATGGACGGTACGGGATCCGACGCGACCCCCGCTCAGAAGGTCTGCGACGAGATCAAGGAGATGGGCGGAGAGGCTGTCCCCAACTACGACAGCGTGGCGGAGTGGGACACCGCGCAGAAGATAATCCAGACCGCGATCGATTCCTTCGGCAGGATCGACATCCTCATAAACAACGCCGGCATCCTGCGCGACAAGAGCCTGATGAAGATGGAGGTCGCGGACTGGGACCTCATCATCGCCGTCCACCTGTCCGGCACCTTCTTCTGCACCAAGGCGGCGTTCCCCTACATGAGGGAGGCCGCTTACGGCCGCATCCTCAGCACCTCGTCCGCGGCGGGCGTCTACGGCAACTTCGGCCAGGTCAACTACGGCGCGGCCAAGATGGGGATCGCCGGGATGATGAACTCGGTCAAGCTGGAGGGGGCCAAGTACAACATCAAGGCCAACACGCTGGTTCCCGTGGCGGGCACGCGCCTGACGGCAACGGTCCTGCCTCCCCAGGTGGTGGAGAAGCTGAAGCCGGAGTTCGTGAGCCCCATCGCCGCCTACATGTGCAGCGAGGCCTGCGAGCTGTCCGGCCAGATACTGGTCGCCGGTGCGGGCTACTTCAGCCGCGCCGCGATCGTGGAGGGCCCGGGCGTCTTCTTCGAAGACCCCGCGGTGGTCACTGTCGATGACATAGCGGCCAAGATCTCCGAGATCACCAACCTCGAGGGAGGCCAGGAGTTCGATTCGGCGCCGGCACAGACGGGCAAGGCGCTCAGCCACATCAAGCTGGACTGACGGGGGTGTAGAGCATGCCGATAGACCTCGACAAGGCGGTTGGGGCTGAGCTGACCCCGCTGGCCTACGAGTACGATCAACAAAAGGTGATCCTGTACGCGCTGGGCGTCGGCGCGGGGGCGGAGGCGGACGACCTGAAGTTCGTGTATGAGAACCCCCCCGGACTGTCGGTCCTGCCGACGTACGGCGTCATTCCGCCGTTCCCGGCGCTGATGGGCCTGCTGGCCGTCCCGGGAGTGGAGATCAACCTTCTGATGCTGCTGCACGGGGAGCAGTACCTGGAGATCCGCAAGCAGCCCCAGGTGAGCGGCAAGCTCACCACCTACCCAAGGGTTGCCAGGGTGTACGACAAGGGCAAGGGGGCCCTCATAGAACTCGAGGCCGAGACCAGGGACGAGGCGGGGGACGTCGTCTACTACAACGTCTTCGGCACCTTCATCCGCGGCGAGGGCGGCTTCGGGGGAGAGAAGGGCCCGGCTCCGGGCAACGAGCCGCCGGAGCGCGCGCCCGACAAGGTGGTCGAGATGAAGACCCTGCCCCAGCAGGCGTTGATCTACCGGCTCTCCGGTGACATCAACCCGCTGCACGCGGACCCGAACTTCGCGTCCATGGCCGGGTACGACAAGCCGATCCTGCACGGGCTGTGCACCTTCGGGCACGCCGCGCGCGCGGTGCTCCGGGAGTACTGCGACAACGACCCGGAGCGGTTCAAGTCGGTCAAGGTGCGCTTCAGCCGCCCGGTGTTCCCCGGTGAGACCATCGTCACCGAGATGTGGGACATGGGCGATGGGACCATCGTCTTCCAGGCGAAGACCGCGGAGCGCGGAGAGGTGGCCATCAGCAACGCGGCCGTCACCGTGGCCTGAGAACAATTAAGATCTTAAAAGGGGACGGGCCCGGCTTGCGCCGGGCCCGTTTCTCGTGGGGGGCTCGTCCGGTCTAGAGGTCTATTGACGCCCGGGAACCGGGCTTGATGCCGTGCTTCGCGAACCAGCCCTGGTTCGTCTCGATGGCGTATCGGTACTCCCCGGGGGGCTTCACCGGCGTGAGGTCCAGCGGTTGCATATCCTTGACGGCCAGGACCTTTCCATCGGAGGCGATGAAAGCGATGGACAGCGGGATGGTGGTGTCCTTCATCCAGAACGAGGTCGTGACGTCACGGCCGAAATCGAAGAGCATCCCGCCGTCGGCCGGCAGGCTCTCACGGCTCGAGAGGCCCTTCGCGAACGCGTCGCGCTCCGGCACCTCCACGTTCAGCGTGTAGGTCCTGGATCCGTTGGTGAACGCCACGGTCGAACCGTTGCAGCTCACCGCAAAGATCACCGTGGCCGCGACCAGTCCGAACAGGAGGAAATAGGGCCCGACCCGGCGCAGATAGGTGACCGCCGGACGCACCCAGGCGGGGGCCTCGACGTGCCCCCAGGTATTCTCGTGTACTCCCGCTCTAACTGTCATCTCAACTTAATAGTTAATTTAGTAACCATTTTTTTCCTTCTTTTGCTCATCCGGCGATTTGCGGCTCCAGCCCCCCCGCCCCCCGGTGACAAGGCCTTACGCTAACGCCGGCTAACGGGCGTAATGTCAGGATCTGGCTGTTTAAAAGGAAACATAGCTTATCGGAGAGGCCTGTCAGGGATGGTATCCACCCCTTCGAGGCGGTTGCGCGCGACCCGTACAGATCTACCGGATTTATTGTAACAGGGCCCCGGGAAATGTAAACCCTAAAGTTAACTTTAACTTTTGCGGGACAGGATGGTGCGTTTTTCTACTGCTGTTGCTGATTGGGAGTAATGTTGGAATAGTTGATTCTGTTGATTGTGAGAACTAACCTCAACCATCTTTTCTCATATGCGCTGGAACGAAAAAAGCGGGGCCGGAGAATGCCGACCCCGCCCAGATCTGTTTCGATCAGAGGCCCATGAGCCTGGTGATGATAAGCTTCTGGACCTCGGTGGTGCCGCCGACGATGGTCTGGACACGCAGGTCGCGCCACGCGCGCTGGATCGGGTACTCCATCATGTATCCATACCCGCCCATGAGCTGCATGCAGTCGTAGGCGATCTCGTTGGCGACCTCGGTGCTGTACCACTTCGCCATCGAGACCTCCTTGAGGCAGTCCAGCCCCCGGTTGTACATGTCCGCCGTCCGGTAGGTGAGCTCCCTTGAGGCTTCGAGCTTGGTCGCCATCTCGGCGATCTTGAAGGCGTTGTGCTGCTGGCGCGATATAGGCTTGCCGAACTGGACCCGCTCCTTGGCGTAGGCCACGGCCATTTCCAGCGCGCGCTCGGCGCCGCCGTAAGCCCCCACGGCTATCAACAGGCGCTCGGGCACGAAGTTGGACATGATCTGCTGGAAGCCCTTGTTGACCTCCCCCAGCACCGCGGTCTTTGGCACGCGCATGTCGGTGAAGAACAGCTCCGCGGTGTCGCTGGACCGCAGGCCCACCTTGTCCAGCTTGCGGCTGACCTCGAAACCAGGCGTGTCGGTGTCGATGATGAACTCGGTTATCCCCCCGTAGCCCGCTTCCTTGTCGGTCTTGGCCGCGACGACCACCCAGTCCGCGCGCGCGCCGTTGGAGATGAAGATCTTGTTGCCGTTGATGATGTAGTCATCGCCATCCTCGACCGCCGTGGAGAGCATTGCCGCGACGTCGCTGCCGGCCTCCGGCTCGGTGACGGCGAGGGCTCCAAGCGACTCGCCCTTCACCGCGCCGACCAGGTACTTCTGCTTCTGCTCCTCTGTGGAGTGATGAAGTATCGCGGGGATCGCCACCTCCATGTGAACGCCAACAGCGGTGAGGAATCCGGAGCAGCCGCTCTTGATAAGCTCCTCGAAGAGCACGATCACCGACCAGTAGTCGGAGCCCTCGCCGCCGTACTCCTCGGGGACCCTCAGGCCGAGGAATCCCAGCTCGCCCATCTTCTTGAACGCCGCCATGTCGTAGGCCTCGTTCTCCTCCCACTCGTCGACGTGGGGGGTGACCTCCTTCTCCACGAACTCGCGTATCGACTGCCGGAGCATGTCGTGCTCCTCGGTGAACATCGGGTATTTCTTTTCCACGTGCTACCTCCTTAAGGTGCGTCAACCAACGACCGGCATTATATTATACTGAGCGCGGGCGGCGGCCCGGATCGGAACGGTGACTTGAATGGTGCCTGGCACCATTCTATTCAATATGGGCGTGCAGGGGGGATGTGATGCGACGGATTCCGAAGATCACGATGGTGGGAGCGGGCGGGATGTCGTTCGGCCCATCCATGGTCAACGACGTGGTGAACACCCCGGAGCTGGCGGGGAGCCGGCTGGTGCTCCACGACATCAACGAGGAGCGCCTCCAGCGCGCCTACGTCTTTGCGGCGAAGCTCAACGCCGCCCACGGCGCCCCCGTGGTGCTGGACCGCACCACCGACCCCGCCGAGGCGCTGGACGGCGCGGACTTCGTGATCAGCAGCGCCGAGATCGGCCGGTTCCGTTACTGGCGTCAGGACTTCGAGATCGCCAACAGGCACGGGGCACGCCAGATCAACGCCGAGAACGGGGGCCCGGGTGCGGTGTTCCACTCACTGCGCAGCATCAAGACCACCCTGGGCATCTGCGCCGACATCGAGAGGTACAGTCCGGACGCGTTCCTCGTCAACCTGTCGAATCCGATGAGCCGTGTCACCCTGGCCATCAACCGGGCCACCAGGGTCCGCAACGTCGGCATGTGCCACGAGATGCCGATCGGCGTGCACCGGCTCTCCCTGTTGTTGCGCAGGCGGTCCCGCGATATCGAGGCGAGGGCATCCGGGATCAACCACTTCACCTTCTTCACCGAGTTCCGGGACCGCCACACCGGGGAGGACCTCCTGCCCCGCATCCGTGACCTCTTCGCCGGTCGAACCTTCGACTACCCGGGCCCTGTCGTCGCACTGGTGAGGATGCTCTCCAGGTTCGTGCTGTGTGCGGCGTGTGCGGACCAGCTGTACTCGCCCCTGGTCGTCCACATGGTCCGCGAGTACGGCATCGTGCCGTGCTCGGTGGACAGCCACATCGGGGAGTATCTGCCCTTCGCCCTCGACTTCGCCGGCGACCACGTCCCCCCCGTGGAGTTCTTCGAACACCTGGACCGCCATCTCGAGCGCCTCGCAAACTGGGCCATCGCTACTCACATCCCCGTACCGTACCACCGCGTAGGCCGCAGCCTCGAGGAGGTTATCCCCCTGGTCGCCGCGTTATGGACCGGCACGCCGGCCCGCCTGATGGCCGTCAACGTGCCGAACAGCGGCTACCTTCCCAACGTCGCCGAGGGCGCCATCGTCGAGGTCGGCGCCACGGTTGACGGCGACGGGATCCACCCGGAGACGATGCCGCCGGTCGTCGAACCCATCGCGGGCTACATCGCCACCCAGGTCGCCCTCCAGGACCTCATCAATGAGTCCGCGCTCACCGGCGACCCGGACCTCGCCCTGCAGGCCCTCACCGAAGACCCGTGCTCACCACCCGACAAGAAAGCATGCCGGGCGATGTTCGACGAGCTGTGCGCCCTCCAGGCCGCCCACCTCCCCTTCTGAACGCAAAAACGGGGTCAAACCTGAGATTTTGCGTTCTTTGCATCAATACGCAAAGAACGACCAAATCGTCAGGTTTGATCCCTAGATGGGGAGGACGGGGCTGGTCGAGGGCGGCGGCGCCGACTGCCCCTCGGGTGTGGTGCCGCCGTCCATGAGGTCCTTCAGCCAGTCCTCCAGGGGCCCCAGGTCCATGTCCGGGAGCTGGTCCATGAGGTCTTGCAGGTCCTTCATCACGCCGCCACCGGGAAGGCTCATCACGATGTCCTCGGAACCGTGCTTCTCCTTGAGCCACCTGGTGAACAGCGCCGCGACCGCCTCGGGATCCGAAGGCTTGGCCTTGAAAGCGTCCAACAGGTCCTGCGGTGTCGCCACCTCGAAGGAATACTCCTCGTAGTAAGCCTTCAGGTCCTTCTCGAATACCCCCTCCCCGAGCATCTGCTCCAGGGCCTCGAAGAACAGCGCGCCCTTGCCGTAGACCGCGGCCGTGTAGGTGAACTGGTCACCGAAGTCGGCTACCGGCTGGTCCACCACCACGTCCCCGGCCCCCATGGCGCTTCCCGCCCAGTACTGGGAGACCAGCTGTGATTCCAACTGCTGCTTGGCGTCCTCGGCACCGTGCTGCCATCGGAAGTACATCACGCTGCTGTAGTTGGTGAGCGCCTCGTCCTGCCAGGCGTGGTCGATGGGATCGCTCCCCACCACCATCCCCCACCACTGGTGGCAGACCTCGTGGGCGACGGTGAACTCGGCCGCGTCACCGAGCAGTCCGCCGGTCAGCTCCTTGAACAGGTCCTCGGTCTCTTTGCCTCCCAGGTCCTCGAGCTCCTTGGGCAGCTCGATCCCGAAATCGCCGTACATGGTGCGCCCGATGAATATCTGGCCGGCGAACTCCATGCCCGCGGCGCCCCCCGCCAGCGGCGCCTCGCAGATGTTGAGGCGGCGGTAGGGGTAGGGGCCGAAGTGCTTGTTGAACTGGCGGACGGACTGCCGCGCGTACTCGAGTATCTTGTCGGATGCATCCCCGGCGTCCCTGCTGTAGTACGAGGTCAGCTCTGTCTCGCCTTCCTTGACCCTTGTGGTGCGGAAGTCCAGGCCCGCCTGGATAGAGAAGTCCCTCATCGGACCCCCCGTGTACTTGTAGGTACTCCGGCCGCTCCCGCCCCCGACCCCGGTACGGAGCCCCGAGGCCGCCACGGTGAACGCGTCCGGCACGTCGATGTTGACCGTGAAGTACGCGCAGTCGAAGTCGCCCGGGTCGCCGTACGGCGGGACCTGGCGCTTGTCCCACTCGCCGTTCTCGAACCTCGTCACCAGGGGGAACGGGTAGCCCAGGTTGTAGATGTTGTCGGCGTGGCCGAATATGCCGTACCCGCCGGGAGGGGTGCCGCCCAGCAGCGTCTGCAGCCCCAGCTCGTCGGTGATCTCCGGCACACGCGCCTGGAAGTAGAAGCTGATGAGCACCTGCCGGCCCGGCGCCAGGCCTCCAGGGACCGCGACGGAGAGCAGCGAGCCGTCCAGCGTGCCGCGCGTATCGCTCCCGCCCGC